>JAFGRD010000052.1 GCA_016935315.1 Pirellulales bacterium
ACAGTCGCAAGATTCCGGCCGGGAGGTGGATGAAGTTGCAGGACCTCAACTCTTGCGCCGGTCTGACCGCTTCGTACGATCAGACTTATCGGCACGTTCCGTCTCACCGCCAGTTACCCAGTTACACCGATTACACCGACCCGATCGACCCGGATCCTCATCACCCGCGCCGTTTGCCCACGGATTCCCGTCGCCGCTCGGCGGGATCCCGTGAACGAATCCGCAACCGGCGGGACCATCCTCGGTTCCCTCGATTCGCGCAACCCTTTTTAAGGAAACGCGTTACGGCGAATCTCCACGCGGTCGCGATAGATTGGCACGAGCATTGCCCTGGGGGAGGGCGACTCACGTAGTTCACGTTCACGATAACTGTTGGGACGTAACCAACGCCGGAGGATATTGATGGCAACGGTAAACGACAAGATAGCAGAGGGCATGGAGTTTCTCGGGCAATGCGTTGCCGGCGACCCAGCCCTGGGCTGCATGCAATGCGGCATGTGCAGCTCAAGCTGCCCGTTGGGCACGGCAATGCAGTACCCCCCGCGGCAACTAATCCTTCAAGCCCGCTCGGGGAACCTGGACGAGATCATCAAGAGTCCCTCGCTGTGGATGTGCGTGGGCTGCTACAACTGCTCGTTCCGCTGCCCGCGGGGGATCGAGTTGACCGAGGAGGTCTGGCCCGCGTTGCGCGATCGGGCGATGCAACTCGGCATCCAGCCGCCGACCGAGTTGCAGGCGGCGCTGCAGAACACGTTCAAGTACGGCAACGCCTTGGGCAACTCGCCGCGGAAGCGGACCGATTGGGCCAACAACCTCGACGTGCCGTTGCGGGACCTTTCCCAGGAGCCCTCGGTGGTCGAAGTGCTCTGGCTGGTGGGCGACTACCCGTCCTACTATCCCCGCAACCAAGTCGTCAGCCGCGACTTTGCCCGCATCTTGACGGCCATGGGCGTGCGCTGGGGGATCTTGGGCCGGGACGAGAAAACGATCGGCGATTGCGAACGGCTGGCCGGCGAAGAGGGCCTCTTCGAGTCGCTGATCGAGGACAACATCCAGGTTCTCTCGAAGCACCAGTACGAAAAGATTCTGGTCACCGATCCCCATAGCCTCAACTCGCTGCAGAACATCTATCCGAAGCGCGGCCACAACTACCCGGTCGAGCACTACGCGCCGTTCCTGGCCGAGCGTCTTGATCAACTCAAGCCGCTGCTAGCCAAACCGGTCGAAGCGACGGTCACGTACCACGACAACTGTTGGCTCTCGCGCCGCTGTGGTTGTTTCGACCCGCCGCGGCAGTTGCTCGAGGCGATTCCGGGCGTGACGCTGGTCGAGATGCGTCGCAACCGGGAAAACGGGCTGTGCTGCGGCGGCGGCGGAGGCGGCATGTGGCTCGACGGCCATATCGTCGAACAGGGCGGCCAACGGCTCTCCGACGAGCGGATCCGCGAGGCCGCCTCGACGGGCGCCGACGTGCTGGCCGTGTCCTGCCCGTTCGAGCTCTCCCGCTTCGAAGACTCCGCTAAAGTCACCGATTTGGAAGGCCGGCTGAAGGTGCGCGACATTATTGAACTACTCGCCGAGTCGATGGATTTGCGTGAAAAGGAGACGTCATGAACATCGTGGTCGTTGTTCGACAGGTTCCCGACCTGATCGAGCCGTTGGAAATCGCCGAGTCGGGCACGTCGCTCGATTTCGACGAGGTGAGCTTCTTGGTAAACGAGACCGATGATCACGCCTTGGAGCAGGCGCTGTTGCTGAAAGAGGCCGGAGGCGGCACGGTAACGGTGGTGGCGTTGGATTGCGGCGAAGTGGACGACACCCTGTACACGGCGGCCGCCAAAGGCGCCGACAAGATCGTCAAGATCCCGGTCGAGGACGAGCTGCGGCCCCCCGCGCCGCCGGCCGCGGCAGCCCTCTTCGCCGAAGCGGTCAAGGGCCTCCAGGCCGACCTGGTGCTGGTCGGAAGCTCGGCCCACGACGAGCTTGAAGGCATGCTCGCCCCGCTGCTGGCGTTGAAGCTCCAATTGCCCTACGTGGGTGTCATCCGGGGCGTAAGGGCCGGCGACGGCAGCGTGACCGCCTTCAAGGAATTCCCGGGCGCCGTAATGGCCAAGATGAACGTGAAGCTGCCGGCCGTGCTGGGAATCCTGGCCGCCGACCAGCCACCTCGCTACGTGCCCGTCAGCCGGATTAAGGCCGCCACGAAATCGACCGAATTCGAGGAAGTCGAGGTGGCCGCCGCCGCCGCGCCGGGCGTCACCGTGCAACGGATGTATCATCCAGCGGCGGGCGAGCGGGCCGAGATGCTCGAAGGCTCCGAAGAAGAAGTGGCTGCGAAAATCGCCGAGATCCTGGTCGAGAAAGGAATCCTCAAATGAGCGCGCAAGACATCCTGGTTGTTGCCGAAACCAATCAAGACGCCCCGGCCGATATCACCTTCGAGTTGCTCGGCGGCGCACGAGAGCTGGCCGGCGCCACCGGCGGGCAGGTCGTGGCCGTCCTGTTGGGCTCCGACGGCGTCAAACACGCCGCGGCACTCTCGGCCGCCGATCGCATCCTGGTCATCGACGACCCGCAACTGGCCGCCTTTTCGCCCGACGCCTACGTGGCCGTGCTGGAACACGTGATCAGCGCGGAGGGGCCCCGGGCGGTGCTGGTCGGCTGCACGACCATCGGCTATGACGTGGCGCCCACGCTGGCCGCCAAGCTGAACGCCCCCGTGGTCAACGGCTGCAAGGCCGTGGCCGTGGAAGGCGATGCGCTGAAGGTCACCTGCGGCCTCTGCGGCGGGAAGATCCTCGCCGACGTCGCCGTGGCGGGATCTCCAGCCATCTTGATGACGCTGCCGGGCAGTTTCCGTCCCAGCGAAGCGGCGGGCCAGGCGCAGGTCGAGACCAAAGCCAGCCCGGTGCCCTTGCAGCCCGGTGCCGTAACCTTCGAGCAGATGATCATGCCGGAGGCGGGCGACGTGGACATCATGCAGCAAGACGTGCTGGTGGCCATCGGGCGCGGGATCCAGCAGGAAGGCAACATCGAGATGGCCCAGGAGCTGGCCGAGACGCTCGGGGGCGAGTTGGCCGCTTCCCGGCCGATCGTCGACCAGGGCTGGCTGCCGACGACCCGTCAGGTGGGTAAGTCGGGCATGATCGTCAAGCCCAAGTTGTACCTGGCCTTGGGTATCAGCGGCGCCCCGGAGCACCAAGAGGGCATGAGTGGTTCCGATGTGATTATTGCCGTGAACACCGACCCGTCGGCCCCGATTTTTGACGTCGCCCATTACGGGGTGGAAATGGACCTGTTGGATCTGGTCGAGCCCTTGGTGGAAGCGATCAACGCGAAGAAAGGATAGCACCAAGTGGAAAGCTTCGCTCGTCCGTTGTGTTGGAACGTGCCCCACTGGGCGGAAGTGACCCTGTATGCCATGATTCCGCCCGTGGTCATCCTCTTCCTGATCGGCCTCTGGTGGCGGATCAGGAAATGGCGTCTGGGCATGCCGGAGCCCGGCGATGGAAAGATCCTGGCCACCGTGGTCACGCGGCTGAAAGGGCTGTTGAGCTTCGCCCGGCTGAAGGAGTTTGTCACCACCACCTTCTTCCAGTGGCGGCTGTCGCGAGACTCGTTTGCCACGCTGATGCACCTGGCGATCTTCTGGGGCATGGCCGTGCTGTTTGTCGGCACGGCGCTGGCCACGCTCGATCAGGATTTCACCAGCCTGCTGTTCGATTTCCAGTTCCTGCAGGGCAACGTGTATCGGCTGTATGAACTGGCGCTGGACGGGTTCGGCGTGGTGCTGATCTTGGGCGTGACGCTGGCGGTCTACCGCCGTTACGCGGCCCGGCCCGAGCGCCTCAAGGCGGCCGTGACCGGCATCAGCAAGTGGGACACTTTCCCGTTCCTGGCGATCCTGCTGTTGATCGCCGTCACCGGCTTCGTGGCGGAAGGGCTGCGGATTGCCGAAGGCTTCCACCTGCAGCAGCAGCTCCAGGCGTCGGCCGATCGGAGCGTCGAAGAGAAGGTCCAACTGATCGAAGAGCTGGGCGTGGAGCGGAAAGCGCTGTTCGTCGGGGAAGAACGCCACGAGGCCGAGTTGCGACGCATGGCCGAACAGACCAACGTCTTTCCGGCGGCGGCTTGGGCTCCGGTGGGGTACGGGCTGGGCAAGGTGTTCGCCCCGCTGTCGCTGGGCTCGATTCGCACCCTCCATCAGTTGACCTGGTGGCTGCACGCGTTGCTGGCCTTCGCGTTCATCCTCTGTGTGCCGTTTACCAAGGCGTGGCACCTCGTCTCTTCGCCAATCAATATTCTGCTGCGGCCTGTCCGGCCGGTCGGCCGGCTGTCGGTGGCCGTGGAGGCCGGAGCGGCCCAGATCGGCGACCTCACCTGGCGCCAATTGTTGCAGATCGATTCGTGCACGTGGTGCGGCAAGTGCCAGGAGGTCTGCCCCAGCCATGCCACCGGCTTTGCCCTCTCGCCGCGCAGCGTGGTGCAGAAGCTCGACCGCGTGATGATCCGAGCGGCCGCCAACGGCGCCGGCGGTTCCGAAGAGCCAGACGAAACCCACAGGATCCACGGCGACGTGATCGCCGCCGACGAGTTGTGGGCCTGCGTCACCTGCCGGGCTTGCGAGGACGTCTGCCCCGTGTGCATCGAGCAGCCCCAATTGGTGATCGACATGCGACGGCACCTGATCGATCAGGGGGAGATCGACGAAGGGCTGCAAGACGCCCTGATGAACGTCCAGCGATACGGCAACTCGTTCGGTCAGTCGGGACGAAAGCGGGCCCAGTGGACCAAGTCCCTGGAGACCGCCGTCAAGGACGCCAACAAGGAAGAGGTCGAGTACCTTTGGTTCGTCGGCGACTACGCCTCGTACGACCAACGCGCTCAGGAGCCCACCCGGGCAACCGCGCGGGTGTTCCAGCAGCTCGGTCTGGACTTCGGCATCCTCGATGCGAAGGAACAGAACGCCGGCAACGACGTTCGCCGCGTGGGCGAGGAGGGGCTGTTCGAGCTGGTTCAGGAGAAGAACTGCAAGGTCTTGGAAAAGGCGCGGTTCCAGAAAATCGTCACGACCGACCCTCACACCTACAACACGCTGAAAAACGAATACACCGGCAACGGGTCCGAGTCGCCGATGGACGGCCGCCCGATCGTCCATTACACGGAGCTGTTCGACCAGTTGCTCCGCGAAGGAAGGTTGCGACCGGCCCGGATGCTCGATTACAGGGTGACCTACCACGACCCCTGCTACCTGGGAAGGTACAACGGCATCTACGACGCCCCACGCAACGTACTGAAGGCCCTGGGCGTGAAGCTCGTGGAGATGCCGCGGAACCGGCAGAACAGTTTTTGCTGCGGTGCCGGCGGCGGGCGGATCTGGATGAAAGACGTACCCGGCATCGAAGAACGGCCCGCGGAGGTTCGCATTCGCGAGGCCCTCGAGCTGCCGGACGTCGGATACTTCGTCGTCGCCTGTCCGAAGGACCTGGCCATGTTCCAGGACGCCGTGAAGACAGTCGGCGCGGAAGACCGCCTGCGGGTGGTCGATCTCGGAGAACTCGTTTTTGAAGCCATTGGCATTCGCGAGGAAGTCAAAGTCTAAGGAATCATCAATGATCACGACGCAGAAATCAGCCAGAATCGGCGTTTACATCTGCCATTGCGGCACCAACATCGCCGGGGCCCTCGACGTGGAGCAACTGACGGCCTTCGCCGATAAGCTGCCCCAGGTCGTCTTGGCCAAGAACTACAAGTACATGTGCTCCGACCCTGGCCAGGACCTGGTCAAGAAGGACATCGCCGAGCACGGACTCGACCGGGTGGTGGTCGTGGCCTGCTCTCCCCTGCTGCACGAAGCCACCTTCCGCAAGGCGGCCGAAGACGCGGGCCTCAACCCCTTCCTGGTCCAAATGGCCAACATCCGCGAGCAGGTCGCCTGGGTGACCCGAGACAAGGTCGACGCGCTGGAAAAGGCCAAGGCCCACGTGGCGGCCGCGGCGCGACGCGTGGCTCAGCACGAGCCGCTGGAGCGGAAATCGGTGCCCATTACGCCGCGGGTGCTGATCGTCGGCGGAGGCATCGCCGGCATCGAGGCCGCCCTGACCCTGGCCGACGCCGACAAGGAAGTCATCCTCGTCGAACGCGAGCCTTCGATCGGCGGGCATATGTCGATGTTCGACAAGACCTTTCCCACGCTCGACTGTGCCGCCTGTATCCTCACCCCGAAGATGACGGCCGTGAAGAGCAATCCCCATATCAAGCTGCTGACCCACTCCGAAGTCGAAAAGGTCGACGGGGCGGTGGGCAGCTACAAGGTGAGGGTCCGCCGCAAAGCCCGCTACATCAGCGAAGAGAATTGCGTCGGCTGCATGGCCTGCATCGACGAGTGCGTGTTTCCCAAGCCGAAATTCCCCAACGAATACGACCAGGGGCTCGGACTCCGGAAGCCGGTCTACCTGCCTTTTCCCCAGGCCGTGCCTCCCGTGCCGATCATCGATCCGGAAACCTGCCTGCAACTGTCCAAGGGCCAGTGCAAACAGAAGTGCGTCGAGGCCTGTGGCGAGCGACAGGCCGTGCTCCTGGAACAACAGGATTCGATCGAGGAGTTCGAGGTCGGGGCGATCATCGTGGCCACCGGCTTCAAGCCGTTCAACCCCTCGGTCATGCCCTACTACGGCTACGGCACACTGCCGAACGTGTATACCAGCCTGGAAATCGAAAGGCTGATCAATGCCGCCGGACCCACCGGCGGAAAGCTGATGCTGCGAGACGGCTCGACGCCCAAGCGGGTGGTGATCGTCCACTGCGTCGGCAGCCGCGACAAGAACTATCACACCTACTGCTCGAAGGTCTGCTGCATGTACTCCTTGAAGCTGGCCCACCTGGTCAAAGAGAAGACCGAGGCCGAGATCTTCAACTGCTACATCGACATCCGCACGCCGGGCAAGGGGTTCGAGGAGTTCTACAATCGCGTGCAAAACGAGGGCGTCCACTTCATCCGCGGCAAGGTCGGCGACGTCAGCCCCGTGGTGTCCGACAACGGCCAGCCGACCAACATGATGACCATCCAGGTCGATGACACACTGCTGGGCAAAGTGCGGAAGATCGACGCGGACATGGTCATCCTGGCCGTCGGGCTGGAGCCGCAGAAGGACGCCGAGGAAGTGCGACGGATGTTCGGCATCTCCTGCTCGACTGAAGGATTCTTCCTCGAGAAGCATCCCAAGCTCGCGCCCGTCAACACGGCCAACGACGGCGTGTTTCTGGCGGGAGTCTGTCAGGGGGTGAAAGACATTCCCGAAACCGTCGCCCAGGCTTCGGCCGCAGCCGCCAAGGCCTTGGCCCTGATCGATCGCGGGTCGATCGAGCTGGAACCCAACACGGCGATCATCGACGAGGAGCACTGCTCGGGCTGTCGTGTGTGCAACAACCTCTGTCCGTTCGAAGCCATTGAGTACGACGAAGAGAAGGGGGTCAGCCGCGTCATCGCCGAGTTGTGCAAGGGATGCGGAACCTGCGTGGCCGCGTGTCCCGCCCAGGCGATCACCGGCGTCCACTTCACCAACAACCAAATCATCGCCGAGATTGAAGGCGTGCTGTACGATTCCGCGCCGCCACGGAAGGAAGCGGTGTCCGTGTAGCGAGGCCGCGCAGGCCGGGTGACTCCCCGGTTGTTGCCTGACGGGGCGGAAGATATACTCATGAGATTGTGGATTCAGTGATATTGGCAAGAGACCGTTGGGGGCGGCGGTCCCCCCGCCTTCCTGCGGCGATTTCCTCGCCGGTCCTAATACAAACTGGAGAGACCATGAGTGACGATTCCTTCGAACCGAAAATCGTCGGATTTCTCTGCAATTGGTGCAGCTACACCGCTTCCGACCTGGCCGGTACGGCGCGGATGAAGTATGCACCCAACGTCCGCATCATCCGCGTGATGTGCAGCGGACGCGTCGATCCGACGTTCTTGTTGAAAGCCTTCGCCATGGGGGCCGATGGTGTGATGATCGCCGGATGCCATCCGGGTGATTGCCACTATCAGCAACAGAATTATAAAACCATGCGGCGCTATGCCATGATCGAACAAATGCTGCCGCAAATGGGTATCGAGCGCGAACGCGTGAAACTCGTTTGGGCCTCGGCCGCCGAAGGGCAGCAACTGGCCGAGGCCATCGACGAGCTCTCGGAAGCGGTCCGCAAGCTGGGGCCGCTGAACTGGTCGCGGAACTGGGAAGAAAACGGCGGTCGAATCGAGGCGCTCGAGGCCATCGTCAAGGAACACGAAGAGGCATTGGAGGTGCAATCATGAGCGAGAAACCCAAGGGCAAATTGGCCCTTTATTGGGCGGCCTCCTGCGGCGGGTGCGACATCGCCGTACTGCAGATCGGGGCCAGAATCCTCGACGTCGCCGCGGCCTTCGACATCGTCCTCTGGCCCTGTGCCGCCGACGGCAAAGTCCGCGACGTCGAAAAGATGGCCGACGGCGAAATCGACGTCTGCCTCTTCAACGGCGGGATCCGCACCAGCGAGCAGGAATACATGGCCCAGCTCTTGCGCCGCAAGTCGAAGGTGCTCGTGGCGTTCGGCTCGTGTGCCCAGGAGGGCTGCATTCCCGGGTTGGCCAACATGAACAACCGCCGAGAGATCTTCGACTCCGTCTACAAGGAAGGATCGGCGACGACGCCGGAGAATTCCGACGACGTCCGGCCCCAGCCGGAGACGGAAATGCCCGAAGGCACGCTGCACCTGCCGGTCTTCTACGACACGCTGAAGACGCTGAACCAAACGGTCGAGGTTGATTACTATCTGCCCGGCTGTCCGCCCGAGGGTGACATGATCTGGACCGCCATCACCGCGATCGTAGAAGGCAAGCTGCCCCCGCCCGGTTCGGTGATCGGAGCCAACACGACCGTCTGCGACGAGTGCAAGCGCACCCGCACGGAAAAGAAGATCAAGAAGTTCTATCGAACGTGGCAGATCAAGCCCGATCCGGATATCTGCCTGCTGGAACAGGGGCTGATCTGTTGCGGAATCGCCACGCGAGCCGGCTGCGGCGGGCTCTGCCCGGAGGTCAATTCGCCCTGCATCGGCTGTCATGGGCCCAACGACGGCGTGCAGGATTACGGCGCCCGAATGATGAGCGCGTTGGCGTCGGTGATCGATTCCGACGACCCGGAAGAGATCGAGCAGATCATCCGTGACGGCGTTCCCGATCCGGTGGGCAGTTTCTATCGCTTCAGCCTGGCCAGCAGTCTGCTGCGTCGCAAGAAGCGTTCCACCAACGGCAACGGTGCGGCGGCCGCCACCAAGACCAAGGCATCGTAAGCAGGAGTATCGGACCATGAAGCGTATTTCCATAGATCCCATCACCCGATTGGAAGGCCACGGCAAGATCGACATCTTTCTCGACGACGAGGGAGACGTGGCGAACGCCTATCTGCAGATTCCGGAGCTGCGGGGCTTCGAGAAGTTCTGCCTGGGCCGGCTGGCCGAGGACATGCCCAACCTGACCAATCGCATCTGCGGCGTTTGTCCCGAGGCCCACCACATGGCCGCGACCAAGACCCTGGACGCGGTGTTCCACGTCGATCCGCCGCCCACGGCCAAGAAGCTCCGCGAGATGTTCTACAACATCTTCTTCGCCACCGACCACACGACCCACTTCTACGCCCTCGGCGGCCCCGACTTCGTCGTCGGCCCCGACGCCCCGCCCGCCGAGCGAAACATCCTCGGCGTGGTTGCCAAGGTGGGCATGGACATCGCCGGAAAGGTGTTGAAGATGCGCCACGACGGGCATCACCTGATCAAGATGATTGGCGGGCGGCCCGTGCATCCCAACTGGGGCCTGCCCGGCGGGGTCAGCCGGGGAATCACCGAGGAGCAGCGCCAGGAAATCGAGGCCCTCGGCCGCGACGCGATCGAGTTCGGCAAATTCTCTCTGCAACTCTTCGAAGACGTGGTGCTCAAAGACACCAAGTATAAGTACGTCGACATCATCCTCAGCGACGCCTACACTCACCGCACCTACAACATGGGAATGGTCGACGAGAACAACCGCAGCAATTTCTACGACGGTAAGATCCGCGTGACCAGCCCCGACGGCTCGGAGCACGCCAAGTATGATTGCGCCGACTACCGCGAGTACGTGGCCGAACGCGTCGAGCCCTGGTCGTACCTGAAGTTCCCCTACCTGAAGAAGATCGGCTGGAAAGGCTTCGTCGACGGCGAAGACTCCGGCGTCTACAAGGCCACGCCGCTGTCGCGGTGCAACGCGGCCGACGGGATGGCCACGCCGCTGGCCCAAGAGGCGTACGAGAAGATGTACAACACCCTCGGCGGCAAGCCGGTCAACCATACGCTGGCCACCCACTGGGCCCGACTGGTCGAGCTGCTCTACTCGGCCGAGCGCTGGGTCGAGTTGGCCACCGACCCCGAGATTACCGGTGAGGACTACCGCGTCCTGCCCACGGAAATGCCGACTGAAGGCGTCGGCTCGGTCGAAGCCCCGCGCGGCACGCTCACGCACCACTACGCCACCGACGAGCGGGGCATCCTTACCAAGGTCAACCTGATCGTGGGCACCACCAACAACAACGCCCCGATCTGCATGTCGGTCAAGAAGGCCGCCCAAGGGTTGATCAAGAAAGGTACGGTGCTCAAGGAGAGCCTGCTGAACATGGTCGAGATGGCCTTCCGGGCGTACGACCCCTGCTTCGGCTGTGCCACCCACAGCCTGCCGGGCCAGATGCCCTTGGAAGTGCGCATCCGCAAGCCCGACGGCCAGATCGTCGAGCGGCTCTCGCAGTACATCGATTGACGCGACACGCGGCCCTGTACGGAACGAACCGGCCGGCCCCCTCGGCGTCGCTGGGGGCTGGCCCTTTTCAATGCCGCGCAGGCGCGTGGCGATCGCCTCTACACCCGTTGAGCTGACGGCATGAAGACACTCGTGTTGGGACTGGGCAATCCGATTGTTACCGACGACAGCGTCGGCCTGCGCGTGGCGGCCGAGCTGAAGCCCCTCTTGACCGGCCGGCCGGAAATCGAGATCGGCGAAGACTACTGGGGAGGCCTCCGCCTAATGGAGCGGCTGGTCGGCTACGATCGGGCCATTGTCGTCGACGCGATCTGCACCGGCGCCAAGCCCGGAACGATCCACCGGCTCACCCCCGACGCGGTCCCCACCCAGCGCAGCGCTTCGGCCCACGACGTGAATCTGCCCACGGCCTTGGAGTTTGGCCGCCGGGCGGGCGTGCACCTGCCGGCGAACGAAGACATCCTGCTTGTCGGGATTGAAGCGGAGGATATACTAAGTTTTGGTGAGACGTGTACACCGGCCGTCGAGGCCGCCATACCTCGGGCGGTCCATACGGTTTTAGAAGCCTTGACCGACCGTGGAGATGCCCTCCAGCCCCAGCCTGCCCCATGCACGAACTGTCGATCGTCGAAGCCCTGATCGAACAAGCCCAGAAGGAGATGGATCGCGCCGGCCACCGTGGCCGCGTGTTGCGCATGGAGTTGGTCATCGGGCGGCTGGCGGGCGTCAGTTGCGATTCGGTTCGCTTCGCGTTCGATCTGCTCGCGCCGGGCACGCCGCTGGAAGGGGCCCAGGTCCACATCGCCGAGCCGAAGGCCACCTGCCGCTGCCACACCTGCGACGCCAAGCTCGAAATCGACGAAATCACGATCCGTTGTCCCCACTGCGGCGGGATCGAGCTGACGATCGAAGGCGGGCGCGAGCTGCTGCTGCAAAGCATCGAGATCGAGGACTGAATGATGAAGATCGTTGCCGCCAAGAAAATCCTCAAAGCCAACGATCAACTGGCCGAAGAGAACCGCCAGAAGCTCACTGCCGCCGGCGTCTTCTGTGTCAACGTGGTCGGCTCGCCCGGCGCGGGCAAGACCACCTTGCTCGAAGCCCTCTTCGCCGCTCTGGACGGTCGTCTGCGGCCGGCCGTGATCGAGGGCGACATCGCCGGCTCGATCGACGCCGAGCGAATCGAGAAGCTGGGCGTGCCGGTGGTGCAGATCAACACGCAGGGCGCCTGCCATCTTGACGCCAGCATGATCGCCGCCGCGGCCGAAGACCTCGACTACAGCGCGATCGATCTGCTGCTGATCGAGAACGTCGGCAACCTGGTCTGCACCGCTGGATTCGATCTCGGCGAACACCTGCGGATCATCGTCCTGAGCACCACCGAAGGCGACGACAAGGCCGCCAAGTATCCGGCCATTTTCCAGGGCTCCCACGCCCTGGTCATCACCAAGGCCGACCTGCTGCCGCACACCAACTTCGACACCCGGCGGATCGCGGCCGACATGAAGCGTCTGGCCCCCAAGGCCGAGACCTTCCAGGTTGCCGCCCTGACCGGCGAAGGCATCGCCCCGGCCGCCGAGTGGCTGGCCGCCAAGTGCGCCGCATCCGCGACTGATGATTGACGTTTGCTGATGGAAGAGCAAGAGCGACCAACGGGAGGCCGGACAAGTCGGGGCCCCGTTGGGCGCCCTCGCGCATTGCGTGTGCAAGCGTCAATAAGTTAGCATGAGGCCGTTTTTGCCTCTTGTGGCGATGCCCCCGACGCGTGCAAGGACATGGGGGTGAGCTTTCCAAGATGCGCTCGTTTAGTGTGGCAGCACGCGACAACCCGCTGGCAGGCCATGACTTCAGTGGGGCCAACACCGAGAACTCATTTCATTCCCTATTGGCCAACCACCGGGCGCGTTGTGCCCACCGTACCTTGGAACCGAGCGCCAAACACAAACGCCGATAGGGCAAGGTCGCGCGGCTTGGCAAACGCGTTTCGTTACTTCGCCTTCACGTCGTAGCAGAACAGTACGCCCTGGTCGCGCACGTACAGTTTGCCGTTGGCAATGACCGGGTGCGTCCAGGCCGGCGACCGGCTGCGGTCGGGCTGGTCGAAGCGGCCACGCTCGACGTATTGTTCTCGGTTTGGCTCAATCAGGAGCATGGTGCCCCCCTCGGTGCGACAGTAGAGTCGCCCATCCGCCAGGGCCAACGAGCCTTTCGGAGCCTGACGATCTCTCCACAGGACCTCGCCGGTCTGGAAGTCGAGACAGGCGAGGAAACCACCTTCGTTTCCGCCGTTGGCGCCATACAGGCAGCCGTCGACGACGATCATGCCGCCGTGGTGGTTCTGCATCCTCATAGTGGAATAGACTTCCTCGGCCTTGACAGCACCGCCGGCATCCTTGCTCAGCTTCACCGCCCCGCCGCCCGCACCATAGGCCGAGGCAGCGAACACTAGTCCATCGTGGTACAACGGGGTGGAACAGTTGATAGCCATGCGGTTGGCGGGCCGTTCATAGCGCCAGAGAAACTCACCATCCGACGCAGCCACGCCAACGAGTGCCCTTGCGGTGAACTGCACGTACTGCCGCTGCCCGTCAAAGTCGATGGCGATGGCCGAGGAGTAGCCCGCTCCAGAACCGCCTCCACCTCGACCGAAACCGCCGGGACGACCGCCAAACCTTCCGCCGCGCTGATCGAAACCGCCGGGACGACCGCTCAAACGGCCCGAAAACTGGTTCGTCATGCCTCCCTCGAAACCTCTATCCGGTTGCCACACCTGGTCGCTCGAATCCGTAAACGGCGTGGAAAGGCCGGCCTTGACCCGTATGGTCGTTGCGGGAGACGCCCCATCTGTTGCATCCTTTGCTTGTGGCACTACTTCAATCGCGTTGATTGCCGGGTTCTCGGTCTGGGCCGTGAAAACAACGCGAAACTCTCCGTTGGTCACTTCCACAGGCACAGTTTCGATATAGGCGCGTCTGAAACCGCCGGCCTTCACCCAGATGTCGAAGTCCTTGAATTCACGCCCCTGGACATTGAAGGAGAACACGCGCTGGCCCGGGCCGGTAATCCCTTCGTAGTTTTCCGCGAAGTAGAGCCTCGCGAGATACTTGCCATTGGGAATCTCGCAAGAGAAAGCTCTCATGCCCCAATGCTCGCTCGCGAACAAGCCCGGATCCTTGGTTCCGGTGACCGCCGTCGCCGAACCACCGTCGCGCTCGCCGGGAGCACCCGCCTCGCCGCGTCCACTAGGAACACTGCCGCGACCACCCGCTCCGACGCGTGCGCCGGGAGTACTGCGAACAGCGCCGCGATCATCCGGGCCAGCGCCGCGACCGGCCGAGTCACCGTCGGCACTGGCGGGCATTTGGCTCTGCCAGATCGTCTCGCCGGTCAACTTGTCGAGGGCCACCAGGGTCGTGTCTTCGCCACCGGGAGTGCAGACGACCTTCTCCCCATCGACCAGAGGCGATTCGTTGTACCTCCACCTCGGCATGCGTCCACCGAAATCCTCCACGAGGCTGCGTCGCCAAACGATTTCGCCGTCTTGCACTTTCAGGCACGCCAGTTCGCCGCCCGCTCCCAGCAGGTAAAGCCGATCGCCATCGACCGTCGGCGTGCATCCCGGCCCTTCATTTCCCTGGGGGCCTCCCTCACGGCAGGCCGGACCAAGGCGTGTCGCCCAGAGTTCCTTGCCGTCCGTCTCAGACAGGGCCCATACGACTTCGTCGTCGCCACGATTACTCATACCGTAGATTCGCCCAGCGGCGATCGACGGAGCGCTGTAGCCGCCCCCAAGATCTTCAATCCTCCAGGCCAGCGGCGGGCCATCTTCCGTCCATTCCTCGAGCAGCCCGCGTTCCTTGGAGATTGCGTTCCGATCAGGGCCCTGCCACTGCGGCCAATCGAAGGACTCGGGCGAGCCGGCAAGCGTCACGGCGGCAAGGCCCTGCCACACGGCGAGAACAACTATCACTCGACTCATCTTTTTCCTCCTTGGTAGCGTATGCGTCGCAACATACACTGCCCCCCCTGGGCAGTAAGGGTGATTGATGCCAGCGACGCCCTAGCGCGGGCGAAGCTCACAACCCAAAGGCTTACAAACATGCGCGCGCACTGCCCAGCAGTTGCGACGCCAAGCTCTATTGAGTAAACCCCGGATCGCCTGCCCGGTTTCGCAGTTTGGCGCGTGCCGCCCTCAAACGGGGAGAAATGTTCTGCCGTCCGTAGAACACGCTCGCGCGAGGGCCCAGAACAGCCGCTCCCACAGGACGGAGGTTGGGCCGCCATACCGCACGGCCCGCCGCCCGGGTCAAATCCTCGCGGGCCTGACGGCCCCCCGATAGCCGAGCTATCGCGGCCACCCGCGCTCAGCTTGCAGGCGGTCGCGTTGTCCGCCTCC
>JAFGRD010000053.1 GCA_016935315.1 Pirellulales bacterium
GGAGGCGGACAACGCGACCGCCTGCAAGCTGAGCGCGGGTGGCCGCGATAGCTCGGCTATCGGGGGGCCGTCAGGCCCGCGAGGATTCGACCTGGGCGGCGGGCCGGGCGTACATCAAACGGGAAGGACTCGCGCCGATCGGCGAGTCTCGCGGCTATCGCAGCACCGTCTGCTTGGCCTTTTCGGCCAGTTCTTCGAAGCGGTCGGCCGGAACGTCCTGGCCGAGTTGGCGGTGCATGGCGGCGAGGTTCTTGTAAGGCACGGCCAGGGCGGCCTGGTCGAGCGCGCCTTGCTTGACGGCCTGCTCCATCCACTCGATGCCGCGCTGGGTCAGCTCGATGGCTTTTTCGTATTGTCCCGTTTCCCAGAACGAGACGCCCATGCTGACGAACGTTTCGCCGTGGCGTCCGACATCGGCGGCGGCCTCCTTGGGCGATGAGGTTTCCAGCAGCGGGACGGCCTTTTCGAACCAGGTGATGGCGGCGCGGTGGTTCTGGTCACGGATGGCGTGGATGGCGCCGAGGCGGAAATAGAGCCGCCCGAGCAGGTAGGAACTGGAGACCGACTGCTGGAGGCTGCCGTCGCCCTGTTCCAGGTACTCGATCGCCCGCTCGCCGTACTTCAACGCCGTGTCGTGGTCGTTGCGCATCTGGTAGATTTGCAGTGTGTCGTACAGGGCCATTCCCAGGTCCCACTGCAACTGGGCCTTGCGGAGCGGATCTTTGGTGGCGGCGATCAGTTGCTCGCCGTTCTGGATCGCCTGTTGGGTCCACTGCTCCGGATCCAGGTTGCCGCGCACGCCCACACAGGCGGCCAGCGCCCGGGTGCCCACCCGGAAAAGATGCTCCTGGCTGCCGCCTTCGTTTTCGACCAGTTCCTGGGCGAAGGCGTCGGCGCGGGCGAGCCAGCGGGTGACAGCCTCGTCCTTCTCTTTCCATTGTCCCCAAGCGATATCGTGGGCGGCGCCGAGATGGGCATCGACCAGGACTTCCTTGGCCGCCAGGCGCACGGCCGGGTAGCGGCTGGACGTCAGGGCATCGGCGACCTTGACGGCCTCCATGTGATGGCGAATGGCCTGGCGGTAGTCGGGACTCTCGCCGGAAGCCAGCAGGTCGCCCAGCATGCACAGCGCACGGGCCCTGGTGTGCGGTCGCTGTTGGCTGGTGTCGATCGCCTTTTGAGATTCGCGGATCGCCTCGTCCAGCCGCCCAACCTGCCCGAGAATCCTCGCCCGCGTTACCCGATACTTGGCGTTGTCCGGCTCCAAACGGACGGCCTGGCCGCTGGCCGCCACGGCCTTGTCGTATTGGCCCGTGGCCACCAGCACGCGGCTGTGTAGCCAATGGGCCCGGGCGTTGCCGGGCTGGAGCTTCAGCGCCTCCTGCAGGTCGGCCAGGCTCCAGTCGTAGCGGTCGCCGAGCCGGGTCTCGGCGCGGAGCACAAACGGTTCGGCCGTGATCGGTTCGAGGATGATCTGGGCCACTTTCATCGACGGCTGACGGGGCTGTTCGCTCGGTTCGAAGGCGAACAGCACGCCCCGCTCCGGATATACCTGACCGAGAATCTCACCCACATCGTTGGAAACCAGCACCGGGCGAATGTTATTCAGTTCGAGCTGTTCCGCCACGGCGTTGGCGGGAAAGCTGCGATCGAAGCGGATGATCACCGAGGCGACCTTGTTTTCGGCGTAGGAGACTTCCACGTGGTCAAACGGCTCGACTGCGTAGAGCCCCATCAGCACGGCGCCCTGTTTGTTGATTTCCTTGGGCGGGCCCCACGCGGTCTCCACCTCGGCCATGGTTGTGGCCCCGGGCACCACGCCTTTGAAGCTGGCTGGCTCAATCGCCACCGGCCCCGAATCGGTGGTCTCGGCAATCGGCTCCAACGGCGGTTGGTCGGCCGCGACCGGCGTTTCGCCCGGCCCGGCCGGAGCGTCGGACTCGGCGGTCGGAGTGGGTTGCAGCGGGGGACTCGGGTCGTCGACCGGCGAAAGACCGATATCGGCGATCGCGTTGCGGGTCTTCGTGTCCGGCGCGATCGGTTGAACCACCGCAGCGTCCGACGCCACGCCGACCTTCTCATCCGGCGGGGCAACGTTCTGGGCCGCCAGCGGTCGAGGCGATAGTGCGATCACCACCGTGGCCGCAAGACAGACCTGCCACAACCATCGAACCGTTCTGAAACGCATTGCGTGTTCCTCCTTGAACCTCGCCACCTACCGACCGGTCTAGCGGGCCGAGAGTCCGGCCGTGGCGTCGTAGCCATCCGCTGGCGGATGTTCCGCTACCGATAGCCCCCTTCCGACGAGAGTCGTACCGCTTGGGACTGAGAATTGGGACGCGGGAGTGTACCGCGATACCGCGAGACAAGTCCAGACGGGATTCCGGGATTTCGGCCTCTTTTTGCCGACTTTTTATAGGAATATCGGCGGATTCCGCAGGAGTCGGTGCTCACAAGTCGCGTGAATGGGGCTCACGGCGACCTTGGGCTAGATGGAGCACATGCGACACAGGCGGGCTTCTGCGAACATGGCGATCTGCGGGCATGCCAGTGCTAGCGGCGACGTCGGAGGCGCCTTTGCCGGTGTCCGTCCGATCGGCGTGAGGCTTCGACCGTACGACCTCATCGGATGCTGGCCCGGTAACCAATCAGGGCCTGGACCTGCTCGTCGGTGAACGGCACGGCGGCGCCCGGCGGAGGGGGATCGGGGACCAGACGACCGGCGATTGCGCGAACCAGGGCCTCGATCCCCTGGCCGGTCAGGGCACTGGTGGTAAGCCGATTCGCGCCGGAGCAGACCCGGCAGCTCGCTGGGATGTGCCTGGCGGCCGTTTGGCCCGGCGTCGGGGCTGCTTCGCCCAGCAAGTCGCACTTATTGTCGATCGGTAGGGCGTTGGGCCAGGCGTCGAGCAGCGCCTTGTCCGAGTCGGACCATGTCTTAGAGGCGTCGAAGACCAGGACGAGCAGATCGGCGTCGGCGAGTTGCTGCCGGGCACGTTGCACGCCCGCCCGCTCGACGGCGTCTTCGGCCGCGCGGAGCCCGGCCGTATCGGAGAGCTCGACGGGCCAGCCGCCCATGGCGGTGGTCGCGGTGACGACGTCGCAGGTGGTGCCAGGCGTGGGATGGACGATTGCGCGGCCGTAGCCCAACAGGGCGTTGATCAGGCTGCTCTTGCCCACGTTCGTGCGACCGGCCAGCACCACCTGCCACGGTCGGACCAGATGTCGGCCCAACTCGGCGCGGGCCAGCAAGGCATCGACGCGTCGGCGCGCGCCGGTGGCGTCGTGATTACGTAGCGCCTGTTCGATCTGTTCGAACTCCCGCCGCAGTGCGCCGTGGTATTGATCGAGCAGGATGGCGGCGGTCGGTTCGGTGCGGGCCTCGGCCAACGCGGCACCGGCCGCGGCGGCTATCGGATCCTCCTGGCGCGCCCCGAGCCAGTCCCGCCATGGGACGACCCGGCAGCCGAACTCGACCAGAACCTTCTCGACCATCGCCACGGCCGCCGTTCCGCCATGGCAGTGCAACTCGACCGACCGGCCGCTGCGACAATGGACGACCAGCTCTTCGCCGGGCGGGTCGCCGAAGCGGCCGAACACCAGCCGGTCGGCCGCCCCGGACCGCAGGGGCCGGCCACCGCAGGCGCGGAACTTCCGTTCCACCAGTGCCGCGGCGCCGGGTCCCTCGACCAGCAAGGTGGCCACGGCCCCG
The DNA here is from genome assembly GCA_016935315.1 of Pirellulales bacterium. GTDB lineage: Bacteria > Planctomycetota > Planctomycetia > Pirellulales > Thermoguttaceae > JAFGRD01. Next base: position 3,713 of record JAFGRD010000053.1, read on the forward strand.
CGGCCCGGCGGCGTGAGCTCAACGACCTGAAGTGGCAGCATCTCGGACATGGTGCGTAGTGCGTCGATCGGCAGCCGACGGCCTATGGATGTCTGCATTGCGAACGATCGAGGCCGCCCAGCTCGAGGCCGGAACAACCGGGCTCCCGTGGGTCGCCCTCGCGCATTGACGGCGCAGGCGTCAACAGCGAGGGGCTTCTACGGCAGAACCTCACCCGGCCATTGTGCAGCGGTCCCGTCAAGAAGGCCAGAGCGCCAGCGTACATGTCGACATCAACGCTCCTTCGTGGAAGAAATAGAGGTGGACGGTGTCGGGACGGGCGCCGGCCGCGGCGAAATGGCGGTCGATCGCGTCGCGGATCTCGGCGGGAAGCTCTTCAACCGAGTCGGCCTCGACGGCAATTGCCTTGTCGACCGCCCGGGCCACGAGGCGGCCGTCGGGGCTCTCTTCCACCTGAAACACGAGTTCCGTCACGGTGATGGCCTCTGGGAACGTTCGGCTGACGCACGATGGACTCCGAATCGTGCAAATCTGCTCAGAGTTCGTCGCAGGGCACGCCGCTTTCGGAGGCGGCTGAGTCGTTGATAATGATTGGGCCCGTCGTGCAACCATATTTCCACATCTTGTCGCCCGCAGCCCCGGCCGAGCCCGTTCCGGCCGTCGGCAATCCAAGCTCGACGACCACCGCTTCGCCACCACCCCCTCTTCCGCTGGGGGCACCGACAGGCCATGGCGCCCGGTATCCAGCGATGACACCTGCGGCAATTGCCGGCGGGGGGCGGAAAGGAGTCTTGATCTTGACGAGACGGAAGTGAAGTGGGCGCACGAGGATTCGAACCTCGGACCTCGTCCTTATCAGGGACGCGCTCTAAACCAACTGAGCTATGCGCCCGAATCGCTTCTTGCCCCGAGCAAGAGAGCCCCGAATGCGTGCCTAAACCGCTGGAGGCCTCCCAACTTTGCCCGTCGGCGAAACATCGGAAACTCCATATTCTACATTCGGCGGCCCGTCTGTCAAACCCGCCACCGACGGCTTTTCCTTCGAAGAACGTTCGCCGTCGCGCAGGAGCGGCCGTTCGGCGAATCGGTCTTTCGCGTTCTGGCGGCCGTCCGATCGCCCCCGGTGGATCCGTCACCACACCGGCACCATTGGTGGAGCCAGCCATATGGATGGGCACAGGCCACTCCTTGCGGCCACCTTAACCGGAAGAATCGATACAAACTAGTTATGTTCAACGGCCCCCCTGACCGAAACAGAGAGATGTGTCGGCGTTCGCCCGGCGGGATAGGATCACCCAGGCATCTGATGGAAGAGGATATCCGATGAATGTTGCATACGGCTCTCGAGTGGCGGCGATTGGCATGCTGGTCCTGGCAGCGGGATTGGTGGCTGCGGCGGAGGCCGCTTCGCCTTCGGCCGAACAGGCGCTGAGGCTGGCGCCCGTTCAACCCCGCGTGGATTACGCCAAGCCAAACGCGGAAGAAACCGCCGACTGTAAGATCCATGCCCGCAAAATCGACGGCCACGTTGGCTGGATCGTGGAGAGTCCGGACGGGCTTCCGCTTCGCAAGTTCGTCGACACCAACGACGACAACGTGGTGGATCGCTGGAGCTACTACAAGGACGGGCTGGAGGTCTACCGCGACATCGACGCCGATTTCAACGGCAAGGCGGACCAGTATCGGTGGTTTCATACCGGCGGCAGCCGCTGGGCCTTGGACAAGAATGAAGATGGAAAGATCGACGCATGGAAGACCATCTCGGCCGAAGAGGTCACGGCGGAAGTGGTCGCCGCGTTGGCCAACCGCGACGCGGACCGGTTCGCCCGCCTGATCCTGACCGCCGAGGAACTGAAATCGCTTGGGCTTGGCCAAGAGAAGTCGGCCGAGTTGGCGGAGATGATCGGCGGACTTCGCGCCGCGTTCGGCAAACTGGCCGCGGGACAGAGGACGCTGACGGCGGAAACGCAGTGGCTGCAATTCAGCGGGGCGCAGCCGGGGGTTGTCCCGGCCGGCACGGAGGGCTCGACCCGAGACGTGCGCGTCTACGAGAACATCGTGGCCATTGTGCAGTCTGGCGACCAGCCCGGCCAGGTGCAGATCGGCACGCTAGTGCAGGTGGACGACGTGTGGCGTGTGCTAACGCCGCCGGAGCTGGCGGCGTCCGGGTCAGCCGACGTGGCTGCCTCGGGCGTCTTCTTCCGGCCCTCGGTGGTCAATCAGGGCGTCACCGACGCGGCCCGATCGGAGGAAGCCGACCAGCGATTGCTGGCCGATCTGGAGAAGCTCGACCAGGAGGCCGCCCAGGCGACTTCGCCCGAGCAGAGGGCCTCGCAGGTGGGGCGGCGAGCCGACCTGCTGGAGAAGATCGCCGGGCAGGTTCGTGATCCGCAGGACCGCGCCATGTGGCTGCGACAGTTGGCCGACATGGTCAGCGCCGCCGTGCAGTCGGGCGAGTTTCCCGAAGGGGCAAAGAAGCTGCAGACCCTGGTCGCCGAGCTAGAGGGGAACGAGGCCGACAAGGATCTGGCCGCGTACTTCAAGTTTCGCCAGTTGACGGCGGACTACGGACTGAGCCTACAGGCGGAGGACGCCGATTTTGCCAAGATTCAGACGCAATGGCTGAAGGACCTGCAGCAGTACGTGACCGACTATCCGACCGCGCCGGACACGGCCGAAGCGATGCTGCAGTTGGCGATTGCCCAAGAGTTTGCCGGCCAAGAGGAAGAGGCGAAGAAATGGTACGCCGAGACAGTCAAAGGCTTTCCCAATTTGCCGGCCGCGACCAAGGCCGCCGGCGCGCAGACGCGGCTGAACTCGGTCGGCAAGACGATTGAATTGCGGGGGAAGAGTTCCACGGGCGGCATCGTCGATTTGGCCAAGCTCCGCGGGCACGTGGTCCTGGTGCAATACTGGGCCACCTGGTGCGAACCGGCCAAAAGAGACATGGCCGCACTGAAGGAATTGGCAACGAAATATGGCCCTTCGCTGAGCATTATCGGGGTCAATCTCGACAACAACCCCACCGACTTGGCCAAGTACCTGGCCGAGAACCGCCTGCCTTGGCCGCAGATTTTCGAGTCCGGCGGGCTCGACAGCCGCCCGGCCAACCAGTTGGGAATCCTCACGCTGCCGACGATGATCTTGGTCGATCAGCAAGGCAAGGTCGTCGATCGCAACGTGCAGACGGCCGAGTTGGAAGGCGCGCTGAAGAAGCTGATTCGCTGACGCACACGACGGCTCGCCAGCCGGTGCTCGACGGCTTCCGCCCTTGAAACTCGTGCGACACCACGGCCAGGATGGTAACTGAAGTCGCAAGACTTCAGCCTCGAAGCCAATCCGTGTCGCGACAGGCGGAATTCGTGCGAATCCCGCTACAATTCCTGCGCGTTCATCCACGAGTCACCTCACCCGCCACTTGGCCGAATTGCTGCGCGATTGCGGGTCGTACCGACTGGGCGGTTTGTAGGATCTACAAGAACAGTCCCGAAGGTTACGGCGGCTTTCAGCGGGTCTGTTCTTGCAGGCCAGCAAAATCGACCGCGCAACCCGTTTTCTCAGAGCAAGTTATCTCGCTCCCGCGCATCTCGCCGCTGGACGCACAACGCTTTGGCACACCGTTCGCTTCTCTGGGACGCCGTTGCGAAGGGGGGTCTTTTGGAGCCTGCGGCTGCGACTTCTGCGTGTTGCACGCGTCTGGTTGCAGGTCTCTTTGACTGGCGGGCAGAGCCCGTGATAGGAAGAACCCCAGGGAGCCATACGCCCATGACCCACCTCGAGATCCCCTTTGCCTCCGGGCTGCTGGTGATGATTGAACTCCTCGGACTCGGCAGTGCGTGGGTCACTCGCCTGAGCGAAGGCTCCCGCTACGAGACCGGTTGCCAACTGGTGTTTCTGGGCCTGTTGACCATTACCGGGCTTGCCACAATCGCCACGGCAGGCATGGGAATCGGCTACTGGCTCACCTCGGGACCGACGGTTTGTCTGATGGCGTTGATGGTTCTGTGCGATTTTCGTCGCGCAAGGGAAGTTACTGTCCACCTGTAAATCGTGTTCAAAGTTGGGGTTGCGCCTCTGGCCCCTACAACCGGCCTACTGGCACAACCGCGTAAGGCGGCAAAATCGGAAAAAAACTTCCTTTCGGCACAACCATCAACCGAAACCTATAGTCAGGCAGCAATTCATCGGTGCCGGGCGTTGCCAAGGGGGGCAACATCACGGATTCCCGTCCGTCGCTCATCGAGCCGCGCGAAGCCCCTCCTGTCGGCATTCGACCGGTCCCATTGCTGGGACGACAACCGCCACCACGACTTCACGTTCCCCAAGGCCTGGATACCGTTTGGGCACCACGCACCGTGGAAGGCCGAAGACCCAACAGGATTTCGGAGGCATCCGAGCCTGCACTGGCCCTTGCCGGCGCCCTGCCACGGGGATAGACCCACACAGGAGGGAAGACATGCGACGTTTATGGACAAGTTTGGCGATGGCCGCCGCCCTGATGGCCATTCCGATGCTGGCGATCGCCGACAACCAGGAGATTGCCACGCAGATCGCCAAGAATCTCCGCGACGGCGGGCAACTGCAGGACTACAAGATCGGGGTGAAGTACCAGGACGGCATCGCTTGGCTCCGCGGACACGTGCGGGATGAGGAGCAGATGAGTCTAACGCTGAGAGTCGTTTCTGAGACGGTCGGGGTAAAGCGGGTGGTCAACGGCCTGAGCGTTGTTTCGCCGCCGGCCAGCAACGCGATCCGACCCAGCAAAGGCGCCCTGGCCCCCGAACAGCCCAGCACGGCCAAGCGATTGGAGCAGGTCATTGCCCGTGGCCAGCAACGCCCCTTGGCCCAACCGCAGACCGCGGAGAATCCTGGCCACGCGGACCGGGTCGCCAGCACATTTCAGACCGCTGCGGCCCAGCCAGTGGCTGTGGCCCAGCCGGTAGCAGCCAATGGGCCGGCGGACATCGTGCAGCCCCATCCGGCGAGAATCCCCGGACGGCCGCTCCCCGTGGCCTACATGCAGGCAATGCCCGGCATGCCGGGGGCGCAGGCCATGGGCCGCCCGATTCCGGCCTACGTGTCAGGCGCCGGGGGCAGCGTGGCGCCGGCCCGCTACGATCAGCCGAACCTGCCGAACTATGCGTGGCCGAGCTACGCGGCCTACCCGAACTACGCCGCACTGACGTATCCGAAACAGTATTCGCCCACCGCCTGGCCGTTCATCGGCCCGTTCTATCCGTATCCGCAGGTCCCGCTGGGCTGGCGGAAGGTGACGCTGGAATGGGACGACGGCTGGTGGATGCTCGATTTCAGGGAATAGCGGAAACGGCAGCAAACTCCTCCAAGCGAAGCCCCACCACGACCGCATGTGGTGGGGTTTTTTGCTGGTGGCCTGGATTATTCGGCACAACCAGAAATACCCGCAAGTTCATCCCAGTTTCACACGATAACTATAGGTAAGCGCGACGTGGGCCCGCGATTCCGCGGGGCCTCGTCGGCAAATGAGTGTGGAGACTGCCGCAGACAGCGGGGCATATCGCTTGGCTGTCGATTTTCCTACCGATCAGTCGAGGAACGTACGGATGGATAGAAGAATTGCTTCCGCCGCCTGTGCCCTGCTGTTGGTGTCGTTGGTTTGCGCCACCGGCTGCCATACGGTCTACGGGCCGAATCTTGGGATCTTCAGCTATCCGATCCCGCTTTCGCCTTACTTCCAGGACCAGATGGAAGACAAGGCCTGGGAGAAGGAACGCTACGACCGCGTGCCGATCCTGGGTCCGATCACTGCGGGTGGCCCGGCCAAGGCGTTGGATCCGCCGTCGGAGGACGAGATCATGCGGGCGTTGGAGCGGGCCAAGCCGGTCGAGGGCGGGCTGCCGTTTCTGCACGAAATCCAACGCAACAACGTAAAGATCGTGGTCGAGCCGTTGGGCGACTACATCGACCCGCCGCGGGTCTATCCGCTGATCGGCCCGGCCCAACTCCATCACGCGCACTACAAGTGCATTATCCGCTTCAGCGAGACCACGCGAGTGGGCTGGCCGGTTCCTTATACGACCACGGATGAGGACTCCCAGGAGGTCATCTATATCGACCACAACCACCTTCACATGGTGGGGAACATGGACGGAGGACCGGGCAGCAACTACTAGGCTTTGTCTCAAAACTGGTCTTCCCTGGTTTGGGAAAGGATGCGAAGATACGCGGAGTTCCCACAAGCCAAGGAGGGCC
>JAFGRD010000054.1 GCA_016935315.1 Pirellulales bacterium
ATTGCCCAAAGGCGTTCAGCGACAGACAGACAAGCACCTCGATTCGCCCGCATCCCGGCCCTTAGGGCGGCGTTTTCCCGTTCGCACTCTGACTGCTGGCAACCATGCTGTAGCAGCGTGTGAGAATTGTGGTTTTCCCGGGAGTTTTCGCGATTTCTGCCGGGCTCTTAATCAGAGGGTTGGAGGTTCGAGTCCTCCAGGGGGCACTTTGCACGCGGTGGCGTCACGTCGCACGGTGTCGCAGCGAATCGCGTAACGTCCCAACTGGCTACAACTTACGGCGACCATCCGCTCGGACTGATCGCCGGGGTAGCAGCAACGAAGACGGCGGAGGACGTGTGCCACCGGGCCGTCACGCGCGGCACACGGTTCGACGACGTCACCTGCGATGGCTTGGACGGTGCCCGGCGGGGTAGCACGGATTCTGCGCACCTGCCGTCAGTTCGCCACAGGGGCTACAAGTCATCCTGCGGTCGCTCCGGCTGCGTGTCCTCCCGCTCGTACGGCATCCCATAGCGCTCGTCGAGCCAGCGGCCGAGATCGACTTGCCGGCAGCGCTCGCTGCAGAAGGGCAGGGCCGAGCTCTGTTCGGGCTCGAATGTCCGCTCACACACGGGGCACCGGACGGTCGCCATGATGCTGGGAACCCGCAAAGGAATCGGTCGGGAGAGCTTACTTGCTCTCGACATTGCTCTTGCTCTCGGACTTGGCCTTTTCCTTGCTCTTGCCCGACCCGTTGTCGCTGGTCTTGGTCGCCTCGGCGGCCGCTTTCTTGTACGACTCGCTGCGGTAGTCCGTCTTGTAGAAGCCGGAGCCTTTGAACATGATGGCGGCGCCCGGTCCGATCAGCCGGCGCAGCTTCAGCCGGCCGCACTGGGGGCATTTTCGTTTGGTCTCGGCGGTAATCGACTGGAACAGCTCAAACGCGTGATCACAAGCGTCACACACGTAATCGTAGGTCGGCATGGGGCACTCCCTCTTGTGGCTCTATTCTTCCGGCTCGTCCTCAGCAGCCTTCTCTGTATGGTCTTCCTTCGAATCACCGAGACGCTCGGATGAAACGATAACCTGACTGGGTCGCACCACGCGGTCATGCAACTGATAGCCTGACTGCGCAACGTGGGTTACCGTATTGGCCGGGTGCTCGTCGGACGGCTGCTGCAAAATGGCTTCGTGAAGGTGGGGGTCGAACGGCTGGCCCAGGGCCTGGATCTCGTGGCAATCGTGTTTGTTCAGCACGCCCTCGAACTGTTGGGCCACGATCTTGATGCCTTCCAGCAGGCTGGCCGTGTCGTGGGTCTTCTCGGCGGCTTCGATGGCGCGATCCATGTTGTCCAGCACGGGCAGCAGGTCGCGCATCAGCGGCACCGTGGCGTAGCGGCCGAGGTCCTGCATTTCCCGAGTTGCCCGCTTGCGGTAGTTCTCCAGCTCGGCCCGGCATCGCAACTCGCGGTCCTTCGCCTGCTCCAGTTCGGCCCGAAGGGACTGCGACGCATCGGCGCCCTGGCCGCCCGGTGGCTCGGTGGGCGCGGTGGGTTGCCCGGTGGCGGCGGCCACGTCGGCCGCCAGCTGGTCGGCTGCCGCCTGATCGAACTTGGGCATGTCTTCAGGATGGGGTTTCTTCGGTTGTTTTTCAGGCACGCTTCGCTCTCCGTCTCTGCCGGCCTCGGAATCCGGCTATTCGGACCGAAAATACTCCTTGACCTGCTCGAAGAAGCTCTTCCGCCGGGGACTGACGTGGGTGTTCTCGATCTCGGCCAGTTTCCGGATGATTTCCTCGTGTTCGGCCGCCAGCTTCTTTGGCACCTCGACGTGCACCTGCACGAGCAGATCGCCGCGGCTGCGAAACCTCGGGTCGGGCATGCCGCGACCTTTGAGCTTGAACACGTCGCCGCTTTGCGTGCCGGGCGCGATCTCGATCTGTTCGGGGCCATCGAGCGTGGGGACCTCGATCCGCGCCCCCAGCGCTGCCTGGGAATAGCTGATCGGCACCTGGCAGACCAGGTGCTTCCCTTCTCGCTGGAACAGCGGATGCTCCTTCACGCGGACAAAGCAATAGCAGTCGCCCGGTGGTCCGCCGTTCGGGTTCGGTTGCCCTTCTCCCTGCAATCGCAACTGGGTCTGATCGTCGACTCCGGCGGGGATGTTCACCTTGCGCGAGACACGTTTCGGGACGAAGCCGGAGCCCTGGCAATCGCGGCACGGGTCGCGAATGATCGACCCGCTGCCGTGGCACGAGGGACACGTCGTCTGCAACGAGAAGATTCCGGTCGACTGCACGACGCGGCCTTTGCCGCCGCAGTAGGGGCAGGATTCGGATTGGGTCCCCGGTTTGGCCCCGGTGCCGCTGCAAGTTCCGCATCGCTCGTGCCGCTCGAAATGCACGACCTTGGAAGTGCCGTGGGCCGCCTCGAACAGGTCCAGGATAACTTGGCAGCGGACGTCGGCGCCGCGTCGCACCCGGCGACGCCCCCCGGTTCGGCCGCCGAAGAGGTCGCCGAATCCGAAGATATCGCCGAAGGCCTCGAAGATGTCGCCCACGTCGTGGAAATGGGGCGACCCGCCACCGGGGCCGTCGATGCCGGCGTGGCCGTAGCGGTCGTACCGGGCACGTTTCTCCGCGCTGCTGAGCACTTCGAACGCTTCGGCCGCCTCCTTGAAATGGGACACGGCCTCGTCATCGCCCGGATTGCGGTCGGGATGATACTTCAGAGCCAGCGTGCGATAGGCCTCGGAAATCTGCTGGTCCGTGGCCGAACGGTCGACCCCGAGGACTTCGTAATAGTCGCGTTTTTCAGCCATTGTTGCCATGGCCGGACTTGGGGGACGGCTGGCGGGGAACTCTTCCGGCAAGGATAGGCCATCGGCGGCTATCTCATGCGACTTGGTAACACCTGGACTTCTCGACACCCAAAAACGGGCCACCCCATCGGGAGGTGGCCCGGCGACTAGCGGTTGTGCAGGTTATGAGCATCGGCCGGGCTTACGAGTCCTTAGCGGACGCTTCCTTCAACCTGGGGCTGCTCCTTGTCCTCTTTCGGCAGGTCGGTGACCAGTGTCTCGGTGGTCAACATCAGTGCGGCGATGCTGGCGGCGTTTTCCAGCGCCGTACGCACCACCTTCAACGGGTCGATGATGCCCGCCTTGAACATGTCGACGTACTTGCCGGTGTTCGCGTCGTAGCCGGTGTTGGTCGGCTTCTCGCCGACCTCGTCGGCCACCACGGAACCGTCCACGCCGCAGTTGTCGGCGATCTGCCTGATGGGCATGACCAGGGCACGCTTGATGATGTCCACGCCGATTTTCTCGTCGCCACGAGCGCCGGAGCGGGCCTTATCGACTGCGTCGATGCACCGCAGCAAGGCCACGCCGCCGCCGGGCAGGATGCCCTCTTCGGCCGCGGCGCGGGTCGCGTGCAGGGCGTCCTCCACGCGAGCCTTCTTCTGCTTCATCTCGGCCTCGGTGCTGGCGCCGACCGACACGACCGCCACGCCGCCGCTGAGCTTCGCCAGGCGCTCCTGGTACTTCTCGCGGTCGTAGTCGCTATCCGTCTCCTCGATCTGCCGCCGGAGCTGATCGATGCGGCTCTTGATGTCGGACGTCTTGCCGGCACCTTCGACGATCGTCGTGGAGTCCTTGTCCACGGTGATCTTCTTGGCACGGCCGAGTTGTTCCAGCGTGAGGTTCTCGAGCTTCAGTCCCAGATCCTCGCTGATCATGGTGCCACCGGTGAGGATGGCGATGTCGCCGAGCATGGCCTTGCGGCGGTCGCCGAAACCCGGGGCCTTCACGGACGCGATGTTCAACACGCCGCGGAGCTTGTTGACCACCAGCGCGGTGAGGGCTTCGCCCTCGACGTCTTCGGCAATGATCAACAACGGCTTGCCCGTGCTGCTGATCTTCTCCAAGATCGGAATCAGGTCCCGCAGGTTGCTGATCTTCTTCTCGTGGATCAGGATGTACGCGTCCTCCAGGACGCAGTCCATTTCCGGGGTGCGGTTGATGAAGTAGGGGGAGAGGTAGCCCTTGTCGAATTGCATGCCTTCGACCACTTCGTACGTCGTCTCGGCGGTCTTTCCCTCCTCGACCGTAATCACACCGTCGTTGCCGACGTTTTGCATGGCTTCGGCCAGCAGATCGCCGATAAACTGGTCGTTGTTGGCGCTGATCGCGCCGACGTGGGCGATCTCTTCCTTGTCGGTGATGGCTTTGGCCATCGAATAGAGATGATCGACCGCCGCCTCGACCGCCTTTTCGATGCCGCGGCGCAGCGCAGCCGGGTTGCTGCCGGCGGTGACGTTCCGCAAGCCTTCGCGGAAGATCGCCCGGGCCAGCACGGTGGCCGTCGTGGTGCCGTCGCCCGCCACGTCGGAGGTCTTCGAGGCGACCTCGTTGACCAGCTTGGCCCCCATGTTCTCGAAGCGGTCTTCCAGCTCGACTTCCTTGCTGACCGTCACGCCGTCCTTGGTGACGGTCGGTCCGCCGAACGACTTGTCGAGGATGACGTTGCGTCCGGTCGGGCCCATGGTCACCGCGACCACGTCGGCCAGTTTTTCTACACCCCGGAGCATCCTGGCCCGGGCATGATCGTCAAACATCAGTTGTTTAGCCACGATGGCGGTTCCTCATATCTAATGGTTCCAGGCGGCGATTTCCGACGCAGGGGGCGTCACTTGATCACCTTGGCCAGAATTTCCGTTTCCCGAAGGATCTTGATTTCGCGTCCGTCCACCTCAATGTCCGTGGCGCTGTACTTCCCGTAAATCACTTCGTCGCCCACGGCGACCGACAACTCGCCCCGCTCGCCGCTGTCGAGCAACTTGCCCGGCCCCACGGCCAGCACGATGCCGCGTTGCGGCTTTTCCTTGGCGGTGTCGGGCAGCACGATTCCGCCGGCGGTCATCTCTTCGGCTTCGACCGGTTCGACCACGACACGGTCGTCCAACGGCCTGAGTTTGATATCCTTCATGGTCTGGTTCCTCTGAATCACGTGGTTTTTTTGAATTGGATCGTAGTGGGGTTTGTTGGGCCGTTGTGCCCGACACGGTTTGGGCAGGGTCGGTGCAGATCGGCTAGAATCCGCCCATGCCTCCCATGCCGCCCATGCCGCCGCCCATACCGCCCATGCCGCCCATACCGCCGCCCATACCTTCGGGGCCACCCGGCGGCGGCGTCTCTTCCTTCTTGGGAATGTCTGTCACCAGGCAGGACGTGGTCAGCAGCAGGCCCGCGACGCTGGCGGCGTTTTGCAGCGCGGTGCGAACGACCTTGGCCGGGTCGATGATGCCTGCCTCGACCAGGTCGCAATAGACGCCTTTTTCGGCGTCGTAGCCTTCGTTTTTGCCCTTCATGCGCCGAACGCGACTGACGACCACGGCGCCGTCCACGCCCGAGTTCTCGGCAATCGCTCGCAGCGGTGCGTCGAGCACGTCTTGCACGATCTTGGCGCCCACGGCCTCGTCGCCGGCGAGTTGCAGCTTGGCGATGGCCTTGCCGCTGCGCAGCAGTGCCACGCCGCCTCCGGGGACGATGCCTTCCTCGAGGGCGGCTTGGGTGGCCGCCCGGGCGTCTTCCAGCAGTGCCTTGCGCTCTTTCATTTCCGTTTCCGTAACCGCCCCGCAATTGATCTGTGCAACGCCGCCGGCCAGTTTCGCCAGCCGCTCCTGGAGCTTTTCGCGATCGTAGTCGCTGTCGGTCACTTCCAGCTCGTTGCGGATCTGATCTGCCCGGCCCTCGATGGCGTTCTTGTCGCCGCCGCCGCTGATGATCGTCGTGTTGTCGGCGTCGATGGTCACCTTCTTGGCGGTTCCCAAATCGGAGATCTTCACACCGTCGAGCTTGACCCCCAGGTCCTTGAAGATCGCCTGGGCGCCGGTCAGCGTGGCGATGTCGCCGAGCATGGCTTTGCGGCGATCGCCGTAGCCGGGGGCCTTCACGGCACACACGCTGAGGATTCCCCGCATCTTGTTGACCACCAGCGTGGCTAGGGCCTCACCCTCGATGTCTTCGGCGATTACCAACAGCGGCTTGTTCGCCTTGCTGATCGACTCCAACAGCGGCACCAGGTCCTTGGCGTTGGAGATCTTCTCCTCGTGGATCAGCACCAGACACTTCTCCAACTCGCAGGTCTGGTTGTCCTGGTCGGTGACAAAATGCGGCGAGAGGTAGCCGCGGTCGAACTGCATGCCCTCGACGACCTCGACATGCGTTTCCGACTGCCGGCCTTCCTCGACGGTGATCACGCCGTCTTTGCCCACCTTGATGAACGCCTCGGCCAGCACGGCGCCGATCGACGGGTCGTTGTTGCCGGCGATCGTGGCGACCTGGGCAATCTCCTTCTTGCTGCTCTGGTCGACCTTCGAGGCCATCTTCTTGACCGCCTCGATCACGGCCGCGGTGCCCTTGTGGATACCGCGGCTGAGCGCCATCGGATCGGCCCCGGCGGCCACCCGGCGAAGTCCCTCCTTGTAGAGCGCCTCGGCCAGGACCGTGGCCGTCGTGGTTCCGTCGCCGGCCACGTCGTTGGTCTTGGAGGCGGCCTCCTTCACCAGTTGGGCGCCGAGGTTCTCTTCCGGGTCGTCCAACTCGATGTCTTCGGCCACGGTCACGCCGTCTTTGGTCACTTTCGGCGCTCCCCAACCCTTGTCCAACACGGCGTTGCGACCGCGGGGGCCAAGTGTGCTGGTTACGGCCCGGGCCAACTTGCTCACACCGGCGGCCAGCGGCTGCCGGGCTTCGTCTTCAAAGACCATCTGTTTTGCCACAGCGGATTTCCTCCTGTTGCTGGCGAGAATGCAATTTCACCCAAGGCCGGCGTCAGGCGCCCGGCTTTCGGGGGGAAGGTTTCTGGTTTGGGTCGATTAAGCGATTACCGCTCCCGGATTTGGCAGGCGCACGCAATCCAACCCTGCACATTGCAAGCGGCGTGCCAAGAGGGGTAGTGCGACATGTAAGCCGTTGGAAAACAACGGCTTATGTCATTGCACCCGGGCAAGTCGCGCACGGCGCGGGAATCGGGCAATCCGCTGGCGTGCCATTTTGGCAGGGCTGCTGGCGAGACTACTGCTGACGAGACGCCTGAATCAGATCGCCTGCGCCTTGGGAAAGCAGCTCGTCGGCGACCTGCCGCCCCAACTCGGCCGCTTCGTTGGCCGAGGCTGTCTGTGTGGCCTCGATTCTCCGTTGGCCGTCGGTGCCGACCACTCGGCCGGTCAGCACCAGCCGCCCGGTCTCCAGCCGGCCCCAGGCGGCGATCGGGGCCAGACAGCCACCCTGAAGCGCGGCCAGCATCGCCCGTTCGGCCAGAACGGCTTGATGCGTGGCCGGATCGTTCAGCTTCCCAACGCGCTGCCGGATGCCCCGGTCGTCGCTGCGAGTTTCGAGCCCCAACGCCCCCTGCCCGATCGCCGGCATCATGACCGACAGCGGCAGCAGCACGGCGATCCGGTCTTCGAGGCCCAGCCGCCGCAGGCCGGCTTCCGCGAGAATCGTGGCGTCGAAATCGCCCGAACGCACCTTGTCCAGCCGGGTCTCCACATTGCCGCGAATGTCTTCGATCCGCAGGTCGCCGCGAACGTGGAGCAATTGTGCCCGGCGGCGCAGGCTGCCGGTACCCACAACCGCTCCGGGGGGCAACTCTTCCAGCGAAGCGTGACGCGGGCAAATCAGGGCGTCGGCGACCGGTGCCCGCTGGGGAACCGCAGCCAGAGACAGCCCCGCCACTTCCTCGGTCGGCAGATCCTTCAGGCTGTGTACGGCCAGATCGATCCTGTCGTCGAGCAGGGCTCGCTGGATTTCTTTGGTGAAAAGTCCTTGTCCGCCGATCGTGCCCAGCGGCCCTTGCTGCGTGTCGCCGACGGTGGTGATCGGCACCAACTCGACGTCGACGCCCAAGCCCATGAGCCGTGTGGCGACCCAATCAGCCTGCCACCGGGCCAAGGCGCTGGCGCGCGTGCCTAATCGCATGTTCATGGGGGAGTCGAGTCGGCCGGTCCGGCCAGCGCGGTCTGTTGCGACCGCTGTAGCTCCTGGAGCTGCTGCGGCGGCACGACCACGCCGCAGCTGACAATGAACTGGAAGGCCTGGTCGATCGTGATATTCAAGTCGATCGTTTCACTCTTCAGCACGGTGACCGTGAAGCCTGTCATCGGCATCGGCGAGGTCGGCATCAGCACCGAAAGCACCGGTTCGTTTGCCGCGGAGCGGATGTCGAGCATGCTCTCACCGGTGACCATTCCCAGCGACCAGATGCCCTTTCTCGGATACTCCACCGCCACCACCCGAGTATACTCGATCTCCCGCTCGGTAAACAGGAAGTCGCTGACCTGCTTGACGGAGGAATAGACGTTTCGGATCAGCGGCAGCCGGTGGATGCCCAACTCGAAGCGATGCCAGAAGAAGCGGCCGATGCCCGCCGCCATGAACTTGCCCAGCAAGTACAACAAGAGGATGAAGACCGACAGGATGAACGGGATCGTGTAGTAGGGCCGCAGCATCGTCAGGTCGATGTAGCGGCGGCAATAGGCCCTGGCGGTCGTCGGTCGGGGCTCGCCCGGATCCGCCTCCACTGTGTCGTACACGATTTCCGGCACGTAGGCGCTCTGGCCCACCCGGCAGTACCTTCGTCCTTGGAAGACGACCGACGCCGCCGGGGGACCGTTGGCCTCGGGAGGCGTCCGCACCCCGACCTCTGTCGCCGTCTTGACGTCGTCGCGGATCCGCAGAATCGTCTCCCGGCCGAAGTACGTTACCGGGGTGACAACGTAGCGATATGTGGTGCTGATGAGCCAGACGAAGATCAGAATCGTCAGCAGAGGAGCGAATACCACTCCTAGCCCACGAAGAACCGCCTTGCGGAAGGGGCGTGGTGGGGCAGGCTTGCGTCCGTTCGCATTGTCGGCGTTGTCCACCATAACGTTGTATTCTTCGCGTTCCGAGATCACGGGCAAGGGGCAGGGAAAAGCGATTCCACCTTCATTCTACATTGCGTTCGGACCGCGGGCCCTGGCGACCACGGCCGCGGCAACGATGCTGGCCCCGGCCCGTTTCAGGACAGCCGCGGCTTCGCTGCACGTAGCTCCGGTGGTGAGGACGTCGTCGACCAAGAGGATTCGTGCCCCGGCCAAGCCGCGGTCTCGCCGAATACCGAAGGCGCCGCGGACGTTCCGGAACCTCTGTCTTGGACTTAAATCTGTTTGCGGTATTGTGTTACGTCGACGCACCAGCATGCAGCGGCGGACCGGGATTCGCATCGCCCGCCCTAGAGTCAAAGCCAGCACCTCCGCACTGTTGGTTCCACGTTGCCATCGCCGGGCCCAATGCATGGGGATCGGTGCGATGAAGTCCGCCGCCAGTTCAGCCAATTCCTTGCCCCTTCGGAGTGCAAGCAATCCACCCATTGCGGCGGAGAGCGGTTCGTGAGACGCCCGTTTCATCCGGAGCACGGTGTCGCGCAGCTCGTCCTGGTAGCCACCTAGAGTGGCAACCGAATCGAACTTCAGAGGGGTTCGGCGACAGAGCTCGCAGGTCGTGGCTCGCCTCGGGTCAACGGCTCCGGGGGCGGCACATCGTGGGCAGCAGGGCCAGGAGACCGGTCCGAGTAACGATTGGCAGTCGGCGCAGAGGCGGATTCCAGCCTGATCGGCCTGCAGATCGACATCGCAGGCCGCGCACCGAGGCGGGAACAACAGATTCGAGCCGGCAACCGCTATCCTTCGGACTTGGCGGCCAAGGCCGCGGGGCCGCTCGCCGACGGGATCGCCGACTCTGTTGAAGAAGTTGCCCATCACCGCCACCGCTATCGAACCAAGATCGGACCCGCTGGAGCTGAATAGTATACAGACAAAAAACAGTATACAGACAAAACCCGGGTAACCGATGGGGCCACGCAGCGGCGGATCCGGGGCGTTGGAACTGTCATCCTCTTGGATGTCGCCGAGGTGAGGCCACTTGGGGTAGACAGTTCCCACCCTGCCGAAAGGCGGACGGGAACCGATACGTCTTTTCTCCACCCCCGACTGCCCTCTATAATGCGGCTTCCATCGTGCGGCAGATGTGTGTCTTCCCGGCCAACTAACCAGACGTTCGAAGATAGGGGATCCCGTCGATGCAATGTCGCAATTGTGGCGTCGAAGTGGTGGAGCAAGCGGGGTTTTGCCACAAGTGTGGCTCGCGGATCGAAACCGACGAGAAGCAGCTTTCGCGGGCCGACCGGCCTGAAGCCGGGGCGGCCAACCCTGATTCGGCCCCCGATGCGTCGCAAGGCGCGGCGCAGGCGCCACTGCCCGACGAGCCGCCACCCAACTCGACCGACCGTTTTCGGGAAACCCTGGCGAGCCGGCAGGCGACCGCAGACGAAGCGGAAAAGGGACTCTGGCAAGGCGGCTACTGCTCGAAAGCCATGGTCGGGACCTGGATCCTAAGCGGCCTGATTACGTTGGTGCTGCTGTTGATTTGGGCTTTCTATGTGCGTAATGGAACTGCCTGGATCGTTCTGATTGTGGCGATAGCCTTTCTCTGGCTCTTCCAGCTTTTCAGGCTGTGTTACCGCCGGATGAACATCCGCTATGAGCTGACCAACCAGCGGTTCGTTCACGAGACGGGTATTCTGCGGCGGGTGACCGATCGGATCGAGGTGATCGACATGGACGACGTTGCCTTTGAACAGTCGTTTGTCGAGCGATTCGTCGGCGTCGGCACGATCCGCATCTCCTCCAGCGACCGCACGCACCCCGAACTCGTCATGCCTGGCATTGCAGACGTCAAGAAAGTGGCCGACATGATCGACGAAATCCGCCGAAACGAACGCCGGCGTCGGGGGCTGCATATCGAAAGCATCTGAGGACTCGTCCAAGAAATAGGCTGGACATACGTGAAAGAGGAGAGACGCGTGTTTCAGTCGGGAACGCCGGATTTCTCTTTTTTCTGTGCAAGATCCTGCCGCGGACCGGGTATCCGATAGAGGAAGGCCCACCGAGCGGGCGGAACTCGAAAGGTCTGCCGGCAGTAGCTATCCCCAGCCCGCAACGTGGGCCTCCCCTTTGCGCGCTCGGGGCCATTGCACCGGTTGAACGTCGATCGCGCGGGCTTCACGTGCATCGGTCGGGGCAGGCAAGCGGTGCGCGGACTGCTCGTGCGTCACTCGGAGCTTCGCTCCAGACCGCCGCTGAGTAGAAGACCTTCGATCGCCACCGTGCCGGAATGTGTCTGCTTCAGGCCTTCAAGATAGGCCAGGTTGACCTGGAAGAAAGTCCGCTGGGCCAGGAGCAGAGTCAGATAGTCGTACTCGCCTTTGCGATATCCGGCTTGCACCAGCTCGAGCGATGTTTTGGCGTTGGGGAGGATTTGGGCGGCGTACCGGCGTACGTCTTCTCGGGCGGTCGTGTAGCGCTGGAAGGCGGCCGCCAATCGTTGGCGCAGAGCCAGCTCGACCCGTCGAACCTCCTGCTCCGCCGCGCCCTGTTGCGATCGGGCCCGATAGATGTTGCCCTGGTTGCGATTGAAGATCGGCAGCGGCAGGCCGACTTCGACCGTGGCTACGGTGTCTTCCACCTCATGGTGATACCGGACACCCGTCCGCACGTCGATGTTGGGGACCCGCTCGGCGCACTGCTGGGCGACGGCACATCGAGCCCGCTCGACGCCGGCTCGCGCTTCGGCCAACTCCGGACTCTCCGCCAGCAGGCGCTGCAACGACTGCTCCCACGTCAGCTCCGGCCCAACGCCTTCGAGACTGCCCGCCAGGCCCGCGGGCTTCATGTCGGGAACCCCCAGCAGGGCTGCCAGCCGCCGCCAGGACGCCTGGTACTGGTTCCGGGCGTCGGACAGGCGGAGCTCCGTCGAGTCGGCTTCAATGCGTGCTTGCAGCAGGTCAACGCGGCTGACCTCGCGGGCGGCCGCCAGATCGCCTGCCGCTGCCACGGCTTGCTCGCCGATGTGAACGAGTTCCTGGCTGAGGGCAACGATCCGCTGGGCCACCAGCACCTCGTACCACGCGGAACGCACGTCGTTGAGCACTCGGGCGCATTGTGCCTGCTGGGCGTGTTCGGCCTGCACGACTTCGTGGCCGGCCACCGCCCCGCGAAGTCGCAGCTTTCCGGCCGTGACGATTTCCTGCCCGACAAACGCCCCCTGCTGCCCAAGCGTCCCGCCCGCCCCCATCTCATCGCCCACGTAGCCAACCACCGGGTTGGGATAGAGGCCCGCCTGGGCACATTTGCCGCGGGCCGCCTGGACTCGCATTACGGCCTGTACGAGCGTGGGGTTGTTGGCCAGGGCGATCTTCTCCAACTCGACCAAGGTCAGCCCCGGTTCGCCCGCGACTGAAGCGATCGCCGAACCTTGACGGTGGGCAACCCAGACCTCCGATGCGTCGTCTGGAAAGTCCGAGGCCTCCTGCGATTTGGCTTCCCAGTATTCCATCGACTTCGCGGCGGACGCGGCGGGAAGCGGGGCACTGGGCGTCTCCATCGTGGCGTCCGGCGGCTTGCGAATCCACCGGACCACGGCGTTTGCCGACGGCGGCGCCGGGTCTGTCGACGTGGCCGATTCTACCGTCGGGACCGCAGAAGCTGAGGCCTCGGACGGCGGCGGACTCGCAGCGGAAGAGAGACTCGGGGCAACAGATGCCTCCGGCAGTTGACCGGCGGACAACGGTGACCCGACGACAATGGCCGCCAGCACAACGACGCAGATGGCGAATAGCCGGCCCAATCTCATCACGGAATGTTCCCCCCTTGCGACCCTGGCAACGGCCGCCACCTGCGGCCGCCCCGTCACGTCGAGACCTGATTGATGTTTGCCTTGAAAATGGCCAGGGCCGACCGACAGGAGGCCGGAAAAACCGGGCTCCCGTTGGTTGCCCTCGTGCTCTAGCTGGGCAAACGTCAATAAGCGGTCCGTGTCCGCGGACACCTCTTACAAGATATGTCGGAACGGTAGAGTGTGCGGGTTGAGCAGATTCTTCTGGCAGTTTCGGTTATGCGGGCCCAAATGGCCACGACAGACAGGCAATGCACCACTCGGAAGAACTGCTCTGTCGCCCGCCACGCTACCGCCCCTTGTCGCCCGAGATGCCTTTCGGTAGCCTCGCTCGTAGTCGGTGGGTCAAATCGAGAGACGGCGCGGTCTGCGATCGCGAGGCCCCTTTTCCGCCATTCGAGGGTGCGGCAGGAAAACCGAAAACCCTTCGACTCCGACAAAACGCTCTTTGGCGCCGGATCGTCTGTATGGGTGAGTCATGAATCGACCCCGGGCAACCTGGCACGCCGAAGCCGAACCCCAGCAGGCCGCCGAGCGGCTGGAGCAGGCATTTTCGTGCTATCAGAGCGAATTGCTCGGGACGCTCTACTACCTGATTGGCAATTTCGAAGACGCCCGCGACGCGCTGCAGGAAACGTTCATCAAGTGCTGGCGCCGCCGCCGGCAGGTGCCGGAGATCGAGAACCTCCGGGCGTGGATCTTTCGGGTCGCCGTGAACGCCGGAAGAGACGCCCGCAAGACGGCATGGCGGCGTCGCCGCAGACCGCTGGAAAACGAGCAGAGTACCTTGATGGCCAAAGACCAAGGACCCGAGGCGGACGCCACGCGCCGGGAGCAACTCGCGCTGGTCCGCCGGACGCTGTCGCAGCTTCGCCCCGAGGAGCAGGAGGTGTTTCTGCTGCGACAGAACGGCCAAATGACCTACGAGGAGATTGCCCGGTCGATCGATATTCCGGTCGGCACGGTCAAGACGCGGATGCGACTGGCGCTGAGCAAGTTGCGAGGAGCCCTGGAGGCGATTTGACCCATGAGCTTGGACCGTCAAACCCAACAACGTTTGCTCGAGCTGGTCTACGACCTGCTTCCCGCGGCGGAAGCGGCCGAACTGCGTCGACGAATCGAAGCGGAGCCGGAACTGGCCCAAGCCCATGCCGCGGCCAAACACACGGCGGAGTTGTTTGCAGCAGCCGCCCGGCTGCCCTCACCCAAAATCGAACTTCAACGACCGGAGCAAGCCATGAGCGCTTCGCCCGATGCACCCCAACCACAAGGTGCGTCAAGAACGAAGGATTCGATCCGCGTGCCTCGGGCGCGAGGTGCCAAGTGGACCGTGGGCTTGGCGGCGGCGGTGCTGGCCATCGTTTCGGTCAGCGTGTTTCTGTACCACCGCCGGCAACTCAGCCGACTGGATGCCGGATACCTGCGCGTCCGCGTGACCGGCTCGGCCGACCTGCAAGCCGGGACGGAAGCGACCTATGCCATCACGACGACCTCGATAACCGGAGCCCCCATGGCCGCGCAGGTCAAGTTGGCCGTCTGCTCTCCGGGAGAAGAGCCGAAATGGCACAACGAGACGACCGACGCGGACGGTCGGCTGTGTGTGGCCGTGCCCGGCGATCAATTGGTTGCCGGCCTGGCCCTGCTGAAAGTCGTGGCGGAGCGACAGGGCGAGGCCGAGACGGAGCAATTCGAGACGCACCTGGCGGTCAGGCCGGCGCGATTCATCACGCAACTGGCCACCGACAAGCCGCTCTATCAGCCAGGCGAGACCATCTACTACCGCTCGCTGACGTTGTCGCGGTTCGGACTGGCGGCCGAGCAGCCGATGCCCGTTCAGTTCGAAATCCTCGATCCCGGCGGCGGCGTGGTTCCCGATTCGCCGCTGGCGGGCGTGACCGATCGCGGCGTGGGCAACGGCGCTTTTCCGATCCCCGTCGAGGCGCCGGGCGGTGAGTATACGCTGGTGGCGCGAAGCCCCGTGGGCCTGTTCGAGGAGCAGCAGCGGCCCTTCTTCGTCCGCCGCTATCGCTTGCCCGCCTTAAAAAAAGAGCTGGAGTTCACCCGCGACAGCTACGCGCCGGGCGATCGCGTGGTCGCCGACTTTCTGGCCACCCGGGCCGAAGGCGGACCGGCGGCCGACGCGCGGCTCTCCATCCTGGTCTCCGTCGACGGCCAAGAGGTTTTCAAAAAGGACCTTCAGGCCGACGAGGGCGGAGCACGGCAGATCGAGTTCACCTTGCCCGAGAAGATCGAGCGCGGCGACGGGCAATTGGCCGTGATCGTCGACGACGGCGCCAACCAAGAGACCATCGCCAAGACGATTCCGATCAACCTGGGCAAGGTCGAGGTTACGTTCTTTCCCGAGGGGGGCGACCTGGTTCACGGCCTGGAGAACCGCGTGTACTTCGTGGCCCGTGATCCGTTGGGCGAGCCGGTCCACGTCGAGGGGATCGTCGTCGACAGCGGCGACAACGAGGTGGCTGACGTGGATACCACGCACGAAGGCATGGGCTCGTTCAGTTTCGCGCCGCGGGGTGGAGAACAGTATCGTCTGAAGATCACCAGCCCCGCCGACGTGGCCGACGAGCCGAAACTGCCCGACGTTTCCACTCGCCAGGAAATCGTGCTCAGCACCGGCATCGGCGTGTTCGACGCGGGCGAACCGCTGGAGTTCAACATCCGGGCGACCCAGGCAGGAATCCCCCTGGTCGTGTCCGCCCGTTGCCGCGGCGTGGCGGTCGGCCAGCAGACACTGGTGACCGAGATCCGGGAAGACGACCGCAATGGCGCCAACGCCGTTTCCATCCCCGTGGCCGACGAGGTCGGTGGGGTGATCCGGCTAACGGTCTACGATTATCGCCAGAGTCCGCCGACGCCGGTGGCCGAGCGGCTGGTCTACCGTCGCATGGGACAGCGGCTGCACGTGGCGGCGGCCGAAGACGGCGGCCGATATGCGCCGGGCGAAACCGTACAGCTTTCCTTGAAAGTGACGGACGAAGCAGGCAATCCGGTCGCGGCCGTGCTGGGCGTGGGCGTGGTCGATGATGCCTTGCTGAACCTGGCCGACGACGACACCCCCGGTATGACGACCCATCTGCTGCTGACCAGCGAGATCGAAAAACCGGAGGATCTCGAAGACGCCGATTTCTATCTTTCCGACGAGCCCGAGGCGGCCGTGGCCTTGGATCTGCTGTTGGGCACCCAGGGCTGGCGACGCTTCGTGGAAAAGACGCTCCAGGAACTCCAGAATGAGGGCGGCGACCAGGCCCGGTTGTCCCAATTGGCGGCCGTGGTCGGCCCCGGCGCCCCGCCCGTGATGTTCGACAACCTCGATGCGATTCGATCGAAGTACGAGGCCGGGCTGGCCGCCTACGAGCGGGATCACAGCCAGGTGCTGCAAATCGTGACCACGCTGGCGCTGTTCGGCGGATTGGCCTTGCTGTTGTTGGTGGCCATGCTGGGGCTGCTGCGCATGGTTTCCGGTGTTTCTCTCTGGGTGCCGGCGGCGGGGGCAGCCGCCTGCTGCGTCATCATCGGTGCGATCCTGGTCGGCCCCGACCAACTCAGGTCCCGAGCCGACCGCCAGGTTGCGTTCTGCCCGTTCACGATCGAGCCGCCTCCGAGCACGGACGCTACCACCGCGCCCCGGTCATCCGACCGCAGTTATTTTTGGGGTGATTTCTCGGAAATCGGGGCGGCAGATGAAGCGTACCAGAACCTGGCAGGATGGGAGTATTTCGGCCGGCTTGAGGAAGGTGGGCCGGCGGCGCTCCGCTGGAACCGCCCGTTTCAGGAAAGACTGTTTCGCCGGGCCGGCCAAGACGGGGAAGACGGCTTTCTCGGTTTTATGGAGGCGGAAGGCAGAGACAAGGATCCGGCGGCAGGTTGGGCCCTTAAGTTCCGGCGGGAAGACCAGGGCGGAGAACACTTCATGGACGACTTGCGATTCCGCCAAGGCGACCTCGAAGGCGAGGAGTTGGCGAAAGACATGGAACTACCGATGCTCCCAATCGCCCCGCCGTCTCGCTTCGTCGTCCGAGAGTATGCCCACACGCTGCGACGCGACACAAGCCGCCCCGACGTGCGATGCGATTTCGCGGAAACGCTCTTCTGGAATCCGCTGCTGATCGCCGGCGCCGACGGCACGGCCGGCATCTCCTTCCAGCTATGTGATTCGATCACCACGTTCCGCCTCCGAGTGGACGCCCACGGCGAAGGCCGCATCGGCTCCGGCGGCGGCCGGGTCATCTCGCGGATTCCCTTCACCCTGGCCCCGAAGCTGCCGCTGGAAGTGACCGCCGGCGACCGCATCGATCTGCCTCTGGCCGTGGCCAACGACACCGACGCCGCGCTGCCGGTCGAGCTGCAACTAGAGCACGGCGAGCAAGTCACCCTGGACGGCTCGCCGGAACGGAAGCTGGACCTTGCCGCCGGGCAGCGCGGCCGGGAATACTTCACTCTGGACGTGACCGGCCAGAAGGGCGACTGCGCGCTGACCTTCCACGGCTCGGCGCGCGGCACCGGCGGCGAGTTGGCCGACGCGGTCAGCCGCCCGCTGAAGGTCGTTCCACCCGGATTCCCGGCCGAACAGGCCCTCAGCGGGCAGATCGACGGCCACGAGGAGCTGGTCGTCGAGTTGCCCGAACAATGGGTTGACAGTTCGTTGGAGGTGGCGTTGAACGTCTTCCCCTCCAGGCTGGCCGATTTGCAGCAGGGAATGGAGAGCATGCTGCGCGAGCCGTGCGGCTGTTTCGAGCAGGCCTCGACCTCGAACTATCCCAACGTGCTCTCGTTGCACTACATGCAGGAGCACGACGTGGCCAATCCGGCCGTCACCCGCCGGGCCAAGGAATTGTTGAAGAAGGGGTACGGCAAGCTCGTCGGCTACGAATGCCCGGAGAAGGGCTACGAGTGGTTCGGCGGCGATCCGGGCCACGAAGCCTTGACCGCCTACGGCCTGATGGAGTTCCGCGACATGGCCAAGGTCTACGACGTCGACGAAGCCATGCTCCAGCGGACCGCGCGGTGGTTGATGGACCGCCGCGACGGCAAGGGCGGCTTCCGGCGAAACGCCAAGGCGCTGGACAGCTTCGGCCGGGCGCCGGACGCAATCACCAACGCCTACGTGACCTGGGCCCTGTCGGAATCCGGTCAGGAAGGCATCGAGGCCGAGGTCAAGCACGCGGCCCAATTGGCCGCCAATTCCGACGATCCCTATCTGATTGCCCTGGCCGCCGCCGGCGCGCTGAACGCCGACCCGGAGGGGCCGGGAGAGGAGCTGCTGGCCAAGCTGGCACAGAGCCAGGCCGAGGATGGCCATTTGGAGGGCAAACAGGGTTCGATCACCCGAAGCGGCGGGCACTCCCTGAAGGTGGAAACCACCGCCCTGGCGGCCTTGGCCTGGCTGAAGCGCCCCGCCTTCACCGAGCAGGCCAATCGGGCCGTCGAGTGGCTCCTGGGCAGCCGCCAAGGCTCCGGCGGCTTCGGCTCCACCCAGGCGACGATCCTGGCACTGAAGGCGCTGGTGGACCACGCCAAGGCCAATCGCAAAACGATCGCCGCCGGAACGCTCCTTGTCCAACGCGACGGCATGACGATCGGCGAGCACGGCTTCGGCGCCGGACAGCAGGAGACAATCGTCGTCGAAGGGCTGGAAGCCAATCTGAAGCCCGGAGCGAACACGCTGACGGTGAACCTGACCGGTGACAACAAGATGCCTTATGCGCTGGACGTGCGGTTCCGTACCCTCCAACCGGCCGACGACCCGAATTGCCCGTTGCGGTTGACCACCGGGCTCGCCAGCCGACAAGTCAAGGCAGGCCAGACCGTGGCCCTCTCGGCCGAACTGTCCAACACCAGCGACGAGGGCCAGCCGATGACGATTGCCGTGCTCGGGCTGCCCGCCGGCCTGGAGCCCCGAGCCGATCAACTCGAAGAACTGAAAACCGCCGGCACGCTCGACTACTACGAAACCCGTGCCCGCGAGGTCATCTGCTACTGGCGCTGCTTGGCCCCGAAGAAGAAGATCTCGCTGAAGCTCGATCTGGTGGCCGCGGTGCCGGGCAAATACGCCGGGCCCGCGTCGCAGACGTATCTCTACTACACCTCCGAGCAGAAGCGGTGGGCGAATCCGCTTCGAATTGAAATCCTCCGGTAAGGCCCCGCATTACTTCCCCTGCTTGGCGCAACGGCTTCGAGCCATCGATTCTCTGCAAGCGGCAAGACACGTTCGAAGCGATCGACCGGTGCGTGCTTCCCCAGCCGGCAGCAACCGGCAAGGTTGCCAGATTCGACTGCTGCGACACGATCCGGCACCACGTTTGGAAGCGTCAGCCGCAACCGGACCGCGATCGTCGCAGGACCCGTCAAAGCCGATACGATCGGTGTTGTCGTTGCAACCTGAGAAACTCATTAAAGTCGTACCCCGCTCTGGGGCGAAGTATTTCTACGGACGGCTTGTTCTGTAGCGTCTGTGTGCGGATTACGCAGAGAAACAGGATGGGTCGTAGGGGGGAACCTGCCTTGAAGGCCTTGGCCTTGACCGGTCTGCCGTACACTCTCCACGGCGACGGTGTGCTCGTCTCTCCCCTTCGTCCGTAGTTCGCCGGGTAAACTGTGCCGGGGGTTAGTGCGATTCGTGATAGGGTGGTTGAGACGCAGCTTCTCTATTTTACGGATTTTCTCTGGCTTCCGGATGCAAAGGTTGCCGATGTGATTAGTACGGCGCGGATCAGAGGGAGCTGAACCAGAGCCAACAGAAGCGAATTACGGAAGGCCCCGACCCAGCTGTTTGCGTACTGCCGGTTGGATTTCCAGCCGAACCGACGGAGCGAATACCACGCATGGTCACGCAAGCAAGGGGCGATGAAGTCACGGCAAGAATGATTGGTTCTGACGTGACACAACCCAAACCAATGTGAACAATATCGGAGAGCCTGCGATGAAGGTCTTCACAACTGGTCAGGTCGCCAAGATCTGCAAGGTGGCCCCGCGCACCGTCAGCAAATGGTTCGATTCGGGCCGGCTGCGGGGATATCGTATCCCCGGATCACAAGACCGACGCATTCCCAGGGAATACCTGATCAAGTTCCTCAAGGAACACGGGATGCCGTTGGGTGACCTGGAAGATGAGGCCATGGCTAAGGTCCTCATCGTGGCCCAGGACCAAGTCCTGATTGAAAACCTCAAGCGCGAACTGCCTACCGAACGCTCCTTCAAAGTGGCGGTGGCGGCCAGCGGCTTCGACGCCGGGATCCAAGCAGAAAGCTTCCACCCGGACTGTATTATCGTCGACTTCTCGATCGGTCGCACCGAAGCGCTGCAGATTTGTCAGAATCTCCGCCGCAACACCGAGTTCGCGGAAGTGATTCTCATCGCGCTGCTGCCCGACGACGGCAGTTCGACCAGCTTCGACCGCTCGAGTATCAACGAAACGTTCAAGAAACCATTCGACGCCGCGTTGCTGGCCGAGCGACTGCGAACGTTGATCGGGGCGAAAAAGGAACTCGTCTGAGGCCGCGCTTCGGTCGCAGGTGACTTCCGATCGTCTCCCCAGCCCACTCGCCGATCCACCCAACCCGTCGCGGCCGGACCCCCGCGACGGATAATTTTTTCTTGCCCTCGCCGATCCCGCCCGCCCAGAACCACCCTCAACGGATCTTCGGATCGGGCAGTTCCTTCTTGACGCCCTCGTCGATCGGCATTGCGTCGGGCACAGCGCCCGTTTCCCGCAGCAGCCGCTGCAGTTCCGCATCGAGCTCCGCCACCTTGTCGGCATAGCGAGGATCGTCGATCAGGTTCCTCGCCTCGTCCGGATCGCCGGCCAAGTGGAACAGGTCGGCCTTGTGGCGGTCGGGGCCGCCGTCGCCGTGCGGATAGCGGACGTATTTCCACGCGTCGGTGCGAACCGCCCGCACGTTGGGCGTGTAGGGGAACTGCTTCTCGTAGTTGTAATGATACAAGAAGCTGCTTCGCCATTGCGGGTCCGGCTGCCCCATGGCGAGCTTCTTCCACGACCGCCCGTGCGTCCGCTGCATGGGAGCCGCGCCGCAGATGTCCACGATGGTCGGGGCAAAATCGACCGTGAGCGTCATTTGCGCAACGACGCGGGGCTCGTCGGGCCGCGTCAGGCCCGGCCAGCGCACGACCAGCGGGATGCGAATGCTCGGCTCGTGGGCCGTCCGCTTGTCGATCATGCCGTGCTCGCCGCCCAGCAACCCGTTGTCCGAGGTGAAGATGATCAGCGTGTCGTCCAACTGGCCGGCCTGCTCGAGAAACGCATACAGCCGCCCCACGCTGTCGTCGACCGAGAGGATCGTCCCCCAGTACGCCCGGGTCATCGTGGCAAAATCCTTCACCGCCGCGCGAGACCGATCCGGCCAGTTCTTGCGGTAATCGAACAGGGGGCCGTAGATCCCGTGCCAGGTATCCAGCCGCTGCCGGTACCAAGGGTCGTTGTCGTCGAGTTGAAACGCCGTGGCGGGGTACGGGACGTTCACGTGGTCGAAGGCGTGCTCGTACTTCGGCTCGGGATAGTAGAAGCTGTGCGGCGCCTTGTGCCCGATGATCAGGGCCCAGGGCTTGTCGCCCTTGCGCTGCGAGAGCCAGCGCTGCGCCATCTCGGTAACCACGGTCGTGTAATAGCCTTTCACGACGCGCCGCCGGCCGCCGTTGAAGCGGAACTCGGTGTCGAAGTATTTCCCCTGGCCCCGGTGCGTGACGAAGAAGTCGAATCCGCCGCGGACTTCGTCGTTCTCCTCGCCCATGTGGTACTTGCCGATATACGCCGTCTCGTATCCGACGTCCTGCAGGGCATGCGGCCAGGTCGGCATATCCTCGGGATACTCCGTGAAGTTGTTCGACACGCCGTGGGCATGGGCGTAAAGCCCCGAGAGAATCGACGCCCGGCTCGGCGAACAGAGCGAGGTCGTGCAGAAGTGATTGGGGAAGTAGACGCCCTCGTATCCCAGCCGGTCGATGTTCGGCGTGGTGATCACCGACCTCGGGTTCAGGCTCACGCAGTCCCATCGCTGGTCGTCGGTCAAGACGAACAGCACGTTGGGCCGTTTGGCCGCTTCGGCGTGCCGGGCCACCATGCCCCAAACGACGGTCAACACGACGACGATCCACACGATCGGACGCGGCAGCAGTCGCAACATGTCAGCAACTCCCAGGATCACAAAAAACCGGTCGCCCTCAAGACACCGGCTCCTATCCGGGGTCCCATGGCGACCCGCACCGGTGCTGGGCGCTACCTTAACACGCCCGGGGCCCCGTGTCCACCATCGGGATACGGCATCGGCTTGACGTCGGACACACCGCAGGCAATCGAGTCGGTTTGTTGACCTGGACGGCGACGCCACGGGCGAGAACCTTATCAATACCATCTTCATCTACGACGGTCCGACCGGCTCGGCCGATCCGCTGGCCGCGGGGCCGTCACAGATCGTGTTGCAGTTTGACAAGCAGGGCACCACCAGCGCGGCCGCCGATGCGGCGGCGGCCGACCTGAGCCACCG
>JAFGRD010000055.1 GCA_016935315.1 Pirellulales bacterium
ACGTCGATATAGCTGCGAAAGCCCATGCCCAGCATGTTCGGGGCCGCCTCGACCCGCTCGATGATCGGCGTGCGACGCCCGTTGAGGAACACCAGCTCGAACGCCGGGACCACGCCGGGGTCGGCGAACAAGTACCAGGCCTTGCTGCTGGAGCCCGTGTAGTAGGCGTCCGACAGATGGGGCACCGAGACCACGCGATACTTGTTGCGGTGCGGATTGTCGGTAGGGATCTTCACCGTCGTGTCCGCGCCGGTGGCCACCATGATCTGGGCCGCGCCCATCAGCAGCTCGGCCTCGGTCTCCAGCTCCACCGGGACCACCAGCGTCTCGGGCCGGATGTTGATCGGCTTTTTGTCCTTGGCCTTGGTGCCCGGGCCGGCCTTCTGCTTGCGGAACATGGTTCGCGCCAAGGTCAGGCTCTCGGGCCCGAAGGCCGTGTCCGTGCCGGCCAAATGGTTGCCGTTGGCCGTGCCGAAGAAGGTCCCCGGGTTGGACAGGAAGAGGCTGAAGAACAGATCGTCGATGCACTCGGCCCCGCTGCGACCCATTTGCCGCGGGATCTCCAAAAAGGCGTTGAGATCATCATTGATGATGTCCCGGCGGGTGAGCATCAGGATCTGGCCGTACGTCTCGGCCTTGTTGGTGTACTTCTCCTCGCCCAGCTTGCCGTGCTTCAGCTCACCGTCGGGGGCCACCTGCTCGAATCCGCCGGTGCCCAGCAGCCGGTAGCGACTGACCTCCTTGAAGTCGCTTACCGAGCCGACCGCGCAGAGCTGGAAGGCCGCGATCGGGGTGGCCTGGTAGGAGGCCAGCAGGGTCTTGTTCATCACGTTCTCGAGAATCCCCGGCAGGCTCATCGTGGAGAATCCGGCCCGGATGGTGGCCGTGCCGTCGCCGAAGACCCGCGGGATATCGTGGCCTTCCAGGCGGGCACACTCGGCCACCAACTCTCGCATCCCGATATGCCGCATCGGGTAGGCCAGCTCGAGCGTCTGTGGGCCGTATTCGCCCACCAAAGAGTCTTCGGCGATCCCGGCCGAGAGGCAGGCGGCCGCCTCGAGCGTTTTGGCCGTGCACGCCGGCGTGGACGAACCGATCGCCGGCGTTTTGGGGCGACTGGCCCGCAGCACGGCCAACTCCGTTTTGGGCAGGTCCCATCGCCACGGCCAGGCGGGCGTAGATGAACGACTTCCAGTAGTTCGTGTCGTAGACCACGTGGCGGACCTGGCGGCGGCCATGCACGTTGGGCACCCGCCAATTGTGGCCCACCCGATCGCCCACCTTCCGCTTGTATTCGGAAAACGGGATGCTCGACGCCCCGACGAATCGCCCGTGGCTGGGCATCAGGATCGTCGAGTGGGCCGACTGCCGGCAGAACTGGTAGACCACGTCGGTTGACAGGCCCCAGTTGGCGTCGATCAGGCAGCGGTCGATCCGCATCTCGGCCCCGTCGTCGCGGCGGAACCGGTGCTTAAGATACTTCTGCGTCAGGGCCTCCAGCCCGCCGTAGATCGCGCCCTCCAGCCCGGCCCCTGAGGCCGTCTGGGCCAGCGTCGGCCGGGCGTCGCGGGCCGTGAAATGGGACCGATTCTGATCCGGACAAGCGCCATAAGTAATAATGTATCCGGTGAAATCGTCTTCCCAGGCCGTAACTACATAGTAGAGCAGGGTTTGCTGCACGTCGACGAACATCGTCAGGTGGTTGCAGCCGACGGGCACCTCGCCGCGGCCTAGGCGGTTGATCTTGCCGGCGATCTGATCGGCCGAGAGGTCCTCCTCCTCGGTCGTGATCTCGGCCAGCGGCTCGTTCTGGTACTCGGCCCAAAAGGCCCGCTCGTCTTGTAGCTTCAGGTTCATGGCGTGCTGGATGGCCGAGAGTTCGTCATGGTTGTACCGCTCGGGCCAGGCTACAACGGCACCCTCGTCCATTTCGGTTCGGTGTTGGCGATAGAACTCGGTGGCGTCGGCCAGTCCCCGCTCGGCACGCAGGCCCTCGGCCCGGATCTGGGCATACCGGTCCCAGAGCTTCTCGTTGGCGGGAAACGAGTAAACCATTTTGGTCCGCTCGCCCTGCCACTGGGGGTGTTTGTCACGATCGAGGATCCGATCGGCCATGTCGCCCGGTCGGATCACCGTGCAGGGCATGATCCCGGAGATCTTCTTGCCCGGGCCGGCCAGTCCCAACACGGCACCGGCCAGGATGCTCTCGCGCGTGGCGCACTGCGAAAGACTGCGCGCCGACTCGTCGGTTTGTGGATCGTCCAACACGACCAGCGACGGGCGGAGGGAGCGACCGTCCTGCGCCTTAGTCTTCATCCCGCGAATCCGCCCCGTAATTCCGGCCACCTTGATGATCGCGCCGCTGGCCTTCGAGTTGGCGATCGTCGGCAACACGATTTCCTTGGCGGTCCAGCCAGTGTGGGTGCGCTGGCCTTGATACAATTGACCACTGCAGCGGTTGGCGATACCGTCCAGACACTGGATGGGGAAGCAGACCTCCGGAAAATCCTCCAGCAGAAGCTCGTTGCCGTCC
>JAFGRD010000056.1 GCA_016935315.1 Pirellulales bacterium
TACGAACAATACCCCGAACTACTCGCCGCCCTGGCGGCCTAAAACATGCGCGCACCGTGCGCAGAAGTTGTGACGTAAGACTCTAAGCGAAGACACGCGCCGAGCATCCTTGGTTCGGCGCCGGCCGATTGCGGGTCGAACGATCCGCAGGGGCCGCCTGCCGTGGCGGGGGAAAGGGCAGGCGTCCGGGCACATACAGAACGTATACGGATTCCGGCCCGCCCGAGTTCACCAGGACGAGGTGATCACCGCAAGTCGTTTTCGCAGGGAGAGTTGATGCGAGCCGGCGTCAGATCGAGGCCAGCAGTGCGTCGATCTCGGCCGCGCCGGGCTCACGACGGACACCATTCCCCAGAATGGACGACATTAACCCTTCGGAGGTATTTCCGAGGTCTTGCAGCCCGAGCACGTGCCCCAGTTCGTGCGAAACCGCGGTCAGCAGATCCATGCGGTCGACGACCGCCGGATGCAGTGCAGTCGCGTCGCCCCCGGCGTCGGGCCGGGCGAATTCCTCGTCGTCGGCCGGTGTGGGATCGATGAACCAGCCGTGTCCGGCCGCGTCGATGTCGAGATAGACAGCGTTTTCTCCCGCCAGACCCAGCAGACTGCCCGGCAGGTCGGCGACGACAAAATCGATTGCCGACGCGTCGGGTGCGATCCCGGCCGACTCCCAGCGTGCCAGGGCCTCGGCCACGACCGGGTCCAGATCGGCTTGGGTCAGCCGCGTTGCGTCGCCCCCGGCAATGGCCGCGCCGCCGGCCGCCCGCAACGGCGAACCGCCGTCCCAATCGCCGACGATCGGCCGCCAGCCGGCCGCCACCAGGCCATAGACGAACTCCGTGTCCGCCATGCCGGCGTCGTTGGAGTTGCGCAACAGGAACATGGACGTCACCGGACGATAGAGGCCCACGGTGTCGGTCTCGCCGGCGTCGGCGTCCCAGTCGCCGACAACGGGGACGTAGTAGGTTCCCGCCGCGCCGTAGGCGAACTCTGCGTCGGCAATACCGCTGTTGTTGGACTGACGCAGCAGGAACGCCGACCGACCCGGATCGTACAGCCCGATGGTGTCGGTGCCGTTGCCGTCCCAATCGCCCACGATCGGCTGCCAGCCGGCGCCACCGGGGCCGTAGATGAACGTGAGATTCGGGGCCCCTGCGTCGTTCGAGTTGCGCAAGGCAAACTGCGACGTCACGGGGTCGTACAGCCCAATGGTGTCGATCCCGTCGCCGTTGAAATCGCCGACGATCGGCTGCCAGCCGGCCCCGGCCGGTCCGAAGGGGAAATCGAGGTCGGCGAATCCGGAGTCGTTCGAGTTGCGCAACAGGAACCGGGCAGTAGCCGGGTTGTAGAGTCCAATCGTGTCGGTGCCGTCGCCGTCGAAGTCGCCGGCAATCGGGGTCCAGCCGGCGGCCGACGGCCCATAGACGAAGTCGAGATCGGCAAACCCGCTATCGTTCGAGTTGCGCAACAGGAACTCGGACTGGTTCGGGGCGAAGAGCCCGACGGTGGTTGTGCCTCCCGTCGGCGTCGGAGCAAGAACGCGAACGGAGACAATGGCCTCGTTCGAATCGTCGCGCCCGTCATTGGCCACGTAGGTGAAGTGGTCGAACCCGTTGTAGCCGGCAGCCGGCATATAGGCCAGCGAGCCGTTGGGGTTGAGCGTCACGCTTCCGTGCAGCGGGGGATCCACCAGGTGTGCCGTAATCGGGTCGCCGTCCGGATCGTCGTCGTTCGACAACACGCCGACCGCCGGCACCGAGAGCAGCGTGTCGTGCATTGCGGTATAGCTGTTGTTCCGGGCAATCGGCGCCTGGTTGCCGCGGATGGTGATCGTGACCGTGGCCTCGTCGGTGGCCTCGCCGGGATCGCTCACCGTGTAGGTGAATGTCTCCGTGGCCGTTGCACCAGCGGCCAGCGAGTCGAACTGCCCGTTGGGGTCGTAGATGAAGCTGCCGTCGGCGTACCAGGCCAGCAGCTCTCCGACCAGACCGTCCGTGTCGACTTCGATCACCGTCAGCGAATCACCGTTCGGGTCGGTATCGTTGGCCAGCATGCCCTGATTGGCGGGCACGGGCAACACGGAGTCGAATCGGATCTGATAATTGTCGTCGACCGCCACGGGCGGGAAGTTCAGGTGGAGTGTCGATGCCCCGATCATGACCGGCGGCTGCGCCATGTTTTCGATGTGGCCCGTGGTGGCATCGGCGACATGGATCCAGCGCACCTCGGTATACGGTCCCGTGTCTTGGGGGCGGTAGCCGAACAGCGGGCGGTTCGTGCCGGTGGTGAAGGTCAGAGCGAAGAAGGACGAATCGCCCCCGTAGCCGGTATTGCCGCGCGACGTGATGCTCGGCGACGCGCCGCCGCGGTCGATTTTCAACAGGTTGCCCTGGATCGTCGTCAGATACATGTTTCCCGTGGTGTCGAATTCGATCCCGCCGGCCGCGTCGTAGAGCGTGCCGCCCACTTCCAGCTTGACGTACCGCTCGGCCGTCAGGGTGTCGGGGTCGATCTCGTAGGTCCAGTTGTCGTAAGCGCCCTCGGCGGCGTTCCACGCTCCCGCGTCGTAGCCGACGCCGAACAGCACCTGGTTGTGAAACTCGATGCCGTTTAAGGCCATTGTCTCGCCGTCGACCTCGAGGCGCCCCAGGCAGTTCGCCGGAATGTTCGCCGGCGGGTTGTTGATGTCGTCGATCGGGATCTCATAGAGTGCCGCGGGGGGGAGAATCTGCGCGCCGCCATCGACTCCATAAAGGACGCCGGCGGGTGAAAACGCCACGTCGTTCACTGCCACAGCGACACGTCCCAGGCTACGCGGGGAGGCCACTCCGCTGCTGCCCTGACCCGGATTGATCGCCGCCAGGTTGCCTGCGTCGTCGAGGATCACCGTCCCTTCCCAACTGGTCGTCGGCGAAACCGACAGCAGCGTGCGATCCTCCAACGCCTCCAGCCGGAGGTTTCTGGCAAACGGTCGGCGCCCCCCATGACTCGTTGAACGATTCATCCACGACTCCTCTCGCAAATCCGATGGTTCCGACAAAAAATCGGTGAGATTATTCGATTCTATCAAGCGACGGAAGAAAGTGCATGGAAAATACGGTTTCCAGGATTGCGGACCGAGAGGCCGCAGGGATCAGCCGATGGATCCGCCTGGGCACAACAGCCACGCCCCCCACCCACAGGGGGGGGTTCTGGCCACCGGGCTCGGTCAGACCGCGGGTGATAAGGGCCTGAAAAAAACGAGTTGGGTACATGTGAAAAGGCAAGGACGCGTGGCGGCTGGCCCCGGTTTGCCAGCCTATTGCGTGCGCCAGAAGCCTGGGATGAACAGCACCAGGATGACGTAGATTTCCAGCCGGCCGATCATCATCAGCCAGATGAACAGCAGCTTGGTGTACCACTGGAAGTTGGCGTAGTTCTTCGTGGCGCCGATCACCCCCAAGCCGGGACCGATGTTGTTCAGCGTGGCCGCCACGCAGCTTGCGGCGTCGATCAGCTTGTGCTCGGCCTGCCCGTGGCCGTAGTCGATCCACGTCGAGTCGGGTTCGGCGGTGATCGTAAACAGCCAACCGACGATGAAGATCGCCAGAATCATTCCGAAGTAGACCAGGATCGTGCGGCGCAGCTCCTGATCCTCGACCGGCTTGCCGGCCAGACGCAGCGGCCGGACCACGGTGGGGTGAAACGCCTGTTCGACCTCCAAGTGGAGGATTTTCACGAAGAGGATGTGGCGAATCACCTTCAAGCCGCCGCCGGTGCTGCCGGCGCAGCCGCCGACGAACATCAGCAGCAGCAGGACCCCCCGGCCGAAGCTGTTCCAGCGATCGAAATCGTCGGTGCAGAAGCCGGTGGTGGTCATGATCGAGACGACCTGAAACAGGCCGTAACGCGTGGCCGTGGCAACGTACAGCTTGTCGTCTTCCTCGTCGGACGTTTCGCCGGAGGCGGCCGGCGGGACCATGCCGCTTTGGGGCCCGAAATCGTGCGTGAGCAGTCCGAAGCCGGTCACCATCGCCGCGGCCACCAGGATCACGCCGAGGTAGACCCGCCACTCGATGTCGGCTAGCATCTTGCGGGGCTGGAGAATCGCCAGGCAATACAGCAGCATGAAGTTGGTGCCCGCCAGAAGCATGAACAGAGCGATGGTCATCTCGATCAGTGGCCCGTCGTACAGATCGGGCCGCGTGGCGAAGTGGCCGACGCTGGCGTTGTAGGTGCTGAATCCCCCGGTGGCCATGGTGCCAAAGGCGTGGCACAGCGCGTCGAACAGGTTCACCCCTTCCAGCCACAACAGTCCGGTCAGCGCGGCGTTCAGCCCGGCGTAGATCAGGAACAGAACCCAGGCCGTGTGCTGTACGCGAGCCTGCGGGGTGGCCTGGCTGGGGCCGGGCATCTCGGCCCGCATCAAGGCCTTGCCGGCCGAGCCCTGGCCCAGAATCGCCACGAAAAGCACGATGATGCCCAGCCCGCCGAGAAAGTGCGTGCTGCTGCGCCAGAAGAGGATGCAGCGGGCCACCAGCGGCGGGCGCGGTTTGCCGTCGGGCACTTCGAGATCGGTCAACACGGTGGCACCGGTCGTGCTGAAGCCGGACTGGGCCTCGAACATCGCGTCGACCAGGGTCATCCGCCTGCCTTCCACCCACTGTGTGCCGCTGAAGACGTACGGCAAGCCGCCCAGCACCGTGGCCAGCACCCAGCTTAAGCCCACCACGGCCATGGCTTCCTTGCGGAAGAGCGAGCCGCCGTTGCGACGGCCGAGATAGCGCAGCCCGGCCGCCACGGCGAAGCAGACGAGGATCGAGCCCACCAGGCCGAAGAAGCCGGCCCGTTCGTGCCCCCACTCGGCGCCGGGTGCCAGCCAGGCCCAAGGCAGGCTGAAGACCATCGATCCGCCGATGAGCATCGCCACCAGGCCCAGGAGTCTGCACACGAGGGCTTTGTTCATGGGCGTTTTCGGGCGCGACCGGCAGCCGCGACTTGGTGCGATCCGGTTCAGTGTCCGACGACGCTGAAAACACCGAGTGTCTGTTCGACAGCCGAGCTCTCGACCAGTGCCACTACCGTGTCGCCCGGCGCGAAGCGATCGTCGGCGCCGGGAACCATCACGTAGCTCTCGCGAATCAGGGCGCCGATCAGGCATTCGGCGGGCAGGTCGATGTTGGCCAGCACGTCGAGGGTTGCCGGAGCGCCTTGCATGACCTCGATCTCCAGGATCTCGATGCCCGCCCCTTCCGCCAGCGGCAATCGCATGATGACGGCCCCGGTGTTCAGGAATCCCAGGATTTGCCGGGCGATCACCTTCCGGGGGCTGACGGCGTGATCGATGCCCAGCTTGCCGACCACGTTGGCGTAGTCGGGGCGGCTGACGATGGACATGATGGTCTTGGCGCCCAACTCACGGGCTTCCACGCAAGCCATGATGCTGTCTTCATCGTCGCCGGTGCAGGCCACGAACACGTCGGCGCTGCCCACCCGCTCCTCTTCCAGACTCACCCGCCGCTGGGCGTCCGCATTGACCACCGTGGCGTGCTTGAGATGGGCGGCCAGGAATTCGCAGCGCTGGCGGTCCTTTTCCATCAACACCACGGTGAAGCGGCGGCCTTCCAGCACGCGGGCCAGATGGTAGCCGGTCTCGCCCCCGCCGGCAATCACCACGGCCTGCTTCGGCGGCAGCTCCTTCTGGAACTTCGGCCTCACATCGTCGATGTCCTCGCGGGCACCGATCAGCGTGATCCGGTCGCCCGTGGCCAGGTGGTCCTCGGCCAGGGCGATGCTCGTCTTGCCGTCGCGCGCAATGGAGCCCACGCGGACGTTGGACGGCAGCTTCAAGTCCTTCAGGGCCACCCCGGCGGCCATCGTGTTCTGGTCGACGACCAACTCCTGCATCTCTAACTCGCCGCGGGCGAAATTCTCCACGGCCAGGGCGCCGGGATGGCGGATCTCTCGCGCCAGCTCCATGGCCGAAAGATGCTCCAAGCTCAACAGCCGGTCGATCTGAAAATGACGCTGGTAGTCGAACGTGCTCAAGTCGCGGAACACCGGCGCGTAGACTCGGGCGACGGCCCGCCGCGCACCCATCCCCTTGGCCATGCTGCCGGCGACCAGGTTCACCTCGTCGTTGCCGGTGACGGCCAGGCAGATATCGGCGCCGAGCACCTCGGCCTGAAACAGCACGCTCGACTGGGCGGCCGAGCCGGTCACCACGCGGACGTCCAACACGTCGTTGACGTGCCGCGCGTGGGCCGGATCATTGTCGACCACGGTCACGCTGTGTCCTTCCCGACACAACATGTTGGCGATCGAGCTGCCGACCGTGCCCGCCCCCAAAACGACGATTCTCATTCCAACATCCTCACAGCCGGCAAGAAATCAGTAGCAGCACGGCGAAGAGCACCGCCATGAATCCGACGATCCAGACGCCGATCCGCACCGCATGGCTGAGGATCGAGCCCAACTGCTCGTGCCGCGTGGCTGAGTAGACCAGGCTGACGGCAATCACCAGCGGCAGGGCATACCACATGTCGTTCACTCTGGCCACAGCCAGCAGCAGACTGTCCATCAATAGGGCTCTCCTCGCAAAACGGGTTCGACCACTGCTACGATGTGAGGGACGTCGGTGCGCCTTCGTCCCGGCGATGGGAATGCTCTTCGTCTTCCTCGCCCTCCGCGCCTTCCTCGTCTTCTTCCTTCCTGGCCGTCTCGCTGAAGACCGGACCGCCCCAGGCGTCGTACACGGCCAACACGTTCAGCAGCCCGGCGATCATCGTGTAGACCGTGCCCAACTCGAAGCCGCGGTTCAGCTTCCTGTTCAGTTCGGGGAGCGTAGGCTGGTCCATGTTCGCGCCGGCGAACTGCTCCGGTCTGCGCGGCGGGGCCATGAAACCTCCCCACCACACCTGCTTGTCCGACTTCATCCGGCTGGCCTGGACCAGCGCCGGCAGCGCCGGCAGCCCGACCCCCACCTGGCAAAGATAGGGCAGACGCTTGTCTCCCGGGCGCCAAGAGTAGTAGACAACGCGACCCCAGCCGAGATCGTGCTGGCTGCCAAGATACAATCCGTACAAGAACGTCCCCATGATGCAGACGAAGAACAGCCCCGCCTTGCCGAATCGCCCCTGGTACAGATGGCCCAGCCCGGGAATCAGCCAAGCCAGAAACGCCGCCAGGGCCGGATCCTTCAGATCGACCTGCTGACCTGTCTGTTCTTCGATCGATTCGGGCACGTATTGACCTCCTTGGGTATTCGGCCGCGGGAACGGCCACCGTCCAATTCTAGCCCCGCCAGGCGTCATTGTCAGGGGGCCACATTGTCAGGGGGCCTCAGCGCAGAGGGACTTCAGCCAGAGCACGTTCTCCGACGGTGTTTCGTACGGCAGGGCCCCGGTACCCAGGCAGATGTTCCCCCGGTCGGCCGACAGGTCCCTGATACGCTCGAACTCGGCCCGCAGTTCGTCCCGGTCGCCGCGGACCATTACCTCGGAGGAGGTATTGATCCTCACCCGAATATCCTGCCGCCGCCAAATCTTCCGTATAAACGCCTCCTGGTCCGTCTCGATTGGGCAGATCACGTATCCGGTCCCGGTTTCCAACATCGCGTCGAGAATCGGCGTCGTGTCGCCGCCGATGATGCAAGGAACCGGGTGGCCGACGATCGCCGCAGTGCGATCAATGATGCTCCGAAGCACGGGCAGCTCGACGGCCCGGAACATTCCCGGCGACAGCAGCGGCGGGGCAGCGGCCGACTCGAAAAACGCAATATCCAATCCGACCTCGTGAATCGCCCGGCAAAAACGCAATTGGCCCTCGACGAGGTGTTCCAACGCCGCCGCCACCGCTTCCGGCCGGGTGAGCACGTCGCAAAGCAGGGACTCAAACCCCACCAGATTACTGGCGATCGAAAAGGGGCCGCTCAGCGGCACGCGGACATCGGCCTCGGGAAACTGCCTGGCCAGCCGGGCGGCCACGTCGATCACCATGGCGATTCGTCCCGCGAGGTGCGGATCAAACGGCTCCCGTTCGGTCAGATCGTCCACGGCGGCGCAGATCGGTCTGCCGATGGCCGGAATGCCGGTTCCGTGCGGCCGGTCGACCACGCCGCCGTAGGCCTCGGCCTCCAGGTTATAGATATCGATGCCCACCACGACCGGCGTATGCCGGTATCGACGAAATGCCTCGGCATGGGCGGAAAACAGCAACTCGGCGTCGCGGGAGACCTCCCAGGGCGTGCGGCCGATCAGAAACGCGGCGTGCTCGTAGACGGAGGGGGAGAAATCCATGGCGGCAGGTCTCTCGGGCCGGACGGAGGCAGGCTGTTGCCAGTTATTCGACGGCTCGGCGGGAAAATAGCCATTCTGCCTCGAATCGGCCGCGACCCGGTCCCCTCGCGATCCGACCTCACCTATTTTCCCTTCGCCAGCGCCGCGAACAGCTCCAGAACCTTCTGCATCGTCTCCGGCTCGGGCAGGGGCAGCTTCAGGTACGGCTGGCCGGAAGAGTCGTCGCGGGTGACGAGGCTTTCGGCAAGGCCGCCGAGGGCCCGGTCGCCGAGGGCCCGGTCGCCGAGGGCCCGGTCGCCGAGGGCCCGGTCGCCGAGGGTCGCTTTCGATCTGTCTGCCTGGCCCGTCGCCAGCGCCTTGCCCAACTTGTCCAGCAGCGACATGCCGGCGGCGACCACGTCGGTCCAGATTTCCTCCGACGGCGAGGCGGCGCGAGACGCCGGTTCGGCCGCTCGGACATCGGCGAGATCCTCGCCCACTTCCTCGGACGCGGCGGAAGGCTCGGACGCTTGCGGCATGGATTGCGGGATCGAGCCGGTCGCCTTCTCGACCGATTCCATGAACCGTTTCAGCCGCGAGCCGCCGAGGAACACTTCGTCCTTGCCGCCGTCGAGCACGCCCGAGAACATCGCGCTCTTAAACGCCAGCAGCGCGAGCATCCCCTCTTCGATCGTGCCCTGGGAGATGAAGTGGGCCACCTGCACGGGGCGATGCTGTCCCAGGCGGTGGACACGGCCGATCCGCTGCTCGAGCACGGCGGGATTCCAGGGCTGATCGAGGTTGACCACCGCCGAGGCGTGCTGCAGGTTCAGCCCCACGCCGCCGGCGTCGGTCGCCAAGAACAGTCGGCACCGCGGGTCTTCCTTGAATTGCTGGACGAGGTACTTCCGCTTCGGGCCGGGCACGCCGCCGTGGAACAGCACGTGGTCCCATGGGCGGCCCCGCAGCCGATCGACCACCAGCTCGTGCATCCGCAACCACTGGCTGAAGACTACCACCTTGCAGTGCGGCTGCTCGAACATCTCGCTCAGCAGACTGATCAGTTCGTCGGCTTTCACGCCGTGGTCGGTCTTCTGGTCGAGCAGGTACGTGCTGTTGCACGCCATCCGCATGTTCTGCAGGGCGATCAACAACCGCCGCTGATCGGCCTCGCTGAGATAACCGTAGCGGCGCCATTTGGCGGCGATGCGGGCAACGATCTCCCGGTTCTCTTCGTGATGTTCCATTTGTTGCTGCGTCATCGGCACGAAGAACCGTTTCTCCAGCCGTTCAGGCAATTCCTTCAGCACCTTTTCCTTGGTCCGCCGGACGAGAATCGGCTGAAGCGTGGTCGAGATCTTCGACAGGTCGCGATAGCCGACGACCCGGCCGTTTTCGTCGACGTGCTGGTGTTCGGCCAGAAAACGGAACATCGGCCCCAGCCGGAAACGGTCGATGAACTCGACGATCGAGTGCAGCTCCTCGAGCCGGTTTTCCAGCGGTGTACCGGTCAGCACGATCGCGTGTTGCGACGCGAGCTGCTTGACGCTCTGGGCCGTGCGGGTTTTCCAGTTCTTGATCCGCTGGGCCTCGTCGAGGATGATCAAATCCGGCTGCCAGCGGCGGATCAGCTCCATGTCGCGATGGACCACGTCGTAGTTGGTCAGCTTGTAGAACGATTCGGCCCCGTAAAGCCCTGCCCGTTGGGCCTGCAATCCTTCCACCACCAACGCCTTGCGGTTGGTGAACTTCTCGATCTCCTGTTTCCACTGGTGCTTCAACGAGGTGGGCGAGACGACCAGCACGCGCTCGATACCGGCCTCGCAGGCGAGGATTTCGGCGGCCGCGATGGCCTGGATGGTTTTGCCCAGGCCCATGTCGTCGGCAATCAGGCACCGGCCGGCCTTGGCGGCGAACAGGGCCCCGCTGCGTTGGTAGGGGTACAGCGGCACTCGCAACAGTTTCTTCCACGCCGCGCTGGCGATTCCCCGAGGAAACCTCCTGGCGATCGCTTCCTCCAGTCTCCGTTTGTCGCGCACCTCGGCGATGAACTCCAGGGCGTCGTCGTAGCAGCGCACTTCATGCCGGCCGCCGCCGGCCTTCTTCAGAAACGCGTGGAAACGCAGATAGGCGTCTTCCTTGAGCCGGTCTCGCTCGTCGAAGAACCGCCGGGCATAGGCCTTCAAGGTCGCGGGGCATTTGCTGCCCGGGCGGAAGATCACCGCCCGCTGCGCCCCATAGTGCAGATAGATCTGGGAATAGACCGGCCGGAAGCCCAGGGCCAGGGCCTTCTGGGCGCCGCGCTTGCGGCCCAGTCGGGCCAGGGTGAACTCGACGTGCTTGCAGGTTCCCAGCGTATTGACGGCGAAGTCGGGGCAGGAGCAGTAGTTCTCACCGAGGCCCGCCCCGCGGATGGCCACGCGATAGGTCCGCCTGGTCTGGGGATTGGTGACCTCGAATTCGGAGAAGATCGGCTCGCCGCCGACGTTCTGCAGCCGGAAGTTCTGCTCGCGGCCGAACTGCTGCCTCAGCGCGACCTGCCAGGCTTCCAGCGACATGTCGTCCGGCTGCCGCGTGCGCGAGAGCCGCTTGTTGCGGCGTTGGGTGGCGGGGTTGGCCTTGCTCTTTGCGACGGCCTTTCGGCGGGTCGGTTGCCGTCCGTTCGTCCCTGGCTGAGGCGACATCGTATTCCTCCTGATACGTCGTAGCTACCCAACTTCGGGTCAATTTACCTCCTTGTCCGCAAAGTGCCAACCCGGGCTGCCGGTTTCGCGGGGCTCCGCGCTCCCCCTGGCCCGAGGCGGTCGGGCGGGTACAATGGCCGGTTGTGTCGGCTTGCCCAAATTGGGAAACCTCTGCCGGAGGACAGAAATGAAGACCTTTGCCGTAACGCTCGCCTTGTGTTCCTGGATATTCGCCGGGACGGCTCCGGCCGCCGATGCCCCGCCGCCGCTTGCCTGGGAGAATCCCACGCTGTTCGACGTGGGCAAGGTGCCGCCGCATGCCACGCTGATGCCGTATCCGGACGTAGCTTCGGCGCTGCGCGACGATCTCGCGGCGTCCCCCTATTTCCAGTCTCTCCATGGAAAGTGGAAGTTTCACTGGGCGCCCAGGCCGGCCGATCGACCGATGGATTTCTACCAGGTGGGTTTCGACGCCGGCGGCTGGGACGAGATCCCGGTCCCCTCGAACTGGCAGATACACGGCTACGGCATCCCGATCTATGTGAACATCCGCTACCCCTTCAGCCCGACGGATCCGCCGCACATCCCCCACGACAACAACCCGGTGGGCTCCTATCGCCGCACGTTCACGCTGCCCGACTCGTGGCAGGGCCGCCACGTGTTCCTGCACTTCGACGGCGTCGAATCGGCCTTCTATCTCTGGATCAACGGCCAAAAGGTCGGCTACAGCCAAGGCAGCCGCACGCCGGCCGAGTTCGACATCACCTCCTATCTCCAGCCCGGCGAGAACCTGCTGGCCGCCGAAGTCTATCGCTGGTGCGACGGCTCCTACCTGGAAGACCAGGATTTTTGGCGACTCAGCGGCATCTTCCGCGACGTGTACCTATTTTCCACAGGCGATCTGCGCATCCGCGATTTCTGGGCGCGCACCGACCTGGACGAGAACTACGAAAACGCCACGCTGAATTTGACCGTGAAGCTCCGCAACCACGGCGGCCAGCCGGTCGGCGGGCAATTGGAGGCCGTCGTGGTCGATCCATCGGCCGAGCCGTCCCCGACGGCCGGCGGTACGCTTCGGGCACTGTCTCCGCCGCTGCGCAGATCGATCGACGTCCCGCCCGGCGAGGAGATCTCGCTCGACCTGAGCCAGACGGTCAAGAACCCGAAGAAGTGGACCGCCGAGACCCCCAACCTCTACACGCTGCTGCTGGTGCTGAAGAACGCCGAGGGCAAGCCGATCGAGGCCGTGCCGTGCCGGATCGGCTTCCGCGAGGTCGAGATCCGCGACGGCGAACTGCTGGTCAACGGCAAGGCCGTGCTGCTGAAGGGTACCAACCGCCACGAGCACGATCCCGACACCGGACACACAATCTCCCGGGAGTCGATGATCCGCGACATCGAACTGATGAAGCGGTTCAACATCAACGCCGTGCGGACCTCGCACTACCCGAACGCGCCGCTCTGGTACGATCTGTGCGACCACTACGGGCTGTACCTGATCGACGAGGCCAACATCGAGTCGCACGGCATGGGCTACGGGCGGGGATCCCTGGCCAAGGACCCGGTCTGGAAAGAAGCCCACCTGGATCGCACGATCCGCATGGTCCAGCGCGACAAGAACCACCCGTCGGTAATTGTCTGGTCGCTGGGCAACGAGGCGGGCGACGGGGTGAACTTCACGGCCACCGCCGATTGGATCCGGCAGAACGACCCCACGCGGCCGGTCCACTACGAGCGCGCGGGAACCGGACCGAACACGGATATCGTCTGCCCGATGTATCCCCCGCCCAGCCAGCTCGAAGCGTATGCCAGCCGGCCGCAG
The DNA here is from genome assembly GCA_016935315.1 of Pirellulales bacterium. GTDB lineage: Bacteria > Planctomycetota > Planctomycetia > Pirellulales > Thermoguttaceae > JAFGRD01. The sequence goes on from JAFGRD010000056.1 coordinate 12,762, forward strand.
CGCCGCCCGATGATCCTCTGCGAATACGCCCACGCCATGGGCAACAGCGTCGGCGACCTGTGGAGCTACTGGCGACCGATCTACGCGATGAAGTACCTTCAAGGCGCGTTCGTCTGGGATTGGGTCGATCAGGGGCTCCGCAAGCCGATTCCCGGCCGCATGGAGGTCCGCGACCGCAGCCGGCTCGGACTGACCGGCACGGTTCGCGGTGAGGTGGTCGAGGACGGCGGCACGCGGGGGCTGCAAGGTTTCGTCGTGCTGCCCGATGCGCCCGAGCTCGACTTGACCGGCAACCAGGTAACCCTGGAGGCCCGGGCCAAACCGTTGCCGACCGACACGCACAGCCCGTTGATCCTCAAGGGTGATTTCCAGTACGGCCTGAAGCAGAAGGGCGACCAGGTCGAGTTCTTCGTTTACAACACCGAGCAGAAGGCGTGGATCACGGCCAGCGCCGCCTTGCCCGTGAACTGGTACGGCCGCTGGCACGACGTGGCCGGCGTGTACGACGGCACGGAGCTGGCCCTGTACATCGACGGCCTCAAGATCGCCTCGACGGCCTATCAGGGCAAGATCGGCCACTGCGGACAGCCGGTCAACATCGGCCGCAACGCAACCCATACGGATCGCCTGTTGAGCGGGACGATTGCCGCCGCGCGGATCCACAATCGGGCCCTCTCGGCCGAAGAGCTTCGCGACCCGCAACGCGGCGGCGATGCCTCGACCGTGCTTTGGCTCGATTTCCAGGACCTCGAAAATGTCGAGTCGCCGCAGCAAGGGACGTTCTTCGCCTATGGCGGCGATTTCGGCCCGCCGGGCACGCCCAGCGACGGCAACTTCTGCATGAACGGCCTGGTCGCGGCCGACCGCACGCCGCACCCGAGCCTGTATCAGGTGAAGAAGGTCTACCAGTACATCCAGGTCAAGCCGGTCGACCTCGGCGCCGGCAAGGTCGAGATCGCCAACCGGCACGAGTTCGTCGACCTGGGCCACGTCGCGTGTCTTTGGCGGCTGACGGCCGACGAGCAGACCCTTGGCGAGGGGACGCTGCCGGTCGAGGGGATTGGACCGGGCGAGAAGCGCGTGGTCACGATCCCGCTGGAAGCCCCTGAGACGGAGCCGGGTGTCGAGTATTGGCTCGACCTCAGCTTCCGCCTGAAGGAGAAGGCCGCTTGGGCCGACAAGGGACACGAGGTGGCCTTCGAGCAGTTCAAGATGCCGTGGGCGAAGGCGGCCGACGTGCTCGACGCGGCCGGCTTGCCGACGATCGAGATCGAGGATGGACCGAATCAGGTCACCCTCGGAAGCACACAGTTCTTGGCCACCTTCGACAGGAAGTCGGGGCTGCTCACGTCACTCCAGGCCCAGGGCGTGCAACTGGTGGCCGAGCCGCTTCGGCCCCATTTCTGGCGGGCGCCGATCGACAACGACCGCGGCAACGGCATGCCCAATCGTTGTGACGCGTGGCGGCGGGCGGGCGAGGGTTGGACGCTCGACGCGTTCACCGTCGAGCGGGTCTCACCAGCCATCGTGCGCCTGGTGACCAAAGGCCGTTTGCCCGACGTGGAGGCCGAGTACGACGTCGTGTATCACATCTTCGGCAGCGGCGACGTGGTGATCGACGCCAGCTATCGGGCGGGCGAGAGGAAGCTGCCCGAGATTCCGCGATTCGGCATGCAGATGGCCATGCCGGGCGGATTCGAGAATCTCAGCTGGTACGGCCGCGGCCCCGAGGAAAACCACTGGGATCGCCAGGACGGCTATCGGGTCGGGCTCTACCGCGGCACGGTCGCCGAGCAGTTTGTCGACTACTCGGAACCGCAGGAGAACGGCAACAAGACCGACGTGCGGTGGCTGACGCTGACCAACGATCAGGGCGTGGGCCTGATGGCGACGGGGATGCCCACGTTGAGCGTCTCGGCGCTGCACTACCGCACGTCCGATCTGGAAGGCGTGGCGCACACCTACGAAATGACCCGCCGCAAGGAGATCACGCTGAACCTCGACTACCAACAGATGGGCGTCGGCGGCGACAACAGTTGGGGCGCCTGGCCGCACAAGGAATTCCTGCTAACCGAACCGGCGTATCGGTATCGATTTCGGTTGCGGCCGATCACGGCCCAGACGGGAGCTTCACCCGCTCGCATGGCCCGACGCGTGCCGCCGCTGGGAGATTGACCGGTTCCGCCCCCACTTGGCAGTCCTGCCCATGGACCAACGCGACCTTGACCTCTGGCACATGCAACGGGCGCTGGAACTGGCCGCCCAGGGGCAGGGCCTCGTCGAGCCGAACCCGATGGTCGGCTGCGTGATCGCGCGTGGGGCCGAAATCATCGGGGAGGGATGGCACCGACGATTCGGCGGGCCACATGCCGAAGTGGAGGCGCTGCGGATCGCCGGCGACCGGGCGGCCGGGGCCACCGTCTACGTGACGCTCGAACCGTGCTGTCACCACGGCAAGACGCCGCCCTGTAGCCGGGCGCTGCGGGAAGCCGTCGTCGCGCGCGTCGTGGTGGCCCAACGCGACCCCTTCCCCCAGGTCGACGGGGGCGGTGTGGCCGAATTGCAGGCCGCCGGCGTCGAAGTCGAACTCGGCTTGCGGGAGGACGAAGCCCGGCGACTGAACGCCCCGTATCTGAAACTCGTCGGCAGCGGCCGCCCCTGGGTGATCGCCAAATGGGCCATGACGCTCGACGGCAGAATTGCCACCCGCGCTGGTTCCAGCCAATGGATCTCCGGCGAGCAATCGCGACAGATCGTTCACGCCCTGCGCGGCCGCGTGGACGCGATCATGGTCGGTCGGGAAACGGCCCTGCGTGACGATCCGCTGCTGACGGCCCGACCGCCCGGTCCACGCACGGCGCTGCGGGTGGTCGTCGATACGCGGGCCTCGCTCTCGCCCCAGAGCCGATTGGCCCGCACGGCCGACCAGTCGCCTGTGTTGGTGGCCGCCGGCCGCGAGGCGCCCGAGGCCCGCCGCCAGCGGCTGGCGGCGGCCGGTTGCGAGGTGTTTGTGTGCCAACCGGATGACCACGCGGGTCGGTTGGAGTATCTTCTGGACGAGTTGGGCCGGCGGCGTCTGACCAACGTGCTGGTCGAGGGCGGCGGGCGGCTGTTGGGCAGCCTGTTCGACGCCCGGCAAATCGACGAGGTCCACGTCTTCATCGCCCCAAAGCTGGTCGGCGGCGCCTCGGCCACCAGTCCAGTCGGCGGCGAGGGTATCGCGCAGATGGCCGAGGCCCTCGCGCTTCAGAACGTAGAGCTGCAGCGGGTCGGCCCGGACGTGTATCTCCACGCACGGGTGGGCAGATAGCAGTCGATCGAGTGGCACAACGCCTTGACGCACGGGTGACCGCGACCTATATGCCCATACGGGGGGATGCCGCCATCGTGTTCGCCGTGTCGATGGTCTGGGACAGGGGCCCGATGTTCGAGTGCGCGGGCAGCGTAGCGAGGGAGACGTGTTGGTATGGGCCGTGGCTGCCGCTGTGGGTTTACGCTCATCGAGGTGTTGATCGTGGTCGTCATCATGGCGGTCCTGGCCGCGGTGGTCATCCCCCAAGTTCTTGCGCCCACCAAAGACGCCAAACAGAGCACGCTGCAACACAACCTGCACGTCTTGCGATCACAGATCGAGCTTTACCGGGCAAGCCACCAGGGCGACTACCCGGCTATTGAAAGCAACGATCTGCCCCAACTGACCAAGGCCACCAACAGCGAGGGCGAAACGGGTATTGCCAGCCCCGCTTATCCCTACGGCCCCTACATCGTTCTCGTTCCGCCCAACCCGTTCGACGGCAGCAGCGAGGTCAGCGCCGTGGCCGTGCCGGGCGCCGTGCCCACGGCTGTCTCGGGCAGCCTTGGCGGGTGGCAGTACGACGAAACGACCGGCGGCATCTGGCCGAACCATCCGGGGTACTTCGAATAGCATCGCCGGTTGGCCGTGTCGCACGGCCAAGCGGCGCACGGCCGGCGGAGCCCCGCACGGCTATCCAGCCGCTGCACGGAGGCGCTGCATGGCCGACTCGGCCTGGTGAAAGGCCTCGTGCCGCGGTGCTTCGGCTCCGTCGTGCAACTCACCGAGCAGTTCGCCGAGCAATTGCCCTTCGAGCCAGGCGGCCAGCCATCGGGCGCGGCCGTCGGCGTAGCGGGATTGCAGCCGCGTGAACAGCCGGGCGGCCGCCTGACGAACGCCTTCGCTGGTGGTGCTGACCAGTGCCTCGCCGCCGCCGGTCAGTCCGCCGGCGATGGCCGCTTCGGTCGCCAACTCGCCGGCGGCGTGGCCGGCCGATCCGACCAACCCGCCCGCCAGTCCCCAACTGCTGACGACCAGCGCAACGGTGATCGTGGGTCGGGCGATGGCCCAGGCATGGTCCAGCGATTGCAGGAACCGGACCGCCCGGGGATTGGCCGCCTTCCACGCCTCCAACTCCGACTCCAAGAACGCCCGATAATCCTCGTCGACCGTCGGCGAATCGTCGTGTGCCGTTTGCACTCGCCGCAGCAAGTCGGCGCGTGCATCGCCGCCCAGCAGTCGCGCCAAGCGCGGTCGCAGCGTGTCGTTGCCCACCTGGGCCAGCCGCTCCAATTCGTCGAGCATCTTTTCGACCGCCAGGAGGATGGCCCGGCGCTCTTGTTGCTGAAAGGCGGCCAAGGGCTCGACCTGCTCGCCGGCCAGCGTCTGCCAGGCCGTTCTTACGGGCCAGGTGGCGCCGCGTCCCAGGGCCCGGTAGAAGCCGTGGATCCGCCGCGACCAGGTGCCGCGGCCGGTGTCCCACCAGCGGCGAATTTCCTCGACCAGCACGCCGGCAGGCAAGGTCGGCCAGGCGACCCGGGCCATTTCGGTCGCCGACAGGGCCGCCGCGGCCGCGGAGAATTGCCCGGCAGCGGTGCGAATCGTCTCCAGGTAGGCCGCCGCACCGCGTTGTGGGTCGAGCACCCGGGCCAGCGCACCGCGAAAAGTGCGGATCTTGATGGTGTCGAAGCGCAGCGACGCCAACTCGTCGCGGAGGTCGGCCGGATCGCCCAGGGGCCAGCGGCCCTCGGGACCTACCGAATGGAACGGCAATCGCAGCGCTTCCGCGGCGTCGCGATCGTAAGGTACCACGTACACCAGCTCCGGCCGAGCCCCGGTCTCTTCGCAGAACGTGGACAGCCATTGGGGCCAGAACTGGGCGTCGGCAGTCAGGTTGCACTGGTTGAAGACCACGATGATCGGCTTGTCGGCTTCGACCGCCGAACGGAAGAACTCCTTCACGGCCGCGTCGTTGTACTTCTGCTGCGTCAGTACGGCCATCAGCACGTCGGACGCCTGGCGGATCGCCCGGGCGCGCTCCCAATTGACCACCACGTCGGAATCGACGTCCGGCGCGTCGATCAGCAGCAGCCGCGCCGGGGTGCGCGAGCCGGCTCGCCAGAAGAGCCGGTTTTCGGGGGCTTCTTCGAGCGGATCCCGGGGCGATTGCCATGCGCGCAGCTCGAACGGTTCGAACAGCCGGGCCAGCAGTTCCGGGTTGTCCGCTCCGGGCGGCACCAGGCAAACCGGATGTCGGGTACCGGCGGCCAAAGGGCTCACGCCGCTGGCGACTTCGCCGGCCAGATGGTTGAAAATCACCGACTTGCCGATATTCGTGCCGCCCACAATGCCCACGACCAGCAGTGGCGGCACGTCGAGCTGGGGCAGAAGCTTCTTGCGCAGCAACTCGAACCACTGCCGGCCGGCCGGCGGTTCCACGCCAATCGACGCGGCCACCGGCGCCAGGCCCGCCACCGCGCGATCCAGCCGCCTCAGTTCCTCGGCGAAGGCTTGGAGATGGTTTGCCATGGGGCGGATTGCCGGCAGATCCCGGATTGCACAGGGCTGGTCGTGGAAGGCCTGGCCGCCTTTCTACCCCCCAAAAACGCCCAGCCTATTCTCTTACGAGTCCTTATACCATACTACCTCACGCGAGGAAGCGGCTACTCGGCCGCCCCCAGGGCAATCGCCACCGCTTGCCCGAAGATCGTGTGGTTGAGCACCAGTGCGGTGGGCGATTCGGCGGCGGCCGGCTCGGTGTGAATGACCCGGACCGGGCAGTTGGGGTCCGGCGTTTGGTAGTTGAGCGTGTGTGGAACGAGCCCTTGATTCAGCGCCAACACGCTGGCGGCCATCTCCACGGCTCCGCTGCCTGCCCCCAGGTTCCCAAAGAAGCTCTTCGGTGCCGTCACGGCTACGTCGCCCAGCACTTCGTGGATCGCCCGGGCCTCGATCCGGTCGTCGAGAGTCGTGCTGGCTCCATTGGCGTTGACGTGTCCGATGTCGCTTGGCGCCAACCCGGCGTCGTCCAGGGCGCGCCGGATCGCGTGGCGGATGGCGCGGCCTTGCGGGGCCTGGCCGTTGCGGCAAGGCTCGAAGGCACTGGCGTGCCCGAGGACCCGAGCAAGGATCCTGGTGCCACGGGCTTCGGCGTGCCGGCGGCTCTCCAGCAGGAACGCTCCGGCACCTTCGCCGTTGACCATCCCGTCGCGCTGGGCGTCGAAGGGCCGCGAGGCGGCGGCCGGGGCGTCGCTGCGCTGCGACAGTTCGTAGACTTCCCAGCGCACCCAGGACGCGGGATGGATCCGCGAGCCGGCGCCGCCGGCGATCATCGCGTCGGCCTGCCCCCGCTCGATCACCCGTATCGCTTCGGTCACCGCCGACAGGCTGGAAACGTCGCCGAGCGTGAGCGAGTTGTTTGGTCCCCGGGCGTCCTGGGCGATGCCGATGTGGCAGGCCGGCATGTTGGGCAAGTACTTCAGCATCCAGAGCGGGTACATCTCGGCCATGAAGGCTTCACCCCAACGGCTGAAGTCGAACTCGCCGTCGACGATGCAACTGCGATAGGCCGCCACCAGCTCCGACAGCTCGCACGTGATCATCTCGGAGCCGAAGACGATTCCCAGCCGTTCGGGGTCGATCGGGTTTTCGCGGGTTCCGGCCTCGGCACAGGCCAGGTCGGCCGCGGCGAAGGCCAACTGGATGTCGCGGCTCATGACTTTCAGGCTCTTGCGCGGCCGCACGTAGTGCTTGGGCTCGAAGTCGGCCACGTCGGCGCCGAAGGCCACCGGCAGGTCGCTCTGGCCGAACAGATCGAGGTAGTGTACGCCGCTGCGGCCTTCGCGAAGCGAGGTCCAGAAGGCCTCGTTTCCGATGCCGATCGGGCTGACCACCCCGACTCCCGTGATGACGATTTCCTGCTTCGGTGCCATGCTTGACGATGTGCCTTATTGACGCTTGCGCACTCAATGCGCGAGGGCGACCAACGGGAGCCCGACGTGTCCGGCATCCCGTTGGTCGGCCTGGATCATTCACAATGCGAAGATCAAAGGAACCGCTCGGATCCGGTGGTAGAAGCGCGTTGTGGGCCGCCACTTCCCCAAAAACACATGGTAACTCGCCGCAAACCACCCGGCAAGCCGCCTACGTGTCCAGCGATTTCTTGTAGATTCGGTAGGTTTTGTACCGCCGGGCCCCTACCGCCTCGATCGCGCGATTGACCAGCCGGTTGTCCTCCATCGTCCAACTCAATTCGGCGCCCGTGTAGCCGAGCGTGTTCTTGCCGTAGTCGAGGGTATGCAGGATCAGCATTTCGGCGATTCCCCGCCGGCGGTAGCCCTCCAACACGTCGAGCACGGCCATGCGGGCCGTCTTGATCCGCCGGGTCCGGAAGGCGAGCCGGGCGAGATTGATCGGCAAGCCGAAGCGGGTCAAACGGCCGTTTAATGGGGCGATCGCCTCATTCAGATCGGGCAGAGTGACGGAGAACCCCACCGGCTTGCCGTCGACTTCGGCCAGCAAGACCTGCTCTGGAAACGCGAGTTGCCCCAACCGCTTGGCGTGATACTGGAATTCGGCGTCGGTCAGGTTGACGAACCCCCAGTTGTCGCGCATCGCCCCGTTATACACGGCCTGGCAACGTTGCACCTCATTCTTGAAATCCCGCTTGCGAAACGGGCGCACCACCACATGGCCGCGCCGGGCGAGTCGCTCCGCCCGGCGACGCCACTTGGCAACCATGTCGTGCGGGTCCAAAAACCACCAGGCATACAAATCCTTGACCTTGCGCAGGCCCCACGCTTCCAACAGGCCCGCATAGTACGGCCGTTGATGGTTCATCATCACCCGCGGCGGCGAGTCGAAACCGTCGATCAACAGCCCGCAGGGATAGTTGGTCGAGTAGTCGATCGGTCCCACGATTCCCGTGCGCCCCCGCGCGCGAAGCCAATCGGCCGCCGCGTCCAACAGGGCTCGGGCCATCTGCCGGTCGTCGGCGCACTCGAACATCCCGAAGCACCCGAGGTTCGCTCCGTGGTGGGCGTTGTAATGAGGATCGTCACTGACGAGGATCCGACCCCGGGCGACGCCGCCGCGGAAGGCCAGGAATTGTGTCGCCTCGCCGTGCAGATAAAAAGGATGCTTGCCCGGATCGAGGAACTCCTTGACTTCGTTCAGCAACGGCGGCACCCAATGGGGATCGCCTTCGTAAATCGGCCGGGGAACGCGGCAGAACTGGTTCAGGTCCGCCTTGGTGCGGACGGGGCGAATCTCCAGCGGCCCACCGGCGGCGACGGCCGGACGCCGAACGACGGCCGTCGCCCGGGCCGGCTCCGAGGCATCCTCGCCCGGCGGCTCCTCGTCCAGATCGTACAGCCGATAGGTCTTGCTGATCTGGGCCCCGCCCTTCTTCAGGCTGCCGCGGGAAAGGGAGTTCGATTCCAGCACCCAGGAGAATTCGGCTTCCTCGAGGTCCCATTTCATGGCCGCGGGGACCAGCCCGTGCATCAGCGCCAACCCGACTCCCATCCGCTGAAACTCGGGAACCACGTTGGTGCTGATCATTCGGAGCCGCTTGATGCGGCGCTTGTTGCACAACAGGCGGAGGAACCCGAAGGGGAACAGCCGGCCGTCGATCTCCTTGATGCGAGGGTTGTAGTCGGGCAGTCCGAACGAGGCGCCCACCAGCCGATCGTCGATCTCCGCCGCGACGGTCAACTCCGGGACGATCAAGTGACGCAATCCCCGGGCCATGTGCCGGACTTCGCTCTTCGACATCGGCACGAAGCCCCAGGTCGTGACCAACGAGCGATTGTAGATGTCCAGAAACGCCTCGACCTCCTCCCGAAAGTGCGAGGAATCCAGCGACCGCAACTTCACGCCATAATGCTCGATGATCTGCTCCGCGACCGGAGCCAGCTTGGCCTGGATCTTCGGCAGCATGTCGATGTGGCCCCAATAGGCGTACAAGTCTTGGGTCTTGCGGAAGCCGTAGCCTTCGATCAGCCGCTCGTAGTACGGCGGATTGTAGGTCATCATGAACGTGGGAGGTGTGTCGAAGCCGTCGACCAGCAGACCCAACTCGTGGTTCAGCGACGGATTTGTCGGACCGCGCAGACGGTGAATCCCCTGGTCGGCGAACCACTGCCGGACCGCGTCGAACAGGCCGCCGGCCACCTCCTCGTCGTCGATACACTCGAAGAACCCGAAAAAACCCCGGCGATCGGAGTATCGCTCAATGTGCCCGCGGTTGAGAATCGCCGCAACGCGACCACAGATCGTATCGCCGCGACGGGCCAGAAACGTTTGTGCCCGATTTCGCTCGTAAAACGGATGGGCCCTGTAGCCGACCATTTCCTTTTGGTTGCCGCGCAGCGGGGGAATCCAGTTCGGGTCGCCCCGGTACAGCGTCCAGGGGAACTCCAAGAACTGCTTCTTCTCCCGCCGCTTAAGAACGCGCTGAATGACCAAGTCGGACATGGGTATCCGCCAGAAGCTCTCCCGATTTGCCTAAACCGGTCATTCTAGTTGGCCATGGCTGCCACGGTCAACCGGGGCCATGGTGCCAGGCAGTCCAGACCGTCAGACCACGCCCAACAGACCGTCACCGTGTACCAGAACATACCTTTTTCCATCCCGCCGAGTCGGCTATACTTGCCGCCGTCGGAAACGGTGCCGTCGTTTGGACAGGCCTCCCGTCGCCCCGTTTCGCTGCTTTTCCCCCACCTTGATGGCCGAGCCGGCTCCCATGGCCAAGGTCCTGATCACCGGCGCCAGCGGATTCATCGGATGGCATCTGGCCGAGGCGCTCCTCGCCTGTGGCGACGAGGTCGCTTGCCTGGTGCGGAAAACCTCCCGCGTCGATCGGTTGCGGACCTTGGGCGTCCGGCTGGCCTACGGCGATGTGACCGACCCCGACAGCCTGCCCGCGGCAATCGCCGACTGCCGAACCGTCTATCACGTGGCCGGGTGCACGCACGCGTTGCACAGCCGCCGGTTCTACGAGGTCAACCAGCAGGGCACACGCAACGTGGCGCGGGCCTGTGCCCAAGTCTCATCGTCACCCGTCTTGGTGCTGGTCTCGTCGCTGGCAGCCGTGGGGCCTGCGCCCGAGGGACGCATGCGTATCGAGTCCGATCCGCCGGACCCCGTCTCGCACTATGGCCGCAGCAAACGAGCGGGTGAACGGATGGCCGCCGAATTCGCCGATCGGGTACCGACCACGATCGTCCGCCCGCCGATCGTTTTGGGCGAGGGTGACCGGAAAGGGCTCGACATGTTTCGCCTGATCGACCGGTTCGGCGTCCACGTGGTGCCGGCCTTGGGCCGCGAACGATACTCGGTGATCCACGCGGCGGATCTGGCCCGCCTGTTGATTCTTGCGGCCGAACGGGGCACCCGGTTGGCGCCCGGCGGGTTGGATGCTCCCGCGCCGCGGAAGGGAACGTACTTCGCCGCCTGCAACGAGCATCCCACCTACGCCGAGCTGGGGCGGATGATTGCCGTGGCGTTGGGACGGCGGCGCGTGGCCATTGTGCCCACGCCCCCCCGGGCGGCGTGGGTCGTGGCGGCGGCAAACGAACTGGTCTCGCGATTGTCCCGGCGGAGCCGCTACTTGAACTTCGACAAGACGCGGGAAATCCGCGCCGGCTCCTGGCTCTGCTCGCCGCAGGCGGCCGTCGACGAGCTGGAATTCTCCGTCGCTGCTTCGCTGGCGCAGCGCCTGAATCAAACGGTCCAGTGGTATCGTCGGGAAGGTTGGCTCAGGGCTGCGCGCGCCGCCGAACCGAGCGAAGTCGAGACGGTCCGGCCTTTCGACGAGGCCACCACGGGGCGTCTCCCCAAGGACACTGCCACCGGCAGTCGCACCTGATCCTCGGCGAGTCCTATTGACGCTTGCACCGTCAATGCGCGAGGGCGACCAATGGGAGTCCGATCTTTCCGGCCCGCCGTTGGTCGGCCTGGATCATTCGCAATGCAAACATCAATAGGCTACGGTCGCGGGCGGGACGAGATCCGCGGGACCTGCAACTGGTGCACGTCCAGCGCTTGCGGTCCGTCGTGGCCTTCCAAGGTTCCGTGCTCTGCGACGTACTTCCGAAGCCGGGCGATCTTATCGGCGGCAGAAAGCTCGCCTGGAACGTCGCTGCCGGGGGACCAGCCCCAGTGGATGTGTGTCCCGCCGCGGGTCACCAGCGTGTAGGTGTGTTCTTCGGCAACGGCGGCGGGTGACCGGGCCGAGGGGACCAGGTGCGAAAGCCTCAGCTCGTGCCAGACGTCTTCCAGCGCCGCGGCGATTTCGGCGCCCCCGACAACCCGCGGGTCGCCCCAGGATTCTCCCACCGTTCCCAAGGGAAGCGTGTCGATGTCGGTCAGCCGAGGATAACGGCTGGCTTCGACCGACGAGAAATCGCCCACCGGCAGAAGAACGCCGTGGACGTCGATCGGAAACAGTCCGCCGGGCACGGCGACCATGCAGACCGGGCGGCGGAACACGAGTTCGACTTCCACGCGAGCCGGGTGATGCTTCTGCACCCGCTGAACCTTGGCCACCCACGGGTGCAGCGAGAACGCGTCGCTGATCCGCTGCGCGAGATCGTCGTCCATGATCGAGAGCGGCCCGTCGAGGCTGGCGCTGCGAAACACCTCCGCACGGATGTCCGTGTGAATCCAATCCGGCTGGGAAAGGATCACGCTCCTCGGCGTCACCAGGTATTCCCCCGAGCACAGAACGTACTGGCGGACGCCCGCGCCGTACCACGCGCCGCACCAGGCGCCGACCAGCGCCAGGACCGCCAATCCGGTCAGCACGATCGGACGCCCCCGGCCAACGACAAACGACAGCAGCTTGCCCAAGCCGGGCGGAAGCACGGCGGACCTCTTCTTCTTCGTGGCCCGTCCCATGGGCGACCTCTTTGTCGGCAGGCAACTTGTCGGCAGGCAGCTTGGAGCCTGGCGAGCCCTTTGGGCGGACTACCAGATTTCCAGCTCGCGTTCCAGTTCGACTCCCAGGCGATCGTGGACCTGGCTGCGAATCAGGTCGATCAGCCGCAACACGTCTTGACTGGTGCACTCGGGCTCGGCGACGATGAAGTTGGCGTGCCGGTCGCTGACCACGGCGCCGCCGATTCGCGTCAGTTTCAAGCCGGCTTCCTCGATCAGCTCCCCTGCGCTGGCCCCCCGCGGATTCTTGAACACGCAGCCGGCGCACTGGTGGCCCATCGGCTGGGCGGCCTTGCGGGCGATCCAGTGTTTCTGCATGCGTTTGGCCAGTTCCCGCGGGTCGTCCTCTTCGAGTTGGAAGGCGGCCTCCAGGATGACCAACTCGTCGAGACTGCTCTGGCGGTAGCCGAAGTCCAACTCGTCGCGATCCCGTTGGGCGACCTCGCCGGAGGCGGAGATCACCGTGGCCCGGACGGTCCATTGGCCGACGTCGCCGCCGTGCGTGCCCGCGTTGCCGTGCAGGGCGCCACCGAGCGTACCGGGAATGCCGATCAGGGTTTCCAGCCCGGCGAGCCCCTGGTGGACGGCCGTGGTAATAACGCGTCCCAGCGGGGCGCCTCCGCCGGCGACGACCGTCGGGCCGGCGACCTGGATCTTGCCGAACGCCGCCGCGCTGAGCCGAATCACCATACCCGGCACACCTTCGTCGCGCACCAATACATTCGACCCCTGCCCGAGCAGTCGGACGGCGGCCCCCTCCTGTCGACAGCGTCGTACCAGGGCGATCAACTGGTCGGCGTCCTCGGGCTCGGCGAAGTACTCCGCCGGGCCGCCCAACTGGAACCAGGTGTGCATCGCCAGCGGCTCGCCCTGCCGCACGACCGTTTCAAAACCGGTGGTCAAACCCATATCGTTGGTGGTCCGTAGTGGTGAGTCTCGGGTCAGCCTGCGGCACGGCGCCGCTGGGCGTGGCGAATGAAATGGCGCGCGATCTTGCGGACGTCGCCCGCTCCCATGGTGACCAATACGTCGCCGGGCGCCAGACGGGTCACCAGCGATCGGGCGATCTGCTCGGGGCCGTGCAGCCGGGATACCTCGCCGCCACGGCGACGGGCTTCTCGGGCGAGGTCGGCCGCAGTGACTTCCCCCCGTTGCGGTGGTCCCTCCCGGGCGCGAAAGATCTCCGCCACCATCAACCTGTCGGCATTTTGCAGACTGGCGGCCAGTTCGTCCAGCAGGCGTTCCGTTCGCGACGCCTGGTGCGGTTGGAACACGCACCACAGCCGGCGGCCGGGGGCCATGCGGCGAATTGTCTGCAGCGCGGCGGCCACTTCGGTCGGGTGGTGGGCGAAGTCGTCCAGCAACAGCGCGCCTCGCCACGTCCCCAGAGACTCCATGCGCCGCTGCAGCCCGCGGAAACTGCCCAGGGCCCGGCTGATGTGTTCGGGCGGCACCCCGTTCTCTGCGGCCAAGGCGGCGGCCGCCAAGGCATTGAGCACGTTGTGGCGGCCCGGCACCCGCAGGCTCACGCAGCACTGATGCCGACCGTGGTGGCGAATCTCAAAGTCGTAGCGTGCCCGCCGCGGCAACAGGTTACGTGCCGACCAGTCGGCCCGAACGTCGGTGCCGAACGTCTTCACGCGGCAGGCCAACGCGGCAGTGACCGTCCGGGTGGCCGGGCAATCGTGTCGTGCCAGCACCAGCCCTGCGGGCGGCACGGAGCGTGCGAATTGGGCAAACGCTTCGTGCAACCTCGCGTTCGAGTCGAAGCAGTCGAAATGATCGGGTTCGATCCCGAGGATGACGGCGTGGCGAGGGTGCAGGTGCAGAAAGTTCGCTCGATACTCGCAGGCCTCGGCCAGCACCAGACCGGTGCGCCCCGCGCGCCCGCCCGATCGATGCCCCAAGGGGGCGGCCCCACACAGCACGGTCGGATCGCAGCCGGCTTCGGCCAGCACGTGAGCCGCCATGGCCGTGGTCGTCGATTTTCCGTGAGTCCCGGCCACGGCCAGCCCGCGCCCACCCGACATCAACCGCCCGGCCATCTGGAAGTAGCTCCACGCCGGGATGCCCCGTTTGGCGGCCTGGAGCAATTCGGGGTTGTCGGGGGCAACGGCATCGCTATAGATGATGCACTGGGCGTCCGGCGGGAGGTTTTCGGCCGCATGGCCTGCGGAGAACCGAACCCCGGCCTCGCTCATCGACCGTGCCGCACCGGCCGCCAGGTCGGAACCGCTGAGTGTCCAGCCGTGGCCCAGCAGTACCTCGGCCATCGCCCGCATTCCAGCGCCCGCGACGCCCACCAGGTGGGCGCTTCGTCCCTGCCAGACGGCGGCGGCCGGCGAGGTCATCCCGCGGTGTTCCGATCCTTCTGCGGCAGCCACGTTGGCGTGCTCCCCGGCAAGCGAGAACTTGGACAATCGTGGGCAGATGATACGCGGGAAGTGCAGAAAGGTCAATGCAGGGTACGGGGCCGAAGCGGGAACCGTCTGCCGTTTGCAGCCCGCGGAAGCCGGCTTCCGGGCTATGGGGGTGCGCCGTCGACTTCTTCTTCGTCGCGTTCTACTAGGGGCAGCACCACGGTGACGCGCGTTCCCTTGCCCGGCGCACTGTCGATGGAGGCCTTCCCGCCGAACAAGCGGGCTCTTTCCCGGGCCCCTTCCAGACCGAAGTGCTTGCCCGGCAGCTTTTCCGGGTCGAACCCGATGCCCCAGTCCTCGACTTCGATCCGCACACCGCCCTCCTGCTGGACCATGCTGATGCGGATCCGGTCGCTGCGACTATGTCGTCGTGCGTTGGCCAGCCCCTCCTGCACGATGCGAAAAATGGCGGTTTCCAGGGGCGGCGCCAGGCGCTGGAATCGGACGTCGTGGCGAAACTCGATTTGGGGACCATTCGGTTGGGCAGCCTCGGAAACCAGGTACTCGATGGCGTCCAGCAGTCCCGAGTCGTCGAGCACCAGCGGGCGCAATCCGCTCATTAGCCGGCGGGATTCGCTGAGAGTCCGGTGGAGGATATCCGTTCCCTCCTCGAACTTCTGCCACGCCTGACGGGGCTCTCGTGCGTACATTTGGCAGAAGGCTTGAAAGTGGAGCATGGCCCCGGCCAATGGTTGCGCCAGCCCGTCGTGGATCTCGTACGCGACCAGTTGCCTGTATCCCTCATGCATTTCGAGAAGTTGCCGCAATCGGCGTTTCTTCTGTTGGATCTGGGCCTCAGCTTTCTTGCGATCGGTGATGTCGGCACAGATGATCATGGCCGCGGGCGTTGCGTCGTCCTCCAACATGCGGACGACGCGGCAATCCCAGCAACTGCCGTGGACGGTGCGAACCTCGACGGCCTGCACCTCGCCGCTGGCAAACGCTCTCTCCACGGCCTGGCAGCATTGTGGATGATCTTCAGGCACCACGTGGTTCAGGCCGCTGGTGCCGATCAGTTCTTCCATCGAGACGTTTGGGGAGTGTCGGTTCACGAAGCGGATGTTGGCGTAGCGATCGATCAACAACACGAAGTCGGGCAAGGTCTCGACCAGGAGGCGGAACTTGACTTCCGAGTCATGCGGGGGGCCATCTAACCCTCGAATTTGTGGGGCCGGCGGCTTTTCTTGCTGATTCATTCGGGAAGCCTCGGCAGTGCGAGCTCCTTGATTGAGGATGCCCCTGGGACGTCGACGGCACAACGAATATCGGTGATACGTCTATTTATGGCAATAGTCTTTCGCGAAGTCGCTCACCTGGTGATCATGGGCTGCCGGCGCGGCTGCATTGCGAATGAACGGGAGGCCGGGAGAATCAGGCCCCCGTTGGTCGCCCTCGCGAATGGTCTGTGCAAACGTCAATAACGTCCTTCACCGAGCCCTCCATAGCGCCGGTCCCGCGCGGCGAAGCTGCGGATGGCGCTGTGGAGCTGGGCCTCGTCGAACTCGGGCCAGCAGAGGTCGCTGACCCAGATTTCGGCGTAGCTGATCTGCCACAGCAGGAAGTTGCTCAGCCGCATTTCCCCGGCCGTGCGGATCAGCAGATCGGGTTCGGGCATTCCGGCGGTATAAAGGTGGGTGTCGAGGGTAGTCTCGGTGACGTCGTCCGGGGCCAACTGGCCGGAGCGGACCTCCCGGGCAATGCGGCGAACCGCATCGGCCAGTTCCGCCCGGGCGCCGTAGTTGATCGCCAGGCACAGCCGCAGCCCGGAATTCTCGCGACTAAGCTCGACCGTCTTGTCGATTTCCCGCAGGGCCTCTTGCGGGATGCCCTCCCGGCGGCCGATCACGGCCACCTGGATGTTCTGCTGCATGATCGTGGCTCGTTCCTCGATCATATACTGCTGCAACAGGTGCATCAGGAATTCGAGCTCGGCCGGGGGGCGTTTCCAGTTCTCGCTGGAGAGGCAGTAGAGCGTCAACTGCTCGATCCCCAGCCGGGCGCACTCTTCGGTGGTTCGGCGCACACTGGCCACGCCGCGGCGATGCCCCTCGATCCGCGGAAGACCTTGCTGCCGGGCCCAACGCCCGTTGCCGTCCATAATCACCGCGATGTGACGCGGCATCTTCTCCGGCGGCACGTCCAGCAGTTCGCGCGTCGAGGCAGGAGAGGAACGGCTCATCATGACGGCTTCGGCTCGGCAAACATCGTTTGCTCGCGATCGGCTCCGACCGAAACGACTTCCACCGGCCGGCCGACCAGCTCGCTGATGCGGTCGAGGTAATTTCGCGCTTTCTGGGGCAGGTCGGCAATGCGGCGAACGTGGCTGATCTCCTCTTGCCAGCCCGGCATGGTCTCGTAGACCGGCACGACCCGCCGCAAGTCATCCACGTGGCTGGGAAAATCGGTGGTTCGGCGTCCGCCCACTTCGTAGGCCGTGCAGATTTTCAACTCGGGCAACTGGCTGGGCACGTCGAGCAGCATAACGGCCAGCACGTCAACTCCGCTGAGCCGTGCCGTGTAGCGCGCCGCCACCGCGTCGAACCAACCGCAGCGCCGGGGGCGCCGCGTGACGGTGCCATACTCATTACCCCGGTCGCGGATGTGCTGGCCGACGTCGTTGTCTTGCTCGGTGGGGAAGGGCCCGCCGCCGACGCGCGTGGTATAGGCCTTCACGATGCCGATCACCTTGGTGACGTAGCAACCCGGCACTCCCGAGCCGGCCGAGACACCCACGCCCGAGCTGTTGCTGCTGGTCACAAACGGAAACGTGCCGTGATCGATGTCCAGCAGGGCTCCCTGGGCACCTTCAAAAAGCACGTTCTTGCCCGCCTCAACGGCATCGAGCAGATAGGCCGTCGTGTCGGCCACGTGGGGCTTCAGTCGCTGGGCGTACTGCTGATACTGCTGGAAGATCTCGACGGCGTCGAGGTGAACATCTTCGCCGCTGCCGAGCCCGGCCAGGATGTGGTTCTTGGCCTGGACGATCTGCACGATGCGATCGTGGAAATCGTAGCGGTACATGTCGCCCAGCCGGACGGCGAACGAGCGGCCGACCTTGTCGCGATAGCAGGGCCCAATGCCCCGCAAGGTGGTCCCGATCGCCTCGCCGCTGGTGCATTGCTGGTCGATCAGCCGGTCTTCCTCGAAGTGCCAGGGGAAGATGACGTGAGCCCGGTCGCTGAGCATCAGGTTGTCGCCGACTTGCACGCCTCGGGCGACCAGGGCATCAATCTCTTCGAGGATGCCGGCGGGATTGAGCACCACGCCGCCGGCCACGACGCATTGCACCCGGGGACGGAAGATGCCGCTGGGGATCAGCGACAGCTTGTAGGTCTGGTCCCCCGTCACGACCGTGTGGCCCGCGTTCGCTCCGCCTTGATAGCGGACCACGATATCATGCCGCTCGGTCAAGAGATCGACGATCTTCCCCTTGGCTTCGTCGCCCCACTGCAGTCCGATCACACACGTAGCAGGCACCGTCTGGTCCTCGAGCCAAGTCCCTCGTGATGACACCGGGGCAACCCCCGACAACTCCAAGGATACCACCTTATCAGACCCGGACGCCGATGGTCAAGGCACGCGACTGCCGGGCGAAGGGTGCCCCTTCACCCGGCAGGGGTGCCCAGCGAGCGCCGTGCCTTGGGGCACCGTTCTTCACCAGGCCATCCTCGCCGCGGACCGGGGGCGGTTTGCCGCAAATCGGACGCAGTTTGCAGCGGATCGGAGGCATGGTACGCTTGGCGAATTCGCGGGAGAACGCATCACCATGAAGGTTGTGGTCATCGGAGCCGGCGCGACGGGCCTGGCGGCAAGCTATTTGCTGGCCCGCGCCGGAGTGAAAGTCACGGTGGTCGAAGCCGCCGACCGGCCTGGCGGATTGCTGGCCACCTTCAACGCCGGCGACGGACACCGGCTCGAACACTATTACCACCACTTCTTCACCCACGACGCCGAGATCAACTGGCTGCTGGGCCAACTCGGCTTGTCCGACCGGGTGATCTTCCGCAAGACCTCCATGGGGATGTTCCGCGGCGGGCGGCTCTATCCCTTCAACGGGCCGAAGGACCTGCTCGGCTTCGACGCCGTCGGCCTGACGGCCCGGCTCCGGTTCGGCCTCAGCTCCGCCCTGCTGGCCTGCCGGAAGGCCTACAGCCGGAACGAGAGGCTGAGTTGTCTACAGTGGTTCGACCACTGGGCCGGGCCGGAAGCGACCGACGCGATTTGGCGCCCGTTGCTGCGGGTGAAGTTCGGCGAGGCGGCCGAGCGGATTCCCTTGGCGTGGATGGCCGGCCGCCTCCGCCAAAGGGCCCTCTCGCGTAAGCGGGGCGAAGAAACGCTCGGCTATCTGGACGGAAGCCTCCAAGTGCTGGTCGATCGTCTGGTCGAGGAGCTGGTCGCCCGCGGCGTCGAGATCCGCGCGGGCACACACATCGAAGGTCTGATCCTCGAGCAGGCCGCCGTTGCGGGCGTTCGCACTCCCGCAGGCGAGATCCGCGGCGACCGGGTGATCTCGACCATCCCCACACCCGTCCTCAGTCGGCTGGTCGAGCCGATCAACCCCGGCTACGCCGCGCGTCTCTCGGCGATCGAGTACCTGGGGGCCGTTTGCACGGTGCTGTCGCTCAAGCAGCCGCTTTCATCCATCTATTGGACCAACGTCGCCGACCCCGGCTACAGCTTCGGCGGCGTCATCGAGCACACCAACTTCGTGCCCGCGGAAAGGTACGGCGGCCGACACCTGGTTTACCTTTCCCGCTATCTGAGCGTCGCGGACCCGCTTTGGGCGATGGACGACGCCGCGCTGCTGCAACTTCAATTGGACGAATTGTCGCGGATGTTCGGACGCCGCATCGAGCGGACGCTTCAGCGGCACTGGGTCTTCCGCGGTCGATTCGCGGCGACGCTGACGGACCTGGGTTTCCACCGCCGGATTCCCCGTTTTCGATCACCCGTCGAGAACCTCTACGTGGCCAGCATGTGCCACATCTATCCCGACGAGCGGAGCGTGAACAACAGCATCCGCGTGGCGGCCGAGCTGGTCCACGCGATGGGGCTCGCGGAGGGCGCCATGTCCGTCCCTTGCGGCATCAGCCTGGCGGCCCGGTACGGGGCGTAGGAAACACGCGGGCTTTTGGCCGATGGACGGTTCCGGCGGCGTCAGGGCTGCTGGGCGCCGAGCAACGTGGCGGCCTCGTCCCGGATTCTCTTCAGTTGCGAATTGCCCGGACAGTTCTCGTCCATCCATTGCTGAGCGTGCCGATAGCTCTCGGCGGCCTCGTCGCGCAGGCCGAGCTGGTGCCAGGCCATCGCCAGGAAGAACGAGTCCCAGGCGTTCGTTTTCCCGCGCAGCCGGATCGCCTCCTGGAGTGTCTCCACGCTGGGCTGCCACCGCCCGACGCGGTAGAGCGCCGTGGCAAGCGTGTTGCAGTAGGCGGCGTTCTGCGGCACCCTGCTGGTGGCCTGTTCCGCGAGGCGGACGGCCGTAAGCGGATCGCGCAACTGAGGATCGGCACAATTGGCGAGGAACCAGGCGAAGTGGTCGAGGTGCTCCACGTGGGGTTTCCCGTGCGTCAGGGTCTGCCAGAGATCTCGTGCCCTGTAGAATCCTTCCTTACCCTCGTCCGGTTTGCCGGCATCCCAAAACAGCAGTCCCAACTGGTTGCAGATCGAGGCGAGCTCGTCGTGGTAGCGATGCGTTGCCGCGTGCTGCTGCACCAGCTCGTCGAGGTCCGCGATCGCCCCGCGGTAGTGTTCCTCGGCCACCTGGTCATCGCCCAGCTCGTGCAACACCTGGGCGAGATGGCCGCGGCTGACCGCCGAACACTCACGATACCGGGGATCTTCGGGGGCCTCGGTGGCGAGTTGGCTGTACTGTTCGACGGCCGATTCGCACGCCGCTTTCGCCTCCGGGTCCCGGCTCAAATCACGCAGCACCAGCCCGAGAACGTCGCAACAGGCCGCCTGTTCTCGAAGATATCTCGTGTTGCCGGCGTCCTCGGCAGCCAACCGCTCCAGTACAGGCAGGGCCTCGTTCAGGTGCGACTCGGCTTCCGCCGACCGGCCCAACCGTTGGAGCAGCCGGGCAAGGTTGGTCTGCGCCGTTGCCAGGCCCTCCCGCGCGGCCTTCAGGTCGGGCAAGGTGCCGGCCAGCGAGCGATAGTCGTCGACGGCCTTGCCATAGGCATCGAGGCCACGTGCATATTGGCCCGAGTCCTGCAACACCCCGGCAAGGTATGCCTGGAGCAAGGCGCGCGACGCCAGGTACTCGGGACGGCGGCGTTCCGCATCGACCAGCGTGTCCAGACCGCCAATCGCGTTGTCCAGGGAAACCAGGGCATCCTCCACGCGTTCCCCGTCGACGAGGGCGTGCCCCAGGATACCGCGTGCCTTGGCCAAACCGGCCATGTATTCGGGCTTCCCGGGGCTGGATTTCAGCAGCTCTTCGAAGTGGGCTATGGAGAGTTTCAAATGCTCCTCGGCCTCTTGCCGGCGACCCAACTCCCTCAGCAAACTCGCGCGGTCGGTCAAACCGGACGCCAGCGTCTGTTGAACGCGCAGGTCGTCCGGCTCGTCTTGTGCCAATCGGCGGAGCCTGACGACGGCGGCGCGGTACACCTCGTCGGCCTCCGACCGTTGCCCGATCTCGGCCAGCAACCCAGCCAGCTTCAGACGAGTGTCGGCCGATTCCAGTTGCAGGTCGCGGTCGCGAGGGTGGCTTTGCCCGAGGGCCGTGAAGATGGACATCGCCTGGCGGTAGGCCGCTTCGGATTCGATCGGTTCGCCGAGGAGGCGGCGGGTCTCGCCCAATCGGACGTAGGCCCTGCCGCGTTCCGCTTCCAGCCCGGGGTCGTCGGTGGGCTGCCGGGCAAACTGCTCGTAGCCCTCGGCCGCCTCCCGCAGCAATCGGCGATGCAGGGTATCCGCGCCCGGATAGTACTCCATCGACTCGCCGACGCCGGTCAGCCAACCGTCGGCGGCGGCGCGGACTTCCTGGAACCGGGCCAGCGTGTTTCGGGACGCGGCCTGGTCTCGTCGGCGTGCCGCGCTGGCCGCCAAGGCGACGACGACCAAGATGATCAGCAACAGCAGCAGAGCGGCCGCCGCGGCTTGCGTGGCCGCCACGTGACGGCGGCTCCAGCGGCTGATGCGTTCCCACGGGCCTTCGCGACGAGCCGTAATCGCCTGGTCGGCGACCCAGCGTCGGACGTCTTCCGCCAAGGCCCCGGCCGAAGCGTATCGATCCCGGGACTTCGTCGACATGCTCTTCAGACAAATCGCCTCCAGGGCCCGAGCCACCGCAGGCTTCACACGGCGGGGAGGCGGGAATTCGCCCCGCTGAATGCGATCGGGCAGATCGTCGGCGGGCTCGTCGTCGCACGGCGCACGGCCGGTGAGCAGACAATAAAGTGTCGCGCCCAGACTGTACACGTCGCCGGCGGGGCCCACTTCCTCCAGCCGGCCTGCCGCCTGTTCGGGACTGGTGTAGGGAGTCGTTGCCGGTGTGCTGCCCGCACGAGAAACGGCAGAGTCGTCGCTGGGGGACACCGGAGGAATCTGCGGCGCCTCTACGTTGGGCAGCGGCGCTTCCGGCGTTGTTTCAATCTTGGCCGAGCCCCAGTTCACCACGTACGTCTCGCCGAGCTCACCCAACATGATGTTGCCCGGGTTCAGGTCGCGGTGTACGACGCCTCGGCCATGGGCATATTCAGCGGCGTTGCACGCCATGAGGAAGTGGTCGAGCAAGCGGCGGAATTGCAGCTCCCAATCGGCACGGCTGCGGTCGGCCACGTCGGCGTGATGCAGTCGCCAGATCGCCTCCTGCAAGCTCTCGCCGCCGATGAACCGCATGGCGTAGAAGGGGCGGCCGTTGGAGTACCGGCCCAGCCCGTAAATTGGCACGATCGCCGGGTGCTCCAACGAGCCCGTAACCTCCGCCTCGAACAGGAGGTACGATCGGGAGTCGGGTTCGTCGGCGTAGCGCTGCTGAAGCTCCTTCAGCGCCACGTCGCGCCGCAGCTCTTCGTCGCGGGCCACGGACAACCTGCCCACGCCACCCAGCCCGTGCAGACGGAGGATTCGAAAGCGTCCACCGGGCAAGTCGGCCGACTCGGAAGGCTTTGCAGCCGGAGTTCTCTTGGCTCGCCGCGCCTGCAAGATCTTGTCGAGAACGTCTGCGAGCTCGCGGTCGCCCAAACCTCGCAAGCCGTCGGCGATCCGGTCGACGCAGCGCACGGTTGCCAGACTCCTCTCGACCTTATTACCGTGGAATCTGACGTGCTTCTCGACCAGGCCCTCCAGCAAGACACAACTCTCGTGGTCCAGAATACCCTGATCCAACAGGACCCGGCTCAAGGGGCGCGACTTCTTCAGCACCCATGCCCCGGCGGCGCCGAGAAGCTGCCGGGAAGAGATGAAGTCCATTTCCAGCGCCAGAACGCCCAACAGCACGTTCTTTTCGATCCGGGAATCTGGCATAGCGTCCCTTTCCTCGCCCGAACAGATCGCCAACTCGGAGCAGGGCCCACGAGAAAGCCCTTCGTCTTGAGGATGGATTGGTGCCTACACGGGCTAGTCCCACCAATCATAGAATAAATCGATGCGAATTTGGCTGAAGTGCTATCCCATCTCTTTGCCTGCCTCCTTGCCGGCTTCGTCCTTCTCGACGGCGTCCTTACCCGCCTTGTCCTTGTCGCCCGAAGGGGTCGTGCGCTGGTTGGTCGTCGGCTTGGTCCTGGGGGGCTTCTTCCTGCCGGGCAAGGCGAGCGGCTGTGCCAGCTCGATGTTCAGCTCACTGGCCTGGGCAACTCCCGGCCGGCCGACGACCATCTTGCCTTTGGAAACGGAGATCTTGTCGCCGTTCTTGGCCACGGTATAGTCGGCCAGATCGACGGCGACGGCGGCCTTTTCGGCCAGCTCGATGTTGACCACGGCCCGCAGTGCATTGACCGAAAGCTTCCCACGGCGGTTGCCGGTGATCTGGCCGGCCACCGAGTAGACGGCCGTGGTCGGCGAGCGAGGGCCGACGACGTCTTCGCCGAATCCACTGCCCGGTTCGTTCGCGGCGCCTTCTCCGCCGGCGGCCGGAGCGGCTCCCTCGGGCCAGATGCCGACCGGGTTCTCTTTGGAAGGAGTGAACAGGGTCAGCTTGTCGATCTTGTTCTGGGCGTCGCCGCGCTTGTCGATCTCGGCGGTGAAGCGGATGAACATGCCGGGCCTGACGAAGTCGGGCTCGGCCGTACCGCTCACATGGATCACCGCTTTCGGATCGATCCAGACCATCCAGACCTGGTTCGACGTGGTGAGCATCCGGATCGCGCCGCGCCCGACCGCCTCCACCGAGCCGTCCGCGGCGAACGGTTCGGTCGGTAATTGCCTCTGCTGGTCGTTTCGCGGGCGGCGGATGCCTTGACCTTGGGCCGGCGCCAACAGACCCAGTACGGCGGCAATCGTCAGAGCAGTGCGGCAGAGCATGGCAGTAGCCCCCTTTCTCATTCCAGGATACCCTGCGGCGAGACTGTTGAACAGTGCGTCTCGGCCAGCTCCACCACCCGTTCCCGTAACTCTTCCGGATGTCCGAACAGCTCCCACCGCTGCCGCTCGATTCCCTCGAAAGCCGTGCGGAAACGCTCGTTGCCGGCCGCTTGGTCGCCCAGATTGCGAATGAACACGGCCACGATCTGCTCGGGGTGCTCCCGGGCGATTTTGGCGTAGATTTCCGGGTCCTGCTCGCCCGAGTCGCCGATCAGGATGAATTTCCGCTTGGGAAACCTCTCGAGGATCGGCCCCATCGCCGCCAGCTTGGTCGCTTCCTGCGACTTCCACAGAGCCAACGCCGACGAGTCCTTCAGGCGGAAGGATTTCAAGTGGAATGATCCGGCGGGAAAACCGGCCGCGCCGCGCAGCTCCTCCAGCGGCCGGTACAGTTGCCAGGGACTGCCCGACACGTAGTGAAACGCCGCGCCCCGTTCGGCGGCGACGCGGTATAGCTCCGCCATGCCGGGCACCGCTTGGTACTCCTTCAAAAACGTGTTGCGCATCAGGGCCTTGCGATCGGTGACCTGGCTGTGTTTGATCGTGTCGTCGATGTCGGAGACGATCGACAGCCCCGTCTGGCCGATCAGTTGCGCGCGGCCGTCGAAGCGGCGGCGGTCACCTTCGCGGGTGGCGGCCCGGAAAGTGATCCAGCGGCTGTTGGCCTCCGGGTTGCCCGGCAGCCGTTTCACGTCGCCGACCGCCAACCGCAGCTCCGCCTGAAAATGGCCGTTGGCCCCCGACGTGCCCGCCTGGTAGACCTCGGAGCCGATGCGGATCGAGATCTGTTTGCCGCGCTCGTTATCGACCAGGAACAGCCGCATCCGTTCGGCAAGGCGGTTTGCCTCCGGCGTGCCTTGCTCCACCTTCAGTTGCTTCCGGACGCCTGCAATCAGCAGCGCCCGCTTCACCGAATCCTCTTGCGGCTCGAAGATCAGCCCGTGGATGGGCAGAATCCAGTTCGTGCCCTGCGCGTCGAGATAGGCGTAGGTGGGAAAGAAAACGACGACCTCGTCGCTCTTGATCTGCGACGCACCCATGGGCAAGACCGCCATTGCTGCAAGAGTTATTGACGTTTGCATGGTGAATGATCCGGGCCGACCAACGGGAGGCCGGACAGGTCGGGCTCCCGTTGGTCACCCTCGCGCATTGAGTGTGCAAGCGTCCATAAGAGCTACCATATGATTCTACCGCTTGCCGTGCGATTCTACCGATGTTAATGCTTGCCGCGCAACCCGAGGATCAGCTCGACTTCGCCGATGGGACTGCCGACGCGGCGGGCGATCTCGGCCGGATCGTAACCGTAGTCGGCCAGGGTGTAGATCCTCTCGCGCCGCTCCTGCGACGCCGGCTGCCCGGCGCCGGCGGCGGCGGCCGTTGCCGGCCCGGTGTCGTCCCGAGGTCGCAGACCGGCGGCCTGGTTCGCCGGTTTCTGCGGCGACGTCGGCGAAGCACCGGACGCTTGCGCAACGCTCGCCAACGCCGCTTCCAGCCGGGCGGCCGCCCGGTCGGCTTCCGCGGTCAAGGCCTGCAACGCGCTCATCTTGCTGTCCAATTGGGCCGAGAGCTCCCGCGCCGTCTCGTGCATTTGGACCTCCCAGCGGAGCACGTCGCCGGGCGCGTCGAGATGGTGCCCACGGTCGGTCCGATCCGGCTTCAAGTTTCGCAGCAGGGCCGCGTCGTCCTTCTTCTGCCGCCGCAGGCTCCGCTGCCCGCGAATCAGGAACATCACCGTCGTCAGAGCCAGCACGGCCAGAATCGCACCGGTGAGCACTTGGGACTGGGCAAACAGGCTCATGCCATGGTTCCTTCAAGCCGGACTTCTGCGAACCGGACTTCCGCGGACCGGCCAGTCAAGCGCCCGTGCATCGAATCCGCGGCGACCGCCCGGCGGGCGGATTCCTCTTATTGATGTTTGCATTGTGAATGATCCAGGCCGACCAACGGGAGGCCGGACAGGTCGGGCTCCCGTTGGTCGCCCCGGCGCATTGAGTGTGCAAGAGTCAATGAGGTTGCACCTCGTTCGGGTCGAATGCGCGTCGCGCGGTCTCGTAGACTTCGTGCAACGGCACGTCGTGCTCGGCGGCGATGTGGCGGCACGACTCGAACTCCGGTGCGAAGCGCGGCACGCCGCCGGCCAGCCAACCCACCTTGCCTTCCACCGGGCCCCACGGCGTGGAAACCGCGTGGGGCTGCCGCGAGAGCACGTGGCGCCCGACCGTCCAACGCCGCACGCCCAGGGTCGTGGTCTCCGTAAACAGGATCGCTTCGATCGGCTCGACGTCGCCTGACCGGCAAAGGACCGAGAGCTTCACGCCGGGCCGGCTCTTTTTCATCTGGATTGCGGTCGTGTAGACGTCCAGCGCCCCGGCTTCCCAGAGCCGTCCGGTGCAATAGCCGATCATTTCGCCGCTGATGTCGTCCAAGTTGGTCTCCAGCACGCACACCTGCTCGCCCTCGCCGGACCCTTGCGCCTCGGTCGTCTTCCCCAACAACAACCGTAGCACGTTCGGCTGCTGCTCGATATCTCGCTGGCCGGCGCCGACGCCGATCTTCTCGAGGATCATGGCCGGCAGCGGCCCGAAGCCGTCGGCCAGCGTGGCCAGAATGGCCGCTCCGGTCGGCGTGGTGAGCTCCCGCGGCACCGCCGATTCGGCCAGCGGAACGCCCCGCAGCAACTCGGCGGTGGCCGGGGCGGGAATGCTGCACTCGCCATGCGCAATCTTCACTTTGCCCGTGCCGACCGCCACCGGCGAGGCGACGATTCGATCGACCTCCAAGAGATCCCATCCGACCGCCGCGCCGACGATATCGGCGATCGAATCGGCCGCCCCCACTTCGTGAAAATGGACCTTTTCGACCGTGGTGCCGTGGACCTTCGCCTCGGCCTCGGCCAGCCGCGTGAAAATCCGTCGGGCCAAATCCTGCTGCCGGCCGGAGAGCCGGCCGCGGTCGATCATCGCAAGGATCTGGCTGAGGTGCCGATGGGCGTGCTCCGGTTCGTGCTCCACGCTGACTTGCGTCGCCCGAAACCCGTTCTTCTTGACTTCCCGAGCCGCCAGCCGGCAGCCGGGCAGGCCCAGCGAGCCGACGGCCGCGTTGAGCGTTTCCAGATCCACCCCGGCGTCGACCAACGCCCCCAGGGTCATGTCGCCGCTGATTCCGCTGGAACAGTCAAGGTAAGCCAATTTCATGCTAGGGGGGTCCTGTCGTGTTGCCGTCATCCTGATGCACCGCACATCCGGGAGCGAGTTCTGGAGTTTAAGTCGGGCTAACTCATCATTGGCTGCAGTGGCGGCGCAACCGCGCTTGTCACCCATTGTGCCAGGTTTGACGGCGCGGTGCCATGGGGATCGCGGTAGCCGGCTTGCGGGCGCCCGCACGCGACATTGACCCATAGGCCAACCTTCGCTACAGTACTGCCTCGTCGCTCGACTGCTCGTCTACTGCTGGACTTTCCAGGCAGGATGCCGTCATGGGTTCGTTATTGAAAGAACGAAAGCCGGGAACGGCGCCGTATCCGGCTCCTTGGCGGGGGTTGCCCCCCAAGATGAGCGTTCTGTACATCGCCACCCGACAGCGCACCGGCGAATGGCTTGCCGAGGCGCTGGCCGCCGATAGCGCTTCTGAGATTTTGGTGGAAGAGGCGGTTGGATCGGCGGCGGGCATGGCCCGGCTGCGGGACGAGGCCTTCGACGCCGTGCTGGTCAGCCACGAACCCGGCGAGCTCGACGCCCTGGACCTGATCGAAGGCTATCGCGCCAGCGGGGCCGGAGAGCCGATGATCGTGCTGGGCATTCAGAGCGAGCAAGAGATGGCCGCCTTGTGCTACGAAGTGGGCGCCGACGGATACGTTTGTGTCCATACCACGACCACCCGTAACCTGATCTGGGTCACCGCCCGTGCCATCCAGCGGTACCAGTTGCTGCGGGAGAACCATCGGCTCAACCAGGGCGAGCAAGCCCGGCTGCAACGCGAGCACGACGAGGCCGACCGGTTGCTGCTGCAGCAACGTGCCCTGCTGAACGACCTGGAGGCGATTCGCCGCGACACGGTCGGCGAACAGGGACCGGTGCTTGGCGGAGACCTCCAGCCGCCGCTCGATCTGCCTGGCGAGTTGATAGGCCACTATCGCGAGTTGCTGCGAACCTACGTGATCATGGGTTCCGGGAACCTCTCGTGCGAGATGAAACAGTTGGCCGATTTGCTGGTCACGGCCGGACTGACCGCACAGCAGACGATGCAGACGCACCTGCACGTGCTCGAGGAGTTGGTGCATGGATTGGGTCCCCGCAGCACGCGGCACGTGATGACCCGCGCGGATCTGCTCGTCTTGGAGGTCATGATCCATCTGGCCGACGGCTATCGGCGGCGATACCAGGAGCGCGTGCACCCGCCGCTGCAGCTTATGCTGCCCGGCTTCGACTAGACCGCCCCGTCGCGGGCGTTCTTGTTGACCGGTGGCCTCTACGATGGCCGCTGAGTTGACCAAAGGGCGAGTCTCGCCTAAGTTATACGATCTGGCACGCCCAGTAGTCGCATACCCCGTCAGGGGGCCACGGTTTACAGGTGATGGGACACGAAATGGCAGATACGACCAACTCGATCGAAGAACTGGCAATCAATACGATCCGCACGCTCTCGATGGACGCCGTGCAGGCGGCCAACAGCGGGCATCCCGGCACGCCCATGGCCCTGGCTCCGGCCGCCTATCTGCTTTACAACGAGGTGCTCCGCTACGATCCGGCCCAACCGGCCTGGCCCAACCGCGACCGGTTCGTGCTCTCCTGCGGCCACGCCTCGATGCTGCTGTACTCGATGCTGCACCTGACCGGGGTACGGCAGCTGGGGCCCGATGGCCAGCCGACCGACGAACCGGCCGTGTCGCTTGAGCAAATCCGGCAGTTTCGCCAGCTTGACAGCCGCTGCCCGGGCCATCCCGAGTACGCTCACACCAGCGGGGTCGAGATCACGACCGGCCCGCTGGGCCAAGGCGTGGCCAGCAGCGTGGGCATGGCGATCGCCTCGCGGTGGCTGGCGGCCCACTACAACCAGCCCGGCTTCGAGCTGTTCGACTACGACATCTATGCCCTCTGCAGTGACGGGGACCTAATGGAAGGCCTCGGTTCCGAGGCGGCGTCGCTTGCCGGCCACTTGAAGCTCTCGAACCTATGCTGGATCTACGACGACAACAAGATCACCATCGAGGGCA
>JAFGRD010000005.1 GCA_016935315.1 Pirellulales bacterium
GCCCTTCTGCCGAGCCGCGCCCTTCTGCCGAGCCGCGCCCTTCTGCCGAGCCGCGCCCGTAAGGAAGCGTCCCCCGAACCCCTGCCGCACCACGCCTCCCACTCCCTAACGGCCGCGGTTCCCTTTTTCCCACGGGGGCCTCGGGCTTCTTGGCCCGGAGGTCGACGCCTTGTCCTTCGATCACGTACCGACACGCATCTTCAAGCGATTTCTCGTCCCACAGGTAGCGCGTGCTGCCATGCCGCACCCAAGCCTTCTTTCCCCTTTCGAATGCCCCTGCTTCCACCATCCGCCGCGTGGACCAGGACTTGAAATCGTTCATGACCTTTTCGGGCTTTGTGTTTGCAGTTACCACAACATGCACGTGGTTCGTGCGAACACTGACCGCGTGAAGCTGCCAGCCCCGATGTTCGGCGACTTCTTGGATAGTCCGCTCGACAACCGCCCGCCGCAGGTCATCCAGTCGTACGGCATCTTGCTTCATCTGCCGCTGAGCGGCTTGTTGTCGTTTGGCGTCGGCAGGCAGCAAGTCCGTTTCGGGGATGTTGTGGTCGCGATCAACGGACCCGCGTTGGTCGCCGTGCAGCCATGTACCGTATGTGTGGAAGGTGAGGAGGTAGGCTTCGACGTCGGTGTAGTCGTGTGACTGATCGAGGGATTCGGCGGCGCGGCCGGTTCCTTGGGGGCCGCTCCCTGACGGTCGCGGTTCCGTTTTGCCCGCACCCTCCGAGCCGCATTCAGTCCCCGAGCCGCATTCAGTCCCCAAGCCGCGTTCAGTCCCCGAGCCGCGTTCAGTCCCCGAGCCGCATTCAGTCCCCGAGCCGCATTCAGTCCCCGAGCCGCGCCCGTAAGGAAGCGGCAGACTCTCGTCACCGCCTGGCCCAACCAGCCAATCCACACCCGCCAAAGGAATCCGCGGCAACTCCCGCTTGAGATTCTCGGCGAACCGTTGGCGATAGCCCGGGTGGTGCAACACGCCGTAGACGTAGTAGAAGATGTCCCACTTGGAGATCTTCTCGTCGCCGTAATGTGCTCGGAAGTGCTTCAACGCCCAGTCCGTCACATTCTCCCGCCGGTTGGTGCCGTCTTCGTTGTAGACGTAGAAGGGGAAGCACTGTACTTTCTCAAACGCCAAGTCGAGGCTCACAATCGATTTGCTCACTAAGGCTCCGAAGCTCTTGCGGTTTCCCGGCCCCGGAACTGCGATGAAGGCGTTCTCTCGCTCACAACACGGTGTTGGAAAGAGCTGCGCGAACAACCGTGTCTCCTCGTTGAGTATTGGGTCATAAAACAGATGCCGGCGGCAGAACGGCCTGTAGAGCGTGTTGCGCACTTTGCTATCCGAATACTCTGCGTACTTCCCACGCTTCAGATCCTGCTTCAAGTCCCGACTCCACTTGATATTGTCGTATCGAACGAAGTCATCGGGCGACTCGCCGCGACCAGCGCGATGGTACCGGTCAACCTCAGCATTGTAATCGTCAACGAATCGCCTTACGCGCTGCGTGAGCGACTCAACGTGAAAGTCATATACGATGTCGTCGCGCGCGGTCACGACACCCAGTGAATACGTCTTCATTACGACCTGCTCGTCTGCAGATGCAGCTTTGCGCTTGGCAGACTTGCTTCCTAACGAAAACAGCCGTTGATACTCAGAAGCGTGCTCTGGCACCAGCCATGTGCCCGCCGCATCGGGAACAAGCTCAGCCCAATCTGTGTTTGCCAAACTCCCAACACGAGTCAACCAGGAGAGTTTCTTCTCGCGCGGCCAGGTCTTCTCCACGCGATGGAAGTGAACCCGGCCGTGGGCATGTTGGTGGACGCGTGCCGCGATGGTTATCCCCACGCCAACTTGAATTCCGAACACATTGTATCTTGTGCCAGACAAGCTGGGGTTCTGTCGCACATTCCCTTCGAGATGCACGTGGTAGATACGGTTGAAGTCCTGGTGAAGGTGTTTTCGCATCCCATCGAACGCAAACTGGTCCACGAAGCTGTTGTTACTCACAAGGCATACGACACCGTCCTTGCCTCGAAGTCTGTCCGTCGCCCACCGAAAGAACTTGACATACGCGTCGCTCAGCTTGCTCACGCTGGTCGCGCGCGAATCCTTCGCGTATGTCTGCCTTACCCTGCTGTCAACCACGTCGTACTTCCGGTTCTTGTTGTTGTCGTTCTCGTTGAGTTGGCCCACGTTGTATGGAGGATTGCCGATTACGACGGTGATGTCCGTGTCTTTCTGCCGGGTTACACGCTCGGTGTTCTCCTCGCTCATAAACGAAAACTCCGCCTGCCTCGCCTCCGCCAAGTCCAGCGTATCCACAAAGCACAGTCCCTCGAACGGCTCGTACTCCCCGGTGCGTTCGTAGTAGGCGTGTTCGATGTTCAGCGCGGCGATGTAGTAGGGCATGAGCATGACTTCGTTGGCGAAGAGCTGCTCGCGGTAGACCCGCCGCAGGTGGCGTTTGGGGATGCGGCGGATGAGGTTGACGATGAAGTTGCCCGTGCCCGTGCAGGGGTCGAGGATGTTTACGCCCGGCGAGCCGAGGTCCTTGCCGAACTCGGTCTTGAGCACCTCCTCGACGCTGGCGCACATGAAGTCGACGATCTCCTGGGGCGTGTAGACGATGCCCATCGTGTCGGCCACCTTGACCGAGTAGCCCTGGAAGAACCGCTCGTAGATGGTGTTGATGAAGTGCTGCTTCTCGGAGAAGTCGGCGATGGTGGCGGCGGCCGCCTCGATGGCCAGGTAGAAGCGGTCCAACGACTTGAGGAAGTCGTGCCGACTGAAGGAACGGCTCACCAAGGCGTCGACGACCTTCTCGACCTCGGCGGCGATCACGTTGCGGCGGACGAAGTCCTGGCGGTCGAAGATCGTGCGGATCAGCCGCTCCGTTAGGAGGTGCTACACGAGCATCTCGTCGACCGCCGCCTGGCTGAGGTTCGGGTTGAGCGACACCCGGCAGACCTCGAAAAAGTCGGTGAACGCCCGTTGGAAGTCCTTGTTCTCGCGGTGGGCCTGCTGGATCTTGGCCACCAGCCCCCGGGCAAGCTCGGGCACCCGCTGCTGAAACTCGCCGATCGCCTTGTCGAAATCCTCGTGGGCCGGCTCGGTGTAGCCAAAGAAGGCGTTGAGCAGGTCGCAGAGGTGCGTCGGCTGGGTCAGGTCGACCCGCATCGCCAGCTCGCCGCCCTGGTAGAGGCACGCCCGACGGGTGTCCTCGAAGATCGTGTTGCCCAACGGGTAGCCGGCGGCGATCTTCTTGCGGACCTCGGCCTCGAGGTCGTCGGCCGTGTCCTTGGCCTCCCAGTAGCCGCGGCGCATCTGGAAGTCGTCGCGGAAGGTCCCGTCGGGCCGGACCTTGCCCTTGCGGCCCTCGACGGAGAGTTCCGGAATCAACGTCCAGCCGAACCGCCGGCCCGTCTCCTCCAGCAGGTGCTGAAACGCCGCCCGGACCGCCATCTCGTGCGAGACCCCCTGGGCGGCGAACTCGCCCAACGCCTGGTAGTATTGCTTGACGGGCTTGTGGGTTGGCTTGACAGTGGGTGCTTCCATGGCTGTTTCGCGGAGAGTCCTTGGCTGTTGCCCCGAATGCGTTTTCGCACGCCGCCGGCTCGCAGCGATTCGGCGCGACGGGCCGTGCTCGGCCGTCCCCGCGGGCCGCGACGCCGACCATTATGCAATACACCCCCATCCGGTGGCAATACCCGCCCGCACGACCCGAAAAACGCGGCAAACCCCGCAGCGACTCGCCGGGCGGCGAGGGCGCGGTTAGAATGGAAGTGTTACGAATCGAAAAAGGACCGTCGGCGCGAGTGGGCCCGAAGTGCCCGCCGGATTCGCTTCCTCCTGAGTGAAGGTGTTGCTCGTGCGATTGCACATTGGGATCGTTTTGATCGTCGCTTTGACGAGCGTGCTTGGCTCGACCTCGCCGGGCCGGGCCCAGTTTCGCCAGTCCGAACCGGAGGGCGCGCCCATCGGCGACGCGCGGGTGCAGCGCCTGAAGGTAGGCATTGTGGTGACCGCGGCCGGGCCGTGTACCGGGATCGCGGGCTACACCAGCGTACCGATCGACTGGCCCGAGCAGCAGGTGAAGATCCTCGACGAGGAGATCTCGCCGTCGGTCAAGGTGGGCTATCAGCAGGTGGGCACGACCGGCAAGATGATGGTCGTGCAGATTCCCATGCTGGCGGCCGGCCAGGAGGCCAAGGCGATCGTGACCTTCGAGATCCGCCGCAGCGCGATTCTGCCGCCGGAGGACACAGACGTCTTCGAGCTGCCCAACCCGCGGCGGCTGGACCGCCAGACGCGGCTCTATCTGGGGCCCAGCCCGCGGATCGAGAGCCGCGACCGGAAGATCCGCGAGTTGGCCAGGGAGATTGGGGCCGATCAGGCGAAGGCCTGGGGCCGGGTCGAGGCGATCTACGATTGGGTCCGCGAGAAGGTGGAGTACAAGTTCGACAAGCAGCTTCGCGGGGCGCTGGCGGCGTTGAACACGGGCGTGGGCGATTGCGAGGAGCTGACGTCGCTGTTTATTGCCATCTGTCGCGCGGCCGACATTCCGGCCCGCACCGTGCACGTGGAGGGGCACTGTTATCCCGAATTCTATCTGGTCGACGGCGAGGGCGAGGGGCATTGGTTTCCGTGCCAGGCGGCGGGCAGCCGGGCGTTCGGCGAGATGCCCGAGTTCCGGCCGATTCTCTCCAAGGGCGACAACTTCCGGCCGCCCTACGCGCCCCGCGACCAGCAACGCTACCTGGCCAACCACTTGACCGCCCGAAACGCGGTGGGCAGTCCCCGCGTCCGGTTCATTCGCGAGTTGGAGAGCGAGTAGAGCATGCGAGCATTATGCATCCCGGCCATCCTGTTGTTGACTTGTCTGAGCGCCTATGCGGAGGAACCCGTGATTGTCGCACACCGAGGGGCGTCGCGGGACGCGCCGGAAAACACGCTGCCGGCCTTTCGGCTGGCATGGGAGCAGGGCGCCGACGCGATTGAGGGCGATTTTCGCCTCACGCGGGACGGGCACATCGTGTGCATGCACGACGAAAGCACGAAGCGCGTCGCCGGGGAGGACCTGGCCATCGAGAAGTCGACGCTGGCGGCGTTGCGCAAGCTGGACGTGGGGGCGCACCACGGCCCGCAGTTTGAAGGAACGCCCATTCCGACCATCGCCGAGGTGTTCGCGACCGTCCCGGATCGCGGCAAGAGGGTCTACGTGGAGATCAAGTGCGGCGTCGAGATCATTCCGCCGCTGTTGGCGGAAATCGCCCAAGCGGGTCTCGAGCCGCAGCAGGTGGTGATCATCTCGTTCCACGAGGAGGTGATCCAGGCGATCAAGGCCCGGGCCCCGCGGTACAAGGCCTTCTGGCTGTGCGGTTTCAAGGAGGAGAAGGAGTCGGGCAAGGTCGTTCCCTCGCCGCAGAGCGTGCTGGAGACGCTCGAGCGGATCGAGGCCGACGGGCTCAGCTCGGGCAAGGACCTAATCGACGAGTCGCTGATCCAGCGCGTCAGGGACAAGGGATATGAGTACCACGTCTGGACCGTGGACGATCCGGATACGGCCAGACGTTTCCAGAAATGGGGAGCCCGGTCGATTACCACGAACGTGCCGGGCTTGATGAGGAAGCATCTCGTCGGGGCGGGGAGCTGAGGACTCGCGGCGGCGATGAATCGACGATTGCGGCGGCCGGGCCGCTGCCCGTCTTCTCGCTACTCCCGCTCGTCCAGCCAGCGGACGACGGCCTCGGCCGTTGCCGGGTTGGTGGCCAGCGGCACGCGATGCACGTCGCAGACGCGCATCAGGGCCGAGACGTCCGGTTCGTGGGGCTGGGCGGTCAATGGGTCGCGGAAGAAGATGATCGCCTCGACCTGGTTTTGGGCGACGCGGCCGCCGATGATCAGGTCGCCCCCTTCGGGGCCGTGGGCGACCCGTTCCACTTCCAGCTCGAGCTGTCGCTGCAGCAGCCCGCCCGTGTTTCCGGTGGCCACCAGGCGACGGCTGCGGAAAAAGTCGAGATGCGCCGTGACGAACTCGACCAGGGCCGACTTTTTCTTGTCGTGGGCGATCAGGGCAATCATGGCTGTCACCTTCCTGCAAGCCTATGGAGAAGTGGATTCTGGACTCCCACGACGTGGCGCGTCAAGGGCATAATCGAGCCCCGGCGGGCGGTGGCTTGCACGCCGTCGGAGACCGAGGTAGCATAGACAAACAGCAATCTGCCGGATCCTGCCATGGGCTCCTGCCCCGCCCCACCGCCAAGACCCGCCGAGACGGGAAACCCCTCTCCGAGACCGAGAAGCCTCCAAGGCGAGAAACTCCCCTTACGAGAAAGGAAAACACCGATGAGCAACTCTTCCCTTGTTTGCCGAGTGCTCTTATGTGCGCTGCCGGTTCTGTTGGCCTGGTCGTGGCCGGCCGGCGCCGCCGACCCCGATCTGGAACAGTCCCGCGACGAGTTCATCAAGAACTTCCGGCGCATCGGCCTGAACACGACGCCGGGCGACGCGATGTTTCTGCGGATCATGGTCGAGAGCTCGGGGGCCAAGCGGGGCATCGAGGTCGGCACGGCGACCGGCTACGGCGCGATGTTGATGGGCAGGGGATTCGAGCGGACCGGCGGCCAGTTGGTCACCGTCGACATCGACTCCAGAATGGTCGAGGCCGCCCGGGAAAACATCCAGAAGATGAAGCTGGAGAAGACGGTCACCGTGATCGAGGGCGACGCGCTTCAGGTGCTGCCGAAGCTGGAGGGGGAGTACGACTTCCTGTTTCTCGACGCCCTGAAGAGCGATTACCTGAAGTACTTTCGGGCCGTGGAGGGGAAGCTGAAGCCGGGCGCCGTGATCGTCGCCGACAATGTGATCAAGTCGGCCAACGCCATGCGCGATTTCCTTCAGGCCGTCGAGCAGGACAAGGACTACCTGACGGTCACGATCATGGCCTCGCAACTGAAGGGCGACGGCATGACCGTGATCTACAAGCTGCGGTAACGGCTCGCAGAAGGGTCACGGAGCCCGTCCGGGCGCGACCCCCTCGTTGATCAGCACCCAAGTGCCCGTCTTGCCGGAAACGGCGATATCGGGGCGGCCATCGGCGTTCAGATCGGCCACGCAGATCTGCATGCCGGTGCCCACGCCGCCGCCGGGAGGGCTGATCGTGTGTCGGGTGAAGGTCGCCGTCGGCTTGTCGAGCGTGTAGTAGAACAGGCATTCGGGTTGCTTGCCGCCGGGATCGGTGCCGGCGTGGCCGCGGACCCGCTTGCCGGTAATCAGCTCCTTGCCGCCGTCGCCGTCGAGGTCGGCCAGCACGATACAGTGGGCCTGCGACCACGACTCGTCGATCAGGTGCTCGGTCCAGGTGGTGGTGCCGTCGGGTTTCGGCTCGCCCTGCAGCCACAGGTAGAGGCCGAAATCGTGGGCCTTGCCCCAGACGAGATCGTTGCGGCCGTCGTCGTTGACGTCGAAGACCACGAAGGGGCAGCTCGGGTGCGGCAGTGCCGTCTCGCCGTGGAACTTCCAGGTCGCAGCCAGCACGTCGCCTTCGGGCCGCTCGTACCAGCCGGTTTCGCAGAGGACGTCCTCGCGGCCGTCGCCGTTCACATCGCCAAAGGCGTAGCCGTGCCCGCCACTCTCCCGCCCCAGCACGATGCGCTCGATCGTCGGCTTCCCGTCGTCCGTCTTGGCGAGCTTCCAGACGACCAGCGGGTCTTCCTTGACCCAACAGCTCACGAACAGCTCGGGCACGCCGTCGCCGTCGAAATCGCGCAGCTCGAAGGCCTCGTTCTCCGCCCGCGTGTCCCTAAGCAGGTTCGCCTGCCACTTGAACCCGCGGGCCAGTCTCGCGGCGCCGGGGTTCTTGTACCAGGAGATCTCCGACTGTTCCCAGCCGCCGGAGATCACATCCAACCAGCCGTCGCCGTCGACGTCGTAGAGGTGGTCGCCGTTGTTGGCCAGGAAGTCGCCGGATTCGCGGATCTCCCGCAACGGCCGGGCAACGAAGTCGGGCCCGGCGTACCAGTGGGTGCCCGCAACGACGTCGAGCTTGCCGTCCCGGTTCACGTCGGCGACCGCGCAACCTTCGTTGGGGCTGACCATCAGGCAGCGTTTTGAGAATTGCACCGTGCCGGGCGTCTCGGCCGCGGGGGCAACGGTCTCGGCCGCGGGGGCGGAGAGGGCACAAACGGCGGCCAGGGCGGCGCCGGCCAAGACGGCCGGAACGCGATGGAATCGGAAGCGGATAGCCATGAGAGTTTCTCCTTTACCAGCAGCATCAGGTGAGTAATTCGGAGGCTGCGGTGAATCGTACCATACGGTGAATCGTACCATACTGGGCCCGACCATGCGGTGCAGCGAACGGCTACGGCTCGCCCGACCGGTCCAGGTAGTAGCGGACATGGGCCAGGACCTCGTCGCGGTGGCCGGCCCACGGAAGATAGAGGCCGCGGAACGAGGCCATCGCCGAACGGTCGTCGTGAGGCAGCAGCAGCACGCCCGCCGCACAGACTTCGTGGCGCCGCACGGCCTGCCAGGGAATGCGGCGCTGCCGGCCGAGCACCATTTCGTCGACGCCGTGGGCGCTCAGATCGAACCGCACCGGCACGAAGAACCGCCATAGCGCGATCAACAGCGCGGCCAGCGCCACGACGGCCAGCGAGACGCGATGCAAGAGCCAAACGACCAGCAGCGCGGCCGCCAGCAGCCCGAGAACCACCAGCACGGTCCGCAGCACGTGCTCGCGCGCCGGCCAGCTTCGCCAACTCAGCGGCGGCGGAGGTTGGAAACTCTGCGACGATGGTTGTTGCGTTTCGGTGGACATGGTGCAGGTCGCAAGCAGGACGCCGGGCGGACGGTCGCCAAACGATGCAAGACAGCGGCGCTGCGTGGCCCTCTTTCCCCCTGGCGCAGCGCGATGGCTTCACGGTCTCAGACCACTATACATCGCGACTGCCGGGAATGCCACTTCTTGCCCCGCAGCGATCTTGCCTGGCAAGAGAGCGATCTCCGCGCCGGCGGCCACCCGGCCCGGCCCATCGAAGAGACTCGTCACTGCCACTGGCCCGAATCGATCAGGGCGATCAGTTGGGCAACGAGTTGGCCGGCGGCCCGGGCCCGATGGCTCAGGGTGGCCTTCACGACCGGCCCCAACTCGCCGAGGCAGCGGTGGTACTCGACCACCTCGAACAGCGGATCGTAGCCGAACCCGTGGGTTCCCCGCGGCTCGAAGAGGATCCGCCCGCGGCAGCAGGCCTCGCTCTCGGCGCGGATCGTGCCCGACGGATCGGCCAGCGCCATGTGGCAGACGAATCGGGCGGAGCGTTGCGGCTCGGAAGTCTCGGCAAGCTGTTGCAGCAGCAAGCAGTTGTTCGATTCGTCGGTGGCGTTGAGCCCCGAGAAGCGCGCCGAGAAGACGCCGGGGGCGCCGTCCAGGGCGTCGACGATCAGCCCGCTGTCCTCGCCCAGCACCCATTGGCGCAGGTGCCGGGCTTGGGCGATGGCTTTGAGCCGGGCATTGGCGGCGAAGGTTTCCCCGTCTTCGACCACGTCGATGGCCTGGGAAAAATCGGCCAGGCTGCGCAGCTCGATTCCAACCGGAGCCAGCAGCTTCGCCAGCTCCAGGCCCTTTTTGCGATTACCGGTACCCAAAACCAGCAGCGGTGCGGAGGACATGGCGTCTTCCTCGACCCTCGGGACTCGCAAAGGAACAAGCCCTCAGTTGCCCGCGCGCGCCATCTCACGGCTGATGGATCGTCGGGGAACGTGGACCGGCCGCGGTTGGACGTCGAACGGGATGCCCACCAGGGACTTCAGGGTGGTGGCGCCGGGTGCCTGGCCGGGAACGTTGACGGGCTCGGCCCCGAAGGTCCTCATGACATTGTAGATGCCCGGGTGGATCTCGGTCCGGCCGTCGGCCCGCGGCGTTCCCACGGTCTGGAAACTGCCGACAGTCACGATGCTGGCGTACCGATCGTGGAATTCGTAGGCCTCCCAGCCTTTCATGCGGAGGGCCTCGGTGAGCTTGTGGGCCTGGTCGGCCGCCTCGGCCAGTTGGCTATCCAGGGCCTTGCCTTGCTGGATCGCCTGGATCTCACCCTGGTCGATCACCGTCTTGCCCTTGAACGTCGCCACCTGGACCGTGTACTTGCCGGTACAATCCAACAGGCTGTGCTCGACCTGCTCGTTCATCTTGACCACCAGCGGATCGACGCCCGGCATGTTGAAGAACTCCTTCGGCAGCACGGGGTTGGTCGTGATGAAGGCGTGGCCCATGGGCCCCTTCTCCTTCTTGTTGCTGCCGATCAGCTCCTGCAGCTCCTTCTGCGCCATCCTCCATCCGGCCAACGTCTGGTTGGTTTGCTGGTTCTTGTCGACTTGCAGGCATCTCGGGCGGGAGTACTTCAGTTTGTTGAGGACCTTTTGCGCTCGGGGGTCGTCGACGCCGGCATAATCGCCCACCAGCACCGCGACTTCTTCCACATCGTCTCCGCGACGGTACCGCATCCGGATCGGACCGCCGTACTGCCCCAGCCCGCGGCCCTGCACATCGTCGAAATCGAACCGCATGCGGTGCATGTAGGCCGGAATTTTGTAGCGACTGCGCAGCTCCTGGACCAACTCGCGGGCCT
Organism: Pirellulales bacterium; assembly: GCA_016935315.1. Lineage (GTDB taxonomy): Bacteria > Planctomycetota > Planctomycetia > Pirellulales > Thermoguttaceae > JAFGRD01. The sequence continues at coordinate 10,627 of JAFGRD010000005.1, forward strand.
GCTGTTCGGCCCCATCGCCGGAGAAACTGCACGCCATGATCATCCAGGGCCCGTTCTCCTCGCCAAGTCGGTAGTCCTTCTCGGGGTCGGCCTCGACGCGTCGCAGCGTCAGCAGCGAATCGATCGGCGAGGCGCCGGCGGCGGCGGCGGGCCACCAGGAAACCAACGCCAGACAGCCCAACACGGACCAGAGAATCCGGTGCCTGCTCATTACCAACTCCTTCGAGGGGATCGCCCAGAACAGGGCATCTTGGTCGCGCCGGCGCGACCGGAGGAAACCGTAGAGAAGCGGGCAGGAGTCTAACAGATGACCGGCGGCAGTGCCAGAGCGGATTGGTGCACCCGATGAGGCGGTTTATGCGAAATGGCGAGGCAAGGGCACGTCAACCACAACGGCAGTCCACCCGGCGTTCTCACCCATGCGTGCCAGATTGCCCTAAGGCATTGGAAGAAAGACGGTTAGGAGCATGCCCCGGGCTGTTGGACGGAACCGTCGGACACGCGGGTGGAACCGGCAGCCACGTGGGCGGACCCGTCGGCCAGGTGGACGGGGCCGGTTGCCTGGATGCGGCCGCCCAGAACCGGCCCGGCCGTGGTCGAAACGAGCTGTCCGAGCAACTCTTTTCCGCCAGCCAGCACGACCGGGGCGTAGCGCTCCGAAGTGCCCAAGAGCGCGCCCGGGCGGTCGTCGCTCATTGCTTCGACCAACACCTGCAGCGGCCGGCCGGCAAGGCCGCGGAAATAGTCCAGCCGCAGCCGGCCGCCGATCTCGGCCAGTTCGGCCGCGCGGGCCAGCTTGGTACGCTCCGGGATCTGCCCGGGCATGTCGGCGGCGGGCGTGCCCTGTCGGGGGCTGAAGCGGAAGATGTGGATCTTCGAGAAACCCACCTCTTCGACGACCCGGCACGTGGCCGCGAAGTCCGCGTCGGTCTCGCCCGGAAAGCCGACGATGACGTCGGTGGTCAGTGCCGGCCGGTCCAGCGACCGGCGGACTTCGTGACACTGCTGGAGGAACCGCCCGACCGGCCAGCGGCGTTGCATCCGCCGCAACACGGCGTCGGAGCCGCTCTGCATGGAAAGGTGCAGGTGCGGACAGACCCGCTGATCGTGATCGGCCATCACCGCGAGCAGTTCCGGCGTGACTTCGGCGGCTTCGAGGCTGGAGATCCGCGCGCGCAACTGGCCGGGCTGCTCCACGATGCGCCGCACCAGAGTGGCCAGGTCGACACGCGGCCCATCGAGATCGACGCCGTAGTGGCCCAAGTGGATACCGGTGAGCACGATTTCGCGATGCCCGTGGTCGGCCAGCCGGCGAATCTCGTCGAGCACATCGCCGACGGGGCGGCTGACGAGCACGGGCCGCACGGTGGGAATAATGCAGTAGCTGCACCGCATGCGGCAACCGTCCTGCACCTTGACGTAGGCCCGATGCCGCCGGCCGAACGTGGAAATGCCGTTGGGCACGTCGAGAAGCCCGAGCCGGCCGAGCAACTCGGGCAGTTGCCGCTTGTCGGTAACCACCTCGACCACGCCCGGCAGCCCGGTGACCTCTTCGGCGGCCCGCGTGGCGTAGCAGCCCATCACGATGATTTCCGCCCGAGGGTTGTGCCGGGCAAGATGGCGGATGGCCTTGCGGCTCTTGGCGTCGCTGTGGGCGGTGACGGTGCAGGTGTTGACGACACACAGATCGGCCGGCTCGCCGTCGGCCGCCTCGCGATATCCCAGCCGAGCCAGACCCTGACGGAACAGTTCGGTCTCGTACTGATTGACCTTGCAGCCGAGCGTGACGGTCTTGACGGTAGGCATCAGCTCTCCGCCACGGGCTCGACGGTCGACCACATGGCTCCCTGGCAGTCCTTGATCAGGGCGTCCTTGCCGTAGGCGTGAATCTGATCGCGTTTCAACTCGGCGTGCTCCAGCGTGGTGGTCAGCACGATGACGCGGTCGCTGGTGTCGACCTCCTTGGCCATCTGATAGGCTTGCTCGGCCGTGTGGCCGAACAGCTCCATCAGCATCGCGACGACGTAGGCGTAGGTGTGGTCGTCGTCGTTCCAAAGGATCACGTTGTAGCGCGGTTGCCGCTTCGGTCGCGTGTCGGCGCGCTGGCGACGCTGGGTTTCCACCAGCGGCTCGGCCACCGTACGGGCAAAATCATCGTTCATGAGGCACCCGTGCAGAAGCGAAAAAAACCGGCCGAAATGTCCCTTCTCGAATGGTCGAACGAACCATTTGACATTATATTGTAGCCTTGCCGATTTGGCCAGCCCCTTCCCAAGCGGCGCCGGCTTTCGGGCCCGGGCAGGGCCGCAGTGACCGATCGGCGGAAGGTTTACCGGAATCCCTTTCCCACGAGAGATCCCCTGCCATGGCGAGCATCGACCAATACCTGGAAACCCATGCCGAGGCGTTCGAGGAAGAACTATGCCGGTTCCTGCGGATCCCCAGCGTTAGCGCCGATCCGAGCTGCGCCGAGCACATCCGCCGGGCGGCCGATTGGGTGGCTGACCAGTTTCGCGGCTTGAGCTTTGCCACGGAGATCATCCCCACGTCCGGACATCCGCTGGTCTACGCCCAGTCGCCGCCGGTGGCCGGCGCGCCCACCGCCCTGGTCTACGGCCATTACGACGTGCAACCGCCCGATCCGCTGGACCAGTGGGTTTCACCCCCATTCGAGCCGCAGCAAAGAAACGGCAATCTCTACGCCCGGGGCGCCACCGACGACAAAGGACAACTGCTGACGCACATCAAAGGCGTCCAGGCCTGGATCGAAACCCAGGGGCGGCTGCCCGTCAACGTGAAGTTCATCATCGAGGGCGAAGAGGAGGTGGGCAGCCAGGGGCTGGAACGGTTCATCACCGATCATGCCGACCGGTTGGCCTGCGATTGCGTGGTGATCAGCGACGGGGCCCAGTTCGGACCCGGCCAGCCCGCGATCACCTACGGCCTGCGGGGCATCGCCTACTTCGAACTGCGGCTAACCGGACCGAATCGCGATCTGCACTCCGGCTCGTTCGGCGGCTCGATCACCAATCCGGCCAATGCCTTGGCGCGGATGCTGGCCGGGTTGGTCGACGATCAGGGCAAGGTGCAGGTTCCCGGCTTCTACGACGACGTGGTGCCGCTCTCGGATCGGGAAATCAGCGAGCTGGCCGCCTTGCCGTTCGACGAGCAACAGTACCTTCGGCAAGTAGGGGTCGAAGGCGCGACGGGCGAGCAGGGCTACACCACGCTGCAGCGCCGCTGGGCACGCCCGACCTGCGACGTCAGCGGCCTCTGGAGCGGCTACCAGGGCGACGGCGCCAAGACGGTTCTGCCGGCCGTCGCGGGCGCCAAGTTCAGCTTCCGACTGGTGCCCAACCAAGATCCCGACAAGATCGCCGCCGCGCTGCGGCAAATGCTCGGCCAATTGTGTCCGGTCGGTATCCGCATGGAGCTGATCGACTTCCACGCCTCGCCCGGCGTGCTCGTTTCGCTGGAGAGCCCTTACATCGAAGCGGCGGCCCGGGCGATCGCGCACGCCTTCGGCCGCCGGCCGGTCTTCACGCGGGAAGGCGGCTCGATCCCCATCGTGACCGCCTTCCGCGAAGCACTCCGGGTCGACACGCTGCTGCTGGGCTGGGGCCAGGACGACGACAACACCCACAGCCCCAACGAGAAGTTCTGCCTGGCCGACTTCCACCACGGCATCCGGGCCAGCGCCCGGCTGTGGAAGGAACTGAGCCAGATCCCGCGCAACGGAAGCTGAGCGGAAACTCAGCAGACGCCGAGCGGAATCCGACGGCCAGCAGCGGGAGCCCGATTCTTCGGGCGTCCTGTGGGCCGGCCTCGATCATTTGCAGTTGCCGACACCGAAGAATGGGTAATCTGCGCGCGTCACGCAGGCAGCGCAATCTGGGGTCCCGCGGTTCCACTGCTGCCCGGAGTCGACCAGGTTTGGTGTAGCATCGTCTGGCGAGTTTGCTTATGATTCGCCCACCTGGGTCGATCCGAAGCCGGGGCGTGGCGATGGCTACCAGAGAAGCGCGCCCGCCAGGGTCAGGATCACGGCCAGAATGCCCAGCAGCCCCAGGACGATCCACCACGCGGGGCGGCCGGACCAGACGTTGGCCTCGTGCGTGATGTACGTACCGCAGGCCGGGCATTGCACGGCGTCCTCGTACACATCGGCACCGCACTGGGGACAAGGGACCGTCTCACTGATTTCGTCGTCGAACTCGTCGTCAGGAAACTCGCTATCGCGAAGCCCGTCGTCCGACGGCTCGAACCACGTATCGTTCCCAGGCATGGCTTTCCTCCGGAGCCGTCGTGAACCAATCGTTTTCAATAGACAATCGCAATTGGAATGATCCGTCAAGGAGGGCGATCATGAACTCCGCAAAAACGCTACTTATCTGCTTGGTCCTGGCGGCGGTCGCCTATGGCGTCTATGTGTCGATCAGCCGCCGTCCGGAAACGGCCGGACTGACCGACATCGCGCCGCCCTGGTCGCAGGACTCGCAGGGTCAGCCGCTGGGGGCCGATTCGGCCACGCCCCAGTTTCCCGGCGCCGGCCCCAACGGCGCGGTGGCCGACCCGGCCGCCTCGGGCTTCGGCGCGGCACCAAGCTATCCGGGCGTCTCGGCGGCCGGTCCCACGGGCGGCACGCCGCCGATGGGTCCGCCGGCCGGTGGCACGGCGCCGGCGTTCGTCCCGCCCTCCGGTCCGCCGGCGCCCGTCGGAGCGATGGACCCGGCAACCGCGGGGCCCTATCCGTCCGGCAGCATCGCCGGCCCGGCTTCCGGGCCGCCCCCCTCAGCGTTCGACCAACTCAACAGTCTTCGCGCCCCGGCCGGTGGGCCGGTTGGGGCCGAGGTCCCGGGCAGCAATCCCTTGGCCGGCCGATCATTGGAGACCACGCCGACGGACGCCTTCTCGGCCTACATGCAGGACGTGCAGGCCAAGCTGGACCAGAACCAGTTGGCCGACGCCTTGCGGGCGCTGACCTTCCTGTACGGCAACCCGGACATGCCGCCGGATCGGGCTCGACAGGTTGTCGAGCTGCTCGACCAGCTCGCCGGCACGGTAGTCTATTCGCGCGACCACTGGCTGGAAGCCGCCTGCGTCGTCGGGCCGGGCGACACGAGCGTATCCATCGCTCAGCAGTATGGCGTGCCCTGGCGACTACTGGCCAGGATCAACGGCCTCGGCGATGCCGACGAGCCCCAACCGGGGCAGACGCTCAAGGTCGTTCGCGGTCCGTTCCATGCCCTGATCGATCTGAACCGGTACGAGCTGACGCTGATGCTCGACGACCTGTATGCGGGGCGCTTCCAGATCGGCGTCGGCCAGGATTATGCACCGCTGGAGGGCAGCTATGTGGTAACCAACATGACGCGCGATCCTGAATACTACGCACCCAACGGCCCCGAAGCCCTCCACGTCCGCGCGGAAGACCCCGCCAACCCTCTGGGCAACTTCTGGATCGGTCTGGCCAAGCAGGCAGGGCAGAACAGCCCGATCGGCATCCACGGCACCAACAATCCGTCGAACGTCGGTCACACGGGCGGACACGGCACCATCTGCCTTGGCGACCGGGACATCGAGGACGTGTTCGGCATCCTATCCATCGGGTCGCGCGTAACGATCTCCGCGCGACGATAAACCTGGGGGCTGGCCGAGTAAGGCAAGTTGGGCATACTTGATAGTGGAAAGACGTGCGCGGCGGCCTGCGTTTGTCGGCACAGACGTTAAAATGCGACAGCCGGGAAGAGATTGCGGGCTCGCCGGACAGTAAAGGCGAAAACCTCACTTTTCAGGCTTGCTACAACCGGCTAGAATGGCAACCAAAGCCGGCGAGCGGACGCTGAGGGAATTCGATCGGCCGTTTCTTCGGTCGCCGAAGCGGGCGTCGCCCAAACCGAGACTTGTCGTGAAGCACTTGTCTGACCGGATCAAATGCCGATGGCGCGCTGGTTTGCGCCTTGGGCGATTTAGGGCTCATAGAAGAACAGGTTGGGCATCCTCATGGGTGGAGAGGCGGTGCAGCCGCCTCCTCCTGTGTGAGACGTCGATTCTGGGTAGCTGCTGATCGGGAGAGAACTACGAGGCTCGAAAGCATCTTCAGCCAGCGTGTGATGAAAGAGCAAGGCCGCTGCGCGTCCTTGCACTTTCATGTATGCCCAGAGCCTATTCTATTACGAGTCGTTATGTAGAGGCCAGAGTAGCGTAGGTACCGTAGCGTTTTGCGCTACATCGGGGCCGGAAGCGTAGACCGCGAGCGATCGTGGGACTCATGCTTCTGGCCCCTTTTTTGGATTCATCCGGAGGAAACCCCTTTTTCCTCCGTGCCACCGCCGAAGACCTGGCCGCTGTTGCGGACATGCCAGAGTTCATCCAGCAACGTCACCAATCGCCCACGGAACTTGCGCGGCCGCGGGAGCTGCTCGTGGCCTGCCCTCCGATGCGCTCCAACGTCAACTTGTCGCGGATTGTGCGTACGGCCAGTTGCTGTGGCGTGCGGCGGATGATCTGCTGCGGCAATGCCAAAGTGATCGGCAAGATCGCCCGGGAAACCGGCGCCTCGATCCAACTGGAGATCCACCGCACGCTGCCACCGGTGTTGCGCCGGCTTGGCGACGAGGGCTACGCGCTGGTCGGTTTGGAACAGACGGCCGGTTCGCAGTCCCTGTTCGATTTTCGCTTTCCGCGGAAAACGGTCCTGGTGGTGGGAAACGAGCGGCTCGGCGTGCAGGAGGACGTGTTGCGACTGCTGGACCACGCGGTGGAGATTCCCGTGTACGGATTGCCTTACAGCCACAACGCGGCCACTGCGGCGGCCATGGCACTGTACGAATACTGCCGGCAGCATCGCCAGTAGATTCGCGAGAATTCCGCTGCCCGTCGCTCGGCGAACAGCCGGCCGCCAGGGGCAAAGCTTTCCGCGGGATTGCGTAGGCCGGGCTGCCCCCGCCTCCATCGCGTGGGGGGGTTCGCGAAACGGCGGTTTTTGTCGCCGTCGCAAACGCGGGCCACGATGTCCGGCGACCTTCCCGAAACGACGGAAAACAGATACGCTGAGGACTTCCACGTTGGAGCCCCCGATCCCGCTAAAGACCCGCCCGTTCCGCCCATGCTAGACCGCAAGTTCATTGTCGAAAACGCCGAGCTCGTCCAACAGAACTGCGTCCACCGCGGCGTCGGCGTCGATGTGGCCCGGTTCGTCGAGCTGGAGAGCCGACGCCGCGCCATGCAGGCCGAAATCGAGCAACTCCACCGGCAGGCCAACCTGGTCTCGAAGTCGATCGGCAAGGCCAAGGACCAGGCCGAGCGCAACGCCCGCAAGGAAGAGGGGCGTCTGCTGCGCGAGCAGACGGCCGAGCTGCGGACGAAGCTGGAAGAGCTCGCCTCGGAGCTGGACGCGATTCACCGGGCGATTCCCAACGTCACGCACCCCGACGCCCCGATCGGGGCCGACGACAAGGCCAACCTCGAGCTTGCACGGGGGCAAACGCCCCGGCCGAAGCTCGACTTCCAGCCGCTGGACCACGTCGAGCTGGCCGAGAAGCTCGACCTGGTCGACTTCGAGGCGGGCGCCCGGGTGGCGGGCCACGGTTTCTACTTTCTGAAGAACGACGCCGTGCTGCTGGAGCTGGCGCTGCAGCACTACGCCCTGCAGGTGCTCGGGGCCGAGGGGTTCATACCCACGACCACGCCCGACCTGGCGCGAAACGAGATTCTCGAAGGCATCGGCTTCAACCCCCGCGGGCCGGAAACGCAAATCTACAGCATCGAGAACACCGACCTGAGCCTGGTGGCCACGGCCGAGATCACGCTCGGCGGTCTGCTGGCCGCCCAGATCGTCGACGCCGAGGACTTGCCGATTAAACTGTGCGGCGTCAGCCATTGTTTCCGCACCGAGGCGGGCGCCCACGGCCGGGCAACCCGCGGTCTGTATCGCGTCCACCAGTTCACCAAGATCGAGATGTTCGCCTACACCCTGCCCGGCGAAAGCGACGCAATGCTCGACCATTTGCGGGCGTTGGAGTGCAGGCTGTTCGACGGGCTGGGGATTCCCTATCGCGTGGTGGACACGGCCACCGGCGACCTGGGCGGCCCGGCCTATCGCAAGTTCGATCTCGAGGCCTGGATGCCCGGCCGGGGCGAATACGGCGAGGTGACCAGCACGTCGAACTGCACCGACTACCAGGCCCGGCGGCTGAACATCCGCTACAAGGTCAAGGGCGAGAAGGGCACCGCGTTTCTGCACACGCTCAACGGCACGGCCATCGCCATCAGCCGGGCCGTGATCGCCATCCTGGAAAACTACCAGCAGGCCGACGGCTCGGTCGTCGTGCCCGAGGTGTTGCGGCCGCTGATGGGCAAAGAGCGGATCGAGCCGAGGTAATGGCCGCCTCTTCTCCGGGGCCAGGTAACACTTCAGCCGCCCATCCGCTGCAAGACGGCGGCCGCCTGCTCGCACAGCCCGCCGGCCTCCTGCCGGGTTGCCGCCTCGGCCACGGCGCGGACGATCGGCTCGGTGTTGCTGGCGCGGACCAGCAGCCAGCGGCCGGGCCAATCCAGCCGCAGGCCGTCCAGCCGATCCGCTTCGGCGGCGGCGAAGTGTTTTTCCAGGGCGTCCAGCGCGGCGGGCACCTGCTGCGGGGCCAGCGCGATCTTCGTCTTGACGATCTCGTAGCGCGGCAGCTCGTCGGCCAGTTGGCTGATCTTCATTTCGCGGGCGGCCATGGCGTCGAGCAGTTGGGCCATGCCCACGAAGCTGTCGCGGACCAGACCCACGCGGGGATCGATCGGGCCGCCGTTGCCCTCGCCGCCAAAGACCGCGTCGCGCAAGAGCATCTCGTCGACCACGTTGGCCTCGCCCACCGCCGAACGATAGCAGGCGACCCCGTGCCGCGCGGCCAGGTCTTCGGTCATGCGGCTGCTGCTGCAATTGGTGACCACCGGGCCCTTCTGCCGGCGGAGCACGTGGTCGACGCACATCGCCAGCGTGTACTCCTCGCCCAGGTAGCGCCCCGACTCGTCGATCACGGCCAGCCGGTCGGCGTCGGGGTCCTGGCAAAAGCCGATCTCGGCGCCGGCCTGGCCGACGGCCGCCAGCACGCCGCTGAGATTCTCGGCGGTCGGCTCGGGCGGATGGGCAAACTGGCCGTTGGGCGGCTCGCCGAGGACGGTCACGCGGCAGCCGAGCTCCTCGAGCAGTTTCCGCCCCAACACGCTGCCGGCCCCATGGTTGGCGTCCAGCAACACGCGGAACTGCCGGCTGCGAATCCGCGGGAGGTTGACGGTAGCCAATACGGCCTTGAGATGGGCCGAGGTGGAATCGGTACACTCGTAGCCACAGCCAAGCTGGTCGTGCGAAACCCAGGCGATCGGGGCCGTGCGGTAGTGTTCCAGCACGTCGCGGCCCGGCCCGGCGGGAATCACGCGGCCGTCGTAGGAGAAGAGCTTCAGCCCGTTGTACTGGGCCGGATTGTGGCTGGCGGAGATCTGGATCCCGCCGGCTGCGCGGACCTCGCGGATCAGCACGCCGGTGGTGGGCGTAGCGGCCACGCCGGCGTCGGCCGTATCGCGCCCGACGGCCTGCAAGCCGGCCTCCAGCGCGGCGGCCAGCATTTCGCCCGAGGCCCGGCCGTCGCGGGTGATCAGGAACGTGCCCGACGGGGCAAAGGCCGAAAAGGCGGCCGCATAGCGAACGGCCACCTCGGGCGTGAGTGTCTCGCCGATGATTCCCCGCAATCCCGAGACGCTGATGATCGGTTCCGCCATGGTGCCGGTGAGGTCCTTTTCTGCAGGAGAAGACGCCGAAATGCCGCAGTCTGGCAGCGAAGAAGTATAGTACGGGGCGTGGCCGGTCGCAAGCGGCTTCTCTACGGGAGTGCCGGCATATCCTCTTTCTCGGACGTGCGACGCTGGAAGGGAAACACCCAGTCCGGGTCGCCGCTCTCGTCGCCTTCGCCGCCGTTGTCCACGCCGTCTTTGCCGACGCTGTAGATGATGTATTGACCCTCGCGCACCGCGTAGCGCAGCGGCAGCCCGTCGAAAGGATCGGCGGGGACCTCCGGCAAGTACTCGGGCACAAGCTTCGCCAGCGATTCGGGCAGCCGGCCGTGGGCACGGCGGAATCGCTCGACGGCGATCATCACATCGCTGGCGCGCCGGGTGGCCGCGCCGCGGGCCGCCGCGTTGACGACCGTGCTATGGGCCGGCACGAGCGACGCGGCCATGATGCGGCCGGGGGCCGCCAACGGCGATCTGCCGCCGGTCTCCTGCTGAAGATCCTGGCCGATTTGCTCCATCTGTTTTCGGGCTTGGGGCAAGGGCGATTTCGTGGCCGCCACGATCCGCCGCATGTAGCCGAGGTAGTAGGCCAGATTGTCGTCGACCAGGAAGCGAGGCAACGAGACGGGAAGTTCGGCACCCGCGGACGCCGGGCCTTCGATCGCCTGGATTCCCATCACCCGCTCGCCGATTATCGCCCGTTGCAGGCCGTCGCTATCGTCGATGGCCCGCAGGCGGGCCTGCAATCGGTCCAGGTCTTCCTCGGAGAATCCGGCGGTCGGCAGTTGGCGATGAAACACTTCATGGCCCATACCTTCGAGGGCCAGGCGGATCAGTTGCGAGATCAACAGCGGCTCCTGCTTCAGGGAATCGGCCAGGGCCAGAATGGCTTCGATCGACAGGGCGGCTCCGTGGGCGTCGCCCCGGTGGGCCCGGACATGGGCCTCCAGCGCCAGCATCCGGGACGCGGCTCGTAGCGCCTGGATGTCATCGAGCCGCGCGTTGAAGCCCTGCGAGAAATCGATCGGATAGCGGGCGGGCCGGTCGGCCTCAGCCGCTTCGTGAAGCTGCTGCAAGGGCCGGGCGTATTGCCCCAGGAAATCGTCGGCGGCCTGCAGTTCGGGCCAGGGCTGGCCGGGCGGCGGGATTTCACCTTCGCCATCGCCGACGATGGGGAGATTGCCTGCCGCCGCGGTAAACGCCTCGCCCCGCAACGGCAAGGCCCCTTGCAGCCACCACTGGGCCATCTCCTGCTCGTCGTCGGTGCGCTCGTAGAAGAGCTCCAGTTCCTCGGCCGAGGTGGGTTCCCCGGCCTGGCGAGCCAAGGCCAGCTCCGCCTGGGCCCGGCGGGCCGCACCGCGCGACCAGGTGAAAAACACCACGGCAGCTACCAACACCAAGATCACGACGGCAACCACCAGGCAGCCCCCACAGCCCAGGCACCCCCACGCAGATTTCGATCGTTCTTTGGCCGACATGCGAGAACCTCCGTCTCAGATTGGAAACCCTATTGACGCTTGCGCGGTCAATGCACGAGGGCGACCAACGGGAGCCCGATTTTTTTTCCGGCCTCCCGTTGATCGGCCTGGATCATCCACAATGCAAACATCAATAGACTTGACCGGCCGCTAACGCGGATGCACGCGCAGGCCTTCCTGTTCCGCGGTTGCGGCGCGACCAGGACAAGTGGCGCAGGCCTCCGCGCCGTCCCAGCAGTACGTACAAAGTCTCTCCTTCGGCAGGCCGATCGCCGCGACCAGGTCGTCGAGCTTCTGGTACTTCAGCGAGCTGAGGCCCAAGCGCTGTCGAACCCGCTCGACCATGGCCTGATAGCGGTCCGAGGCGGCGTCGGCGTACTCGTCCAGGTGGTCATCGTCGTCGCCGAGCTCCTTGATCGCCTTGCGGCAGGCCAGGTCGAGCACCGACTTGGAGCGGGAGAAGTTCAGGAACTTGCAGCCGTGAATCAGCGGGGGACAGGCCGGCCGCATATGGACCGCCTCGGCGCCGCAGTCGTAGAGCCGCTGGATCGTGTCCTTCAGTTGCGTGCCGCGAACGATCGAGTCTTCGCAAAACAGCAGCCGCCGCCCGCGGATCAACTCGGGAATCGGCACCAGCTTCATCCGCGCCACCAGGTCGCGGACCCGCTGGTCTTGCGGCATGAAGCTCCGCGGCCAGGTGGGCGTGTACTTGACGAACGGGCGGCCGTAAGGGACGCCGGCCTCGTTGGCGTAGCCGATGGCGTGCCCGGTTCCCGAGTCGGGAATGCCGGCGACCATGTCGATAACGACGTCGTCGCCGGCGGCCAGGGCCGCGCCGCAGCGGTTGCGGACCAGTTCGACGTTGACCCCCTCGTAGTGCGACGCCGGGTAGCCGTAGTAGACCCAAAGGAACGAGCAGATCTGCATCTGCTCGCCGGGCGGCAGGAGCGTCTCCACCTCGTCGGCGGTGATCCGCACGACCTCGCCCGGCCCCAGGTGGCGCTCGACCTCGTAGCCGAGGTTGGGCAAGGCGCAGGTTTCGAGCGTCACCGCGTGGGCGTCGGGCTTGCGGCCGAGGACCAGGGGCGTGCGGCCCAGCCGGTCGCGGGCGGCGTAGATGCTGCGGCCGGTCAGCAACAGCATCGAGCACGAACCCTCGATGCGCTCTTGGGCATGCCGAATGCCCTCCTCGAAGGTGCTTTCGCGGTTGATCAGCGTGGCGACCAGTTCGGTCGGGTTGACGGCGTCGCCGCTCATTTCGGAGAAATGGGCCGTTCGGCTGTAGAAGATCTCGGCGGCCAGGGCGTCGAGGTTTTCGATGCGCCCCACGGTCACCAGGGCGTAGGTGCCCAGGTGCGAGCCGATGATCAGCGGCTGATCTTCGTAGTCGCTGATCACGCCGATCCCGATCGAGCCGTGCAGCTTGCCCAGGTCGTCTTCAAACTTGCTGCGGAACTGGGCGTTGGTGATGTCCTTGATGAACCGCGTCAGGCCGCGTCCGTTCATGACGGCCATGCCGCCGCGCACGGTGCCCAGATGCGAGTGATAGTCGGTGCCGTAGAAGAGATCGGCGACACAATCCTTTTTGGAAGCGACTCCATAGAGACCGCCCATGTTCGTTCCTCCTGATGACTACTTGATGTCGGCGTGGTATGCCTGTAGGCTCTTGACGCGTTCGCGGTCCGCGCGATAGGCGGCGATGCCCTTGGCGGCGGCCACGGCGGCGGCCAGCGTGGTCACGTAGGGGACCCTGCACTTGATGGCCGTCTGGCGGATATAGGCGTCGTCGGCCTTGCTGGCTTTGCCCCGCGGGGTGTTGACCACCAGTTGGATCACGCCGTCGATGATGGCGTCGGCGATGTTGGGGCGCCCCTCGCGCATCTTCACGATCGGCTCCGACGGGATGCCGTTCTCGGCAAGGAAGGCCTGCGTGCCCTTGGTAGCGAGGATCCGGAAGCCCAGCTCGGCGAAGCGGCGTGCGACTTCCTGGACGGCCGGCTTGTCCCGGTCGGCCACGGTAATCAGCACGGTTCCCTCCAGCGGCAAGGGCAGCCCGGTGGCTTCCTGGGCCTTGTAGAAGGCCAGGCCAAAGGAATTGGCCATGCCCAGCACCTCGCCGGTGCTGCGCATTTCCGGCCCCAGCACCGGGTCGACCTCGTGGTACATATTGAAGGGGAAGACGGCCTCCTTGACGCCGAAGTGGGGAAAGGTCTTTCGCCCCAACCCCAACTCGGAGAGCTTCTTGCCGAGCATCACCTGGGCGGCAATCCGGGCCATGGGGATGTTGCAGACTTTGGAGACCAGCGGCACGGTGCGGCTGGCACGAGGATTGGCTTCGAGGATATAGACCGTGTCCCGATAGATCGCGTACTGGATATTCATCAGCCCCACCACGTTCAGCTCGATGGCGATCTTGCGGTTGTATTGAAAGATCGTGTCGATGTGCTTCGGCGAGAGGCTGATGGGCGGAATCACGCAGGCCGAATCGCCCGAATGGACGCCGGCCAGCTCGATGTGCTCCATGATGGCGGGCACGAAGGCGTCTTCGCCGTCGGCGATGGCGTCGGCTTCCACTTCGATGGCGTTTTCCAGGAACTTGTCGATGAGGATCGGACGCTCGGGCGAGACGTCGACCGCGGCGGTCACGTAACGCTTGAGCATCCGCTCGTCGTGGACGACTTGCATCGCCCGGCCGCCGAGCACGAACGAGGGTCGCACCATCAGCGGGTAGCCGATCTCGTTGGCGATTTGGATGGCTTCCTCGAGGTTGCTGGCCATGCCGGATTCCGGCTGGGGGATGCCCAGCTTCCGCATGATCTGCCGGAAACGATCGCGGTCTTCGGCCAGCTCGATGGCTTCGTGCGAGGTGCCCAGGATCTTCACACCCGCCTCGGCCAGCTCGGCCGCGATGTTCAGCGGCGTCTGACCGCCGAACTGCACGATCACGCCTTCGGGCTTCTCCTTCCGGTAGATGCTCAGCACGTCCTCGACGGTCAGCGGCTCGAAATAGAGCTTGTTCGACGTGTCGTAGTCGGTGGAGACCGTTTCCGGGTTGCAGTTGACCATGATCGACTCGATCCCTTCGTCGCGCAGGGCGAAGGCCGCGTGGACGCAGCAGTAGTCGAACTCGATCCCCTGCCCGATGCGGTTGGGACCGCCGCCGAGGACCATCACTTTGCGGTGGGGGGAGGTTTCCGTCGCGTCGGGCGCGTTGTAGGTCGAATAGTAGTAGGCGGCGTTTTCCACGCCGCTGACCGGCACCGCGTGCCAGCCCTCGACGACGCCCAGCTTGGTGCGCCGCTGGCGAATCGCCTTCTCCGGCACGCCCAGCAGCTTCGCCAGATACCGATCGGCGAAGCCGTCCTTCTTGGCGCGCGCCAACAGCTCGTCGGGCAACGTGCCGCCGCGGTGTTTGAGGATTTCTTCTTCCAGCTCGACCAGCTCCTTCATCTGCTGGATGAACCAGGGCTTGATATAGGTCTGCTCATAGAGGGTTTGCACGTCGGCGCCTTTGCGGAGCGCCTCGTACATGATGAACTGCCGCTCCGAGGAGGGCTCGGACAACAGGCTCATCAGCTCCTCCAGCGGGCGCTGGTGGAAGTCCTTGGCGAATCCCAGACCATACCGCCCGATCTCCAGCGAGCGGATCGCCTTCTGGAAGGCCTCCTTGTAGGTCTTGCCGAGGCTCATGGCTTCGCCGACCGCCCGCATCTGCGTCCCCAGCTTGTCTTCCAGCCCCTCGAACTTCTCGAAGGCCCAGCGGGCGAATTTCACCACCACGTAGTCGCCCGACGGCGTGTACTTCTCCAGCGTGCCGTCGCGCCAGTAGGGGATTTCGTCCATGGTCAGCCCGCCCGCCAACAGCGACGAGACGTAGGCAATCGGGAAACCGGTCGCCTTCGACGCCAGCGCCGAAGAGCGCGAGGTCCGCGGGTTGATTTCGATGACGACCACGCGGCCGGTTTCCGGGTCGTGGGCGAACTGGATGTTCGTGCCGCCGATGACTTCAATCGCCTCGACGATGTCGTAGGAGTGTTGCTGCAGCCGCTGCTGGAGCTTCTCGTCGATGGTGAGCATCGGGGCGGTGCAGTAGGAGTCGCCGGTGTGGACGCCCATCGCGTCGACGTTCTCGATGAAGCAGACGGTGATCATCTGGTTCTTGGCGTCGCGGACGACCTCCAGCTCGAGCTCCTCCCAACCAAGCACCGACTCTTCGACGAGAACCTGTCCGACGAGGCTGGCGGAGAGCCCCCGGGCAGCGACCTTGCGGAACTCCTCCATGTTGTAGACCAGGCCGCCGCCCGTTCCGCCCATGGTGTAGGCCGGCCGGATCACACAGGGCAGGCCGATCTCTTCGACGACCTCTTCGGCTTCCTCCAGACTGTTGGCAATCTGGCTGCGAGGCATCTCGATGCCGAGGCGATTCATGGTGTCCTTGAACGCCTGGCGGTCCTCGCCGCGTTTGATGGCGTCGACCTGGACCCCGATGACCCGGACTCCGTGTTTTTCGAGCACCCCCGAGCGGGCTAATTCCGAGGAGAGGTTCAATCCCGACTGGCCGCCGAGATTCGGCAACAAGGCGTCCGGCTTCTCCTGCTCGACGATCTCCGTCATTGCTCGCAGGTTCAGCGGCTCGATGTAAGTCGCGTCGGCCATGCCGGGGTCGGTCATGATCGTGGCCGGGTTGGAATTGGCCAGCACGATCTGGTAGCCCAGACTCCGCAACGCCTTACACGCTTGGGTACCCGAGTAGTCGAACTCACACGCCTGGCCGATCACGATCGGCCCGGAACCGATGATCATTACTTTCTGAATGTCGTCACGTTTTGGCACGGTCGCAGGGCTCCTGTATACAGTTACGGAGATTCCCACCGTCAGCCGGCGGGAGGATGAAGCTCCAGCAGCAGAATCCGCCGAACCGGGCGCCACCGGGAGCAAGCGGCACGCGGAACACCGGCGAAAGGGGGGCGACGGGCCGATGCGCACTCATGCAGTAACTCCCTGATTCCGAAGCAGTTACGGCTTCCCGCCGTGGTCGAAGACTCCGGGGTCACTCGCCGCTTGGCCCATCGTCGTGGAAAGACCGATTCACAGTACCAGCAAAGCTAGCAGAACCGGTGGCGTCTGGGAACCGGTGCCGGGAGCGTTTTTCCCGCTGGTGCGCAGATTCCAGTCGGATTTCGGGTATACAAAGTGCGGTTTGTACGCCTTTTATTGACGTTTGCACAGTCAATGCGCGAGGGCGACCAACGGGAGTCCGGTGTTTCCGGCCTCCCGTTGGCCGGCCTTGGTCATTTTCAATGCGAACATCCATCACGGTCTGCCTCTTTGATGAAGACATCTTGACAGTTCTGAGAGACATCTGATCTCGGGTTCTCTTCGGCTGGGAGTGACGCTGGTTCGATGACATTCTGGGGCATTGCCACGGTGGCTCTGATCGGCGCGGCGAGCGGCTTCGGCTTGTACTGTTTCGCCTGTGCTTTTCACGTCTGGCGGAAACGCAACAGCCCTGTCGCCGATGGTGCCCGGCCCCTTGGCGCCGCCGGCCGGCTCGGCCGAGTCGCGTCGATGGTCCTGCTGCTGGGCGGTGTTGTCTGTGCGGCCACGGCCAGCATCGCCTCGCTGATCTTCGTGCCCGAGGGCCTGCTGCACGGCAAGGATCTGCTGACTGTCCGGACACCGAAGGACCTACACGTGCAATGGACGGTCGCCGACGCTGCCGTCAAGCCGGGCGATCTGCTCGCCCGCTTTCATTCGCCCGAAAAGGAAGCCCGCGTCGAAGTGCTGCGGCTGACCATCGAAGAACTTCAGACCGAGCGCGCGGTGGTCGAGAGGCGACCGCTGGAGCCGGACCGGGAAATCACGCGCAGGCTGCTCGACCTGGGAAACGAGCGCAGGCACATCGAGAGTCGTCTGAACCAACTCGAGATCGAGTGCGACGAGATCCAGCGCGGGCTGGCGTGCGAGCGACTGACCGCTACCGACCAGATCCGGCAGCTCGAAACGGAGTATGCCCAACTCACGCGTGAACTCACGCAGGCCCAGAAGGGGTTGGAGTTCGACCGGGCCCAGGCAGTCCGCAGCGACGAGTTGATGCGCCGCGGGGCGGGCACGCCGCGCGACCGCGAGCAGTGGCTGCGCGACGTGAAGATCGGCGTCGAGGAAGTCTGCAAGCTCCAGGAGCAAGCCGAAAACGTCCGCACGCAGAAGACCGACCTGGCAGAGGGTCTGGCCGAACTTCTCTCCACGATGCAGTCTCAGGCGACCGGCCTTCGCCGGCAGATTGCCGTTCTCGGAAAACAGCTTGACGAGGTCGGCGGCGCGGAAGCAGCGGTTCAAGAACGGCTGAAATCGGACCTTGCCCGGGCCGCCGAGCTGCGGAGCCGGGAGTTGCAGCAGATCGACGCCCGGGTTCGCGAAACTGAGAAGGAATTGGGCGGGGTCGAGCAGTCATTGCGCGAGGTCGCCGCCGTGGGCGGATTCGTGGTCTATCGCGCGCCGTCTCCCCAGACGGTCGGCGAGGGGGAACCGCTGCTGGTGGTCGGTCCGCATCAAGGCCTGCGGCTGCAAATGCGATTGCCCAAGTGGCAGCGAAAGTCTCTGCAGCAGGCAGCCGCCCTGAAGCTGGAACTCGTCTCGCAGATGGATCGCGACGCCGAGGTCGAGCGACATTTCGTCGAACGCCGCTTCGTGGGCAGGCTGGTCCAGTGGCGGGGACTCCCGAACGATCCGTCGTATGGATTGGCCGAGCTGTCTTGCGAGCCTCCGGCCGAAGCGGTCCGCTACCTGTCCTCGGGCAACGAGATCCTGGTCAAGATGCACTGGTGGCCGACGCCCCTGGCCAGCCCGCTGTTCCTCGGGGGCGTGCTTTCGGCTCTGCTGGGATTCGCGGGTTGGACGCTGAGCAGCTTCCGTCGGGCCGAGACGGCAAGCAAGCCGCACGGCTCGGCGGCCGGGCCAACCCAGCAACCCGACCGCCAGGCATCGTGGGCCACGGAATACGGTTCGGAGGGCGCCGTGCTGCACCTGCTGGGTGTCCAGCTTCGCGAGGGGATCCTGCGTCACAGCGTCGATCGCCATTTGCTGGCCGCCCTCGAATGGGCGTTGGATCGGCACCGCGCCCGGGCCATCCGCCTGATCGCCACCGGACTGGCGGAAGACGATCAACTGGGCGATCCCTTGCGCCGGTTCGTTTCCGGAAACGGCTCGGCAAACGGCAGCGGCCGTCACCAGGGCCTTGCCCACGAGGACCGTCGCCGGCTGATCCGCATTGTGCGGACCGTTGCCCCGCGGTTGCTGGCGGCCGGCAGCCCGCGGCCCGACGAGGCACCGGACGACCGCGCGGGCACAGCGACCGTTCCGCGCAATGTGACCACTGCCACCACCCCGGCGCCTCGCTAGGCTTCCTGCTCCCATGGCCACGTCTGTTCTGAGATCGGAACCGTGCGGCGCCCGGGCGCCGCGGCGCCTCGTGGAAGAAAGTTCGCTGAGCGTCGAGGTCGTTCTGTTCGCCGGCCTCTTTCTGGCATCGCTCGGGCTGCTGGGGATTACCGTGTATCGGCTGTTGGCCTGGCCGGACGAGTTGAGCGGGCAGTTCGGCGCCCACGGAGTCGTCACGGCCACGGCCGTGCTGTTTGCCGTCGTTGCCACGTTCAACTCGCTCCGCTGGTGTCTCTTCGTGGGGCTCTCGTTTGCCGCACGGTGTCGCCGGCGGCGGCGCGGGCGCCGCGATCTGGTCCATTGCCCCTATGTCTCGATCTTCGTGCCCTGTTTCAACGAGGGCCAGACGATCGAGCCGGCGCTCGATTCCCTGCTGGAGCTCGACTATCCGAGCTACGAGATCATCGTGGTCGACGACGGTTCGACGGACGATACGTTTGCTAAAGCGAGTCTCTTCGAGGGGCGGCACGGCGGCGTCAGCGTGCGGGTCTTCCGCAAACCCAACGGGGGCAAATGGAGTGCCCTGAACTACGCCTTTCGACGCTCCATCGGCGAGCTGGTCCTTTGTGTCGACGCGGATTCGCGTCTGGGGGCCGATACGTTGTGGCGGTTGATGCTCCATATGGAAGACCCGCGGGTCTCCGCCGTGGCCGGCCAAATACGGGTTCGCAATCGCGAGAAGCTGCTGACGCGTTTACAGGCGCTCGAGTACCAGATGGGTAACGGGGCGGTACGCACGGGGCAAGGATTCCTGCACACGCTTCTGGTCGTGCCCGGGCCCGCCGGCCTCTTCCGCCGCTGCGTCCTGGAAGAGGTCTTCCGCCGGTACAGCCGGGAGGTTGCGGCCGACGGGCCCGGCAGCGTCAGCGGGCCGTACGAAGGCGATACGTTCGCCGAAGACTTCGACCTGTCGCTGACCATCCTGAGCCTGGGGGGAAGAATCGCCTACGAGCCGGAAGGGATCTCCTACACAAAAGCCCCCGACCGGGCATTCACCCTGATCAGCCAGCGGTACCGATGGATCCGCGGCTCGTTCCAGGTCTTGCGAAAATTCCTCGCGCGATCGCGCCGGGACCCGGGCTCGGCGTCCGGCCGAGTGCTGGCGTGGCTGGCCATCACCTATCTGATCGATTTCACGATCGCGCCGGTCATCTATCTGCTCGGTCTGGTCTTGTCTCTGTCGACGTTGGCCGTTGCCGGCGCGCCGCTGCACCTGGCAGGTTGGCTCTTGGCGTTCTTGTTAGTGGAACTCAGCGCGGCTGCCCTGTTCCTGTCGATCCACAAGGACAGCCAGCGACTCCTGGCCGTGGTGCCGCTGCTGCACTTTTACAACGGGCTTCTGCTCAACAGTGCCTGGGTCATCTCGGTGCTCGACGAGCTTCGTGGCAGTCGTATGCGCTGGTAGCGGACCGCGCCGCCTCTGCACCCAATAAGAATGCCCACTTTGTTCTCTTATTCTGCTGAGGAACCTTCTTTTGCGAGCCCTCAGCAGCGCCGGCGGCGTCGCCACCAGAGCAACACGGCCAGGGCAGTTGCCGAAAGCACCAGCGAGCCCGGCTCGGGAACCGGCTCGTACTCGAAGGTCAGCAGGGGGCGGAAGTCGAGTTCGAGGGCCGGGTCGTAGTTCTCCCGGCTGCCGAAGCCGCGCTTGCTGGAAAGATTGCCCCCCTCGACCGTCTCGTCGCCCAGGAGGATCCAGCCGAGGTTCGACGCCGGGTCCCTCAGCCAGGCGTCCAGGGCCGACTCCATCCGCGGCAAGCTGAGCGTGACCCAGAACCCGCTGGCGCTTTCGACCCAGGCGTCCGGATCGCCGAACAGCGCTTGCGGGTCCAGCGGCTCGCTGCCGAAGTAACCCTGCTGCGGCCAGTAGCCGGGTGCAGGCTCGCTGGGAAAGGGTTTTGGCTCGCCGGTCGTCTCGTCGTGGCTGGCCGGATCGTACACGGTGTGGTACCAGGTCGCATCGCCGGGCTCGGCCGCGTCCCCGCTGCCGGCCCCGCTGCCGCTGCCGCCGACGATATTGGCTTCCGAAGCCCCCTCGCCCCATGGCTGGTCGAGGCCGGCCAGCGGCACAAGCCAGAAAGGCCGCGTGGCAAGGTCTCGCCCCGGTGCGTCGACCACGTAGAGTTCCAGCCGCGCGGTTCCCGGCACGACCCGCTGGCTGCCGGAGATCTGCGAGAGATCGAACTGGATCAGCCCCCGCTGCATCTGGTTCTTCCTGGCGGTCCGCCCGGCCGCGAGGTAGTTGCCGCTGCCGTTGCTGTTGAAGGGGTTGTCCGCGTCGCCGGGAATGTAGGTGTAGAGCGTGTTGTCCTTAACCGGGTTCAGCGACACGGTTTCGGCCCACGCGTCGGGTGCGCCGACCTGCCAGACGAGGCCGAGCAGCAAGACAAAGGGCAAGCAGGGCAAGGTAGACGACCGTCGAAAACAGTTCATGGGGTAACTCCTGTAGGTAGTCGTTGCCCGGCTGCGACCCTCCCGGTCGCAATCGGAGACTCACGTGGCTGGAAGGTGGAACATGCCGTTGTCCACAAAACGCCGTGGATCACAATTCGCCGGCGGCGGTTCAAAGCTCGTCGATCGACTCCTCTCCGTTGCGGGTGCACAGGGCCCGGAGCGTCTCCGGGGGAAGCGAATCCTTGAGAAAGCGGACCGAGCCGTCGGCAAAAGCGAAGTTGGCCCCGCCCGGATGGTTGCTGCCGAAAGCACACTTGCGACGGTCCTCGTAGACCTGAAAATCCCGCGATGACGCCAGCGGCGGATTGACCTGCTGGCGGCGGTCGTAGTCGAAGGGAATCCGGTAGTTGATCGGGCCGAACGCACTCATGGTAACGTCGGCGATGCGCTTCCGCCCACCGATGGCCGGCCATCGTCCCAGGTACTTGATCGATTCGGCCCAGTAGTAGACCACGAAGGTCTCCAGGTTGGGGTCTTGGTGGTCGCGTTCGCCGAAGAGGATCGTGTAGCCGGCCCCGTCGCTGACCATGGCCATGCTCACCGGTTGCTGGTGCGGCTGCGGGTGGGACGCCGGGCCCGTGGTGTGAAAAATCCCGTCGCAGGTCGCCCGGTCGGAGTCGTAGGAGCGGGTTCCGCCGTTGCCGCCGTAGCTGGTCATGCCGAAGTAGCGTCCTCCCAGCGACACCGGATTCTCGGCGATGGTATCCGAAGGACAAAGCAGGATGGGCAGCACGGTGGCCGAGCGCGCCGCGGCGCCGCCCTGGGTGTTCTCCAGCGGCGCGTCGTAGTCCCAGTCGGTCAGCAGGGCCCCCTCTTCGAGATGCGGCAGCAAATACGTGAACAGCGACGTGCCCCGGAATCGCGGCGATCCGGCAAACTCGGACTGGTGCAGGCCGGGCGGAAAGCTCTCATGGGCGGTGTGGTAGCCGTGGGCCGCCAAGGCCAATTGCTTCAGATGATTGGCACACTGCACGCGCCGGGCCGACTCCCGCGCCCCCTGGATCGCCGGCAGCACCAGCGCCATCAGGGCACCCAGGATGCCAATGACCACCAGCAACTCGACCAGCGTAAAACCCCGCAGGCTTCTCATGATCGCCGACTCTCGCTCAGGTCAGACGAACCGCGCGCCAGCGGCCGGAAGCACAACGCTCGGGATCCTCCGGACGGGCAAACAACACGATCCTCTTCGCCCGGTAGTTGGGGCGCAGGTGCTTCCCCACGTCGACCCGACCGCCGGGCACCGCGCGGTCCCTCTGAAGACAGCGAACCTCCACGCCGCGCCGGTGCAGCGTTTCGACATCCTGCGGGCCGGCCAGGCTGTCGGGCCAATCGCCAATCTGCACGACGCGCCCGTCGTCTCCCTCGGCAACCAGTCCCACGGCCGCCAACGCGCCGATCACGCCGTCGTTGGTGCCGCCGCAGCCTTCCAAATGGACGCCGTATCGGCCAGCCAGACGGCGGGCTTGCTGTTGGGTGACGAGCTCCCGCTGGCAGCTTCGGCCAAACGCCGTGACGGCCTGGGGAACCCCGGCCGTGACACAGAATCCGGGATCGCTTCCCTGGACAAATCGCCGTTGCACGAAACGCCGCACGGCGCCGATCAACGAGGCGATGATCTGATCCGTGATCGCGCTGTCGCGCGCGCCGTCGTGCGGCAGCAGGAGCATCGAAGCCGCGCTGTTGTGCTTGGTGCAAGGAACACGGGGATCCTGCAGCAACTGGTGCCGCACGATCAGCATGCACCGGTAGTGATCGGATAGCTCGGCAGCCAAGGCCCTGGCAAACTGGTTGGTACCGGGCGCGTCGTACGTGTCGGTGTCGTCGATGCCGACGTAGATCACGATCCGGTCTCCGAAGCGGAATTGCCGCGGCGATCGGCGGAAAACTGGAACCAGACCAGCGCGCTGATCAACCCGGCCAGTGCGCCGCAGATCGCGTAGGTGCCGACGGCCTGAGGCAACCAGTAGGCCAGCGGCTTTCCCACCGCGTGGTCGAAGCCGAAAAACTTGGCACCGGCTCGCGTCGCCAAGGCGGCCAGGTTGCTCGCCAAACCGGCCAGGACGAAGCCCAGATAGAGCCGCCAACCCCGGCCGGCGCGCCAGAGGGCCACGTCCAGCAGCGGCCCGGTCAGCACGAGGCTGGTCATGGCGCCGAAGCCGATGACGGCCCACGCGCCCGCGTGGATCACCAGCGCCGTGCCCAGAGCGCCGGCCGCCATGACCATGCCGCCCATCCGCCGGGGCACCAGGGCCAGACCGAACGCCATGGGGAAGACGGCGCGGACGATGGCGTGTCCGGGGATGCGTAGCCCCATCTCCAGCAGGGCCGTGGCCAGGGCAGCCGTCGCCCCGGCCCCCAGCAGCAGCAACCAGGCAGCCAGGTCCGATGGGCGGGCCTCGCTGGTGACCAGCGGCAATCGGCTGCTTTCGGCCAGCCCGGGGTGAACGGAAAACGCTGTGCTGCGCATGGTCTCCTCCTCAGAACTGGACGGTTGCGGAACGGCGGGTCGGAAACGGCAGAGCAGCGACGGAATCCGGGCATCCTTCAAGTCGCACCGCTGTGCCACTTGCCCCCGATTCTACCCCTTTTCCGGGGTCTGTCAACAGGCCCTGTTTCATTTAGAGAGCGCGGCCGGGGGGCTGCACTTTGTGGAAAAACGGCATGAACAAAGCCGCTGCGCGCCTTTCCTCTTTCATATAGGCCTACGTGCCGCTTTTTCAGAAAGTGCACCGGGGGGGGAAGCGCGACGAGAATTCGGTCTCGACGACCTCGAGCATCCGCCGTCGCAAGGCGTCGTAGTCGGCCACCAGCCGCCCGGCCCGTTCCGTCAGCGAGCTGCGGCTTCGCGTACTCCCGCCGACGCGGCTTTGCACCAGCGGCTCTCCCAAAGCGCGTTCCGCCTCCTTGATTCGGGCCCAGATGTGGCGGTAGCTCTTGCCGAGTTGCTGGGCGGCCGCTTTGATCGAGCCGGATGCCTCCACGGCCTTGAGGATCTCGCTCATCCCGAAGCCGAACACGTACTGGTCGTCCATTTCCAGCCAGACCTTGACCCGAGGTTGGATTCGCCCTTGGCTGGCATGTCTGTTTCGAGAAACTGCCATCCTCAGCCTCCTTTCCCCTGGGGTCCGCGGGACAACGATGGACTAGCGTAGCGTATCGGGGGTGGAAACGACAGCCCCGCGGTCTCGTGGGGACCGGCGCCGCCGTTCTCCCTGGTATGCCCCTGGCTTGCCGTCTCGCCGAGGTCCGGTTCAGATCCCCAGCGGCGCTTTTCCGGGCGGCGACGCCGCCGCGGGCGTTTGCGGCAGGGCGATATAGGGGCGAAGCTCCCGAAGCAGCTCGTCGAACACCACCGGCTTCGTAAGATAGGCTGCCGCCCCCAGGCTGAGCATCTGGCGCTTCACGCCCGGATTTGTCACGCCGGTCAAGACGATTACGGGCACGTCCTTGGTGAGTGCGTGGGACTGGAAACGGCCGAAGAGGTAATCACCCTCGCCCTCCGGCATCCTCAAGTCGATGATGATCACGTCCGGCCGGTAGTCCAACCCCATCCAGAAGCCTTGGGTTCCGGAAAACGCGCGGACGACGTCCACACCGTACTGCCGCAGCCGCACGGCAATCGCGCGCGACACGTCGGGGTCGTCGTCGACGCACAGCACGACCGGCCGCGGATGCTCACCGGGCCGGGGCGTCGCCGCATTGTCTGTGTTGTCCGGCACGGTCAGCAGGTCTCCGCCGGCGTCGGCGTGGTCGGCGAACACACGCTGCATGGGTCTCGCGCGGACCGCCGCGTCGGAGACACCTTCCGGAAAACGTACGTAGGCCTGCTCCTCGCCGGAAGCCGGGCCGCGTTGGCTTGCGGCAGGAGTCGTACGCCGTCGGTCGTGATCGCTTCCGCCCGAGGCCGACGGCTCGCCAGCCGGCGTGCTCTCGCGTGCCGGGCACGCCGCCCTCAGTGCGCTGAGCAATTCGTTCGCGGCGACCGGCGCCTCGAGAAGGCGATAGCCGGGCGGCAAGGCGGTTCGGCGTGCAAACAGGGCATGCCCCCGCCCGGCCACGATGACCAGGGGAATCTCTCTGGTCAGCGGGTTCTCCTGGAACTGGGCAACGACCGACTCGGCGTCGCGGTTGTCCCTGGCCATCGCCAGCAGCACGACGTCGGGCGCCTCCGCCACGCACGTCCAGTATCCCAACTGGTCTGAATCGACCGCCAGCACGTCGAAGCCGCCCTGGGCCAGCTTCGATTCGACCGGTGCCAGCAGAGCCGAGCCGTCGTCGATATAGACGATTCTGCGTCGGCCGCCGTTTGTAGAACGGTTCGGAGCAACGGCCGGCTGTCTTGCTTCCGGCTCGGCCGAGGCGGCGCGCGTGCTGCGACGGATGGCCCAAAGGACCACCAAGGCCAGGACGAATCCGGCGGCCATCCACAGCAGAGGTTCGATCGAGGCCATGGTTCGTGCGTCCCTGGATTCACGCCGTGCCGTGCAGGCTCGTTGCAGACAGGTGGGGCAGGCCGACCGACTCGGCCGCGCCGGGAGAGACTGCCGCATGCAGCGGCTGTGGGATCTCCACGGTAAACTGGGCCCATTGGCCCGGCCGGCTGTCCGCCACGACTCGGCCCCCGTGCAATTGGAGAATCCGCCACACGTTGTGCAGCCCCAGACCCGAGCCCTTCTGCTTGATCAACTCGGGAGTTCGCAGCCGTGAGAACTTGCGGAACAGGCGCGGTTTCTCGCTTTCGGGAAAACCGGGCCCTTCGTTGAACACGGCCGCCACGAAGGCTTGCCGGGTCCGATGCCAGCGGACGCGAATGCGCCCCTGCTGACGGCCGTATTTGGCCGCGTTGCTCAACAGGTTGATCATCACCACCTTCAGCAAGCCCGGATCGCACTCGATCGGCCCGGGCTCCTCCGGCGGACAGCTTTCCAGCTTCATGCCTTTGGCTTGCCATGGCTCGCCGACCAGCTCGATGGCCGGCGCCAGCACGTCCGACGCGAAATCGACGTTGCTCTCGACCTGCAGCGTGATCTCGCCCTTTTCGAGCATGGCCAAGTCGAGATAGGCCCCGATCAGATTCAGCAGATACTTGCCCTTTCCGGCGATCCGCTCGATCTCGCGATACTGCTCCGGTTGCAGTGTCCCCACCAGGCCGTCCAGCAGAAGCTCGGCAACGCTGAGCATGGAAACCACGGGGCTGCGCAACTCGTGGCTGACGAAACCGAGCATCTCCTCGTACTCCCGCTTGGCGGCCGTCAAGCGCTCGATGCGATACGTCTTCTCGGCGGCCTGACTCAAACGCTCGCAGGTCAGCTCGTGGATCCTCGCATGGTGCTCATCGAAGGCGTGCGGCTGGCGAGAGCTTATAAACATCACTCCCGCGTTCCGCCCATCGACCGAAAGCGGACACGTCATGCTGGAGCGGACCCCCTCGCGGAGCAGCATCTCGGTCGAACGGCTGTTGGGGTGGTGCCGGGCGTATTCCTGCAGATCGTGGATGATCCGTGGACGGCCTTTCTCGATGACCGTCAGCAGCGACCCCTCGCCGATGTCTTCCGAGTAGCCCTTGTCCATCAACACCGGCTCGTACGTCGTCAGGGCCCGGTACATGACCAGATGGCGCTCGTCCTCTTCCAGAAAGGCCAATCCGACCCGATCGGTAATGCTGGTTTCGCGGGTGGCCTCGAAGATAAAGAGCATCAACTCGTCCAGATCCCGGGACGCCCCCACCTTGGCGTTAAACCTGTTGAGGACGCTTCGCTCGGCCCCGGACAGCTTGACGTGGGAGAGGTCGTCTGGAAAAGACTCCGTCGGCGCAAAGTACTGGAGAGTATCCGGCCTGGGTTTCTGAGTAACCATGGCTTTGCCCTTTGCCCCGCACGCGGAACAACCACCGCCGGCCGCGCATGCTCCGATATCGAAACATAGCATCATCCGCCGGCAACAGCGGCGGCAAAGTCGCGTCGCCCGGCGCAAAGACTACAACCGACACGATTCCCCCTTCGGGCGACGGGTACGAGGGCGCCGGGGACTCGACGAGATCGTCGGTCGGCGTGCAGATGGTTCTCTGACGAGTCTATTCGGCCAATGCCGCGGCGATCGATTCGGCAACGCGCTTGCCCGAAAGGAGCATTCCGCCGAAAATCGGCCCCATGCGCGGGCCGCCCAGCGCCGCACAGACGCTCATTCCGCAGATCCAGAGCCCGGGGAAGACTTCCCCCGTCTTCTCCACGACAAAGGCTTCTCCCGCGGCAGCATCCATCGGACCCTCGCCGCCGTCGGCGTTTTCCAGCAGTCGGCGCTTGCGCAGCGACCCAATCAACACGGCCTCGTGACCGGTCGCCTCGACGACGGCCTTTGCGGAGAGCGTGATGGGATCGACCGGCAGCGTCTCGCCGATCATCGGGCGATTGGCCACCACGCCGGTCACCCGTCCGTGGCGCATGCAGAGGTCCTCCGCCATCATCAGATTGAAGATCGCGGCCCCGGCCTGGAGGGCCTGCAGAGAGAGCGCCGAGGCCAGTTCGATGGCACTGGCAACGTAGAGGTCTTTGCGGCGAGGTTCGCAGCGGACCCCGACGGTATCGAGCAGCGGCACCGCGTCGTCCTGGACGACGACTTCGCACATGCCCATGCCGCCTCCCCAGATGCCTCCACCCGGCGCCAGTCGTTTCTCCAGGAGCGTGACTTTCAAGCCTTGGCGAGCCAGCAGAATTGCCGCCATCATGCCCGACGGACCGGCCCCAACAATCAGCACGTCACTGAGGATTCGATCCAGCAGTCTCTCCTGATACGCGCACAGGATCGCCTTGGAGATCTCAGTTTCTTCCAGTCTACCCATCGGGATCAACGCTCCGAAATGGTTTCGTTGAGATAGTCACGAACGATTGGTTCCGGTGTCTTGGGAGGAACGTTCGCCACCACGTGATCCTCATTCTGACGGCGGTTCAACGTGGGCCGTTCTTCTCCGAAGGCTCGGAAGGCTCCGAAGGCTTGCCGGCCACGATCAGGCCGACCACGTCGGCAAACGCCCTGGCGGCCGGCGTCTGGCCTTCGGGGCCCAGCGGCAGCCTTCCGGCATCTCCGGCGATCACGATGCTCGGATCAAAGGGAATCCGCCCCAGGAAGGGAACGTGCATCTCTCCGGCCAGTGCTTCGCCGCCGCCGCTTTGGAACAGGTCGGTATGCTCTCCACACGCCGGACAGACGAAACCGCTCATGTTCTCGACGATGCCGATCACCGGCAGCGACACGGCATCGCAGAACGCGACACATCGGCGGACGTCCGCGACGGCCAACTGCTGAGGTGTGGTCACGATGACCGCCCCGGCCTGGGGACCGACGAGTTGGGCAACCGAAAGGGGTTCGTCTCCGGTTCCCGGCGGCGAATCCACCACCAGGTAGTCGAGTTGCCCCCACCGAACGTCCTTTAGGAACTGGCGAATCAAGCCGTATTTCCGCGGCCCTCGCCAGATGACCGGCTCGCGGCCGTCGGGAAGCAGAAACCCGATCGACATCACGGCCAAGTGATCGCTCACGGGCACCGCCAGGATCTCTTCGCCGACGAGCCGAACCTGTTGTGCGCCCAGCCCCAACAACTGAGGAATGCTCGGCCCGTGAACGTCGATGTCCAGCAACCCGACCCGTTTTCCCGTTTGTGCCAGGGACACGGCCAGATTGGCGGCGACCGTGCTCTTGCCCACGCCACCCTTGCCGGAAAGCACCAGCAGCTTCCGGCCGATTTCCGACATCCGGTGCTGGAGCATCTGCTCTTCGAGTTCCTGTGGCGACTCGCCGGCGAGGGGTAGGTCCTTGGGAGATGGCTGCATTGGGGCGGTTCCTCCTGGGCTGCTCGATGTTACACAACGTCAAAGGATCGCAAACGGGCCGAGCTTGCTCAGCCTGTCGGACACCCCCGACCAAACTTCCTTGACATCGGCCGCCGCACCGGCGTTGGCATACTCGACCAAGGCTTGTCGGTTGATCTGGGCTTCCGTCATTGCCTGATCGTAGCAGATCCTGCCGACCGTTTCCACGCCGAGTTGGCGAGCACGTCCCTCCACCTCGGCGGCCAACTCCGCATTGAGGTCCCATTTGTTCACGCAAACGAGCGTCTGGATGCCGAAATGCTTCGTCAACTCCGCCACGCGGCCCAGGTCGTGCAAGCCGCTGAGCGTCGGTTCCGTAACGACCAGCACCAGGTCCGCGCCGGCGATCGAGGCGATGACCGGGCAGCCGATGCCCGGCGACCCGTCGATGATCACCAGATCGAGCTTCCGCGCTTCGGCGACCTTTTTGGCCTCGGCGCGGACAAGGCTGACCAGCTTGCCGGAATTCTCCTCGGCAATCCCCAGCTTGGCGTGAACCATGGGCCCAAATCGCGTCTCGGAGACGAACCAAACGCCGTTGTCGGCGGGCGCGAATTCGATGGCGCCCTCGGCGCAGAACCAGGCACACACCCCGCAGCCCTCGCAGGCAATCGGATCGACGCGGAACGTCTTCGCCACCCGGCCGTTGCCGGGCCCGTCGTAAAACACGGCGTCGAAACGGCAAACCTCGTCGCACTTGCCGCAGGCGATGCAGTGGCCCGACATGACCCTCGCTCGGGAACCGCCGGAGAACCGACTGCGCCGGATGATCTTCGGTTCAACCACCAGGTGCAGATCGGCCGCGTCCACGTCGCAGTCGGCCAGCACCGCGTCACCGGCCAGCGCCGCGAATGAAGCAACCAGCGACGTCTTTCCCGTCCCGCCTTTGCCGCTGAGGACCACAAGCTCTTTCACTGGACACCGCCTCGTGCTTGTTCCACGGATTTCCACAGTCGGGTAAACGCCGCTTCGTACTCGGGCAGGGCGACGGCGGCCATCTGGCCCCGGGAATACGCCTCGGCCAGTCTTCGGTCGTCCGGGATCTCCGCGAGGACGGGGATCCGCTGCGCCGTGCAGTACGAACGGACGTCGGCCCCGTCGAGCCCCGCCCGGTTGATCACCACACCGAAGGGGAGGTGCAGGATGCGAACCATCTCCACGGCGAGCTTCAAGTCGTGAAAGCCGAACGGCGTCGGTTCCGTCACGAGGATCACGAAGTCGGCTCGGGAGACGGCCTCGATCACCGGGCAGGAAGTCCCCGGCGGGGCGTCGATCACGGTCAGCTCGGACCGCGGGGCCATCGCCTTGACGGCCCGAATCACCGGCGGGCTCATCGGCTGGCCGATATGCAGCACGCCCTGGGCGAACTCGATGGGCCCGGCGCTGCCGATCTCCAGCACGCCGATTTCCCGGGGCGCCTCGCGGATTGCGTCGGCGGGACAAACCAGCGAGCAACCGCCGCAGCCATGGCAAAGCTCGGGATAGACCAACACCTTCTTGCCCACGCGGACGATCGCGCTGAACCGGCAGATTTCGCCGCACTTACCGCAGAGCGTACACTTTGCGGCGTCCACCTGCGGCACCGGGCTGGCCACGGGCCGCCGATCGGTGATCTGGGGATTCAGGAAGATATGGCCGTTGGGCTCTTCCACGTCGCAATCGAGATAGGCAACGTGGTGCCCGCCTCGCGAGGCGACATAGGCAAGGTTCGTGGCAACGGTCGTCTTGCCCGTGCCGCCCTTGCCGCTGGCTATGGCAATCTGCATGGAATGTCCGCCCCGTCAAGCGGCTCCGTCTTCCGTTTCGAGCTGTGCGATCCGCTCGCGGAGTTGTGCCATCTGCTGCTCCATGGCTTGCGCCTGTTGCTTTAGGACATGGAGCTCTTGCTGGTCGGCGGTCGTCGGCGTCGCGCCGAACCCGGCTTGCACGGGCGGGACGAATTGCCCACCGCCGAAGGCTTGCGCTGCGGCCGCGGCCCGCTGCCAACCGGTCAAACCGGTAGCGTAGTACCAGTTGCGCCGCCCGCGTCCACCCATTCCGCGTCCACCCATTCCGCGTCCGCCGAATGCCTGTCCGCCGGGGGCGTTGAGGAACCCGGGAACCGGCGAGCCGGCGCAATAGCCGGCGGCCCGCCCCGTCATCGGCCCCATTCCCATCGGCCCTGTTCTGTCTCCACCTGGCATGTTCATGCTCCTTTCTCGAAAATCTGAAAAAACGTGATCTATTTGGTCCTATTTGCGACCTTGACCTTGGCCTTGGCCGCGACCTTTTCCCTGACCCTGACCGCGGCCCTGTCCCTGGCCGCCGGCTTGGCCACGGCCTCTTCCTTTCCCCTTCCCTTTCCCTCTACCCGCGCCGCATGGGCCCACTCCTCTGCCGGTACCTGGGCCTTCACCCTGCGGACCTGTCCCATCTCCACGTGGCATGATCAGTCTCCTTTTGCAGCAAGTTTATGGGAACGCTCCAGAACCATGGCGCCCTGTTCGCAGCCGATATGCCGGGCGATCACCGAGCACTTCGCCTTCAGCAAGAAATAGACCTCTCGATCGACCTCACTGAGGGTCTCATAGTTACCCTGCCCCTTGGCAATCACCAGATCGGCCCTCTCGAAACGATCCCGAAACGGCTCGCTGCAATCGTCCAGGAGCGTTCCGGGAGCGTCCGAGCCGTTCTCGATGATCTGGGCCACTTCGTGGAGCCCCGCCGCCCGGGCGTCGGCCAAGGTGGCGTCGTTGATGACCGGGGAGCCCCGGACGCCGACAGTTACCTTGCCCGCCGGCAGTTGCTCGATCAGTAGTCGGTCGAAGACGATCTCTCCGGCGTTGTCGGCCAGGTAGAGCACCTGGTCGACTTCGGAGCACGCGGCGGTGAACTCTTCGAGGTCGCCCTCCAAGGGCTCCGACAACGCGTGCGTGATCGACTGATGAACGTCCGCCTCGCTCAGACGACTGTTCACACCAAAGTCGATCACGTTGCCGGCAATCGCCAGCCGCACGGCCGTTTCCAGGGGTTTGGCCGAGTCTTCCACCCACGTCCGCAACGTTGGGTACCATGCCAGGGCGATCCGGTTGGACCAATCCTTGGCCTCGCGATACGGATCGTCTTGACTGGTGAAAAGGCGAATCGCCCGATGGATTCCTTGTGCCATCGCCGGCGGAGTCTGTCGCAGATCCATTCTGGCGCCGGCCCAGAGTGCTTCGCGAAGCACGCGCTCTTGAACGGCTTCGTCCGGCGTCGCAAAGCGGGCGGAATCCAACGCTTGACGAATGAAACAGGGAATACAGTCGAAAAAGCTTCTCATCGGCCGCTTTACATCCAGTGTCCTTCGACGTTGGCTCGGTCGGCGGGCTGAAGTTGCCCCGCCTTGAGCTTCTCAACCGCTTCCTGGACCGTCCCGGAAGCTCCCGGATAGATTCTGATGTCGGCGGCCTGCAGCGTGGCAAAGGCCTTGGGGCCGACGTGGCCGGTAACCACGGCCTCGACGCCGAGGTCGGCCACCGTTCGGCCGGCTTGGATTCCCGCACCCTGCGCCGCGTTGACGTTCTGGGTATTGTCGTGCACCGAAAACTCGCCCGTATCGGTGTCCACGACAAGGAAATGGCTCGCCCGGCCAAAGCGAGGATCGACGGGACTGTTCATATCCGGACCCTGCGACGTGACGGCGATCTTCATCGGATTCCTCCTGCCTGGTTAGTGGTCGCAAAGGTTCTCGCCATGCTGCAGATCTCCGTCGAGGTAGGTCTGCACGATCTTCTCGGGCTGTTCGGCGGGCGCTCCAACGAGGACCTTGATTCCGTGTTCGGCGAAGATGTCTTGGGCACGCCGGCCCATGCCGCCGGCAATCACCAGGTTGACTCCTCGATCGTGCAGCCACTGCGGAAGCACGCCCGGCTGGTGCGCCGGCGGTGCCACCTGGCGGGAGTTCAGTATCTCGCGGTTGACCGTGTCCACGTCGAGCAAGGCAAACTGTTCGCAGTGCCCGAAGTGCATGCATAGTTGGCCACCCGCGATCGGAATCGCGATGACGACTGTACGGGTCTTGTCCTGTTCGGTTGACGACATCAATCGTTCTCCTGAGTGTGTCGGTTTGCTGTTGCGGACCGGGCGGCCGCGGGGTCCCACGACCGCACCATCGGCAGTCGCGGGAACCCCAAAGGCCACCTAGGCAACCCTCGCCGCTGTCGCGGCCCTACAAAACAATCAGCGACGGGCTGCCGTCGTCGTGGGAGTGCGGCATGTCGTTGCCGCCTCCGGCATCAGCCGTTCCCCAAACGTCCGGATCCGGCGCCTCCACGTTCGTCTCGACCTCTTCCGCCGTGACGGCCGCCCTGGCCGCCCTGTCCCCCGCGGCGTCCGGCGCGGTGACCGGGGCCGGCCATCGGGCGGGACACGCCGCCGTCGGCCGGGAACCTTCGGCACCGGCAACGGCCGCCGCCTTGCATCGTGGCCTGAAAGTCCAGGTCGCCGTCGAGCAGGGCGGTCAAGGCATCCTCGATTTCACCGGTCACCCAACCGTAGACGGTGACGCCCGCGGACTGCAGCGACTCGACCGACCAGCAATCGATCCCGCCGCAAACCACTACGGTGACCCCAAGGTCCAGCAGCCGGTTGATTCGCTCGTGCGGGGCCCAACTGGAAGCCACCTGCTGCTCCCGACCTGAGGGCTCGCCATCGTCGACGGTGATGATCAGCACCGCTTGGGCGCAATCGAACCGGGGCGAGACCCGTGTTCCAAAGGTGGGGATGGCAATTTTCATGGTCCTGATCCCTGCTGCAATTCTGCTTTCGCACGAATCGTGCCGTTCCGCGGATCCTCCGAAAACAGAACCGCAAACCATTTAACAGCAACATCATAGGGCAGAGGGCGGCACTCGGGATCGTCGGGGGAACGATTGCACAGAAGCATCGTTACGCAATGCAATATTGCGTTGATGCAATCAGGCGGCGGCTGCGATCACGGGAACGTGATGCCGAACCTCTTCATCTTCCGCCAGAGCGTCGTCTTGTCGATGCCCAGTGCGGCGGCCGTCTTGCCCCGGTGGCCGTGGTGCTGGCGAAGCGTCTGAAGGATGGCGGCCGTCTCCGCTTCCGCCAGCGGATCGCCCGCCGGCAGATCGCCGGCCGATTTCTGCCGGACGCCGCCGGGAGCCAACGCGCCGGGACCGTGTGCCGCCAGCCGCAACTCGGCCGGCAGGTAGTCGATCTCGATCCGGCTTCCGCGGCAGAGCACAACGGCGTGCTCGATCACGTTCTGCAACTGTCGCACGTTTCCGGGGAAGTCGCAGGCCAGCAACAGCGCCAAGGCTTCTTCCGAAATCCCTACGATCTGCTTGTTCTGCTGGGCGTTGCACTTGCGGATGAAATGATCGATCAACAAAGGGATGTCCTCGCGGCGGTCTGCCAAGGAGGGCAGCACGATCTTCAGCACGTTGAGCCGATAGTAGAGGTCTTCGCGAAACGTGCCCCGCGCCACCAGTTCCGCCAGTGGTCGGTTCGTGGCGGCAATCATTCGCGCATTGGCCTTGACCGTCGCGGTGGCCCCCAGCGGCTCGTATTCCCTTTCCTGCAGCACCCGCAGCAGCTTCACCTGCAGCGCCGTGGAAACGTCGCCAATCTCGTCCAGAAAGAGCGTGCCTCCCTCGGCCAGCGCGTAACGGCCCGGCTTGTCGCGCGACGCACCCGTAAACGCCCCCTTCTTGTATCCGAACAACTCGGACTCCAGCAACGTGTCGGGCAGGGCGCCGCAATTGACGGCCAGGTACTTCCGTCGCGCTCGCCGGCTGAGGTTGTGGATCGCCTTGGCAAACAGTTCCTTGCCGGAACCGGTGGGACCTTCAATCAGCACGGTGCTTTCGCTGGTGGCGATGTCCGGGAGGACGTCGAGAATGCGGCGGATCTCGTGGTTCTTGCTGATGATGTCGTGGAACGTGTAGCGCTCGTCGATTTCCTTCCGCAACAGTTCGACGGCCGACAGATCCCGGAACGTCTCCACGCCCCCGATCACGCGATCGCTTTCATCGCGCAACACGGCCGTGCTCACGCTGACCGGTATCTTCTCCCCCTGGCAATTGAGGATGTCGATTCGCTGATCCACCCGCTGTCGGCCGCTCTGCATCGTCTGGCGCAGCGTGCAGGCCGTTTGGCAGATATTGGCCTGAAAGACGTCGAAGCACTTCTGGCCGATGGCCTGGTCGCGCGCAATACCGGTGATCTCTTCGGCAGCCCGGTTGAACGACGTGATGTTCCAGTCGCCGTCGACGGTAAACACCCCGTCGGCAATCGAGTCGAGCACGACATCGCGGACTTGCTGTTCTGACATATCCCTCATATTGCACCGATGCATGGTGGCCCTTAGTGTATCCTTGCAGAAGTGCATGCCACTGACAACCCGTATGCCGAAACACGCTGAGAAATCAGGCAAGCTAGGACGTCCAAGGTGGGTTCGGAATGATCAGTTCATCCGGAATAATCGGGCTATCCGATACAACGAGACGGGGGCGATTAGTTTTCCGTTGAACGACAAGAAGCAGAGGGGTCATCTGAATGAGACATTGCCGTTGGATTGCACGGCTGATGCTGCCCCTGGCGGTTGTGGCTTGTCGACCGGCCCTCGCCGCGGACATGCGGTTTGGGCGGGAGGCGGTCGGTCCGGAGCAGGCCACCGTACCATCGGGTCGGCACTGGATACCTCGACAGATGCAGCCGACGGAGCTGACGTTTCGGCAACCCGAGGCGATCTATGCTGGCGCGACATCACCCGGCGGTGCGATGCCGCCCGGCGGTGCGATGCCGCCGCCTGCCCAAACACCAATGCCCGCCGGCCTGACCCTGCAAGACTTGCAGGACATTGCCCTCCGCTTCAACCCCACACTGGTCCAAGCCCGGATGGCAGTGCGGGCTTCCGAAGGGGAATACGTTCAGGCGGGCCTGTATCCCAATCCAACGGCCGGATACATTGGCGACGAGATCGGCAATGACGGAACGGCCGGGTTGCAGGGCGCATTTCTCAGCCAGGAAATCGTCACGGCCGGCAAGCTGCGGCTGGGACGCGCCGTCGCCGGCCACGAGATTCAGCAGGCCCGATATGCGTGGCAGACGCAGCAGCGCCGTGTGATGAACGACATCCGGGCCGGCTACTACGAAGTTCTCTTGGCACAGCGGATGATCGACGTCAACCGTCGACTGGTCGAGATTGGCGAGAAAGACGTCGACGTGACGGAGCGGCTGCTGGCCGCGCAAGAGGTCAGCCGAGCTGAATCGCTCCAAGTCCGCATCGAGGCCGAGAGAGCCAACCTCAGCTTGGAGGAGGCACAGACTCAGCACCGGGTAGCTTGGCGGCGGCTGGTCGCCATATTGGGGCAGCCGGACATGGCACCGGCTCCGCTGGCCGGAGACGTCGCGGAAGAATTGCCCGTGCTGGCATGGGATCAGGTCTTGGCCCAGGTGTTGGCCGAGAGCCCGGAGTTGGCCGAGGCCCGTGCGGGCGTGGAGCGTGCACGCTGCCAGGTGGCGTTGGAGTGTGCGAGGCGCAAGCCGAATTTCGAGATCGGGGCCGCGGTGAAGTACGACGATGGCAGCCGCTACACGGTGACCGACGTGGAACTCAGCCTGCCGCTGCCGCTCTTCGATCGCAATCAGGGCAACATCATCAAGGCGCAGAGCGACTTGATCGCCGCCCAACACGAATTGCGGCGGATCGAGTTGGAGCTGCACGATCGGTTTGCCGCGGCTTTCGGACAATACGCCAATGCCCGACGACAGGTAGAGACGCACCAACGCACGATCCTTCCCAACGCCCAGGCGTCGCTGGAGTTGATTCGGGCCGGGTATCGCGAGGGGGAATTCGGCTACCTCACGCTGCTGACGGCACAGCGAACGTACTTCAGCGTCAACCTGGAGTATCTGGACAGCCTGAGAGAGTTCTGGGCGAGGACCGTCGAGATCGAGGGAATGCTGCTCCACGGGGGATTGCAGCGGGCGGAATAGGTGGATTGCCCGACGACAATCGGCTATCCTGTTTGACGGCGCGTTTACCGAGGCAACGTACCGTCGAGCGAGGTGAAAGCCGAAAATGTCTGCAACTGCCAAAGTCCGATCGTGCTTGTTTGCCGCGATGCTGTTTCTCACGGCGGGAGCCTCGGGGCCGTCTCTGGCCGGGACCGCCGATGCATCCTGGCGCGTGGGTCTGGCCCGCGTGCGGATTACGCCCGAGAAGCCCATCCGGATGGCCGGCTACAGCTCGCGCAACAAGCCGTCCGAAGGCGTCTTGGCCGAGTTGTACGCCAAGGCCATGGCGACCGAGGACGCCGAAGGCAACCGGGCCGTATTGATCACCGCCGATCTGATCGGCTATCGGGCAGCGGTGGCCGAGATGATCCGCGAGCGCATCAGGAAGGCGACCGGCTTGAAGCGAGCGCAGATCCTCCTGAGCCCTTCGCACACCCACACCGGTCCGATTCTGGGCATCGAAGGCCGGAGCAGTTACTCGTTGCCGGAGGAGGACCGACGGCGGGTCGGCGAGTATACGCAGAAGGTCGCCGAACAACTGGCGACGTTGACGGCGGCGGCCCTGGACGACTTGCAGCCGGCGCGGCTGGCGTGGGGAGTCGGCCTGGCCGGCTTCGTGATGAACCGCCGAGAGTTCACCGACACTGGGGTCACGCTCGGCTTCAACCCGCGCGGCTACGTCGACCGCAGCGTGCCCGTCTTGCGGGTCGAGGCATCTGACGGGAAGCCGCGGGCGCTGGTATTCGCGTGTGCGTGTCACAACACGACACTGACCGGCGAGCACTATGTCCTTTCGGGCGACTACGCCGGATTCGCCCAGGCCCACGTCGAGCAGGAGCTGCCGGGCGTGCAGGCGATGTTCATGATTGGCTGCGGCGGCTCCGCCAATCCCTATCCGCGCGGCAGCATCGAAGACGTCCGCAACCATGGCCGCAGCCTTGGGTCCGAAGTCTGTCGCGTGGCGGGCAGCGAGTTGAAG
Organism: Pirellulales bacterium; assembly: GCA_016935315.1. Taxonomy (GTDB): domain Bacteria; phylum Planctomycetota; class Planctomycetia; order Pirellulales; family Thermoguttaceae; genus JAFGRD01. Next base: position 48,627 of record JAFGRD010000005.1, read on the forward strand.
CCGATTCGCGGACCGTTGCGAACCGTGCTGGAGGAAGCGGAGCTGCCGCTGGCGCCGGTGCCTTCGCGCGAGCGTCTGGAGGAGATGGCCCGCGGCCCCTCCTACATCGCCTTCAACGCGAGGCGGATGATCGAGGCACTGGATGCCGGCCGGCCGCTGCCGCGCGTCTGCGCGGCGCCGATCGCCGTCTGGCAGTTCGGCGACGACCTGACGCTGGTGGGTTTGCCGGGCGAGGTGGTGGGCGAGTACGTGCCGTTGCTGGAGACTGCCCTGGGTCATCGCAGGCTGTGGATCGCCGGCTACTGCAACGATTGCTTCGGCTACCTGCCCACCGCCAAGGTGCTGGCCGAAGGCGGCTACGAAACCCGCTGCCTGATCTCCGAGGCGGGTTTCTTCGCGCCGGAAGTCGAGGGCGTCGTGGTCGCCAAGGTTCGCCAACTGGCCCGGCAGGCCGGCCGCGCGCCGGCTGTCGCGCCCGGATGGAGTGCCGAAGAAGCGGCCGAGGGCTTCGTGCCGATTTTCGACGGCAAATCGCTCGACGGCTGGATCGGCCTCGACGGCAGCACCGATAGCTACTACGTTCGCGACGGCGCGCTGATCTGCAAGGCGACCGGCAACGTCCACATTTTCACCCGGAAAGAGTACGCCGATTTCATCCTCCGCATGCAGATCAAGATGGACCCCGGCGGCAACAACGGCGTGGGCATTCGCACGAAGAGACACGAGTCGCCCCACCTCCATGGCATGGAGATCCAGGTCCTCGACGACGCCTACTACGCGGACGGCGACCCCATCGAGCTGAAGGACTACCAGCACCATGGCTCGATCTACGGCGTGGTGCCCGCCAAGACGGGACATCTCAAGCCGGCCGGCCAGTGGAACGACGAGGAGATTGTCTGCGACGGTCGGCACGTGAAGGTCACGCTTAACGGCGCGGTGATTGTCGAGGCCGACCTGGACCAGGTTCAGCCCCGCGACCACCAGGAGCATCCCGGTCTGAAGTACCACCAGGGGCATATCAGCCTGCACGCCCACGGCAACTACGGCGCCGAGGTCTTCTTTCGCAACCTGCGGGTGAAGGAGTTGACGGGCCCGGTTCGGCAACAAGGGACGCCGCGGCCGGCGGCCAGGCGATGACGGCACGGCGGTTGTGGAACGCCTTGGGGCCGGGGATTCTGCTGGCCGCGACCAGCGTGGGGGCCTCGCACCTGGTGCTCAGTCCCCAGGCAGGCGCCCAGTTCGGCTACGCGCTGCTTTGGCTGGTGGTCGTGGCCCATCTGGTGAAGTATCCGGCCTTCGAGTTCGGTCCCCGCTATGCCGCCGCCACCGGCCGCAGCCTCCTGGACGGCTACGCCCGGATGCCCGGGCCGAAGCACTGGGCCTTGCTGGTGTTTCTCACCGGCACGCTGGCCCAAGGCATCGCGGTGCTGGCCGGCGTGGTCAGCGTTGCCGGCTGCGTGCTCTGGACGTGGACCGGGGCGCTGAGCACGGAGTGGTTTTCGGTCGCGCTGGCCGCCGTCATCTTGGCCCTGCTGCTGGTTGGCGGCTTCTCGTGGCTCGACCTTCTCAACAAGGTCATGATGGCCGTGCTGGCGCTGGCCACGGTGGTCGCGTTCGTACGGATCATCCCCGGACCGGAGGCCCTGGAACGCCTGGTCGTGCCTTCGCTTCCGCCGGGGTCGATCGTGCTGGCGGCCGCCATCCTCGGCTGGATGCCGACCGGAATCGACGTGTCGGTGTGGCATTCGTTCTGGACGATCGAGAAGCTGCGGACGACCGGGCAAGGCGGGGACGCTTCGCGCGCGGCACGGCTGCACCGGCTGCGCACCGCCCTGTGGGACATGCGAGCCGGCTACGGCCTGTCGCTGTGCACCGGGCTGATGTTCGTGATCATGGGCGCCGTCCACCTTCAAGGTTTCGGGGCAAAGCTCCGGGACGTCGAGTTCGTCGGCGCCCTCTCGACGGCCTACACGGCCCTTCTCGGCCCGTGGATGTACCACGTATTCATGCTGACCGCCTTCTTCGCGATGTTCTCCACGTCGTATACGGTGGTGGATGGCTTCTCGCGGTCGTTTTCCGAGTGCTGCGCCGTGCTGCGTCCCGCGATGGCCGCCCCGCCGATCCGCCGCCGGCTCTACCTCGGGTTCGTCGTCGCTTCCACCTTGCTGGCCTGTGTCATCCTGGTGCGGGTGGGCAATCCGGTCACGCTGGCGACGGCGGGCGCGATGATCAGCCTGGGCGTCGCGCCGCTGTTGTACGTATTCAACCTCTATTGCGTGGTGCGTCATCTCGACGACCCGGTGTTGCGCCCCTCGAAGCTGAGCGTGGGGATCGCGCTGGTGGGCATTGCCGGCACGCTGGTCGCCTTGGGGGCCAGTCTCTACGTGAAGCTTCTCGCCTGACGGGGGTCGCACGAACGGCTCGGTGTCCTTCCAGACCTTGTACGCCCGGTTCGATAGGCGTAGACTGGCCGGTGGTCCAACCAAGGGGGGAAGCGATGGTTCACGCGATCGTCTTGATGGCGGTTTTGGAGGCCGGGCAAGTGGAGTTCAAGCGGCACGACATCGACGCGTATCCGGCCGGATACCAGGTGGCGGTGGCTGACGTCAACGGCGACGGCCGGCCCGACGTGCTGGCCCTGTCCACCGAGGCCAATCGCGTCGACTGGTACGAGGCGCCGAACTGGCGGCGACACCCGGTCGCCCAAACCGCGCGAAACATCGATCTGGCCGTGCACGACATGAACGGCGACGGGCAGGTCGAGTTGGCGCTGGCCGCCGGGTTCCACTTCGACCGGCCGGATCGCGGCGGAGAGATCTACCTGCTGCGTCAGCCGGCAGGCCGAGACGAGCTCTGGCTGATGCGCCGCCTGGCCGTCGACCCGGTCGTCCATCGATTGCGATGGGGCGATTTCCGCGGCGACGGGCGGAAGAGTCTCGTCCACGCGTCGATCTTCGGGCCGGGCTCCGACGGCGTCCGCGCGCCGACCGCGGCCCATCTCTGGGCCATCGACGTCTCGCCCGGGCCCGACGGAGGGAATGCGTCGATCCAGAGAATCGACGAGGAGCTGACGGTTCTGCACGGGCTGTGCGTCGAGGACCTCGACGGCGACGGCCGTGACGAAATCCTCACGGCTAGCTTCGAGGGGATTTTTCGTTTCGATCGGCAAGGTTCGGTCGATCGGCCCCGCTGGACGAAGACGCAGATCGCCCCGGGCGCGCCGCCGGCTTCCGAGCGGCCGGGCGCGCCCCGCGGGACCAGCGAGGTGCTGGCCGGCCGATTCGCCGACGGCCGGATGTTCCTGGCCGCCATCGAGCCATGGCACGGCAACCAGGTGGTCGTTTACACCTGCGGCGAAACGGCGGACACCTGGCGACGGCGCGTGCTCGACGACACGCTCGAGGCGGGGCACGCCCTGGTCGTCGCCGATCTCGACGGCGACGCCACCGACGAGATCGTGGCCGGCTGGCGAGGCGGGGAAGGTGGCCTGCGGCTCTACGACGCGAGCGACGACCAATTCTCGCGACACCGGACCGTAGCCGTGGATCGCGGAATCGCCGTGGAAGGCGCCGTGGCCGCGGATCTCAACCAAAACGGGAGAGTGGATCTCGTGGCGATCGGCGGCCGCACCAACAACCTCGTGTGGTATGAGAATCTCGGCCGCTGAGGGCCGAGCACTGCGCAGAGCGAGAGGGGCAAAAACCAACGCCAAGGTCCGTCGCGTGAATCGGCCGGGCCGTTGCCCCGGAGCAATCCCTGTCGGAACGAGTCCCAGAGTGATGGTGCGACATCTCAAGGCATGGTACACTGATGCGCAGAAGACCGGCTTGCTGCCACCGGGCGGACGGCTTCTCGATCACAAATGCAACCCACGGCCAGCGACGAAGGGGAACAACGTGAAAACGAAGACAGCCATGGTTCGAAGACAATTCCTGAAGACCGCGGCGGCCGCGACGCTCGGCGCGCCCTGGATCGTGTCCTCGTCCGCGCTGGGCCGCGATGGCGCGGTTGCCCCCAGCGAGAAAATCGTCCTGGGCGCCATCGGTATCGGCCCGCGGGGACGCTACGTGCTCAGCTGCATGCTCAGCGAGCCGGACGTACGGTTCGTGGCGATCTGCGACGTGCAAGCCAGCCGGCGCCAGGCCGTCAAGGAGATGGCCGACGCCAAGTACGGCAACCGCGACTGCGTGATGTATCGCGACATGTTCGAGCTGCTCGATCGCGCGGACATCGACGCGGTCCTGATCGCCACCGGCGACCACTGGCACGCGCTGGCCTCGATCCTGGCGGCGAAGGCCGGCAAGGACGTCTACAGCGAGAAACCCTGCGGCATCACCATCGGCGATTGCCAGGAGCTGGCCGATACGATGCACCGCTACGGGCGCGTCTTCCAGGCCGGCACCCAGCGGCGGAGCATCAGCAACTTCCAGTTTGCCGTGGACCTGGCCCGCAGCGGCAAGCTGGGCCGGATCCACACGCTGCACGCGTCCATTTACGAGCTGCGGGTGCTCTACGGCTGCCTGCCCGCCCAGCCCGAGCCGTCGCCGGACGTGGTCGACTGGGATCGCTGGCTGGGGCCGGCGCCCTGGCGGCCGTACAACCCGGCCTACGTGCAAGGCGGGTGGCGCGGCTACGACGATTTCGACTCCGGCGCCACGCTGCTGGACTGGGGTGCGCATACCGTCGATCTTTGCCAATGGGCCAACGACGCCGACGACACGATGCCCGTCAGCTACGAGCCCGACGGCGGCACGATCCACGCGCAGTATGCCAACGGCGTGAAGCTCGAGATGCGCCGCGGGGGGTTCAACAACGAGGGCCAATGGCTCGGCCTGGGAACCTGCCCGGTGCGGTTCGAAGGCGACGAGGGCTGGGTCGAAACGGGCGACAACGGAACGGTCGCCTGCTTTCCCGAATCGCTCCAGGCGGAACGCAACCGCCGGGCCGAACAGGGCACCCACCCGGCACAGCACACCCGCAACTTCTTCGATTGCGTGAAGAGCCGCAAACCCACCGCCGCGAATCCGGGCGTGATGCGCCATTCCCATCTGGCCTGCCACGCCGCGGCCCTCGCCTGGATGCTGGGCCGCAAGCTCGATTTCGATCCGGCCAGCGAGACGTTTGTCGGCGACGAGCAGGCCAACCGGATGCGTGTTCGGGCCAAGCGGGCCCCTTGGCGGGCCTGAAGTGGCCGGGAAGCCCCGGACAGTCCACAAAAAGGGGGCAGGAGTGTGTAGCCCAGGTTCTTCGAACCTGGGCGGCGCAGCCGCAGAAGGTCGTGCCACTGGGGTCTTGCCCGGCCGATGGCACTTGGCAGGCCGGACGGCCACAATGGCAACATGAAGAACCGTCGGCGGATCGGCGATCTCGCAGAAGGCGAGCATTGGCACCACCGGCGACGAGCCGCGCCCGTATGCCGAGCCGCGCCCGTAAGGAAGCGTCCCCTGAAGCGGGCCGCACCACGCTTCCGACTCCCTAACGGTCGTGGCTCCGCTTCTTCCCCGGATTGCCGCCACCGTAGGGATTCACCGGGCCGAGCGGCCGGCTTGCAGCAGCCGCAAGGGCTCGGCAAAGCCCGTGGCGATCGCCGGCCAGAGGGCGGCAAGCAGACAAAGACCCAACGTGCCGGCCAGGCCGATCGCCAGCTTCGACCAGGGCACGACCAGCGACGGATTCAACCCGCCGAAGAAGCTGACGTACTGCGAGACGCCCATGCCACACCATCCGGCCATGATGCCGAAGCCGAGGCTCAGCAGGCAGGCCACCAATCCGATCAGCAACGCCTCGGCCAGGACGAGACGAACCAGCCCAAAACGCGTGTGTCCGGTGGCCCGCAGGACACCCATCTCCCAGCCGCGGGTCCGTATCGATGCCAGCACCGCATGGACCACGCCCAGCGAAGTGACGATCAGGGTGACCAGCGGCAACCGACACATGCCCCAGATCATCGAGCTTGCGCGGGCGTGGATCCGGCTGCGCACGTCTTCGGCCGTGGTGACGCGGACCGCCGGGCCGAACATCCGCGCGGCCTGCGTCCAGGTGCCCTGAGCGTTGACTGGCTGCCGCCGGCCCGGATGACGTGCCGCGACGGCCTGCAAGGCGGCGCCCATGTCTTCCAGGTTCGCGCCTTTGCGGGTGTCGAGCCAGAGGAAGTTGGTCCTCTCCAGCCCGAAATCACGGCGGACGTCCTCTCGCGAGGCCAGTACCATGGCGGCCGTCCGGCCGCTGCGCCGGCGCAGGCCGGAAAACTTCGTCATCCAGTGCCAACCGGGCAGGGAAACCACGCCGGCGATCGTGTACTCGACGCGTTGCTCCGGCGCGCCGGGAGGCAGCAGTGCGAAGCGGTCGCCGAGGCCCAGCCCGGTCGCTCGGGCGAAATGGTCGGGCACGAGGCAGCCCCGCCCTTGCTTCAGCCGCTCGACGGCGTCCCGTCGGTTGCCTTCGACGAAGTCCGGCTTCAGCAGCGGATCGGAGCCGCCAAGCCCCACCTGGGGATCGAGGCCGATGATGATGACGTTGTCCTGCCGGGCGACCGAGGCCCGCTGTCGGCTGCCGGTGATGTCCTCGGCCAGCTTCGGCTGTTCGACGGCCAGCGGCAGGCACCGTTCGGGGACGACGCCCCGCAGACGCGCGACGCTGTCGATCTCCTGCTCGGGCAGTCCCCCCGACGTGAAGCAGACGAGAACGTCGGGAGCCCAATCGCCGGGCACGAACGGCCTGAGCATCGAATGGCCCCAGGTCTGCATGGCCGCAAACAGCCCCAGCCCCAGCGACAGCGCCACGGTCGTTCCCACAGTCCGCCATAGATTGCTGCTCAGTTGGGTGCTGAGCAGGCGCCTGTCGAGGCGCAGGATGCCGGCCACAAGCGGCCCGAACGCTTTTTCCGTGGCCAGAATCGCCGCAGGCGCCAGCAGCATGAACCCCATCGCCATGCTCGTGCATCCCAGCGCGGCGTAGACGCCGTAGCGTGTTTCGTCGGGCATGGGCATGACAAACACCAACAGCGGATTGACTGCGATCAGCACCAGTCCGACCACGGCGGCCACCGCCGACCAGCGGACCGGCCGGGCCGTCGGGCGGGAAGCCATTGCTTCCAGCGGGCGGACTCGCGCCACCTGCCAGGCCGGCAGAACGGAGGCCGCCAGCGCCCCGCCGAAGGCACAGACGGCCGAAAGTACAACCGCCCACACGCCCAGCGACGCGCCGCCGGAGAGGTCGTCGCGCTGCGTCTTGGCCACGATCCAGAGCAAACCCCAGCCGGCGGCCAGACCGCCGAACCAGCCGACCGTGGCCAGAACCAGGCTTTCCAGGGCAATCATGCACGCCACCTGGAAGCGGGTCAGCGCCACGGCCCGGAGGATCGCGAACTGCCGGACACGCTCGTGCACGCCCATGCTCAAGGTGGTAAGGATGATGAACAGGGCCGCCAACAATGAGACACCGGTAGCCGAATATGCCTGGTTTCGCACGCGGGCGGCAGAGAGGCCCTGTGCCATGTCGTCCTTGACGTCGCCCGGATCGAAGACGGCCGCCGGGAACCCCTCCTGCTTGAGCCGAGCGTTCCATCGGCGGCGGAACGACTCCGCGTCCACGCCCTCTTGCAGGGCGATGTTGATGCAACTGATCTTGGCCGGCCGGCCGCTGATTTTCTCGGCCAGCGCCACGGGCACGTACAAGGCGCTGGTGGCCGGCCCACGCGAAGGCGCCGATCGCCTCGGACCGTCGCCCGGCATGGAGGCCTGGTGGACGATCCCCGCGATGCTCAGCCGGAACTCGCCGGCCTCCGATTCCACGACCACTTCGTCTCCAACGCCGGCCTCGATCTGCCTGGCGGCCTCGGCACTCAGGACGCCTTCGGCACGCTCGGGCCGGGCAGGATCGATCCAGGTGCCTTGGACCATCTCGTGAGGAGGTTGCTTGGCGCCCGTTCCGACCAGGGTCGGGCGCGACCGGAAGGACCGACCCGGCGACCCGACTCGCGTGACCCGTGTCAGCCGGGATTGCGCCAGCGGGTCCAGCGTCGCAACGGCCGGGTCTTGCTGCAACAGAGGGATCAGTTCGGGGGGAAGCGGTGGGCCGCTCGGGGCGCCGGGGCCGGTCGGGCGGTTGGGTGCATCGGAGACCAGCACCAGTTGATAGCGGCCGAGGTACTGGTCGGCGAACTGGTCGAACTGGGCCAACAGCGCGTCGTAGCCGCTGGTGACCCAAATCACCACGCAGGCAGCGGCAATGATGGCAAGCGACGTCAGCGCAAATCGGCCCGGATGTTGTCGAAGGTTGGCCAGCACGAGCTGCAGGACGATTCTCATCGTGGTGCCTCCGTGCTGAAGGCCGCTCCGACAATCTCGTGGTAGTGCGTGGCCAGCGCGTGGGCATCGCCGAAACTGGAGGTGCTGAACTCGCTGAGGACCTGGCCGTCTTTCAAAACGGCCACTCGCCCCGCCCACATCGCCACGGTCGGTTCATGGGTCACGACCACGATCGTCCTGCCGCGCTGCCGGCACTCTTCCCTCAAGAGCCGGCAGAATTCCTGCCCGGCGACCGAATCGAGGCTCCCGGTCGGCTCGTCGGCCAGGATGATCGACGGGTCGGTGACCAGCGCCCGGGCGATGGCCACGCGCTGCTGCTGGCCGCCGCTGAGGGCGTCGGGCCGGTGGCCGCGTCGATCGTCCAGGCCGAGCCGAGAGATGAGGCTCTCCAACCGGTCGTCCACGGACCCGGACCGCCCATTGGACAGGATCGGCAGCAGGATGTTCTGTTCGGCGGTCAGCGTCGGGATGAGATTCAGCGCCTGGAAGACAAGGCCGATCCGGCGACGTCGAAACCGCGTGAGTTGCCGGTCCGACATGGTGCAGAGGTCCGCTCCGTCGACCAGCACGCGTCCCTCGTCGGGCCCGGTGAGACCGGCGATGACGTGCAGCAGGGTGCTCTTGCCCGATCCGCTGGCGCCCATCACGGCGACGAACTCGCCCTGCTCGACGCTCAGCGAGACGCCTCGCAATGCGTCGACGACGGCACTGCCTTGCCGGAACCGTTTGGTCAATTGCTCCACCCGCAAGGGCGGGGCTTCACTACGCGAGGCGTGCATTTTGTGGGAGTCCTTCTTCCGGACGTTCAGTCTTCGATGACGGGTTCGCCGCCCGCTCGGGTCCAGAGAGCGTGCCAGATCGTGCGTTCAATCGTCTCGGCGACGAACCGCACGCTGCCGTCGCAGAAGCAGGCGTTCACGCCGCCGGGATGACTGCTGCGGGCGGCGGTGATTTTGGCCGATCCACCGACGAGATCGGGAAGGGTACTGTTGGGGGTGAAGCGGCCGTTCATGACGGGACCGGTCGGCGAGCAGCCGCGCAGCCAATAGGACAGACGTGTGCCATCCCACGCGCTGATGCTCGGCAGCGCCGCGCCCAGCCCACCGCCATCGGCCGCGTCGGCCAGGCTCGCGTTTGCCCGGGCCTTGCCGCGATAGATCTGCACGTCGGGCGTCGGGGTCGGGGGCGGAGTATGGCAGGGACCGCGCAGGGATTCCGTGAATGCCAGCGTGTTCTTCGTGCCGTCCTTGACGTCGTCCAGCCGCACCGTCGCGCCCACCCAACAGAGGCCGTCGGCTGCCCCGAAGCTCGGATGAAAGACGCCGTCCATCCCGCTCCCCTGGTTCATCGCATAATTGCTCCCGGCGACCGGGATCACCTTTCCCGAAGGCAGCGTGGCGTCGTGGACCGGCGGCTCGGAGTCGCTGGGGCACAAGAACATCGCCACCGCCGTCGCGGCGGCCGGTTGCAGTGCGATCGGCAGGTCGTCCCTACCGGGATGCCCCATGTTGATGGTGAAGTCGATCAGGTTTTGAAGACTCGCCTGCTCGCAGTACGGCAGCAACCTGGCCAGCGGCGAATAATCGTTCGGGTAGCCCGTCCCCGACCAGCCGGCGTTGGGCAACATCCCGTTGTAGGCGCTCGCGTGGTTGTGCATGGCCAGGCCCAACTGCTTCAGGTTGTTCGTGCAGGACATCCGTCGGGCCGCGTCGCGCGCTGCCTGAACGGCCGGCAACAGCAGGGCGATCAGAATCCCCACGATGGCGATCACCACCAACAGCTCGACCAGGGTGAATCCCGCCGGATTCCTCGGCGCGCGCCTCTGCATCGTTCCGGACTCCTTGCTGCGTCGCTGCTTGAGACTCGCCAGGGTACAAGTTGGACAACCATGAAAGTGCAAGGACGCGCAGTGGCCTTGCTCTTTCATCACGCCCCGACGGAAGATGCCTTGATGGACGCTTGCACACTCAGTACGAGAGGGCCAGGAGGGCATACGCCGTGACCAGATTGGGGTCGCCCTCGAACCAGACGGTGTTGTCGTTGACCCACGAGCCGTTCGGCTTCTGGCGTCGTGCCAGCTCCTCGGCCAATTCCTTCCGCCAATCGTGCTTCACTCCGTTGGCGTCCTCGACGCGATCGACCCCCAGGGCGTCCAATGCCTTGGCAAACGTATGGTAGTAGTAGTAGAGTCCCGCATCGCCCATGCCCGGATTGCTCGTGACGCTGTAATGCTCGCGGATCCATTGCACGGCGGCCTTCAGCCGGGGGTCGTCCTTGGTCAGCCCGGCATAGATCATGCTCTTCAGACCGGCATAGCTCATCGCCCCGTAGCTGCGCAGGCCGCCGTTGGGGGTCTGGCGGCTCTCGTCTTGTCGCGAGAGCGCGCACGTGTAGTAGAACCCGCCGTCGTTGACCTTGGCCGAGAAGGGCGTGGTGTTGTGTTCAGTTTCCAGATTCTGGCACCGCGAGACGAAGACCAGGGCGTTCTGAATGGCTTCGTCCTCTTTGCCCGCGTTGCAGGCCTTCAAAGCGTCGACCAGGAACGCCGTGTTCGACAGGTCGGGTCGGCTCTGGCCCCCATAGCCCACGCCGCCGTAGCTGAAGTCCGACTTGTCCTTGCCGCCGTCCTCGTCCCATTGAAAGCCTCGCACCCGAGCGTCCGCACGCTTGAGGATCGAGTCGTAGCGGCCGTCGCCGTTTGCCTCGCTGAGACAGAGAATGGCCACGCACGTCTCGTAGTTGGCCAGCCGTGTCTGGGGCAGGTGGATTCCTCCGTCCGCTTGCACGCACTGCTCCAGGTATCGGAGGCTCTTGGCAACCGCGGGGTCCTGGGCCGTGCGCCCGTGGCGCAGCAGCGACGCCGTGGCCAGCGCGGTCACGCCGCTGCCCGCGAAGCTGCTATACGATCCGTCGGCGGCCTGGCCGTGGACCGCCAGGTAGCCGATTCCGCGGTCGACCATCGACGCAAACGTCCGCGGGTCGGGCCCCACGGGTTCCTCGGGCGTTGCCCCGGTCGCGGTTGGCAAAGCCGCGGACAACAACGACAGCAGCGCCGCCGCCGACACCAGGCCTCGGAAACGCCGGGAGCCTCCGGCAAAATGCCTCTCCAGCGTTGCGTGGATACGGACAACCAGACCGTTTCGCTTCATGATAGCTCTCCTTCTGTTCTCTTGCGTGGCGGGCCCATACGGATGGACAGGCGACTATCACTTGCATTTCGCGTGCCCATGGTGGTTCCGCTGATTGACTTTCCGCGAAAGGCGGATAATCTGGGGGTGAGTGGTGTGCGTTCGACACGGGCGGGCAAGGCGGTGTGTCGAGTGTTTCGACACGGCAGTCGGTGATTTCGACACGTCCGATGCCCGGTCGTTACACCCGATTTCCGGCAAAACGTGGCGAGCACAACACGACGACTCACGGAGAGAGCGAGCCCATGAGGTGGCCGATCCGAATTCAGTTGCTCGTGCCGATGCTGGCCATCGTCGCCTTGGCAATCACCCTGGCCACGGTGGCCAGCGTCTACCTGACCGTCGCCGGCGCGAGCCGACGGCAGGCCGGACAACTGCGCCGCGTTGTCGCCGCGACCACCGAAGCCAACTTCCCTCTCACCGAGACCGTTTTGCAGCAGATGCGCGGCCTTTCGGGCGGGCAATTCGTGCTCTTGGACGACAACCGGAAGGTGGTTCACGGCACAATACGACTTGACGCCGACGCTCTGGAGTCGCTGCGAGCGGTGGATGCCGACGGGACCTTCGACTCGTTCTCTTCCGCCAGCGTGGTCCGACTGTCCGGCAACACGTATCTCGCCGACCTCGTGCCGGTCCGGCGCCGGACCGGAGCGGGCGGGACGCAGACCCTGTTGGTGCTCTACCCGAAGGATCGCTGGTGGTCCATCGCGCGCGAAGTCGCCCATCCGATTCTGTGGTCGGGAGCAATCGCCATGGTCGTGGGCGGGCTGGTTGCCGCCGTGTTGGCCGGACGATTCGCCCGGCCGATCCGGGTGATCGGCGACCGGGCGATGGCCATTGCCGCCGGGCACTTCAAGCCGGTCGCCCTGCCGGCGCGAGACGATGAGATCGCCGACCTGGCCGTCTCCATCAACACGATGATGGAGCGGCTCAGCCATTACGAGGAGGAAGTGCGCCGGACGGAGCGCATGCGGACACTCGGGCAACTCGGCGCCGGCATGGCGCATCAACTCCGCAATTCCGCCACGGGCGTGCGGATGGCCATCGAGCTGCACCAGCGAGAGTGTCCGGAGGCGGCCCATTCGGAATCGACGGCCGTTGCCATGCGGGAACTGCGGCTGATGGAATCGTATCTGCGGAGCTTCCTGGATCTCGGTCAGGCGCGGCGGCTCCCGCACGAACGCGTCGATCTGGGATCGGTCGTTCAGGGCGTGTTGGAGTTGGTGCGCCCCACCTGCAAACACGCCGGTATCGACCTGGCCTATCACCAGCCGCCGCAGCCGGTTTTCGTCAAGGCGGACGACGAGTCGCTGCGCCAACTGCTGGTCAACCTGGTGCTCAACGCCACCGAGGCTGTCGCCCGGCACGCGGACGGCGCCGCCCGCGTCGTCGTGGAGCTGGAGCGGTCCGACGGGAACCGCGCGGTGGTGCGCGTGAACGACTCGGGACCGGGACCTTGCGGCACGCTCGGCGACGACCTCTTCGAGCCGTTCGTCACCGGGAAGCCGGACGGCACCGGTCTGGGGCTGTACGTCGCCCGACAGATCGCCGAGGCGCACCACGGATCGATCCGTTGGCAGCGCCTCGAGAACATGACGTGCTTCACCGTTGAGATCCCGCTGGCCGATGCTCGGACCCATCCCGGGGACACCTGTTGACGCTTGCACACTCAATGCGCGAGGGCGACCAACGAGAGCCCGACGTGTCCGGCCTCGCGTCGGTCGGCCTGGATCATGCACAAGGCAAACATCAATCAAGGGAAACAGCCATGGCCCAACTACTGATTGTCGACGACGAACAGAGCATCTGCTGGGGATTGTCGAAGCTGGCCGAAGAGATGGGCCATACCGCCGTCACCGCGGCCTCGGCCGAGCAAGGGCTCGAGATCGCCAGAGAACGCCGCCCCGATGCGATCGTTCTCGACGTGCGATTGCCGGGTATGAGCGGGCTGGAAGCCATGCAACACTTCCATGAGATCCTCGGCCCCACACCGATCATCATCATCACGGCCTATGGCGATCTGACCAGCGCGGTGGAGGCGGTGCGCGGGGGTGCCTCCGACTACGTCACCAAGCCGTTCGACTTGCGCGTGGCCCAGCGGGCGATCCAGCGGGCCCTGCAACTCTCCCCTTCGCCTTCCCAAGCGGCGCCGACGCAAGTCGACGGGGACGTGATTGTCGGCAAGTCTTCGGCAATGCAAGAGGTGTTCAAACGGATCGCACTGGTGGCGGCTTCGGAGGCTTGCGTGCATCTGCGCGGCGAAAGCGGCACCGGAAAGGAGCTTGCCGCCCGGGCGATCCATCGTCACAGTCACCGCGCCGAGGGGCCTTTCGTCGCGGTCAATCTGGCATCGCTCAGTCCGACGCTTGCCGAGAGTGAGCTGTTCGGTCATGTGCGCGGAGCGTTTACCGGCGCCGACGGCCCCAAGAGAGGATTCCTCGAACACGCCCATGGCGGCACCCTTTTCCTGGATGAAGTGGCCGACATCCCCTTGTCGATCCAGGTCAAGCTGCTGCGGACACTCGAACACGGTGAAGTGTTGCCCGTGGGCGGTAACTGTCCCGTCCAGGCCGATTTCCGCCTGATCTCGGCAACCCACCAGAACCTGGCCCAGCGGGTCGCCGACGGGGCGTTTCGCCACGATCTCTACTTCCGGCTGATCACCTTCGACATCGAAATCCCGCCACTGCGGCAGCGCCCCGAAGACATCCGGCCACTGGCCGAACATTTTCTGCGGCTGCTGGCCGCCAAGACCGATCGGCCGGTTTCTTCGATGACCCGGGAGGCCCTGGAAGAGCTGGAGCGACTGCCATGGTACGGCAACGTACGGGAGCTGCGCAACGCCATCGAGCACGCCACGGTCCTCGCGCGCCACAGCGCGATTGCCGCGGAGCATCTGCCGCCGCCGACGCCGGCGTCGGTCAGCTCCTTGGCCGTCCAGGAAGACGCGCTCACCGGGCTGATCCGACAATGGACCGAAGCCGAGCTTCAAAACCCCCGTGCGTCCGGCAACTTGCACGAGTCGTTCTTGAACCTGGTAGAGCCGGCGCTGCTGGAGACCGTGTTTCGCCACTACCACGGCCAGTGTGCCACGGCCGCCCGGCGGCTGGGCGTGCACCGAACGACGTTACGGAAGAAGCTGGACCAGTTCGGAATCAGCGAGCACTGAAAGGCAGACCCTTCTATTGATGTTGGCAGTGTGAATGACCCAGGCCGACCAACGGGAGGCCGGACAGGTCGGGCTCCCGCTGGTCGCCCTCGCGCATTGAGTGTGCAAGCGTCAATCAGGCCATTTTCCGTCAGGACGTCATGAAAGAGCAAGGCCGCTGCACGTCCTTGCACTCTCATGTATGTCCAACTTGTTCTCTTGCGAGTCCTTAGTCGATCCAGTCACCCAGCTCCCATAGCATGTCCGCGGCAAGCGCAGACGCGGCCCGTGGCCAATGGCGCGATCAGGGATCGCAATTGCTGCGGGTAATAAGGAACATGTACAGCGCCGCGTCGATCCCGTTGCCGACTGGATGCACGCTGCCGTCGGCGAACAGGTGGTTGGTCACGCCATCGTGATGGCTGCTGGGGCCGTATTTCATCGGGCCGGAGGCATGGGCCGACGGCGTGCTCGCGCCGCCGTCGCTGTACGGGGCCGCATCGTAATCCCACTCAAGATACGTCTTGTCCTTTTCCGGCGGGATCGTGCTCTCGTCCCAGTGCTTGTTCGGCGTGTAGCCAATCAGGGCGTCGTATCCAGCTTCACCGTTGTCGAACTCCACCACCGGCGGCAGCCCCACCACGGCACATTCGTTGCCGACCGTCCAACGGGCGACGTTCTGCTCGACCGTCTCCACGATCAGAATGGTGCGGGCGGTCCCGTCAGTCTTGAATCCCCTCACGCCGTGCGTCGAGCCCGGATAGATCCCGCCGTCGGGGTGGCGATCGCTTTCGGGAGCGTATCTCGGCGTAGTCGGGTTCGGCGACGCGACGTTGAGGCTTTCGAGGTGCGTCGCGCCCATCGCCTTGTAGTTGGTGATCGCCTCCACGTCCGAATCGCCCACAAAGGGCCGGCCGCCGAAACTGGGGCAGCGGAGCCTGGCCACGGGGGTCGCCAACGCCGCGGCGTGCGAGCCGCTGCCGTCGGCGTTGGGGCGCAGCGGCGCGCCCCCTTCCATATCGAGCGAGAGCCAGAGGTCGCCTTGATCCAGGGAAAGCATCAGGTCGACGCACCAGCTCCAACCATCCATCGACGTAATCCCTCCGTCGGCGTCCTTCATTACATGACACGATGGGGGGAAACGATGTGTGAGGATCTCGTGGGAGAGAAACGCGACGCCGAGGGCTTTCAGATTATCCTCGCACTGACTTCGGCGGGCTTTCTCCCGCGACGCAAGGATCACGGGGATCAGCACTGCCCACAGGATCGCGAGAAGAACCACGACCGCGACAACTTCTCGCATCCGAATCACCGGACCGTTGGATTTCGTGACCACGAAGCCGTCTCCTACGCGAGAGTCTGCCGCACGCTCGCCGTGTTGCCGCGTTGCGCGGCGATTATAGCACGGGTTGTGGCCGCTTCACCAGGGGATGGCCTCGCCGATCAAAAACGACGCCAGATTGGCCAGGACGATTGCCGCGAAATCCCTCAACGTGCCGCGATCGGGCGACGACCTTTCAGAGCGGTATGCCAGCCAGAAGAGACCGCATTCGGCCACCGGCGCGAAGGTCTCGGCCGCGACGTAATACACCGCGCGGCCATACGGCCGCCAGACCGCGTACGGCAGCACCAGGACGACGATCGGATACGTACATGCGGTCAACCACAGCCCGGCGAGAAGCCGATCACCGGCCGAATGCCCCCGCGACAACCCCACCAGCAGAATCGGCGTCTCGATCAGCACGGCCAGCAGGTAACCGGCGGGCAGAAAGGACCACAGCTGGGAAGGATCGGGCAGCATGCTGGCGACTCTACCATGGGCCGGCATCGGCGTCCACCTGCTGCTGCGTCGATCTCCAGGCGGAACCGTCGCGCGCCGGACGGGCGACGGCTGGACGGATTGCCGACAATCTGGTACAGTAACGCATGTGGGTCGGGTGTACTATAGAAGACCTTCTGGCTGAGGAGGAGACGCAATGGGCAGTGTCGCAAGCAGCGCGCGGTGCGTGGGTCTGGCGGTGGTCGCCATCTGCTGTGCCCTTTCAGCCCGGCTGGCCTGCGCCGATATGATGTATCCTGAGGCGGCTCCGCCGCCGGACTTTCGAATCGCACCGCTGGTGGTCAGAGCGAGCGACGATCAGGTCTACAGCCGCATTCTGGTTCCGAGGAGATTTCTTACCGACACGGTTGCCGGCCAACGCGGGATTGCTGCCATGAGCATGGAGAACCGTACGATTGTCGCGGGCATTGCCCTCAGCGTCGTGATGGCCGCTGGCGGTCTGGGCCTGGTCTTCATTCGTCGGCGGAGAGTCAGACGTTTGGCGACCGCCGCAATCGTGCTGCTGGCAGGCGGGCTGTGTCTGATGGGCACGACCCTGGCCGACCTCCTCCCGCCCAACACTGGCAGCCACACGGAATCCTCGGAGCAGCCTTCCGGGATTGCCGTTCAGATCACGGACTCGGGCGAGAACGTGATCCTGGTGCTCGACAGGACCGTGGCCAGCCAACTCTCGGCGAGATAGGCTCCTCCGCGGCGGCTTGAAACCCTCTACGCGAATGAACGACCCCCGCCGAGACCTGCGGCCGGCTTACGTCCTCGGCCTTGCCGCCGCGTATGGTGTCGTTCATGCGATCCTCGATGCACCCTGTGCCGCCCTGCTCGTCCGCCTGAGGGTCTCTGCTTCCCTGCCCGAAAACACGGTTTGGATTCTCTTCATCATCTACAGTTGCCTTGCCTTCGGGCTGCAGTTTTCGATTGGCGCCCTGGCCGACCGGACGCGTGGGTACCAAGCGGCGATGCTACTCGGCCTGGGGATGCTGTGCCTGGCGATCACGGTCTTCCTCGACGTGCCGCAGGTGGCCCTCGTGCTGGCAGGCATCGGAAACGCCGTGTTCCACGTGGGCGCCGGGGCCATCGTTCTGCGGCTGTCGCCGAGGCGGGCCCTGGCGGCCGGGCTGTACGTGGCCCCCGGCTCGATCGGACTGGCGTTGGGCGGCTGGTGCGCACAAGCCGTGCCGCACTGGAACTGGTTGCTGTTGGGTCCGTTGCTGGCCGGCATGGCGCTGGTCTGGGTACTCGACGGCCAGACGGTAAGCCAGCGACGGCCCTTTCCCGCACCGATCCCGATCCGCAGACCGGTCGCGTGCCTGGCCGTTGCTGCGCTGGTTATCTCCGTTGCTGTACGGGCGGCGCTGGGATTGACCGTCAGCCGCGTTCACAACGGAGAATCGTACGTCCTCCTCCTGTTGGCTGTCGCGGCTTGCCTGGGTAAGGTGAGCGGCGGCCTTCTGGCGGATCGGCTCGGCTGGATCAAGACGAGCGTTGTGGCGTTGCTGCTGTCGGCTCCGCTACTGGGGCTTTTTACCCAGAGCGGCCCTCTGGTGATCGTGGGCATGCTGCTGTTTCAAATGACCATGCCGGTGACGTTGCTCGCCGTGTATCGCGTCTTTCCCGAAGAGCCGGGGCTGGCCTTCGGCATCCCCAGCCTGGCGATCCTGTTGGGCGCGTTGCCGGTGTTTGTGCTGCCGCTCGATCGGCTTGCCGGCAGCGCGACGCTTCTCTTTTTGATTGCGATCTCTATCGCGGCCCTGCTGGTCGGCCTTCCGCCGCTCCTCCGCCCGAAAAGCCAAGCATGCTCACATTGAAGGGCCTGCGTCGGTTGCCAGGTGGCGGACGAGTTTTCCGAAACCGATCGATCCGGGGGGGTGCCGGTTTTCGAACTGGTGTAGAGATCCAGCGCGGGCCGCGCCACGTCGTTACCGGCACCTTCGCCCACGAGTCGTCGCAACCCGCGCATGGGAGCTTTGTGCCACCGCGAGACGCTGCTACGACTTGCTCAGCGCCGCCATGACGCGGTCGGTGATCGTCTGGATCAGGGCCTCGTGGTCGATGGGGGCCGAAGCGCCGTTGGACGAGGCCGGCGCGGCCTGCGACCCGTTCGATGCCGTGGTGACGCCGCTGGGGCTGCTGGCGACGTACTTCGGCGGCTGGAAGGCATGAGGCTGGACGCCCGTCTGCTTCCAACTCTCGCGAAAGACGTCGTTGGCGCAGATGTCGCAGTTCTGGATCTCGCCGCGCGGATCCTGGAACCCCCATTTCTGCTTCAGATCGAGCAGGGCCTGGGCCTCCGGCTCGGTGAAGTAGTTGACGCGGCCGAGACCCTTGGCCAGCATCAGGATGCGGCAGTAGGCGTCGAGGATTTCGGTCCACCAGTAGGCCTTTTCCACGTCGGCGTCGTAACTGACCGTGCCGTGATTGGCCAGGATCACCACGTTGGCCTTGTGGACAAACGGCAGGATCGTATCGGCAAACTCCTTCCCACCGGGAATCGCGTACTTGGTGATCGGGACGTCGCCGATGAAGATCTCGACCTCCGGCAGCACGCATTGCGGCACCGGCTCCCGGGCAACGCCGAAGGCGGTCGCGTGGGGCGGATGGCAATGGACGACCGACTTGACCTCGGGCCGTTCCTTCATAATCGCCAGATGCAGCATCACCTCGCTGGTCCGTTTCCGGCGGCCGCTGAGCTGGTTGCCCTGCATGTCGACGACACACAGGTCCTCCGGCTTCATGAACCCCTTGCTGATCAGCGTCGGCGTGCAGATCACCTCGTTCTCGCCGACGCGGACGGTGATGTTGCCGTCGTTGGCCGCGGCGAAGCCCTTCTTGTAGAGCCGGTCGCCGATGTCGCAAATGTCTTGCTTGATCTTATGCGTGTTAATCATCGCCTCGTTCCCGTGAATATGATCCTTACTGATGTCTGCTTCGTGACTGATCCAGGCCGACCAGCGAGAGGCCGGGCACGTCGGGCTCCCGTTGGCCGCCCTCGTGCATCGAGTGTGCAAGCGTCAATGATCGTCGTCCTCGGGCAACTCGAACTGCAGGGAGTCGAGGATTGCCGCGTTGTAGGCGTCGATCGGTTTGACTTCCGGGTAAAAGGGCATGGCGGCCTCGCGGCCCTCGCTCAGCGCAATCCGGCTGCCGACGCCGGCGCCCAATTCGTCGAACACGACGGTCTCGCCCATCGACTCGTCCGAGCGGCCCGCCAGGTTGTCCCACGACAGCGGCACGACCAGCTTCAGCCGTGCGCCCGCCAGACTGGGATGCCAGCGATTGAGCGTGACCGTGCCGATGACGTCGCCGATTCTCATCCAATCACCTGCCAGGGTATTCTACGTTACTTCGTTAATCCCCGGGCACAGACGCCCGAGCGGCATCATCCCAGCCGCTGTCGAAAGGCCTCGGGGCAGCAGCGGACTCCGCCGCGGCAGAACTCGGTAATCCTGTGCTTCAGGGGGAACAGGCCGTGTGCGGTCGGGTCGAGCACCAACAGGTTGGCCCCCACCGCCTCGGCCGCCGCGACGAGACTCGGCGCGTCGTCGCCCGAGATGGCGCGGACGCCCTGGTGGCGGTTCGCCAAACACAAGGCCGCCGCCGTGTGGCGCGAGAGCAGCAGGCCGAGCGTGTCGGGCCGGGCAACTTCGGCGGCCAGCCGGTCGGTCGCGTCGATCAGGCAGTCGCTGGTCTGCGGCTCGACCCCGATGGCGTCGCCGCCCAACGCGGCGACCAGGGCGGTCGGGTCAAATCGTCTTCCCACGGTCACTATGGCCAAACGAAAGGGGTCCGCCTTCCGCGATTCCGGTGTGTCGGCGTACTGCAGCGTCACCTTGCGGCGTCGCAGCTCATCGCGGACCGCCGGCGTGATAACGGCTCGGGCCGGCACGACCAGGCGTCGAACGGCCTCCCAGCGCCCCGCCAACTCCGAGAGCGTTACGACCCGGCAGTGCACGATCAACTCGTCGCCGGACCGTGGCGGCGTGGTCGCTGCCGCGGGCAATCCGTCCGATTCGGGCGGCGCAACGACGGGCGAGCCGGCTTCCGGCCCAAGACCGAGTTCCGCAACCACGTCGCGTACGATGCGGTCAATGTCAATCGACGGCTCTGCCATCAGTCCGGGATCCCCAAAACCGACCAGCGGACGGGTGAGGTGCGGTCGCCGACCAGCTCTCTGGCGGCGATCCCGTCGCTGGTGATCATCACCTTCTCTCCTTTTCCGGCCCCTAATGTATCGACGACCAGGATCGGATCGCCCTCGATGCCGCGCCCGTCGGCCCTCAAGGCCATCACCAGCAGCAGCTTGCAGCCTTCCATGGAAGAGTGCTTTACGGTCGCCGTGGCACTTCCGACAACACGACCGGTGTACATTTCAGCAAAACTCCCTCCCCGGTCGCAGCCCGGGGCTTTGGACCGCGGGGATTCACTTTCCCAGGATCCGCAAATCATCGATCATCGAGCACCGCCTCTGGCGCGTGAAGGTCAGCGGCGTTGTGGGGCCTTCGCCGGTCGGGGTCGCGATGGAGAACGACAAGTATCCTTCGCCCCCCAGCCCCAGGCCCGCCATGCTTGCCCCGTTCTTGACAAACAGCGTGGTGTCCATCCGCTTGCCCATCTTCGTCATGTTGCGAACGTTGTTCGAGTGGATGATGGCCGTGTGTCTGAATCCATGCTCGCTGCGATGGGCCATCTCGATGGCGTGATCCACGTCGCGGGCGCGGACGAAGGGGATGAAAGGCATCATCTGTTCGACGGGCACGAAGGGGTTCGACTCGTCGGTCTCGCCGAAGAGCAACTCCACGTTTGCCGGCACACCCTTGCCAACCGCCCGGGCCAGCACGGCGGCGTCCTGGCCCAGGAAATCGCGGTGCGCCACGTCGTGTTTCTTCTCGCCCTCGCCGACGGTCGCGATCGCGGCCTTCGTCAGCGCATGGACTTCGGCGGCGTCCAGCCGCACGGCCCCGGCCCGCTCCATGGCGGCAATCATCGCGTCGAAAACCTGCCCGACCACGAAGACCTGCTTCTCGGAGATACAGAGGAGGTTGTTGTCGTAGGCGCCGCCCTGGATGATGCAGCGGGCGGCGCGATCGAGATCGGCCGTTTCGTCGACGACCACGGGCGGATTGCCCGGCCCGGCCACGATCGCCCGCTTGGCCTGTTGCATGGCCGCCCGCGCCACGGCCGGACCGCCGGTGACACAGAGCAGGGCCACGTCGCGGTGCTTGAAAATCGCCTCGGCCGTCTCCAGCGTCGGCTCGGTAATCAGGCAGATCAGGTTGTCGATTCCCAGGTCGCGGTAGATTGCCTCGTTGAACCGCCGCACGCCCTCCGCTGCCACGCGCCTTCCGCTGGGGTGCGGATTGATCACCAGCGTGTTGCCGGCGGCAATCATGTTCACCGCGTTGCCCGTGATCGTCGGCAGGGAGTGCGTCACGGGAGTGATCGCGCCGATCACGCCGAATGGGGCGTGCTCGATCACCGCCAGGCCGTGGTCGCCGCTGAAGATTTCGCTGCGGAGAAACTCCACTCCGGGTGCACGCTCACCGAGCGTTTTGAGTTTTTCGATCTTGTGCGGCAGCCGGCCGATTTTCGTCTCGTGCATCTCCATGGTGCCCAGCTCGACGCACTGGTCGATGGAGATGCGGCGGATGTGGTCGATGATCCGCCGGCGATCCTCCAGAGTTCGCTCCGAAAGCCGGTCGAACGCCTCGGCGGCGGCGGCAACCGCCTCGTCAACACAGGTAAACAGGCCAAATCGCCCCTGACTGCCGCCGCCGACGGGGGCCGTCGCGGTGGCCGCGGTTCCGTTGGCGCCCAAACGGGTGATGACCTGTTCGATTACGTTGCGGATCAGTGTTTCGTCAACTTGCATGGCAAGAGTCGTCTTTCGCAATCAAGTGTTTGGATTTCAGTCGTTTTCCCCAGGTTCTCCGCTGTCCTTGTCGTACACGCACCGGTGGTGCACGTGGACCGTATCGACAATGCCGATGATCACGGTATCGACCGGCAAGTTCTTGGTTTCGGGGGTGAGTCGCGCGCTGGAGCCTTGGGTAATCAGCACGAACTCCCCCTCACCCGCCCCGACCGTATCCACGGCCACCAACTCGCGGCCGGTGGGGGTGAGCCGGCTGCGGGTTTCGGCGTCGAGCCGGTACGGTTCGACGAGCAACATCTTGTGGCCGACCATCGACTCGACCTTCTGCGTGGCAACCAGCGATCCGCTGACTCGAGCAACAAACATCGCATCAACCCTCCAACAACCGGGCAGCCAGCCGGGCAACGATCAATTCTTCATTGGTAGGCAGGACCCAAATCTCGACGCGGCTCCGTCGGGAACTGATCTTGGCCTCCCCTTCGGCCGCCTGGTTGAGTTCCGGGTCGAGCACGATCCCCAATTCCTCCAGGTCGCGACACACGGCCGTACGGATGGCGGCCCGGTTTTCGCCGATACCGCCGGTGAAGACGATCGCGTCGGCGCCGCCGAGTTCCACCAGGTAAGCTCCCAGGTACTGCCGCGCGCTGCCGGTGTAGACGTCCAGTGCCAGCCGCGCCCGCTGGTTGCCCTTCTCCGCCGCTTCGGCAATGTCGCGGATGTCGCCGCTGACGCCGCTGAGCCCCAGCAGGCCGCTTTGGGAGGCCAGATCGGAGAGGACCTCGGAAAGGGATTTGCCGGTGCGTTGCATGATCAGCGGCAGCGCGAACGGATCGAAATCGCCGGCGCGGTTGTTCTGCGGCAGGCCGCCCTGGGCACTGAAGCCCATGCTGGTGGCCACGCTCTGCCCGTTGCGGATGGCACAGAGCGAGCTCGATCCGCCCAAGTGGCAGGAGATCACCCTCAGGTCGTCGCGCCCCAGCAATTCGGCCGCACGCGTGGCGATGTAGCGATGGCTGGCGCCATGGAACCCCCAACGGCGCACCAGGCCATCCTCGGCCCAGGGGTACGGCACGGCGTAGTAGCGGTTGCGATCCGGAATCGTGCGATGGAAGTCGGTCTCGAAGGCCGCCACCAGCGGGATCTCCGGCAACCGCTCGCCCAGCAACCGCATGGCCGCGATATAGGGTGGGTTGTGGGCCGGGGCCACGGGAACCATTTCCTCCATGGCCGCCAGCACCTCCGGAGTGACCCTCTGGACTCCCGTAATCCGCCCGCCGTGGACCGCCTTCAGCGCAATCGCCGAGACTTCGGCCGCCTCTTTCAGGCAGCCCGACTCGGGATCGGTCAGTTGGGCCAGGCACTGGCGGACCGCTTCGGCCTGATCGGGCACGTGGCGGGTCGTCTCCCGGCGGTCGTCGCCGGTTTCCAGGACACAATGACTCTGATCGGAACCGATCCGTTCGATCCCGCCGCGCGCGAGTTGCCGCCGGCCGTCCATGTCGAACAGCCGGTACTTGAAACTCGTGGATCCGAGGTTGGCTACGAGGATCTTCATCGCTTCGTGCTTCCGTAGCTTGGGGTCGGTTGGGCGACGGGTCTTCCCGGGGGTCCTTCCAGGCCTACGACAGGTATGCCTCGATCACGCCCTCGGCGGGTCGGGGAATGATGTGGCTGGCGACCAACTCGCCGACCTGCGAGGCCGCATTGGCGCCCGCCTCGACGGCGGCCCGCACGCTGCCGACGTCGCCGCGGACGACGGTCGTGACCAGTCCCCCGCCGATTTGGATCCGCTTGACGATTCTCACGTTCGCGGCCTTGGCCATGGCGTCGGTCGCTTCGACCAGTGCCACCAGACCCTTGGTTTCGAGCAATCCGATGGCGTCTTGCATCGTGATGTTCCCTTCTCAAGAAAGTGGTTCGTTTTCGATGATTCTTGCCGAGACGTTACTTCGAGGCCGTTCGCCTGGGCTTGACAGGCTCGGGCAGGATGATGTCGAGATCTTCGTGCGGCCGGGGAATGACCTGCACGCTGACCACCTCGCCGATGCGCCCCCCGGCGGCGGCGCCGGCGTCGGTGGCGGCCTTCACGGCGGCGACGTCACCGGTCACGAACGCGCTGACCAGTCCGCTTCCGACCTTGTCCCAGCCGAGGAACTCGACGTTGGCCGCCTTCATCATTGCGTCGCTGGCCTCGACCAGGGTCACGAAGCCCTTGGCCTCGATCATGCCCAGCGCCTCCATTACTTTTGCCATGATACGATTCTCCCAATGTGAGAAATGCAGTGTGAGAAACTCAATGTAAGTGACTACGGTTTGAACAGTTCCACTCTTCGCGCATGATCGATGCCACACGCGTTGCCTTCGTCGGTGTCCAGGTGCACCTCGAGCTTGATCTTCTCGCCCACCCGAACCAGCAGGTCCTCGAAAACGGTCGTACACGCCGATTCCACCCGCAAGCTCATCCGCTCTGCGTCGGCCACGCCGTACCGTTCGGCATCGGCCGGGCCCATGTGGACGTGTCGCTCGGCGCGAATGACGCCGCGCTGCAGCTCGACCACGCCCTTGGGGCCGACCAGCACGCAGCCGGGGGTCCCCTCGATCTTGCCGCTTTGGCAGACCGGCAGGTCGATCCCCAACGAAATCCCGTCGGTGAAGGCCAACTCGACCTGCGACTCGGGACGCGTGGGGCCCAGCACCCGAACCGACGGCAACATCCGCCGTCTCGGGCCCACGACCATCACGGTCTCCTCGGCGGCGAAGAAACCGTCCTGGTAAAGATCCTTCGCAACGGTCAGCTTCGCGCCGTCGCCAAAGAGGGTCTCCACGTGCTCGTCGGTCAGATGAACGTGTCGGGCAGAAATGCTGACGACCAGATCCGGTTTGCCCGGCGGCGCGCCGGTCTGGGCCAGCACGATCTCGCGGACGATCTGCTCCAAGACGCTTCGGTCGATTCGGTTTCCGTCAATCGTTGCAGCGGTGCTCATGCGGATTATCCTGCGGCTATCTCGTCCCGCGGCTGTTCGTCGTCGGTGGGGTCTGCGACCAGCAGGTGGACACCGGCGGCGGCGACCTTGCTGCGCCAGTCTTCCGTAATGCCATGGTCCACGACCAGGTGATCGATGTCCTCCAAACGGCACAGATGCGTAAGGCTCTGGCGCCCGAACTTCGTGCTGTCGGCCACCACGATCACTTCGTCGGCGGCCTTCATCATGGCCCGTTCCGTGGCAACCAACAGCAGGTTGTTGTTGAAGCAACCTTCGTCGTTGATGCCGGCCACGCTGAGGATCGTCTTGCGCACTCGAACCAGGGCCAACATCCGGTCGGCGTAGGGCCCTTGGGCGACACCCGTCCGCGGACAAATGTTCCCGCCGATCAGCACCAGATCGCTATGGCTGTCGGAGGCGAGCAAATTGGCCACCGGCAGGGACGTGGTCACCACGTGAACCGGCCGGCCGACGAGCATCCGGGCAACCTCGTAGGTAGTGCTTCCGCCGTCCAGCAAGACCGTATCCGCGTTCTCGATCAGGCCGACCGCTCGGGCGGCTATCGCCTTCTTCTGAGCCCACTCGGCCGGCTGTCGAGCCTCAAAGTGGGGCAGTTTCGGGGAGGTGCCTGAATAGAGCACACCCCCGTGGATCCTCCGGATGGAACCCTGCTGTTCGAGGTGCTCCAGGTCGCGGCGGACCGTTGACTCGGAAACGCGGACCTGCTTGCTCAGTTCCGGCAGCGACGCGAATCGTCTCCGCCTCACAAACTCCAACAGGCGACTGCGTCTCTCTTCCGCCAGCATGTCCGGTCATCCCGTACCCAACTCGATCTACTCCACTTCTGTCGATTATCCTCCAGATAGTGATTCAATGCAAGCACCATCTGCCACGTATGTGCACAGATTCTCTCATAGCCTGCGGCGATAGATGCAATGACACGCAGCTTTTTGCACGCACTATGTCACAAGTTGCCGCAAGGCAAGGACTTGCGTGCCCTGGACTAGAAAGCTAGGGGGTTTGGGTAGAATTGAGATGCGATGGCCTGCCGCACAGGCAGATTCGCTACAGCGGCTCCGGCGCGATTCGCACCCGTCGGCCCTCGACCGTCAACCTCCCGGTGGCTATCGACTGGATGGCCTCGGGATAGGCCTCGCATTCGGCCTGGAAGACCCGAGCCGCCAACTGCTCGGCCGTGTCGTCGTCGAGGACTGGAACGGCCTTCTGGAGGATTACCGGGCCATGGTCGTACTGGTTGTCGGCAAAATGGACGGTGCAGCCGGTCAGTTTCACGCCGTATTGCAGGACCGCCTCGTGGACGAAGTGCCCGTACATGCCATCCCCGCAGAATGAGGGGATCAGGGCAGGATGAATGTTGGTCACACGATTGGCGAAGTCGTCGGGAATCGTGATCCGCTTCAGGAACCCCCCCATCACGACCAGATCGGCCTCGACCTCGCGACAGCGGGCAAAGATGGCCTCACTGAAGGCCTCTTGAGAGCCGCAGCTCGTGCGTTGGATGACCTCGAAGGGGATGCCGGCCTCGTCGGCAAACCGTCTTCCTCCGGCCTTGGGGCTGCTGGAGATGACCAACGGAATGTCGACCCAAAGAGTGCCGGCGTCCCTACGCTGGATGAAGTTGTGCAGCGTGGTGCCGCCGCCGGAGATCAGAACCACGATGCGAAGTTTGCAGCGGGAAGTCATGCCGAGAGTCTCCTGGTGGTGTTGGTGGATTCAGGCCACTCTGACCGACAGCGCCAGAGGATGGCCCGCCACCTTCAGCTCGACGGATTCGGCGCCCGGCACGGGCTGAAAACCGAGTTCCACGGCCAACGTTTCACCGCGGACGTACTCGTCGAACCGAGCAATCGCGGCGCGGAGCTCGCCCGAGTCGGTGACGATTCCCACGATGATCCGATCGGTGTATTGGCAACGAAGCTCCTTGCGGCGATCCTGAATCAGCCGGACCAGCTCGCGGGCAAGCCCTTCGGCGACCAGTTCGTCGGTCAATTCCGTGGCAAGGACGACGACGCACGACGGGCCTTGGGCGGCGGCCCAGCCTTCCTTGGCCTGCAACCGCACCTGGACATCGCCGCCCTCCAGTTCCACCGGACCTTCCGGCAGATCGAAGGTCAGTTTTCCTTCGCGTTCCAATTCGGCCAACAGCTTCCCGCCGTCCGCCCGATTCAGGAGCTTTCTCAGCGCCGGCAGTCGCTTCCCCAATCGAGGTCCCAGCCGCTTCAGGTCGGGCAGGACATGGTAGGTGATGTACTGGTCTGCTTTCTGCGTGTATTCGACTTTTTTGACGTTCAACTCGTCGCACACCAGCGCCGAGTGCCGCTCGAGCCAGTCCTGGTGCGTACGATCCGCCAGAATCACTTCCACCCGCGACAAGGGCTGGCGCACCTTCAGCTTGGCCCCCATGCGAGCACTGCGCCCCAGGGATACGATCTCGCGCCCCAAGGCCATCTGTCGGGAGAGCACTTCGTCGATGGCACCGGCATCGCCCGCGGGATAGCTGCAGAGGTGGACGCTCTCGGTCGCCCGGTCGCCGAACGGGGCCCCTGCCAGATTCCGCCACATCACCTCGGCCAGAAACGGAACGAACGGCGCGATCAGCTTGCACGTGGTCAGCAGACACTCGTAGAGCGTCCAGTAGGCGTCGGCCTTGTCGGAAGACTGCTCGCTGCTCCAGAATCGGTCGCGGCTGCGGCGGACGTACCAGTTGCTCAGCGCGTCGACAAACTCCGTCAGTCGCGCGCAGGCGATGAAGTTGTCGTAGGCGTCCATCTGCGCCGTGACGGCCGTCGCGGTGCGGTGCAGCTCGCTGAGGACCCAACGATCCAACTCGCCGCGTTCTGGGATCGGGCGGTAGGGCCCGGCCGTCGCCAGCACCCGAGCGTCCAATGGCCCGGCGTTTCCGGCGATCTCGGCGCCCGGATCGAACCCGTCGATGTTGGCATAGATCACGAAGAAGCTGTAGACGTTCCACAACGTCAGAAGGAACTCGGGGATACAAGACTTGATGGCCTGTTCGCTGTATCGGATCGACGTCCAGGGCGGCTGGTTGGCGAAGAAGTACCAGCGCAGGGCGTCGGCGCCGTAGCGGTCGAAGATCTCGCCGGGCTCGCGGTAGTTCCGCTTGCTCTTCGACATCTTCCCGCCGTCCTCGCCGAGCATCAGGCCCAGCACGATGCAGTTCCGATACGGGTGGGGATACTCGACTCCGGGCGTCGTGGTGTCCTTCCGGTCCTCGGCCGCGTCCTCGCTGAACAGCAGCGTGCTGATGGCCAGCAGGCTGTAGAACCATCCACGCGTCTGGTCGAGGGCCTCGCTGATGAAGTCGGCGGGGAACTGGGCGTCGAACCGGCGTTTCGAGCCTTCCTGGTTGGGATACCCCCATTGGGCGAACGGCATGGCCCCGGAATCGAACCAGCAATCGATCACTTCGGAGACGCGCCGCATGCGTGCCCCCTTCGCCTTCGGCGAGTCGTAGGTGATCGCGTCGATGTACGGCTTGTGGATCCTCAGATCTTCCGGCAATTCGGGGTTCTGCCGGCTGGCACGCTCCCAGACGTCGGCTCCCAGGACGCCCGGCTTGGCGAGCAACTCGTCGTAGCTGGCCACCGCTTCCATGTGGCCCGTTTCCTCGCAGACCCAAATCGGCAGCGGCGTGCCCCAATAGCGCTCGCGCGAGAGGGCCCAATCGACGTTCGTTTCCAGGAAGTTGCCGAACCGACCGTCGCGAATATGCTCGGGAAGCCAGTTGATCTGCCGGTTGTTGGCCAGCATTCGCTCCTTGAACTGGGTGGTGCGAATGAACCAGCTCCGGCGGGGATACTGAATCAGCGGGTCTTCCTCCGCGCGCCAGCAGAACGGGTATTCGTGCAGGTACTGTTCCTGATGGAACAGCAATCCCCGGTCGCGCAACTCGCGGCAGATGTCCTTGTCGGCTTCCTTGACCCAACGGCCCTGATACCCGGACGTTTCGGCCGTGAAACTGCCGTCGGGCGCCACCGAGCAGAGCAGCGGCGGGACGTCGCCCTTGACGAACCGGGCCTGCTCGGCCAACAAGACGTCGTAATCCACCTCGCCGAATGCGGGCGCTTGATGCACGATGCCCGTGCCCGTGTCGACCGTGACGAACTCCGCCGCCACTACCCTCCAGGCGATGTGCTGGCGGCCGCCGCCCTTCAGTTCGCCTTGTGTTTCACCTTGCAGGCGGTAGTAGTCGTCGAACGGCGGAACGTACCGCCGGCCGAGAAGTGCTTGACCGGCAAGTGTCTTCTCGACGGTAAACTCCTTCTTTGCCTTCGCGGCAATGTCCTCCACCAGCGCCGACGCCAGGATCAGTCTGCGCGACTCGCCTTCGATGCGGACCACCGAATACTCCAGATCGGGCCTCACGGCGGCAAACTGGTTGCTCGGCAACGTCCAGGGCGTGGTCGTCCAGACCAGCAGGTCGGTCTCGGGCTCGTCGACCAAGGGGAATCGGACATACACGCTGGGGTCGGCCACCTCGCGATACCCCTGTCCGACCTCGCCGCTGCTCAGCGCCGTTCCACCCTGCGCCCACCACCAGACGATTTTGTGCCCCTGATAGAGCAACCCTCGGTCAAAAAGCTTCTTCAAGGCCCACCAGACGCTCTCCACGTAGCTCTGGTGATAGGTGACGTAGGCCTCGTCCAAGTGAATCCAGAA
Organism: Pirellulales bacterium; assembly: GCA_016935315.1. Taxonomy (GTDB): domain Bacteria; phylum Planctomycetota; class Planctomycetia; order Pirellulales; family Thermoguttaceae; genus JAFGRD01. The sequence goes on from JAFGRD010000005.1 coordinate 78,666, forward strand.
GCCGAGCCGCTCCGTGAGATCCTCCCACTGCCGGGTATAGCGAAACACACTATCGAGGCACTTGTGAATAAACGGCTCGACACCGTATTGCTCGATCTCTTGCTTGCTGTGAATACCCAACTCTTTGCAGACTTCGACTTCGACCGGCAGGCCATGGGTGTCCCATCCGGCCTTGCGATCGCAACGGTATCCCCGCATGGTCTTGTAGCGGGGAAACAGGTCCTTGATGGCCCTCGTCAGACAGTGGCCCGGATGGGGGAGGCCATTCGCCGTCGGCGGACCTTCGTAGAAAATAAAGGCGGGACCGTCGGATCGGGCGGCCAGCGACTTCTCATAAATCTGTCGCTCTCTCCAGAATCGGATGATCTCCTCTTCCAAATCTGGGAACGAGACGGGGGATACGATGGGGTGGAACATGGGAGCACTTGACTCCAGCCGAGGCAACACCAGGGTAAACCACAAGTAAACCACGTTCGGCCGACTTTTTCAATCGGTCAGCAACTAACTTACCATTGATGTCTGCATTGTGAATGGTCAAGGCCGACCAAAGGGAGCCCGGAGAGGTCCGGCTCCGGTTGGTCGCCCTCGCGCATCGAGCGTGCAGGCGTCCAATAGGATTCGGGCGTCGGGCGCGGGGTTCGCGCTCCGGCCGGAGATGAGCCCCGTGCCGCTGAGAATCGCCCTGGCCTCGGGCTCCCGGATTGCCCGGAAGGAGAGGGCTGGCTGGGGTCGCCTGGCACCTTGCGGGGCCGCTGCTGCCTATCGTTGGCGCGGAGCGGCGATGCCCTTCGCCGGGGATGCCGGTTCTTCGTCGAGAAACGCAGAGGACGAGACCTCCGCTTCGCCCACTTCCGAGTTGGCGTGCGGCACGATCGGCTCCCAATCACTGTCAGGTTCCAAGCCGTCGGCAGACGCGGCATCGGCTTCCCCGGGCATGGCCGCACCGTCTTCGGCGGGCGGCGTGTCCTCGGCCGGCGGCCAGTCCTCGTCCGGCTCCGGTATCGGCAGGACTTCCAGATCGTCCGGTTTCGGCGCCACGGGCGGTTCCTCGGGCATCGCGGACCTCTCCGCAGAGGCATCGCCTCCCGAAGCATCGTTCTCGCCGATGATCTGGATCTCGGTCTGCATTTCGACCATGTCGGGCTGCATGGCGCCACAGGGCATGCACCAGGGACGCCAAAACGTCTCGTGATACCCGTAGCAGCCCGAATCCAGCGCACCGCTGCAAGTGCACGGTACGGGCTGACACATACACGGCCCCGAGCGAACCGCAGGCCGAAACTCGCATCCGAGATACGGTGGGGCCGTCACGCAGCTACTGCCGCCGAACAGCAGCAACAGCCCGAGGGCAACGAAGAACAGCAGATTCGTCGTTTTATCGTAAGCCATAGGTGTCATGACCTGTTTTGGAGTGAGGTTCGGTATATCCAAGGTTGAACCATTCTGCCCTACACGACTAGAAGTTCGTTGATGGATTTCCGCCACCGCGCAACACGGGCCCCGAGAGCCTCGTCGCCGTTCCCGTTCCCAACAGTGTAAATCCCATGATTCGCTCGATCGGAGCGATGAGTTTTCCGAGGTTCGTATCGAACGCGATCAGCTTGTCCTCGGCAATGAACACGCGATCGCCCGGCAACACCTGATAGTTCGTGCTGGTCGATGCCTGGGCGGTAATGGCGTCCCAACTGACGGGCAGGACCTGACACCTGCTCGGGTCCACGGTGGGACGCGCGATCCAGATCCGTTTTGAGGAAACCTGTTCCAACCCGTTGATCTGCGAAATGGCGTCCAGGACCGTCTCGTTGCCGGTGACCGGGAAGCGATAGACGCCGTCGCCCAGGCCGGCGCCCTGGGTGACCACGTAGTAGACTTTGCTGTTGTAGGCAAAAACGTCGACCGACACCTCCGGGTGTTCCAGGAACTGAGCCAGGTGTCGTTCGATGGCCGCCTTGGCCTCCGTAATGGTCATCCCGACCACGGGCACGCTTCCATAGCCGCCCAGCGTGACGGTTCCGTCGGGCGACACGAGGTGTTCGCCCGCAATCTGTTGCTGCGAGGCCATGGCGGCCAGCGCGACCGAGACAACGGGTTCCCTCAGGTAGGCGCGAAGATGCTCTTCGATGGCCCGCTTCGCCTGGTCCACGGTCATTCCCGCCACTCGGGCCGATCCGTAGCGGCTTCCCAGATGGACGAGCCCTCCCGGCTCGACCGGAAAGACACCGGCAATCGGCGAGTCGGGCAGTGTGCCTTGGACTTCGATGCTCAGAGCGTCGAGCGTTCTGAGTTGATACGGCGGCCGTGGCACGATGTGCAAGGCGTCGATCATCAGGATGTCCGGCGGCTCGATGCGGTACGTGGGCAGCACGACTTTCGACAGTTCCCTGGGCGGACCGCTGTGGAACTGTCCGACAGCCTGTTGGGGGCCCGGCGTCGGTTCCGCAACCGGCTGATGCTGTGCCGTCCGGCAGCCGCCAACGGCCATGAGGACGGCCAGTGTCGGCACAACGCAGAAGATCTGACGGCAACGTATGCGACGGATCTGACGAGAAGCTTCAGACATGGTCGATGCACCTACATTTGGCAAGATCGATTCAGGTGACACAACGCAATCAAGCGTCAGAATGCAATTACCCCGTTCATTCCTCCACATCGGCACAATCGTCACGACTGGCTCGACCAGAATCGGCCCCTCGGGCCTCGATTCATCCTCTCGCGTTCGGCTTGTATCGATTGTTCCGATTATGTAAAAACTCGGGCCTCTATCGCACAATGCGGTGCTACCAAATATCAGTCGGCTGGATCCCGCCTCTTCTGGATACAGATTCTCGCGACTTCGCAGAATGCCGGCGTCGCCCATGCCGCTCATTTTCCGCGTCGACTTTGCGGGTTGCGCAAAATGGCGAATACACCAAGGGACGAACGGCGCCGCGCGCCCACGGCGGCGCGTTTGTGTTGACGAGTACTAATACCCGTTGTAGGGTTGTGTGCTTCGCGATCGTACCAGTGTGGTTTCTTGAAACCGGCCGAAGAGGAAAACAGCCATGCCCACATATTCCACGAGCCCTTTGGGGGAGAAGTTCACGATTCCGGAGAAGGGTGAATACGCCGCGGAACTGAAGCGCCTGGAGAAGCTGGTCGATCAGGCACGGTCGGAAGGCAAGGAGATCGTGGTCGTCATGGGTGTCGGCTTCGTCGGCGCGGTGATGGCCGCCATCATTGCCGACTCGGTGGACAAGAAAACCGGGAAACCCAACAAGTTCGTCATCGGCTGCCAGCGCCCCAGCACCCGCAGCTACTGGAAGATCCCCTTGCTCAACCGGGGCGAGTCGCCGGTCAAGGCCGAGGACCCCGAAGTCGATCCGATGATCGCCCGCTGTGTGAACGACAAGAAGACGCTCACCGCGACCTACAACAGCGATTGTCTTGGCCTGGCCGATTGCGTGGTGGTCGACGTGCAGTGCGACTATACGAAGCACGAGTTGGGCAACATGCGTACCGGCGAAGCCGAAATGTCCGCCCTGGAGGCCACCATGCGGACCATCGGCGAGAGGGTCCAGCCGCATTGCCTGACGCTGATCGAGACCACCGTCGCGCCGGGAACCACCGAGTTCGTGGCCTGGCCGATCATGAAGAAGGCCTTCGCCGCCCGGGGAATCGACGCCGATCCCCTGCTCTCCCACAGTTTCGAGCGGGTGATGCCGGGCCGGGAATACGTCGCGTCCATTCGCGACTTCTGGCGGGTCTGCTCCGGCTGCAACGACGAGGCCCGCGCGCGCGTCGAGAAGTTCCTCCACGAAGTGCTCAACACCGACGAGTTCCCGCTGACGGTCATGGACCGGCCAATCGAGTCGGAGACCACCAAGATCGTCGAAAACTCCTATCGGGCAACGATTCTCGCGTTCCTCAACGAGTGGAGCCTGTTTGCCGAGCGCAACGGCGTCGATCTGATCAAGGTGATCAAAGCGATCAAGATGCGGCCCACCCACAGCAACATGATCTTTCCCGGCCCCGGCATCGGCGGCTATTGTCTGCCGAAGGACGCCGGGCTGGGCTATTGGGCCTACAAGCACATCCTCGGGTTCGAGGACGGCGACAGCGTCTTCAAGATCAGTCCCACCGCCGTGGACATCAACGACACGCGCTCGCTGCACGTGGCCGAGTTGACGCGCGACGCGCTGCGCAACATGGGCCGCTACATCGCCGGGGCCGACGTTCTGATCTGCGGCGGAAGCTACCGTCAGGACGTCGGCGACACACGCTACAGCGGCTCGGAAATGGTCGTCCGCAAGCTCACCGAAATGGGCGCCGAGATGCGGGTCCACGACCCCTACCTCGAGCACTGGTACGAGCTCGAAAAGCAGGACGACTACCCGGCGCCCGGCCACTCCTGGGCGAGGTTCTTCCGCAACCAGGAAGGCCTGGCCGATATCCGCGTGCAGGCGGACCTCGCGACCGCGCTGGACGGCGCCGAGGCCGTCATCCTCGCCGTCCCGCACGAGCCCTACCTGGAGCTCGATCCCGCGCAGGTCGTCCAATGGGCCGGCGGTCCCCTGGCCGTCATCGATTGCTTCGGAATCCTCTCCGACGACGACGTCCACAAGTATTTCGAGCTGGGCTGCGAGGTCAAGGCGCTCGGTCGCGGGCACATCCAGCGCATCAAGGAAAAGGTGCGCTCGCAGAAAGCCTAGCCGGCCGAACGTCACCGGGGCGTGTCTCTGCCACACACGGACGGACCCACGCGGCGGCCGTCGCCTTCTGTTTGACGCTGGTACGCTCCGTGCGTACACTTACCTGGCGTCTGATCCGAAACACGCAAACCGACCACGGCGTGAGCCGTGACGGCGTTTCATCGCGGTTCGGCATACCGGCAGAAGGGGAATTCGAACGAAATGGCAACGCAGTTCCCAACCCGTCCCGTTGCTCTCTTCCCTTTCCTCTTTGCCCGCCGTTGCCTTGCCGCGGCCGGCGGCGGTCGGGGCCCGTGGCGGCGCGTGATGCTGATCGTCGTGGTGGTTGCCGCCGTGGCCGGGTGCACGTCCGGGGCCGAAGATATGTCCGACTCGCCTTTTGCGCAACGTCTGAAGGTCGCACCGTTTCCCGAGGGCCTCGAATGGGTCAACACGGCCGCGCCGTTGCAGCTCAGTCAACTGCGAGGCAAGTTCGTGCTGCTCGACTTCTGGACCTACTGCTGCATCAACTGCATGCACGTCCTGCCCGAGCTCAAGAAGCTCGAACAGGCGTATCCCGCCGGCCTGGTCGTCATCGGCGTTCATTCGGCCAAGTTCGACACGGAGAAAGACTCGCAGAACATCGCCGACGCCGTGCGACGCTACAACATCGAGCACGCCGTGGTCAACGACTCGGAGCTGATCCTCTGGCGGCGGTTCGGCGTGCGGTCCTGGCCGACGCTGCTGCTGATCGATCCCCAGGGATACGCCGTCTGGGGCCATAGCGGCGAGGCCACGTTCCAGCAGCTCGACGCCGTGCTCAAGAAGGCCGTTCCCTACTATCGCAAGAAGGGCCTGCTGAACGAGCAGCCGTTGCTGCTGGCCCCGAAGGCGGACCGGACGACGCCGACGCCGCTGCGTTTTCCAGGCAAGGTCTTGGCCGACGAGCCGAGCAACCGGCTGTTTATCGCCGACAGCAACCACAACCGCATCGTGGTCACCCGGCTCGACGGCGCGCTGCTGGCGACCATCGGCGCCGGCACCCTCGGCCGGGCCGACGGCGACTTTGCCACGGCCCAGTTCCAGCAGCCGCAGGGCATGGCACTTCGCGACGAGGTGCTTTACGTCGCCGACACCGAGAACCATCTGCTGCGTCGAGTGGATCTGGTCGCCAAGACGGTCACCACCGTTGCCGGCACCGGCCAGCAGAGCCGCACGGCCCCGCCGCTGGGCCGCAGCGCCAGACCCCTGGCCACCGCCCTGAACAGCCCCTGGGCCCTCTGGATCGACCGCGACGACCTCTACATCGCCATGGCCGGGCCGCACCAGATCTGGAAGATGCGGCGGGACGGCTCCCGAATCGGCGTCTATGCCGGCAACGGCCGCGAAGACATCGTCGACGGGCCGCTTCTGCCGCGGCGGGCGTACCAGTCGGGCTACGCCTCCTTCGCCCAGCCCAGCGGACTGGCCGGCGACGGCACCTGGCTCTACGTGGCCGACAGCGAGGGCAGCTCCCTTCGCGCCGTGCCACTGGATCCCCGCGGGCAGGTGAAGACCCTGGTGGGCACGTCGCAACTGCCGGCCGCGCGGCTGTTCACCTTCGGCGATGTCGACGGCCCCGCCGGCCGGGCGCGGCTGCAGCACCCCTTGGGAGTCGTCTACTACGACGGGATGCTCTACGTGGCCGACACCTACAACAACAAGATCAAGGCCCTCGACCCGACCGACGGCACGGTCCGCACGGTCGCCGGAACGGGCAAACCGGGCCGCGACGATAACCCGGCCACCTTCGACGAGCCGGCCGGCATCACGGCGGCCGCCGGCAGGCTTTTTGTGGCCGACACGAACAACCACCTCATCCGCGTGATCGACCTGAGCCGGGATAACAAGGTGTCTACTCTATCGACCCCCGGGCTCGCTCCGCCGGACCCCCAAGACCCTCCGCCAAGCGAAGACGGCGCGGCGGATGCTGATAGGGTTTCCGCACCCTGAGGCCGGCGCCGCGCTTTGGGAAACACTTCAGCCACATGGTAGCCGAAGTCGCAGGACTTCCGACTTGGCACACTTGACTGGCACAACGATCTGAATTCTGGCGAATTCGGCTATTGACGCTTGCACACTCAATGCGCGAGGGCGACCAACGGGAGCCCGACTTGTCCGGCCTCCGGTTGGTCGGCCTGGGTCGTTCACGATGCAAACATCAATAAACCCTGATTCATACTGAGTTCTTGGGCTACTGGCTGTTCTGCCCAAAGAGTCGGGTTGACCCCTACCTCGTGCATCGCCTGAATCAGGCAACAAATGTTATGACAAACCAGCTTGGCCCAGACTTCGTTCTTCATGGGGACCTGCCCCCATTTATCCGCCACGCACGCGCGTACCGCGTTTTGGTAATAGCCAAAACCGCCCGAAACTGTTACGCTGTTCATGCTCGCTGATCCTTCGGCAACGGGCGGTTTCGGGATGACGAATCATCGGCTACCGACTGCGGACACCTGCCGACTTCTCTGGAGGCCCCCCATGGCACACGCATCGAACACCAAGGTGGCCCTGGTCACCGGTAGCGGGAAACGGCGCGTCGGAAACGCGATTGCCGTCGCCTTGGCCGAGCGCGGCTACGCGATCGGCGTGCACTACCGCCGCTCGGCCGATGAGGCAAAACAGACGGTCGCGCGGCTGAGAGCCCGGGGAACCGAGACCGAAGCATTTCAGGCCGACGTGGCCGACGAGGCCGACGTGGATCGGCTATTCCAGCAATCCATCGAGCGTTTCGGCCGCCTCGACGCCCTGGTCGCTTCGGCCGCCATCTGGGAGCCGAAGCCGCTCGAAGCGGTCGGGGCCGAGGACGTGCGGCGGCACTTCGAGGTCAACGCCCTGGGCACGTTTCTCTGCTGTCGGAAGGCCGGGTTGATCATGGCCGAGCAGCCCGCGGGCGGCGCGATCGTCACGCTCGGCGATTGGGCCACCGTGCGGCCCTATCCCGGCTACTCGGCCTACTTTCCCAGCAAAGGGGCCATTCCCGCGATCACCCGCACCCTGGCCGTCGAGCTGGCCCAACGCAACCCGGCCGTTCGCGTCAACTGCATTCTGCCCGGCCCGGTGATGGTCCCCGAAGATCTCTCACAGCTCGAAATCCAAGGCGCGATTGCCGGCACGCTGGTCAAGCGGCTCGGCCGGCCGGAGAACGTGGCCCAGGCGGTGGTCTTCCTGATCGAGAACGACTTCGTGACCGGCGTCTGCCTGCCGGTCGACGGAGGCCGGACGATCGCCAGCGGGAGATAGTCCCGGCTTGCGGCGTCTTGCGGGAGCCCGCCTGCTACTCGGCGAAAGCTCCCGATTCGGGCCGCTCCACGGACGCGTAATCGGCGTATCGCATGCTCACCGAGATCGAGTGGTCGCCCGCGTTGAAGTTGATCGTTTCGTTTTCGGCAAGCCGGGCGTCGCACAAGGTGGGCAGTCCGAAGAGGCTGCCGAAGGGCGGAATGGAGCCCGGCTGCAAGCCCGTCATCTCGGCCACTTCGTCGCGGCTGGCGAAGCGCAGCTTCCGCCATCCCCGGGCGTGACGCACGGCCTTGCTGGCCAGTTTCAGATCGGCCGGCATGACGAACATTACGAACTGCCGGTCGCCCTTGCAGATCAGTGCCTTCGCCCCGCTGGCCAGCGACGTGCCGCGCATTGCCGCCGCCTGTTGGCTGGTGAAGACGGGTTCGTGTCGCAAGACGTCGAAGGGAACTCCGTGCCGCTGGAGCAACTCGACCACGCGTTGGAAGACAGACGACGGCATGAGTGACCCTCCCGAGCGAGTGCTCGGTCCTTTCTCTGCCCGAAGCCCGAGTCCCGGGAACGGCCCAAGGTATTCCTTTACGAGTCCCTGGACCCTCACACGGTCTTGTAGCCGAGGTTCCGCGCCGCGTCAAGAGCCCCGCAGCCACCGTTGCATTGCGGCGGCGGCCTGGCGACCGTGATCGATGGCGTGGACCACCAGCGAGGCCCCGCGGACCGTGTCGCCGGCGGCGAAGAGGCCCTCTTGGCTCGTCATCCAATCGCGGACGACCACATTGCCGCGCCCGTCCAGCTCCAGGCCGAACTGGTCGATCAGACCCGAGTGGGTCACGTGGAGGAACCCCATCGACAGCAGCACCAGGTCGGCCGGCAGCGTGAACTCGGTACCCGGCCGCTGCTGCATCTTCCATCCCGATGGCCCTTCCTCCCAATCGACCTCGCAGCCGTGCAGCTCCCGAACACAACCGTCCGAGCCGGTCAGCTCCTGGGTCAGCACGCTCCAGCGGCGCGTGCAGCCTTCCTCGTGGGAGCTGGACGTCCGCATGATGACCGGCCAATTGGGCCAGAGGGTCTTGGGGTTCTTGCCCTCGGGCGGCTCGGGCAGGATCTCCAACTGCGTGACGGAGATCGCCCCCTGGCGGATCGACGTTCCCACGCAATCGCTACCCGTGTCGCCGCCGCCGATGACCACGACGTGCTTCTCGCCGGCCAGGATGGCGTCGCCGTGGCCGCCGGCCGCGTCGCCGGCCACGCGGCGATTCTGCTGGCAGAGGAAGTCCATGGCGAAATGGACGCCGCCCAGGTCGGCACCGGGCACGTCCAGCGGTCGCGGCTGGCCGGCCCCCATGGTCAACAGGGTCGCATGGAACGTTCGCTTGAGGTACTGCACCGAAAGGTCTTCACCCACGGTCACGCCCGGCTCGAACCGCACGCCTTCGGCGGCCATTTGCTCCAGACGGCGGTCGAGGATGGTTTTCTGCAGCTTGAAGTCGGGGATGCCGTATCGCAACAGGCCGCCGAGACGGTCGTCCTTCTCGAACAGGACCACCTCGTGGCCCAGCCGGGCGAGTTGCTGGGCCGCGGCCATTCCGGCCGGCCCGGAGCCGACGACCGCCACCTTCTTGCCGGTTTTCGATACCGGACGAATCGGCTCGATCCAGCCCTCGGCAAACGCCCGCTCCGCGATCTGGTATTCGATGTGCTTGATGTTGACCGCTTTGTCGTTGATGGTCAGCGTGCAAGCGGCCTCGCACGGAGCAGGACACACCCGCCCGGTGATTTCGGGGAAGTTGTTCGTCGAATGGAGGTTGGCCGCCGCCTCGCGCCATCGCCCCCGATAGACCAGCTCGTTGAACTCCGGGATTCGGTTTTTCACGGGGCATCCGGCACCGTGGCAGAAGGGGATGCCGCAATCCATGCAGCGGGCGGCCTGCTGGCACAACACCTCGTCGACCAGCGCCTGGTCGATCTCGCACCAGTCGTGGATCCGCTCCTCGACCGGCCGGTGGTCGACCTCCACCCGTTGGTACTTCATGAAACCCATCGGATCAGCCACGGAACACCTCCTCCGTTGCCGGAGTGACTTCGTCGCGTACCTCTTCGTGATCCCGCAGCCGCTCCAGCGCCCTGCGATAATCGATCGGCATCACCTTGACGAACTTGCCGGCCATTTCCTGCCAGTTGCCCAGAACGCGGCCGGCCTGAGAGCTGCCGGTCCAATCGTAGTGTTTCGAGACCAGCTCGTAGAGCCGCTCTTGGTCCTCCTGTTGCCAGATCGATTCCAGGTCGACCATGTCGAGATTGCAGAGCGTGTCGAACAGTTGGTGCTCGTCGAGCACGTAGGCGATCCCGCCGCTCATGCCCGCGGCAAAGTTGTGCCCCGTGCGGCCCAGAACGACCACCACGCCGCCGGTCATGTATTCGCAGCCGTGATCGCCGACGCCCTCGACCACGGCGACCGCGCCGCTGTTGCGCACGGCAAACCGCTCGCCGGCCAGCCCGCCGATGAACACCTCGCCCGCCGTGGCGCCGTAGAGCAACGTATTGCCGACGATCACGTTCTCGCGGGGCTCGAAGGGCACGCCCGGCGGCGTCCGCACCACGATGCATCCGCCCGAGAGTCCCTTGCCAAGGTAGTCGTTCGCATCGCCCACCAGCCGCAGCGTGACGCCCGGGGCCAGAAACGCGCCGAAGCTCTGCCCCGCCGACCCTCGGAAGGTCAGCTCGATCGTTCGTTCGGGCAAGCCGCCGGGGCCGTGCCGGGCCACGATCCGGTTGCTGAGGATCGTTCCCACCGTGCGGTCCACGTTGCGAATCGGCATCTCCAGCTTGGCCGGCCGCTGCGTCTCGATCCGATCGCCGAGCTGTTCGAGAATCTTCCAGTCCAGATGCCCTCGCAGCGTGTCGGTCTGAGGACGCACGCAACGCAGGGCACAGCCTTCGGGTCGCTTGGGCGCGGTCAGCAGGGCCGAGAAGTTCAGCCCCTTTGCCTTCCAGTGGTCGAGCGCTCCCCGGCAATCCAGCCGCTCTACTTGCCCAACCATCTCGTCGAACGTGCGAAAGCCCAGCTCGGCCATCAACCGCCGGATGTCCTCGGCCACGAACGTCAAGAACCGCATCAAGTATTCCACCTTGCCCGCGAACCGTTTCCGCAAGTCGGGCTCCTGGGTGGCAATCCCCACCGGGCAGGTGCCCAGGTGGCACTTGCGCATCAGAATGCAGCCCAGCGAGACCAGGGCCGACGTGCCGAACCCGAAGCGCTCGGCACCCAGCAAGCCCGCGATCACCACATCGCGGCCGGTCCGCAATTGGCCGTCGGTTTGCACCAGGATCCGATCGCGCAGTCCGTTAAGCACCAGCGTCTGTTGCGTCTCGGCCAATCCCAGTTCCCAGGGCGCGCCGGCGTGCTTGATCGAAGAGAGCGGACTGGCGCCGGTGCCGCCGTCGTGGCCGCTGATCAGCACCTCATCGGCGTTTCCCTTGGCCACGCCCGCCGCCACCGTGCCCACGCCCACCTCGGAAACCAGCTTCACTGAAACCTTCACCCCGGGGTTGGCGCACTTCAGGTCGTAAATCAGTTGGGCCAGATCCTCGATCGAATAGATGTCGTGGTGCGGCGGCGGCGAGATCAGCGATACGCCGGGCGTGGAGTGCCGGAGTCGGGCGATTTCCTCGGTCACCTTGTGGGCGGGAAGCTGGCCGCCTTCGCCCGGCTTGGCCCCCTGGGCCATTTTGATCTGCAGCATCCTGGCGTGGGAAAGGTATTCCATGGTCACGCCGAACCGCGCGCTGGCCACCTGCTTGATCCCGCAACTGGCCGAGTCGCCGTTGGACATCGGCTCATAGCGTCGAGGGTCTTCACCCCCTTCTCCCGTGTTCGACATCGCCCCCAGCCGGTTCATCGCCACGGCCATCGTCTCGTGAACCTCCTTGCTGACCGATCCATGCGACATCGCGCCCGTATAGAACCGCTTGACGATCTCGCTGGCCGGCTCGACCTCCTCCAGCGGAACCGGCTCCCCCGGCACGAACTCGAAAAGCCCCCGCAAGGTGTGAAGCTCGCGGCTCTGGTCGTTGATCGCCCGGGCGTAGTCGTCGTAGGCCTGCCGATCGTTGGTGATCACGGCGTGCTGCAAGCGCGCCACGGTCGTGGGATTCCAGAGGTGCTTCTCGCCGTTGAGCCGGTGGTGATATTCGCCCTCGTAATCCAGTTCGAGCGATCCCGGCTCGCGGGGGCCGAACGCCGCGCGGTGGCGGGCCAGGGCCTCGCGGGCGATCACCTCCAGCCCCACGCCCTCGATCCGCGAGGCCGTGCCGATGAAATAGCGATCCACCACTTCGTGGTTCAGCCCGATCGCCTCGAACTGCTGGGCCGAATGGTAGCTCCGCAGGGTGGAGATGCCCATCTTCGACATGGTCTTCAAAATGCCCTTCTTCACGGCCGTAATGAACTGGTCTTTCAGTTGGTCCGGCTCGTCGTCGGTCGGCAGATCGCCGTCGGCATACAGCTTTTCGACGGCGGCCAACGCCATATACGGATTGATCGCGTTGGCCCCATAACCGCACAGCAGGCAGAAGTGCATTACCTCGCGGGGCTCGCCGCTTTCGATGACGATACCCGCCTCGCCACGCAAACGCCGGTCGAGCAAGCCGCGGTGCAGCGCGGCCGTGGCCAACAGGCTGGGAATCGGTGCCTTCTCGGGCGAAATCTGGCGGTCGCTGACAATCAGCAGCGACGCCCCTTCGCCGATCGCCGCTTCGGCCGCGTCGACCAACTCCTCCAGGGCCCGGTGCAGCGCTTCCCCGGGCTCCGGGTCGCCGGCGTCGAACAGCGCGGGCAACACGGCCACCCGAAAATCGCCCCTTTCCACGCATCGCAGCCGATCCACGTCCTCGTCGGTCAGGATCGGGTGCGGCAGCTTCAGTTGGCGACAGTGCTCCGGCGTCTCCTCCAGCAGATTCCGCTGCCTGCCCGTAAACGCCATCAGCGACATCACCAGCCCCTCGCGCAGCGGGTCGATCGGCGGGTTGGTCACCTGGGCAAACAACTGCTTGAAGTAGCCAAACAGCAGCTTTGGCTGGCCCGAGAGCACCGCCGGCGGCGTGTCGGTCCCCATCGATCCGACCGGCTCCTGGGAGTTGGCCGCCATGGGCGCGATGATCATCTGCAACTGGTCGCGGGTGTATCCGAACGCCCGCAGCCGCTGCAGCACCGACTCGGGGTCGATCTCGGTCGTCTTCGACGGCTGGAACAGCCCCCGCAACTCGATCCGGTTCCGCTCCAACCATCGCCGATAGGGCTTCTGCCGAATGATCTTGCCCTTGATTTCGTTGTCGACCACGATCCGCTGCTCTTCGGTGTCGACCAGGAACATCCGTCCCGGCTGCAGCCGCCCCTTGCGGCGGATCTGCTGCGGCGAGAAGTCGATCACGCCGACCTCGCTGGCCAGCACCACCATCCCGTCGGTCGTAATCACGTAGCGACAGGGCCGCAACCCGTTGCGGTCGAGCACGCCGCCGACCAGCCGGCCGTCGGTAAACAGCATCGCCGCCGGCCCGTCCCAAGGCTCCATCATCGCCGCGTGATACTCGTAAAACGCCCGCTTGTCGGTCGAGATGTGATACCGCGACCCGAACGCCTCGGGAATCATCATCATCAGGGCGTGCGGGGCGGAGCGGCCCGCACGCACCAGCAGCTCCATGGCGTTGTCGAAGGAAGACGAGTCGCTGGCCCCGGGCTCCAGGATGGGAAACACCTGCGACATGTCGTCGGTCAACGCCTGGCAAACCATCGTCTTCTCGTACGCCCGCAGCCGGTTCGCGTTGCCCCGCAACGTGTTGATCTCGCCGTTGTGGGCCACCATCCGAAACGGCTGGGCCAAACGCCAGCTCGGAAACGTGTTCGTGCTGTATCGTTGGTGGACGATCGCCAACGCCGTGACCATCCGCGGGTCGCTCAGGTCGGGGTAATACTGGAACAGTTGCGGCGCCAGGAACATCCCCTTGTAGACCACGGTGCGACAAGACATCGACGGAATGTAGAACTCCTCGTGCCGGTCGCCGAGCAACTCCCGCCCACGACGCTCGATCCGCTTTCGGGCGACGTACAAGCGGCGCTCGAGCTCTTCCCCCTTGCGGCCCTCGCCCGAAAGCAGCACCATGCGCATGACCGGCTCGCTGGCCCGGGCCAGCTCACCCAGGCACGCGTTGTCGGTGGGCACGTCGCGCCATCCGAGAATCCACAACCCCTCGGCTTCGGCGCCGTGCTCGACGGCCTCTTGGCACGCCCGGTGCAACCGGGGGTCGCGCGGCAGCATCACCATGGCCACGCCGTACCCGCCCGCCGACGGCAGCGTGAAACCCAGCCGCAAGGCCTCGGCACAATACAGATCGTGAGGTATCTGCACGAGGATACCGGCCCCGTCGCCGGTTGCCTCGTCGGCGCCCGCCGCCCCGCGGTGCATCAGGTTCATCAGCACCTGTTTCCCGTACTCGACAATCGCATGATCGCGGCGGCCGGAAATGTTCACCACGGCCCCCACGCCGCAGGCGTCATGCTCCCACCGCGGGTCGTACAAGCCCTGGGCTCGCGGCGCGCGATATCTCATCAGACAACTCCTTGGCACGTTTTCGCCCTCTCCCTCGCGCCCTCTTCAACGACGGACGGACAAGACGTCTTCCCTTCGTCGGGCTGCTACCCCATTTTACGCCGCAGCGGGCATACCCCCCACCACCGCGCAGCGAGCGCGCATTCGATCTATACTATCATTAGATTCTCTAATGTCAAGGCCCCGAGACTATAACCCAAGCCATCGGCAGCCGACCGCGGATTGCGGATCGCGTTTGAGTGTGGCCAAGATCACGAGGATGCCGCGACACGCGGACGACACGGGCCCTGTTCACGGCGACCCCGCTATTCTAGCGGAACACAGCCACCCGCCAAGCACGAACCTCGTAGTCGACAAGTCCGGCTTCGTTCTTGCTGCGCTGGATACACTCCTCGATCCGGTGTTCCGCCTTGGCCGCCCTGGCAGTTTTCAATCTTGCGCAGCCGTCCGCACCATTGTCGTGCCACTCGGCCTTCGCCCCACCGATTGCACGCGGCAGGCCGGTTGGCCACAATGGCGGCATGAAGAACCGTCGGCAGGTCATCGATCTCGCAGAAGGCGACCGTTGCTGCCAGGGGCGACGCTCTGGCGGCGTGCCGATCCCGTGGGTAGACTGATTCCGTCCAAACCTTTTGGGGCGAAGCCACACCGGTTCAAAGAACCTGATGCCACCCGCGTTAAGGAGGGCCTGGATGCCACGCAATGCCGCGACCCCCGTTGGCGTGCTGGTCTTGTGGCAGGCGGTTGCCGCGTTGTCGGCCTTGTGGGCTGCCGAGCGTGAACCGGCGGGCAGACCGTGGCGGCTGCACGTGATCGATGCGTCTTCTCAAGGCGCCGACGGCGTCCGGCTGGCCGATGTCAACGGCGACCGCTTGCCCGACATTGCGACCGGCTGGGAGGAAGGGGGAATCACCCGTCTGTACATCCACCCGGGCTACGGGGCGGTCGCGAAGCCATGGCCGGCGGTCACCGTGGGCAAGACGCCCAGCGTGGAAGACGCGGTGCCGGTCGATCTCGACGCCGACGGCCGCATTGACGTGGTCAGTTGCTGCGAGGGCGGCACGCGGACGATGTTCGTCCATTGGGCCCCCGACGCCGACGAGGACTATCTCGACCCGGCCGCGTGGAAAACCGAGCCCATCCCCGCTTCGCAGGGCGCCATGATGTGGATGTTCTGCGCGCCCGCGCAGATCGACGGCCGCCACGGCGTCGATCTGGTGGCCGGCGGCAAGGGCGGCGGGGCAGAGATCGGCTGGATGGAATCGCCCTCGGAGCCCCGGCGGCTCGATCGGTGGACGTGGCGCCCCATCGCGCCGGCCGGTTGGTTGATGTCGCTACGAGCGGTCGATTTCGACGGCGACGGCGACCGCGACGTGGTCGTCTCCGACCGCCGCGGCCCGCTGCGCGGATGTCGTTGGCTGGAGAACCCGGGCCCGGGCAGCGCACAGTTCGGCCCCTGGGAGAACCACTTCCTCGGCGGCCGGCAGCGCGAGGTGATGTTCATGACCGTCGCCGATCTCGACGCCGACGGCGCCGACGACGTGCTGGCAGCCGTCAAGCCGCAATCCCTGCTCTGTTTCCGCGGCGGCGGTCGGGAATCCGGCTTCCGCGACGGCTTCGCGATTGCGATGCCCCCGGGCGCCGGCTCCGCCAAGGGGGTTGCGATCGGCGACGTGGACGGCAACGGTCGCCCCGACGTCGTCTTCAGTTGCGAAGGGGCCTCCGGCGACAAGTCGGGCGTGATGTGGCTCTGCTGCGACGCGCCGGCCGCCGACCGGGCCTGGCAACCGCACGAGATCAGCGGTCCGGCGGGCATCAAGTTCGACCGAATCGAGCTGCTGGATCTCGACGGGGACGGCGACTTGGACGTGCTGACGTGCGAAGAGAGTCAGCCCTTCCAGGGCAGCCGTCGCGGCCTGGGCGTCATCTGGTACGAAAACCCTGCGGCAAGCGCCGCCCCGGCGCATTGAGTGTGCAAGCGTTGCTAAAACACGTCGGCCATCAACAAGGAGTTGTCGGCCACGGGGAACAGCGGGCGGAGCGGGTTGTTCTGTTCGTTTTGGGACGACCGGCCGGGATAGAAGACCAGTTGAATCGTTAGTCCCCAAGACTCCTCGGCCAGACCGCCCGCCCCGCGATACTGCCTCGGCATCAGGTAGTTGAAGCGGCTCAGCACGCTCCAGCACTTTCCCAGGGGAATGCTGGAATCGGCCCCCAATAGCCCGTCTCCCTCGCCCGTGAGGCCAGCCCAGAAACGGCCCTCACCGCCGTTGTCGAAGTAGTGCCGGTAGTAGCAGGCGTGCATGTCGGTAGGTACCAGGTCGAACGTCGTCAGGTCGGCCTCGGTCACCACGTCGCTCTTGGTTCCATAGGCGCCGAAATAGCCGACTTCCCGTCGCCCGCCGCGCGAGACGAAACCGAGCTCGGTTCGAACCTGCGACAGATCGGCCGAATCGTAGTAGTGATCGCGTACCAGGTCGAATGCGATGCCTCCCTGCACGCCCCCGCAGACGGCCCGGCGGAAGACACCGGTGGTAAAGAAGAGTTGGGGCCGTTCGCCGGTCCGCAGCCTGTCCACGTTGTGGCCGGAGAAGTTGCTGTAGACCGCCGCCATGCCGGCCTGGACGCCGATGCCGGCGCGTCGGAGAATCGGCAGTCCCGTATTGACGCCGAAGTGCATTCCGAAGTTGCCGTTGCGTCCCTGATCGAAAGGACCTTTGAACCCCTGGACGCCGGCAAACAGCGAGAGATTTCGCGTCCACCGCGGCGGTCCCGTCCAGTAGCCACAGCCGCCGGAACACCCGCCGCAGCCTTCGCAGCCCCCACACGCACTCTGCTCACAGCCCCCACCACAGTCGGCACAGCCACCCCACTCGGGCTCGTGCAGGATGGTCTCGGGATCAGCCACTTCGTACGAGTCGTACGCGTTGTCCGGCGGCAGCGGATGGAAATCCACCTCTTCCTGGACCGGTTCCAGCTCTGACTCGACCAACCGTACCGGCTCGACGTCGGCCCCCGTCCGCATGGAGACCGTGCTGGCAGGCATCTGCCGATGGGGCGTCCATTGCACCTTCCGGTGCGTCGCGACCGACGCCCGGGTTGCCTGTCCGCTTCGCAAGACCCGCTGCTGCCAGCTTGCCCGAGCGGACGCGGTGCCCCCCACCGTCGCGTCCGTGTTGGCCGCGGCCGTCGCGGCAGGCTCGAAGGTCACCAGGACCCAGCCGGCCGCAACAACGGCGATAACGTGTGTGCGCAGATTCATAGGGAATACCTCGAACTAGGGGGCGCAGCCTACGAGAGTGCCGCGGTATCGTCCTTGACCGTCCCAGTATCGGCCTTGCGTGACCAGGACTTTCGTCAAATTCGAGATAATCGCAAAAGATTTCCCAAGCGGTACAGATTACCGAGTATGGGCCATGCTCGCCAAACGAGAGTCTCCTCGCATCTTCGTTTCTTCGTGGATCGCTCGGCCCATTCATGGTGGGTCTGGTTTCTCAGAGTTTTTCCAGCGCGATGATGCTTCCACCAGGCAGGGCATCCTGCTGAACAACGCCATTGGCAACCACGCGAACCCGTGTAGATCAAGGTACTGCACGGCCGTGACGCCTACTTCCTGAAGATGATCTGCCAGGCCTGGTTTTCCTCGACGTTCTCGATGGTGAGCGTCGCGTCATCGCCGTTTCGCTCCAACTTACAGCCCTTGGCCAAGGGGATCTGGTCTGCTTCGAGAATTCCGTCCAGGTCGGTGCCGGGAATCCCCTTCGTCTGCCCATACCAGCGGTACACGTGATAGACCGGGTGCGGCTGGTGGTCGCGGGTGACGATCCCGCCGAGGTAGTCGTCCGTCTTGCCCCAGTTGGCCCGGCAGGCGCGATCCACTTGGTACACATGCTCCAGGTAATGGAACCAGACAATCGCTCGGCCGGGATGCAGGCACCCGGGCTTATCCGGTCCGGCGCCCCATTCATCGCAGTGAATCTCCTTGATCTTCTGGTCGGGGTACTCACCGAGGAACTCGCGCATCTTTCCGAGCTGCCACTTGGCCTGCTCGGGGGCATCGGAGTTCCAGCCGGTGTAATGCCAGGCGAGGTAGTTGCACTGGAGATTGTTCTTGCGGCAATAGTCGAGAAACGAGCCGTACTTGTCATACGCGGGATACGCGAATCCCGGGCCGCAGATCTGTGCCTTGGGGTCGGCCTCGCGCAGGGCCTTGAAGGCGTGCGCGTACAGTTCGTAATACTTCTCGATCGGCTTGTGGCTGATATCCGGCTCGTTGACCGGCTCCCAGATGATCGTGCCGGATCGGTCGCCCACCTGTTCCACCAGTTTCTTCACGTCGGCCTCGTAGACGGCCCAGTTTGTCGGCTGGCTGCGTATCAGATCACTCATGACCAGCTTGTACGCGCTCCCCAGCGACTCGACCCGATCGACCGCCGCCGACAGGCCCTGGCCAATCCGGCCCCGAAACTGGTGGCCGATGCGCCACAGTGAGATATTCATCGGCCGGAGGATCTCGTCAGGCGTGGAGTCGCGCAGGCCGCCGAGGAAGCCAATCCGCGGCGAAACGGGCTTCCCTTCAGCGGCGAAATCGACCGTCAGTATCTTGCCGTTTCTCTCTGCGGCCGGGGTGGACTGTGCCGGGCCAACCGTTACGGCAATCAGGATGAGGGAAGGGAATACATTCGTCATAGGGTGGATCAGGATACATCGGATGGCTTTCTTGAGCATTATGTTCATTGTCGTTCTCATGGTCTTGCGGTCGCGAGGCGTGACGAAAGAGCAAAGGCCGCTGCGCGTCCTTGCACTTTCATGTATGTCCAACCTGTTCTTTTGCGAGTCCTATTGACGCTTGCACACTCAATGCGCGAGGGCGACCAACGGGAGCCCGACTTGTCCGGCCTCCCGTTGGTCGGCCTGGATCATTCACAATACAAACATCAATAAGCCATTGCGTACGCATGGGACTACCTCTCTATTTCCAGTCGAACCGGTCCCAGCAAGCCGGAGACAGTGGATCCCCGGTAGTGGGTCGGGATCGTGACGTAGTGGTTTGCAAGGGTGTTGCACACGAGAATCTCGAGGCGGTTGTCGCCCGCTTTCACGAGCGAGGTGAGGTCCAGCCGCCAGGGCGGGGCGACCTTGACGCCCGCGGACTTGCCGTTGACGATCACCTCGGCAGAGGCCGCGACGCGGCCCAGGTCCAATGTCACTGTGCCGCGCGCCTGCTCCGCGGTGAGTTGGACTGTTTTGCGATACCATGCCCCGCCGGAATAGGTTTCCAGCACGCCGGCCTTCGACCAATCGCCAAGACCGATTTCTCCCGCGCCGCAATCCAGCCGGATGTAGTCATCGAAGGTCGCGCCGCCGTAATCGCCGCGCTGCTGCTGGACGCGGAGGGCCACGACCACCGGCTGACGGGACGGTTGGGGCACCTGAACCCGCGTCAGTTCACCTTCCCCGCGCACCGGCACGTCGTTTCCGTCGGCCCACGCCTGCACGACGGCCCGCGTTGGGATGCTCAGAGCCCGCAATCCCGGCGGCGATACGAAGCGATACCAACCCGCCGGCTGCGCCACCTGCGGCCGGGTGTCGAAGGGAAGCCGGTCGGCGTTGCGGTACCAGCGCATGGCCAGATCGCTGTTCCAAGGCATCGGTGCGGGTTGCCCCACGGGCGGGTCGAGCCGCGGCGGACCCTGCTCGTGTTTCGCCCACAGGCTATCCTCAAAGGACGAGACGACGCGAGCCGGCATCCAGCCTGAGTCTGCGAATCCTGCGGAAGGCCAGCCGGTCGGCGCCGTTGGGGCAACCAACCAGGTTGCATCGGTGCCGAGGCGGGTAACATGGCCGTCGGCCTGCTCCAACGAGACCTCCGCGATGAGCGCCCCTTCACCGCCTTCGTTGCGTGCGTCTACGGCGATAAGGTTGATGCCGGGCTTCAGCGCGGCGACCGCATCGTATTCCTGCACACTCGCCCATGCCGAGCCTCGGCCGATTTCCCGGCCGTTGACGAACAGCGTGTAGCCGTTGTCGCAGGTGAGGCGGATGCGGCACGTCTTCGGCACAGCCATCAAGGTGAACGGGCGGTGGAAGTATCGGTTCGCTACGCCCTCGGTTTCACCGGGCCACCAGATCCACTTTGCAGCCGCCGAGAAGGGTGTCTCGTCAACATCGCCGCCGGCTTCGGCGGTTCCTAACACAAACCATCCGCGGCCCACCTTGTCGTAGCGGAGCAGCAGCGGGTTTGAGCCTGACTGCAGCCTTGCCGAGCGGGCCGACCCGTCGAGCGGCGAGCCGTTGAGCCAAGCGGCGGCCGGCAGCAAGCCGCCGCGGGAAACCGGCGCGTCACCATCGTTCGGTGCGAGCACGGTGGTCCAGAGGTAGTACCGCGTGCCGCCCGGTTCCGGCACGCGGCGGCAACTGGGATGCCCGTGTCGAATGTCGCCCAGGCCGATGAACCCGTCCGCCACCTGTTCTTTCAATCCGTGGTAACCCTGGTGCCCGCAATCGTCCTGGATTCCGTAACGCCACGAGAACTCATAGGGCTGCCAGTAATAGATCTTCCCGACGACCTCGACGGGTTTGGCGGGATCGACCTCCTGGAGTTGCGAGAGCGCGGCATCCGCCTCCGCATCGTCCGGCAGCGGGCCGAGTTTCCAGAAACGCGAGCCGAATCCGCAGGTCACGTTGCGCCATGCCGAATCGTCAAGCTTCGGATCCTGCCAGCCGGGATCCGGGGTCGTTTCGTCGGCGTACTTCAGCCGCCGCGCCTCCGCACCGATCAGCATTGCGGTCGGCGGCCAGTGGAAGTCGCCGAAACGGTTGTCCAACGTCGGCCGCAACTCGAACTCCCATGAACCGTCGAGCGGAATCGTCTCGGAAACGGCCGCGACGACGTCTTCTGCTTGGGTCGCCGTGCCCGGACCGAACACGATCAACTGCATTTCCTTCTCGCCAAGGGGAAGCTTCAGCCGCGTGCCGTTCGCGTCCTGGGACGTGACGGCAAGTGGGCGTGTCGCGCCGGTCCACGGGTCCCAGAGTTCGACCTGTCCGTGGGCGCGGAAGTAGACGTCGGCGCCCTGCGGCGCGTTGTACACGGCATACACATCGCGCGGCCCGATCCGGCGGTGCAGGATGTAGCCGGGGCCCTCGTAGTCGCGCAGCGGAATCCGGGCGGCGACGTCGGTCGCCGGCCCGTCGGGAAAGAGCACCTTCACCATCGCGGCTACCTCGGGATCGTCGCGACCGATGCGGTCGCTGGCCTCCGGCAACGCGCCGACGGCCAGCACAATGCCGCCGGCGCGCTGGAACTCGACCGCCTTCAGGAGCGTCGAATGGCGCACGGCGCGCATGCCGGGCAGGATCAGTACGCGGTACCTCTCGCCGGAGACCCGCAACTGCTTTGCGACGATTTGCGCCCGCGCAAGCGACTCGAAGTCCATGAAATCGAAGTCGATGCCCTTGGTGTAGATCTGTTGCGCCGCGTCGAAGGCGGCTTGTACTGCTTCCCTGCCGCCGAGGTCCGCCTCGACCGGCGCGACGGGATAGAGGATCGCAACGTCGCAGCGGTGGTGGCCTTGGCTTAGCAGGTACGCCAGCCGTTGCTGACAGTCCATGAATCCCCGAAGGTGTTTCCAGTATGGCATCCGGAACGTGTTGTCCGGCGGCGCCCACTCCCACCAGCCGCCGTGGGTCGAGTAGTACATGCCGTGCAACCCGAGCAGGTTGAAGCCCATGGCATAGTTCGCGAAGGTCGCGTCTACCAGGCCCTCCGACGTCGTGCCCCACCCGCTGCCGTAAAAACCTTCCAGCCAGACGCGCGGGCGCTGGTAGAGGTGCGCGATGGAGGCCGCCACCTTGGCCTTGATCAGGTCCTTTCCGAAACCGGGCTGGTCGGCGCCGGGCCCCTGGTTCCAGCGCTGGGTCCGGAAGTAGTCGCCGAACTCGTCCACGCGTTTGCCGCGGCCGCCGTGGTCGCAGCCCATGATCATGCCGCGCCGCTGGTGCCAGTCGAAGACCGGCTTGAAGAAGCCCTCCTCGCTGAGGGCCACGAGCACGTCACGGTAGTCCAGCCGGATCTTCGGCGTGCGGGGCCCGATCTCCTGGAAGAGCGCGGGCAATTCGGGCGTGATGTCGTAGCCCTTGCGCCGGCGGAACTCCTCGGCGAACTGCGGCGACCAGAGCCGGCCGTCCACGCCAAAGCCCAGTTCATCCGAGAAGAAGAAGTTCAGGCCCTTGCCGCCCTCGCCCGGGAATCGCCGCTCAAACCGGCCGAAGAACTCCTCCGCGTACAGCTTGCCCGACAGCGGATGCATGGGGTTCAGCGACCAGGGGACCGTCTCGGGGTGGACCTGTCCATCCTGGTTCACGCGCAGTTGCATGCCGGTCAGCTCGGGATGCTCCCGCAAGATCTTGTCCACACACCAGCCCTGCCCGAACCCCAACGTGTAGTCGCTCAGGCTGATGCCGGCACCCTGCTTCTTCGCTTCGGCCATGAACCAGCCGATCAACGTCCACCACTCGTCGGAGAACAGCGTGGGTTCACTGGGATAGGTCAATCCCCAACTGCGGCCGCCCTTGTCGGAATGGGCGTAGTTGATCTGGTAGCCCGAGACCCCCATGCCCTCCATCTGTTCAAGCTGCCAGGCCAGTCGCTCTTTGGTGAGCGGGTCGCCGAGCCACCAGTAGAACGGCACGATGCCGTAGCCCGGCGGCGGACTGCGAAATCCCGGCGCGACGTCGAAATCCGGTTCTCGGTTCGGGAACCCGATTGCGCCGGCCGGCGGCGGAGAGACGCTGGCCGGATCACCCAATGCCAAGTCTTCACCCCGTACCGACGACGCCGATATCTGAACAATCGCGGTGATTACCAGTATCGAGTACATGCCGGTGTGACAATCAAGGGGTCGGTTTTGCGGGCAAGATCGGAACCTCGCAGAAAGTGATCGCGGCAATGTCGTTTTCTCCGCAAAGCAGATTGGCTTGAGTCCAGGACTTGCTGTCGAGATAGGTGAGCTTCCGCGCCGTCGAGGCAGCGATCAGTTGCCGCGTGACGACATGATACTCAGCCTGGGAAACGCTGTCGGTAGCGTCCGCTGCACTTCCCGCAAGCGGTTGTCCGAGCCATCGATGCCCATCGCGCAGGCTTTCGGCCAAATCTGGAACACGTAGTAATGCTGGACGTTGGGATAGTCCTGTTTCCATGCTGCCGCCAAGTCGATGCAGTACTGCCGGTACGTCTCCCAGCCGAAACCGCCCGTCGGCCCGTCGGCGCCCTGATCATTCTCGCCTGATGCCAGAGGACGCCGCGGATGCCGTGCGTGAGCTTCGCTTGTTGCGCGCGCCGCAGCAGCCGTCCGTAGATCGTCGGCGATTGAGGCGACCGGCAGCAAGTATTGTACTGTTCCACAAAGTGCAGTCACCAAGTTGGCGCAAGGAATATCCCTTCACTCCGAACCACTGCCCGCCCAGTGGGGGGCCTGCTGAGGCAGTGCTCGACGCCGATCGGCTTGAAATACGTCTGGTGAGGAACTTCTCACGACTGTGAGGAGATCGCGAGAGTTCCATTCGATTATTGAACGAATGTCCCACGACAGGGGTGATTGCCACCGCGAGCCAAATGCGTTATTGATGTTTGCATTGTGAATGATCTGGGCCGACCAACGGGAGGCCGGACAAGTCGGGCTCCCGTTGGTCGGCCTCGCGCATGGAGCGTGCAAGCGTCAATAAGAAGTGGGATCTCTATCGACCAATTCGCTGTTCCAGGAGGATCTTGCCGTGTCGACCAAGATGACTCGTCGCCGGATGTTGCGAAATGCGAGCCTTGCCGGTGTAGGATTCGTGCTGTCCGGGGGCCGTGCAAACGGTCAAGACAGATCGCCTAATAACAAGCTCAACGTCGCTTTCGTCGGTGCCGGCGGCCAAGCCCAGTTCAGTCTCGAAGGCTTGGCAAGCGAGAACATCGTGGCGCTTTGTGACGTGGACGAGCGTCGGGCGTCCGGGGCTTTTCGACAGCATCCGAAGGCCAGAAGGTACCGTGACTTCCGAAAGATGCTCGACCAGATGGACAAGCAGATCGAGGCCGTCGTCGTTTGCACGCCCGACCATGTGCATGCCCCGGCGTCGATCCGGGCGATGCGCATGGGCAAGCACGTCTACTGCGAGAAGCCGTTGACCTGGAGCATCGAGGAAGCCCGATTGATGGCCCGGGAAGCGAAGAAGAACAAGGTGGCTACCCAGATGGGCACCCAAGGCATGGCCGTCGATGGCGCCAGGGCGGGTGTGGAAGTCCTCCGCTCCGGCGTGCTCGGTCCTGTCCGCGAGATGCACGTCTGGACGGACCGCGCCCAGGGCTGGTGGCCCCAAGGTGTCGACCGCCCGAAAGAGACACCTCCGATTCCCGACGAGTTACAGTGGGATCTCTGGCTTGGTCCCGCCCTCGAGCGTCCCTACCATCCGGCCTACGTGCCGTTCAACTGGCGCGGCTGGAAGGATTTCGGCACGGGGGCGATCGGCGACATGGGCATCCACAATGCGGCGATGCCGTTTGTTGGATTGGAGTTGGGGCTGCCGATATCTGCCGAGATCGTCAACACATCGGGGCTCAGCAGCGAGACGTTTCCGGCGTGGTCGATGCTCCGCATCGAATTCCCTGCCCGCGGCAGTCTGCCCCCGGTAACGCTCCATTGGTATGACGGAGGTAAGAAACCGTCGAGCGACTTGATTGGCGGGCAACAGGTTGCCGACAACGGTGCGATTCTGGTTGGCGAGCAAGGCACGCTCTATTCGGTCGAATGGACCGGCGGCGACTGGCACTTGCTGCCCGAGGACAAGTTTCGCGACTGGAAGCCTCCCGCGGCAACGGTTCCGCGATCAGCCGGCCACCACCAGGAGTGGATTGCGGCCTGCAAGGGTGGTCCGGCGGCGTTCTGCAACTTCATCGATTTTGCCGCCCCGTTGACGGAGATCATGCTGTTGGGGTGCCTGGCACAGCGAGCCGGCAGAAAGATCGAGTGGGATGCTCTGAATATGAGAGCAACGAACTGGCCCCCAGGCGACGTGTTCATCCGACGCGAGTACCGCAAAGGATGGGAACTCTAGCTGCTCCAACAATCGGGGCGAAGGGCGCCCGGTTGGCAACATGCCGTGGTGAAGGCGTCGTTGACTACCAGTCATCCGTCCTAAATGGCGATGCCGGGATGCCTTCCCGATTGTAGAGATTCGCGCCGACGGGATTCATCGAATAGGCATATCGCACGGCGACGGGGCTTGTGACCTCCGGCGATTTCACGACGACGGTTCTGCCGTCGATAACGGCTTCAGCCCAATGCCATTTCTTGTCGGCACCGGCGATAGCGAACCGTTTGAGCTGACCGTCTTTGACCTCCTCAGTCGGCTTGAGGCCCTCTTTCTTGCCAACCACCAGACCGCCTCCGACATGGTCGAAGGCAATTCGGATCGTGCTGTCCTCCACTTTGTGGCTCGAGTAAAGCGGGCCGCAGGGAACCAGGTCTTTCTTGCCGTAGGTCTGATACAGGGCCCATTGGGCCAGACGCCATCCGACATCCTGCTTGTTGCGGGGATGGATGTCGTTGGCCTCGCCAATGTCGATGATCACGGCCATGCCCGTGTGGGGAATCGTCAGCGCTTGGCGTTGCGCCTCGCGGATCCTCGCCCAGCCGTCGCCTCCGGCTGGATTGTCATTGGGCTGCTGGAAGTTGGCCAACTGCACCCAGTAGAAGGCCAATTCGGGGTTGAACAGTCCGCGCCAACTGTTGACCAGGGCCTTCGTCTTGTGGTAGTAGGACTCGCCCTCGCCGCCATTGGACTCGCCTTGATACCAGATCGCGCCGCGCATTGCGAAGGGGGCCAACGGGTGGATCATGGCGTTGTAGATCGCGGCGGGTGAACCACCACCTACGTCGACGTTCTCCCCTTGCTGGCTCTTGAGCTCCCGATCACTGACCTCCTCCGCGATCGCTTTGAGTTCGGGCACGGATCGGAAACCCGAGAGTGACGTCCACGGTTCAATGCGCGTGCCGCCCCAATTGGAGCCCACCAGGCCGATGGGCACATCCAATTCCTCGTGAAGTCGCCGGCCGAAGAAATACCCCACGGCCGAAAACCCGCCCGCGCTGCTCGGTTGACAAATCCGCCAGTTGCCCGGGCACTTATCGCGCGGCAAGACAGCGGTTGTGTGACCGGGGACGTCGAAGAGACGGATCTGCGGATGATTGGCGGCGTCGACTTCCTGCTTGCCGTCGAGTGCGCCTCCCAAGCCCCACTCCATGTTCGATTGCCCCGAACAGATCCAGACTTCTCCAACCAGGACGTCTTTTAGTTCGATCGTGTTCTTGCCGGTAACGGTCAAGGATTGCCCCTGAGCATTGGCCGTAAGCGCATCGAGCTTCACCTGCCACCGACCGGACTCGTCGGCCACAACGCTCTTACTCTGGCCGGCCAGCAAGACCGTGACCTTCTCGCCGGGATCAGCCCAGCCCCAAACCGACACGGGCAACTCGCGTTGCACTACCATCGAGTCGCCAAAGATGGATGGGAGCTCCACATCGGCGCGCGCCGACGTGATCGGATAAACAGACGCAAGCAGAAGACACAAGCCAGCAAGATGGTGTTGGAACTTCATGAGGTACTCCTTGAGAATGTGGCCACGACCGGGCTAGCCCCGGTTTTCGGGGTCCACTATAACGTATGCCGGTCGGTAACGCGAGCACGGGGAACGGAAATCCTACGCTGCAGACCTCCTGCACTTTCTGAAAAAACGGCACCTATTGATGGTTGCATTGCGAATGATCCAGGCCGACCAACGGGGGGCCGGAAAAATCGGGCTCCCGTTGGTCGCCCTCGCGCATGGACTGTGCAAGCGTCAATAAGCCTATAAATTGGGGGAAAGGCGGCGCAGCCGCGTCTCCCTCAATTTCGACTTCGTATCGCTGCATGCCCTGCCATCGGACCCATGGTTTTTCGACAACCCGTCTGCAAGGCATGACGCGGGGAATTCCCAGACAATCCAGCGTTGGCGAGCCACTCGATAACGGTGCTAGCCGAATCCTGCAGTTCTGTAGTGCCCACGTCTCATGGAGTACGGAAACCTCTGCCATGCGAATCGCAATCACCAGTGCCGTTGTCCTGTTTCTCGTGAATTCTGCCTCGCCCCTTTGGCCCGCTGATGCGGCAGCGCCTTTGGCGGTCGAGGCCTGGATCAAGGCGGGCCCAAAACGACGATTCCCAACGCGCATCGTCGACCGTCTCGACCATTTTGACGCCTCCATTGGTGAGCCACTGGACGTCTATGGTGGCTGGAAGACGAAGCGGTATGACGCAACAGGTTTCTTCTACCCGAAGAAGACCGGCGACCGCTGGTGGCTCATTGATCCGGAGGGCTACCGCTTCCTCCACATTGCCGTGAACTCGGTGTCTCCTGGTGCCTCGCCGACGAACCGGGGGATGCTGCCCCAGAAGTTCGGCTCTCTCGAGCGATGGCGGGATGAGACGATCGCACTGCTCCGCCACCACGGCTTCAACGGCACCGGCAATTGGTCGGACGACAAACTGCTTCGCACGGCAAAGCCGCGGCTAGTGCAAGCGCTGCGGCTCAACTTCATGGGTAGCTACGGCAGGACAACGGGCCGCGTTGTGCAGGAACCGGGACACCTTGGGTATCCGAATCGGTGCATCTTTGTCTTCGATCCACAATTCGAGAGGCATGCCGACAAAGTTGCCAGCCAGACGACGGCATGGAAGAATGACCCCTATCTGCTTGGCTACTTCTCCGACAACGAACTGCCGTTTCCGGGTGATCTACTCGACCGTTATCTCGGGCTGGAGCCAGACGACCCGGGACACCAAGCCGCCCAGGACTGGCTGGACGGACGGGGCACCGAGCCGGCGCAAATCCATGACGGCCTCCGTGAGGCGTTCCGCGGCCACGTGGTCGATCGCTATTTGGACATCTGCAAGCGGGCTATCCGCAGGTATGACCCGAACCACCTCTTCCTCGGCCCGCGTTTCTACAGCTCAGAGAAGCGGAGTGAAGCCGTCTTTCGCGCAGCCGGTAAGCACCTGGACGTGGTTGCCGTCAACGTCTACGGCCAGTGGTCCCCCGGCAAGGAGATGCTGCGGCAGTGGAGCGAATGGTCCGGCCGTCCATTGATCATCACCGAGTGGTACGCCAAGGGGGATGACTCCGGTATGGAGAACCTCACCGGCGCCGGCTGGACGGTTGCCACCCAGCAAGAGCGTGGCTGGTTCTACCAGAACTTCACCCTCGCGCTGCTTGAGTCGCAGGTTTGCGTGGGCTGGCATTGGTTCAAGTACATGGACAACGATCCCCGCGACCGGACAACCGATCCGTCGAACCGCAACTCGAACAAAGGCATCGTGACCGCCGCGTACGAACCGTGGCAGCCTCTTCTGGACGCCATGAAGCAGTTGAACGACCGTGGTTACGCGCTGGCGGAATGGTTTGACGAAGACCAACACGATTCACGGTAGTCTCCCCCTGCACTGCTTGCATCGGACGCCCCGAGGGCGCACAATGTACTGAACTCCATTATTGACGCTTGCACACTCAATGTGCGAGGGCGACCAACGGGAGCCCGAGTGGTCCGGCCTGCCGTTGGTCGGCCTGGATCACTGACAATGCAAACATCAAAGGAACACTATCCATGACGAGTTGGAACACCTCGTTCGCCGCCGCGGCCGCCCTGACAATTGTCGCGGGGTTCTGCCCGGCCGCCGAAGTCTCTGCGCCTGCTGAATCCATGAGCGTGTGGTTCGTCAGCCCCGCCAGGTCGTTTCACGAATCTTGCCCGCTGGGCAACGGACGCCTGGGGGCCATGGATTTCGGTGGGGTGGGCAGGGAGCGGATCGTGCTCAACGAGTCGTCCGTCTGGTCGGGCGGTCCTTACGACGGCAACAACTACCACGCCCACCAGTGCCTCCCGGAAGTGCGGCAGAAGCTCTTCGGTGGTGATATTACTGCTGCCTGGGGCGCGCTCAGCAAAGGCTTCCGCTATGCTCAGGGCGTCCGCGGATGGGGAGACCAGAACCAGTTCGGCTGTTACCAAACGCTTGGCGACTTGATCGTCGATTTCGACAACAGCCCGGAGCCAAAGCTCTCTTCCCCGAGCGGGCACGCGGCCGGCGACGGAAATGGCATGGAGAACACCGTGGACGCCAATCCTGGATCGAAATGGTGCGTGAACAATGGCAACACGCCGGTGAGTTGGCAGATGCAACTGCCCGAGGCACTGACGGTTAACTCCTATGCCTTCACCAGCGGCAATGATGTGCCGGACCGCGATCCGCGATCCTGGGTGCTGGAAGGTTCCACCGACGGCAAAGCCTGGGTCGAAGTGGATCGCCGCGCCTTGGACAAGCCTTTTGAGAAGCGCCATCAGACGAAGACGTTCGAGATTGCCCGTCCCGCCGCGTTCCGCTGCTATCGTTTCACGTTCGCGCCTACTCCGGCAAGGACCTTCCAGGTAGCGGAGATCGACCTCGCCGGCGCCCTCAGGCCGTCGCCCCCTGCGGCCGGTGACGGATACCGCCGTGATCTCAATCTGATGCAGGGCGTGGTGCATACCCAATATCGGCGTGAGGGCACCACCTTCGCCCGCGATCTGCTGGTTTCCAAGCCGGACGAGGTGATTGCTCTCTGTCTGAAGGCCGACACACCGGGCGCACTCTCGTTTACCGCGGCACTGGTGCGCAAGCAGAACGCGGCCACCCGCGCCGACGGCCCCGTGTATGTGCTCGAAGGGCAACTGCCTTTCAACAAGCCTGGCGGTGGTGGTGAGGGGATCCGCTACATGGCCCTGCTGGGCGCGAGGGCCCAGGGCGGCAAGGTCTCCACCACGGATCAAGGCTTGGCCGTCAGTGGCGCCGACGCAGTGACGCTCATCGTGTCGGCCGGCACGGACTGGAGAGACAAGGAGTTTGCGAAGCTTGCGCGCCGACGTCTCGACGCGGCCTTGGCCAAACCGTTTGACTCCCTTCGGAAAAGCGCCGTTGCCGACCATCGCGGCTTCATGGATCGCTGCCAGTTGACCCTGCCCGAAGGGCCAAACTCCAAGCTCCCCACTCCCGATCGGGTGAAAGCAGTGGAGCGGACCCCCGATCCCGCGCTTGCGGCTCTCTACTTCCAGTTCGGCCGGCACCTGGTCGTCTCCGGCTCGCGGCCCGACTCTCAGCTACCGACCAATCTGCAGGGCATCTGGGCCGAGGAATACGACACCCCGTGGCGTGGCGACTTCCACAGCAACATCAATCTCCAAATGAACTACTGGCCGGTGGAACCCACTAACCTGTCCGACTGCCACCTTCCGCTGCTGCGGTTCGTCCAGAGCGTGGCCAAGGAAGGCGAGAAGACAGCCAAGGCGTACTTCAACGCCCCGGGCTGGATGGCCAACCACACACAAAACCCGTGGTACGACACGGCGCCGAGCTTCCTGCCGGCCTGCATCGGGCCGACCTGCGGCGCGTGGCTTGCTCAACATGTTTGGCTGCACTACTGCTTCACTCAAGACCAGGCGTTCCTGCGAGAATACTACCCGGTTCTGCGCGGCGCCAGCCAGTTCATTCAAGCCGTGCTGGTCGAGCATCCGAAAACCGGTGAGCTGGTGATCGTGCCGTCCAACTCGCCGGAGAACAGCTATGCCTACACCGATCGCAGCGGGAAACGGCAGACGACGGCGCTATGCGTGGGAGCTACGTTCGATCAGCAGATCGCCCGCGATCTGCTCAACAACACAGCCGCCGCGGCGCGGATCCTGGGGATCGACGAGGAGTTTGCCAAGGGTCTCGACGCCACGCGCGCCAAGCTCGCGCCCACTCGCGTAAACGCCGAGGGACGCATTATGGAATGGCAGGAGGATTTTGAGGAAACGGACGTACATCACCGCCATTGCTCGCATCTCTGGGGCCTGTGCCCGGGCAGTGAAATCAACCCCAGCACTCCGCAGCTTTACCAAGGCGCGCGGCTTTCGCTGGAAAGGCGCGGTGATGCTTCCACCGGGTGGAGCATGGCTTGGAAGGCCAATTTCTGGGCCCGCCTGCACGATGGCGACCGCGCAAACAAGCTCCTTTCCATGCTCATTGGCCGAGGTGCGCCGAACCTGTTCTGTCTCCACGCGCCGTTCCAGATTGACGGCAATTTCGGCGGTTGCGCGGCGGTGGCCGAAATGTTGCTCCAGAGCCAGGAGACCACGGCCGACGGCCAGCCGGTGTTGGAACTTCTGCCGGCCATCCCGAAAGCCTGGCACTCGGGAGAAGTGTGTGGACTCCGCGCCCGCGGAGGCTTCACGGTGGACATCCAGTGGAAGGACGGCAAGATCACGAGCTACCGCGTTGCCTCGGCCGAGCCGCGCGAAGTCGAACTCCGCGTCCATGGCGAAACCAAGGCGGTGCATACTACCAGCTTGACCGTAACCACGAATGGAGCGTACAGATGATGAAATGCAATGACAGAGTGCTCCTTGGCTTGGTTCTGGGAGGTGTTGCCCTCGGCCTGGTTCCAGTTGCCGATGCGGGCGAAACGGGAGCCGCGGAGCCGGTCAACTACGCGCGGCCCTTTGAGCCACCGACGCGTCCAGCGCTGCTGCCGCTGCCTCCCGGCGCGGTGGAACCCGCCGGCTGGCTGCGCGACTGGTGTCTGGCGGCACGGGACGGCTACACCGGTCACATGGACGAGTATGACGACGAGTTCAAGCGGGCCTGGGCTCCCGACCACAAGATGACCGGTGAAGGACTCTTCTGGTACAAGGGTGCCTGGCCCTACGAAGGGGGCGGCTACTGGTTCGATGGTCTGGGCCGCCTGGGTTACGCCTTGCACGACGAAGCGCTGATCGCGCAGGCAAGGAGGCGATTGTACGCGGTGGCCGACCGTATGAACACCAACGGTCTGCTCTTCCTCTGGTGGCTTGACCGCAACAATCCCGGCGACCGGAAGGCGGTCACCTCCGCCTTGGAGGGCTGGCCGCTTTGGGCCTGCGGCCTGCTGGGGCGCGCCATGACGGGTTTTTACGAAGGGTCGGGTGACGAACACATTCTGGAGGCGCTCGAGAAGGCCTATGCCGGAGACCCTGACTGCCTGCGGTGGATCACCGGAAACATGTCGAATCCGTGGCCGGCTTTCGACACCTTCTGCTGGACGGGCAACCAGGACATCGCAGCCGCGCTGGATGCCATGTTCAAGCGGGAAGACGTGGGGCTCCTGCCGAGTCTGAAACGCTACCGCGAGGCGCCCGATCTGAATCCCGGCACAGGCGTGGACAACGCCCACCTGGTCGAATTCATCGAAAGCACGACGCCCTGGGCCGTGGGCTATCTGTGGACCGGCGACAGGCGCTACCTCCAGGCGGCAATCGGCTGGCACGACCTGCTCGAACGCGTGGCCATGCAACCTCACGGCGTCCCCGTCTCCGACGAGTGGTACAGTCCCACGGGCGCGTTCCGGGGCAGCGAGACCTGCGACGTGGCGGGATATGTATGGAGCCAGATCAGCCTGCTGCTCGTATCCGGCGAAGGCCGGATGGCAGACCGGGCGGAGCGGGCGTTCTTCAATGCGGGGCCGGCCACGGTCTCGCGCGATTTCAAGACACACGTCTATTTTCAGAGCCCCAACCGGTTCGCCAACCTGTCGCCCGACTTCCCTCACGGCCCCAGGGCAGGAGGCGGCGCCTATCAGCGGAAGCACTCGCCGCTGTGCTGTACGGCCGCGCTGAATCGGATTGTGCCATGGTACGTGACGCACATGTGGATGGCCACCTACGACAACGGCCTGGCGGCAACCTGCTACGGCCCCTGCAAGGTGACGGCGCTGGCGGCCAACCGCGTGCCGGTTGTGATCACCTGCAAGACCGACTATCCCTTCAACGAAACCATCGAGATTTCCGTGCAACCGGCGCGGGAGGCAAGCTTCCCGATCGACTTTCGCATTCCCGGCTGGTGCATGGCCCCCGCCCTGGACGTGAACGGTTCCGCCGTGCCCCTCGAGCGGAATCCCAGAGGATTTGCACGTGTCCACCGGACCTGGAAGCCGGGTGACACCGCCCGGCTGTACCTTCCGATGACCGCGAGTCTGCGAACCGGCCGCGATGCAGCGCGGGGCGCGCCTTACGACGGCGCGCACCAAGCCACACGGGTGACGATCCCGGAGGAAAACAGCACCCGGGGCGTGCCCTACGCCTCGGTCTCCTACGGACCTCTGCTGTTCGCGCTGCCCATCCCCGACACCACGGACGCCAACACGCCCGATCCGTCGGCCCGGTGGAGATTCGCGTTGGACGTGCAAGATCCCAACGTGACGGTGCAGCGCACCGCGATGCCTGTCCAATGGGACTGGCCGCTGGCGGCGCCCCTGAAACTTCAGGCCAATGCGGTCGAACTCGCCTGGAATCCCGACCCGAAGGCCCCGCGGCTGCCGCTTCTGCCGGTTGCCAGGCAACAATCGCCGGAGCGAGTGACGCTCGTTCCCTACGGCTGCACCAAGTTCCGGATCTCCATGTTTCCGGTCACCGCCGAGCCGGAGGTCAAGCCTTCGGCTATTCGTCGGATACTCTTTCTGGGAAACAGCATCACTCTGCACGGTCCCAAAGCGGATATCGGCTGGACCGGAAACTGGGGCATGGCGGCCAGCTCCGAGGAAAAGGATTACGTCCATCGGGTGACCAGCGCCCTCGCTGAGCATACCGGGTCAAGGCCCCAAATCATGGTCAGGAACATTGCGGATTTTGAGCGCAACTACGCGAGCTATGACGTGGATCTGCAAATGAAGGAGCTCTTCGCGTTCGACCCCGACTTGGTGGTTCTGTCCATCGGTGAGAATGTGCCCGCACTGGGCTCCGAGGACGCCAAGGTGCAATTCAAGGCCGGGGTGATCAACATCCTGAGATGCGCCCTGGCGAAACGCCGCCCGCTGGTGGTGGTGCGAAGTTGTTTCTGGGCGGATGCCGCCAAGGACCAGGTGCTCGGCGAGGCCTGTCGGGAGGCCCGCGGCATCTTCGTCAACGCCGGCCTACTCGGCCGGGATGCCGCCAACGCGGCGCGTTCGGAACGGTCCTTCACGCACGATGGGGTTGCCGGGCACCCGGGCGACAAGGGGATGCAGGCCCTTGCCGACGCCATCGTTCGGGCCGTCCTGACTTCTCAGACCCAGGAACACTGACTGTCCTTGCGGCTGAGCTACTACCCTGCTCGCCGCTGCCAACAAAGAAAGAGAAACCGGAGGTTTCCTCATGTTGAGAACAAGGCTCCTTGGATGGTTCGGTTCTGGCCTGGCCCTCGTGTTCGTCTTGCCCCAGGCACCCCTGATCGGCGCCGCCAGCAAGGTCCAGAAGGGAGAGATGGCCGGATACTTGCTCGTTCCTCACGATAGAGTTCCAGAGACGTATAACGCCGGTTTCTCCCTATACGTAGCAGCCTGGCCTCTGTTGGAGGAATATCCGGGAAATCGTTTTCAAACGGGTCTGTTCGGCACCTGGATGCACGCACAGTACGACAGTCGTCCGGCGACCAAGCTGTATTCCGATATCGAAGGCGGCCTGGGCTGGTGGCGTGACACGCGGTTTGCCACGGAAACGCCGAAGTTCATTATGGGCGGGGTGGCCCTGAATTTCAGTGAATGGGCCAACGGGCCCGGGGCCGGGAAAGGAAGGGACTGGGATCAACCGAGAGGCAAGTACGGTGTGGCACAACTGAGCCCCTGGTTGCTGTGGCCCCCCGATGGCCTGAATCTGGAACAAGGCACCTGCGGTGAGCTGTTCGGCTACGGGTATCTGCCGCTTCCGCTCACCAAGGCCAAATCCACCACCGCCGGGAAAGACGTTCCTACTGGAAATAACTGTTGGACCTTGTTTCTGAACACGGGAAACTTCAAAGGTCCGGTTGCTTTCTTCACTCCCTATTTCTGGTCCCGTCCGACGGTGGACGACTCCAGCCTGGGTGGAATGTTTCTGGATACCCGTCCCTCGGAGCCTAATAAGGCTTTGCAGATGGAAACCCAGTATGTCCCCAGTGTCCAGTCCACTGACGACAAGGGGGAGATCTACGCCCGAGTAGCCCCAACCTCATTCCCCCGAGGGCCGAAGGGTGAATCGGTGGTCGTTCACCGCGTTACTGCCTACAACAAGAAAGCGCTCTGGGATGCCGTGAAGGCCTGGTTTGACGGTGGCGACCCGGCCAGTGGCGCAATCGACGCCCAGGCGGCCGCTGTGCATAGCTTTAGCGGGCGAGGAGGGGCAACATGGAGGATCAATACGCCCGGTGTTCCCGGTGAAGAAAGGGTGCGTCTTGCCTGGAGTTCGTTTGCGACTCCCGTGGCACTTGATCCGGTTACGTACGGGTACCGGTGGAACGATCAACTGGTGACGAGAAAAGACACTCAGGATGGCCCACTGGTGACGCTCCCTGAATACTATCGTCTGGTGAAAGATGACGACAAAAGGGCGGAGTGGGTTGTGGTGCAAGCCAAAGACGTTCCGATTGAAACAGGGCTTGCCGAAGTTCGCTTTGGCCGGCCCGCCGAGAATCCCTCCGGACCTTACGTTACTCCCGACGATGCGGAGAGTTGCTGGAAGAAGCCCGGTCCCGTGGCAGGACCTTTCAAGCGGCTCCTGGGGGACGGCAGCACGGTGACGTACTACTGGTATCGATTCGCCGACCAGCCTGCACTACTCAATGCCGATTTGACGGACGCAGAGCGGGAGAGGCTGCAAACGCGGGTGGAGAAAATCCACCGGAACTGGAAGAAAGACCGCGACTACCTGCCGCCACCCACGATTGGTGAACTGGCGGATATTGACCCGGCCTTGATTGTAACCCCGCCGCCGGGTTTGGAGGTAGGGTATGTACCCATCGCCACACGTCAAGCGGTGGAACAGTAGGTTTCCCGGAGGTATACGACCATGAAACGCTTTGCGACACGGTGCATGCTACTGGCTTCCTTCCTGCTGACGGGTCTCGTCAGCAGCACGTTGCCGGCCGACGACGGTGGGCTTTCTTCCCATGACGTCGCCACACTGCAAGAATCGTTCCGCATGGACGCCACGACCCGCTTGATCTACAACGCCGTGACTAACGGCAACGTCAAGGACCTGGCGCTGAACCGGGACGTCGTCCAACGGGACAACAGTCACTACACCCACAAGATCAAGACCAAGGGCGTCACGGACCAGAAGTCGAGCGGACGCTGTTGGCTCTTCGCCAGTCTGAACGTCTTGCGACCCGCGGTGATCGAGAAGCACAACCTCGACGGCTTCGAGTTCTCGCAGTGCTACCTGGCTTTTTGGGACAAGATGGAGAAGGCCAACTGCTTTCTCGAATACGCCATCGAACTCGGTGATCGCGACCCGCTCGACCGAGAAGTGAGCCTGCTCTTGGGTCAACCTTTTCCCGACGGCGGCTGGTGGAGTCATACGGTCCATCTGATCGAAAAGTACGGCGTCGTGCCGAAGAGCATCATGCCTGAGACGAACAGCTCCAGCAGCACGCACTCGATGAACCATATTATCGGTCGCAAGTTGAAGCTCGATGCGATCAAGCTCCGCGAGATGCGGCTTGCCGGCAAGTCGGTCGAGAAGATGCGCGTCGCCAAGAGGAAGATGCTCGCCGAAGTCTATCGCATGCTCGTTGTGAACCTGGGTGAGCCGCCGAAGGAGTTCTCGTGGCGCTACGTCGATCAGGACTCGAAGCTCAGCGAGGCGAAGACTTACACGCCGCAACGTTTCTACAAGGAGTGGGTCGGCGTCGATTTGGGCGACTACTTCATCCTCTGCAGCGACCCGTCGAACCCCTACGGAAAACACTACCAGGTCCGCCATTCGCGGACGCTCTACGACCGCGACGACCCCCACTACGTCAACGTCGCGATCGACGTGCTGAAACGCGTGGCGATCAAGTCGCTACTCGACGACGAACCGGTCTATTTCGGGGCCGATGTGAGTAACGATCAGGACGGCGAGCATGGCATCATGGCGCTCGATGTCTACGACTACGGAACGCTCTTCGGCATCGATCTTCGCATGAACAAGAAGCAGCGGTTGCTTTCTCTCGAGGGAGCGCCGGGCCACGCGATGGTGCTCATCGGGGTCGACCTCAAAGACGACAAGCCGGTCAAGTGGCTCGTCGAGAACAGTTGGGGTGCCAGTCGCGGCAACGGCGGCTTCTGGAACCTCTACGACAGTTGCTTCGACGAGCACGTGTATGCCGTCGTCGTGAAGAAGGCGTACGTCCCGAACAAGCTCCTGAGAATCCTCGACCAGCCGGCCACCGTGCTGCCGCCGTGGCACCCGATGATGGTGCTGTTCAAATAGGTCGCGCGACTCATCGAGAATCGACCCATAAATCGGGCGCGTCACGAGTTCCGGCAGGGGTCCCTCACGTCCGAGCTGGGGCCGGTGTCGCCGTGCCACCGGAAGGGCGACGCCCGGGCTACGAAACGTACAAGGACGCCGACAACAAGTGCTACTACAAGTTCTGCACCTTCCACGAACACAGGCTCATTACCGGTGGCTTCGGCCCGCTTGAGCTGGTGCATCAGAGCCTACCCGTCCCGGTCTCGGCGAAGAGTCTGGGCGTGACGGAGCAGGCCGACGTCGGGCCCGACATGAGCGGGGAATGACTGCCGATTCACACCCCAGCCGCAACGGTGAATGCCGCAAGCCGGAGAGCGGTGCCGCCGCCAAAGGGCTTGAGGAAACGCGTCGAATATGGTAACAACCGAAGGGCCATAGTGGCCACGCAAGTCGAACCCACCCTCGATAGGAGACCACCGATGAACACAGGCAAACTCTCGCGTCGGGCCCTCATCCGCGGAGCCTCGATGCTCGCCGCCGGAGCCGTTACGGCCCCCGTCCTGGCCCAAGACGCAGCCGCGGAGATCAAGCGGGTCGTCAAGAAGGGGCGGATCCACCAGTCAGTCAGCCGGTGGTGCTACCGCACGCTCTCGCTCGACCAGCTCTGTGAAGCAGGTGCAACGATGGGCCTGAAGGGCATCGACCTGCTCACACCCAACGACTTCCCCACGCTGAAGAAGCACGGCCTGGTCTGCACGATGACCTCCGGCGGAGGTGCGGTCAACGACAAGACCACGCGCGAGCAGGCGATTGCCCGCATCCGCGCCGCGATCGAGGCCAACGCCGAATACGGCTTCTCCAACGTGATTGCCATGGCGGGCAACAGGAACGGGATCTCCGATGACGTTGGAATCGAAAACGCGGTTGCAGCCCTCAAACAGGTTGCAGGCTTCGCGGAAGAGAAGAAGGTCAACATCTGTATCGAGTACCTCAACAGCAAGGTCGACCACAAGGGCTACATGTTCGACAACATGGCCTGGGGCGTCGAGGTCTGCACGCGCGTCGGTTCTCCCAACGTGAAAATCCTCTACGACATCTACCATGCCCAGATCATGGAAGGCGACATCATCCGCACGATCCAAACTCACAAGGATCTGATAGGTCACTATCACACCGGCGGCAATCCGGGCCGGCACGAAATCGACGAGACCCAGGAGCTGTACTATCCCGCGATCATGCGGGCCGTCGTGGAGACCGGTTTTACCGGCTACGTCGCCCACGAGTTCGTACCGACGGGCGATCCCCTCACGTCGCTTGCCCAGGCCGTCAAAATCTGCGACGTCTGAATTGCTATCTGTCCATGGACCGGTTAGATTGGTGGGATGAAGAGTTCGTGGGACCCGCCCACGCCCCATTTTCAGAGCAACGTCTTTCCTTCCGCATGCACCACAAGGAGCCCGAATGATGAACGCCTCGCGCCAACGAACCGCCGATCGCCCCACGATCACTCGACGTCAGCTTCTTCAATCGACGATGGCCGCCGGGGCAGGATTAGCGATTCTGCCCAGTGGCGTATTTGCCGGCCCCAATCCACCCAGCAACAAACTGAATGTCGCCGTGATCGGCGCATGGGGGAGGGCTCGTGCTCACTTCAACAGCATCAAGGGCGAGAATGTCGTCGCGTTGTGCGACGTCAACGAGCAGAACCTTGCCAAGGGAGCCGAGACGTTCCCCGACGCGAAACACTACGTCGACTGGCGCAAATGCCTGGAACAGAAGAACATCGATGCCGTGGTTTGCAGCACAACCGATCATACCCATGCGTTCATTGCCAATTGGGCCTTGAACCGCGACATGCATGTCTATTGCGAGAAACCACTGGCCAATACCGTGGAAGAGGCACGCGTGGTTCGCGCGAACTGGCTTTCCAAGAAAGACAAGCTCGCCACGCAAGTCGGGACGCAACGACACGCGCACCCGAACTTCGACCGCGTACGCGAGATGATTCTGGATGGTGCCGTGGGAACCTTGCAGCATGTTCACGCCTGGGGCAATCGCGAGATTCGTCGGCCCGGTTATCTGCCGCCCGCCGGCGATCCTCCGTCCCATCTGCACTACGACCTCTGGATCGGTCCGTCGCCGATGCACCCCTACAACCCCGGCTACTTCGGCGGTTGCCTGGCCTGGAACATGTATTGGGACTTCGGCAGCGGTCAGATCGGCGATATGGGAAGCCATACGATGGACCTGGCCTGGTACGGCATCGACGCGACCTTGCCCACAACGGCCGAAGCGTTCGGCGGAGAATTCAATCCCGAGGTGACGCCCGTCGACATGACCTCGACCTTCGACCATCCCGCCAACGATTGGCGCCCGCCGATCAAACTCACCTGGTATCAGGGGGCTCACGGCGCCAAGGCAAAGGAAATGGATCCGCACGGCAACGGCCACGGCGCTCTGTTTGTGGGCGACAAGGCCAAACTGGCGGCAGGTTTCGGAAACCACAAGCTTGTGCCGCTTGAAAAAGGCGGCAGTCTGGACCATTACACGCCGCGACCGGAATCGGAGCGGATTCCGTTCATGGGCGGTTTCCAGGAGCAATGGGTCAAAGCATGCAAGGGCGATTTGAAGTGCGCGTGTGACTTCAAATACAGCGGCGACGCCATCGAGCAGATGCTCTTGGGATTGGTGGCCTATCGAGTCGGCAAGAAGCTGGAGTACGACAGCAAGGCCGGGCGAGTGACCAACTGCGACGAAGC
>JAFGRD010000057.1 GCA_016935315.1 Pirellulales bacterium
CTCCACAGACACAACACATGCCCCGACTGGAACTACACCATCAAGCCGAGGGCGAAACCCGGGAAGTAATTCTTGTACGAGTTCTAACCACCGGACATGCCAGTGAAGCCCCCAGGCCACGGGCACGCTGGTCCCAATACTTCTTCGGCCGCATGCCGCTGTGTTCGGGGACATCCGTGGTCATTTCGCTTGCAGCCATGACTGTACAGCGAATGCCCTTCTCGATCAGGACCTTGCGGACATCCGGCCGTGCGGCCAACATCTGATCGATCAGATAGGCCGCTTCCAGCAGGGCGAAGTCCGACACCTTGGCGGACCCGACCACCGGCAGGCCGTGAGCACTGACGTACTTCTGGTAGAACGGGGCCAACTCGAGTGACGCCGGTGGCGGCGCGGCCACCCGAATCTCGTCTGCGTCGAGCGCTTCGCAGCAGAACATGCCCGCGGCCACCATGATAACAACAAGCCAGTTCATTCTCCCATTCTATGAAACGCGAATCTGCCGCACAACGTCGAGTAGCGGAAGCCGCATGAAAGCGCGGCGCATCTCCGGCGTTTGCAGAAAACGCTTGGTCGAGACCAGCGTTTGGCGCTGACCTCGGCGTTTCAGGGCTGCAGAGAGCCAACGTGTCGCAACGGCTGGGCCCTTGCTGCAGCCAAAGGGCGACCACCCCAACACCAGAGGAAGCTCGTGGTATACGCAGTAGCAGTAATGGATCGCCCTCCCTGGAAGAGCTACAGATACAGGCGGGGGCCACAATAAATCTGCCTCGATAATAGTTGACAATCGGCCCCCTTTGTGCATAGACTAACCCCTTGTCTAGCTGAGGGATTTCACCCAATTGGGAGACCGAATACATGCAACCGTCCAGTCCCTGTCATGAAGCTTGTCGTCGTTGCCCTTCTACGAAACGCATGTCTCGATGCCGACAGACCGATTCTTCCCGTCGTCGGCGACTGGTGTTCGAGCCGTTGGAGGAGCGGGCATTGCTCGCTTTGGCGCCGTTG
The DNA here is from genome assembly GCA_016935315.1 of Pirellulales bacterium. Taxonomy (GTDB): domain Bacteria; phylum Planctomycetota; class Planctomycetia; order Pirellulales; family Thermoguttaceae; genus JAFGRD01. The sequence continues at coordinate 1,009 of JAFGRD010000057.1, forward strand.
GGGGTTGACCTGCAAGGCTTGAGCGACAGCGGCGTCTACGACGACGACAATTTGACGAACTTCTCAACGGCGATCATCGACATCGTGGCTGCCGAGGAAGGCGACACGATCCGTGTGTATAGGGAAGGTGTGTTGCTCGGAGACGCAGAGCAGATTGTTGGAACGCTGCATCAGTACAGCTTCGCGGAGAGCCAGCTAGCGGAGGGCGCAAATTCCATCACGGCTCGCAGCTTCGATGGCGTCGGGGAAAGCGAGGATTCGCCACCCTTGGTCATCACGCTGGACGTCACGTCACCTCGGGTGGTTTCTTTGGCACCAGCCCCCGAGTCAACGCTGAGTTCCCGCCCGGCTGCGGTCGTGGTCTCCTTCGACGAGCCCGTGGATCCCGCCACGATCTACAGAAGCACATCCGGCCTCATCGGCAGCGGCGGCGATGGCACGTTCGACGACGGAGACGAGAGAGTGATCGTTGCCAGCTCCGTTGCCATGACGGGACCCGCCGAAGCCACCCTCGACCTGCTTGGCGTTCTCGTTCCCAATGACGCGTACCAGGTCACCTTGGCAGGCGATGTGGCCAGCGTGCCCACGGACACCGCGGCCCACTACTCCTTCGACGACGACACCAATCCGGCCAACGACGACAGCGGCAATGGACATACGGGTACGCTGGTCAATGCGGCATGGGCAGCCAATGGCAGTATCAACGCCGCGTTGAGTCTCGGCGCGTCCGACTCGCGCATGGTGGTCGACCCCAGCATCGATCTGGGCGACGCATGGACCATCGCAGCGTGGTACAAGGGCCTTCAGGGGGCTGACTGGCACACCCTGACCCGGGGCGTCGGCGGCGACCACCAGATTATCGTGGACGCCGGCGGATACCTCGGAACGTACGACAGTGTCGGCGGAACCGGATTCCGGTCCACCGGGTTCAACGTCGGTACCCTGGACAACAACCTCTGGCACCATCTCGCGGCCGTGGGCAGTGGCGGCTTCACCGCGTTCTACGTGGACGGCGCCTACGCAGGCACGAGCGACTATCGGTCAACCTCCGACGTGTACTCCATCGGCAACTACCAGTTGGGCGGACAGCGATTCGCCGATCGGATCGACGAGGTCTATGTGTTCGGTCGGGCCCTCGACGAGGATGAGATCCGCGGTCTCTGCGGTGGTCACCCCGTCATGGACCAGGCGGGAAACATCTTGGACGGAGAGTTCGACGGCACGTTCCCCTCGGGCAACGGTGCGGAAGCGGGAGACTTTGTCGCCACGTTCCAGGTGGCCGATCCGGACGGCGCGGTCTTCGAGACGGAAAGCAACAATACGCGGTGGGAAGCCACGCCCTTGAACCTCCTGGAAGACCCGGCCGAGCGCGGATACTACGCCGCGTATGGCCTCGGGCAGATCGATCCCGCCGTCGCCGGAGACACCTGGAGCGACCCGGATTACTGGAGCTTCGAGGCCTTGGCCGGCGACATCGTCTCGGTCAGCATGGATACGCCTAGCAGCAACGTGGACCCCTATGTCGAGTTGCGCAACTCGGCCGACGGTGTGCTACGCAGCGATCACGACAGCGGCCCCAATGCCGATGCGCTGATTTCCTACTACACGATTCCCACCACCGGCACGTACTACCTGCGCGCGGGAAAACACTACAGTTCTGCCACCACGGGGTCGTACCAGGTGCGTGTCGATCTGGTCCGCGGCATCCAATTGGAGAGCGATGCCAACTACGCCAACGACGGCGTCGACGGCGCCAATCGGCTGCTCCTCAACGCCGGCTCACCCAACCATCTCGCGGCCACGGTCGCCGCATCCGTCATGGCCGCTGAAGGCAGCAACGCGGATGAAGACTTCTTCTACCTGGGCAGGCTGAATCCCGGCGTGATCGTGGATTTGAGCGCTTCCCGTCCGATCTCCAGCACGCTCGACCCGCGCGTTCGCGTGGTCGACGCCACGGGCACGGAGCTGACCGACGCCGACGGCAACGCCGGCGACGGTGCGTTCCTGGCCACGGTTGCCGCCGATGCGGACTACTACGCCGTCGTGAGCGCCAATGACGGCGCGGGCCCCTCCGCCGCCTACTTGCTCGACGTGGATCTCACCGATGCGGCGCCGCCAACCATGGTGGAGGTCGTCGGCCTGCCCGCCGGAGGAACCGTTTCCGATCGCGTCATCAGCTCGTTCTCTTTGACCTTCAGCGAGCAGATGGATCCCGCCACCGTCAACGCGCCCGGCGCCTTCGACCTGCGCGAGGCGGGTCCGGACGGCCAGTTCGGCACACCCGACGACACGGTGATCACCGTGGTGATGGCCACGACCTTCGATCGCTTTTCCCGAAGCGCGGAGTTCTTCCTCCAGGCCGGGCCATTGGCCAACGGCGACTATCGTTTTACGGCAACGACCTTGTTGACCGATCGGGTGGGCAACACGATCGACGGCGACGCCAACGGCACCGGCGGCGATCCCTATCAGCAGTGTTTTACCCTTCAATTGCCCGCCGAGTTCGTGCTGGAAAGTCCCGACAACGATTCGCGTGCTACCGCCACGGCCCTGCCGTTGTCGGAAGACCCCACGGGCGCCGGCTATTACCTCGGTTTCGGCATCGGTTCGATCGACCCGACTACGGACGAGGACTGGTGGAGTTTCGAGGCGTTGGCGGGCGACCGGGTGGCGTTGGCGGTCGACACGCCCGATAGCGGTTTGATCCCGGCGGTCTATCTGTACGGCGCCAGCGGCGGCTCCGTGGTTGGCAACGCCTACGACGGGCCGGACCACGATGCCTACATCAGCCATTACGCGATTCCCGCCGACGGGACGTACTATGTGCAGGTGGATTACTACAGTGGTTCGCTGGGCAGCTACCAGTTGCGGGTGGAGTTGGCACGGGGGATCGATTTGGAGTCGGACCAGGAGTACCACAACGACTC
>JAFGRD010000058.1 GCA_016935315.1 Pirellulales bacterium
AGGGCTCGGTCGAGGCCGAAATCACCACGGCCGACGAGACCGACAGCTTCACCATCGATCTGGACGACGGGCAAACGCTCACCGTGCTGGTCGAGCCGGAAGCCACGCTGCAGCCGTTGGTTGAGCTGAAGGATCCCGACGGCATCACCATCGGCGCCGTCACGTCCAGCGCCGCAGGCGAAAGCGCCTTGCTGCAGACGATCCCAACAACCGGGCCGGGCACGTACACGATGGTCATCACCGACGCGGCCGACGCCACGGGCAGCTACACGGCCCGGCTGATCCTCAACGCGGCCCTGGAGAATGAGCAACACGAGGCGACACCCAATGACGATTTGGCTTCAGCCCAGGATCTGCAGCCCAGCTTCATCATGCTTGGCGTCGACTCGGCCACCCGCGGTGCGGTGCTCGGCACGGTCGGCGAGCCGGGCGATGCGGAGGACTGGTACCGCTTCACGCTCGACGACGGTCAGTCGGCCAGCGTCGTGCTGAAGCCTGACGAGAGCGACGGCGTCTCGGTCGAACTCTACGACGAGGCCGGTGTACGGATCACCTGGGGCCTGCCTGCCCACGGAGGAACGCGAACGATCGACGACTTCGTTGATCCGGCCGACGACCTGCCCGGCGAGTATTTCGTGCGTGTCGGCGGCGACGCGGTCAGCGCATATGGACTGGCGATTCTGCGTGATACGGGTTTTGACCCGAGGACACTCGGAGAGACCATAGAACCGACTCGCGACGTAGGGGTCAGCGGGAACGTGCTGGCTCATCTCGATGCATTGCCGCAGGACGAGATCTTCGCTTCCGACGCCGCAGCAGACGCCTACTTCGGCTCTTCGGTTGCGATCAGCGGCGACCTGGCGATTATAGGGGCCCATCGTGACAATGAGGGCGGTAGGGACTCTGGAGCCGCCTATGTGTTTCGATTCGACGGGGAACAGTGGATTGAGCAGCAGAAGCTGACGGCTTCCGACGCTACCGGAAGCGGTTACTTCGGTTACTCGGTTGCGATCAGTGGCGATACGGCGATTGTGGGGGCCCCATGGGACGCGATGTCCGGTTCCGCCTATATCTTCGAGTTCGACGGGAGTCAATGGGTCGAGCGGCAGACGCTAACGGCTTCCGATGCTGCGCGAGGCGACCAGTTCGGGCGGTCGGTCGCCATCAGAGGTAATACGGCGATTGTGGGGGCCTGGCGAGACGATGATGCGGGCACTTCGTCGGGTTCGGTCTATGTGTTCGAGTTCGACGGCAGCCGGTGGACCGAGGAGCAGAAGCTGACGGCTTCCGACGCTACCGGAAGCGATTACTTCGGTCACTCGGTTGCGATCAGTGGCGATACGGCGATTGTGGGGGCCTATGGGAACGATGATGCAGGTAGTGGCTCTGGTTCCGCCTATGTGTTCCAGTTCGACGGCAGCGGGTGGACCGAGGAGCAGAAGCTGGCGGCCTCCGACGCCGCGACAGGCGACCGATTCGGTTGGTCGGTGGCGGTCAACGACGGTCTGGCAATCGTCGGGGCCGAATGGGACGCGGACGCCGGAGGTTATTCTGGTTCGGCCTATGTTTTCCAGTTCGACGGCGGCCGGTGGGTCCAGCGGCAGAAGCTGGCGGCCTCCGACGCCGCGGCAGGTGACTACTTCGGCAATTCGGTTGCCGTCTGCGGCGATACAGTCATCGTTGGGGCCATGAATGCCGATGCGACAGGGATCGATTCCGGTGCGGCCTATCGCCTCCAGTTCGACGGGCAACAGTGGATTGAACGACAGAAGCTGACGGCGGCCAACGCCGCGACGGGAGCCTACTTCGGCTGCGCCGTCGCCACGGACGGGACCAGCATGATCGTCGGGGCCTACTCGCGAGACTTCGGCGGGGTGAACGGGTGCGGGTCCGTGACTTTGATGACTCGAAGAGCCAAGGACTACACTACGCTCGTGGAGGCGGGCGGCACTCTGGTTATCTCCACAACGACACCGAGTGTATTTGCCAATCCACTGGATCCGCGCATCAGTCTCTACGACCCCGAGGGCAACCTGGTTGGCCAGGACGACAATAGCGGGCCCGACGGCCGCAACGCGCGGCTGGAGCACACGGCCGCCGCGTCGGGGGAATACGTGATCCGCGTGGCCTCGGCCAACGACGCCGCGGGCGAGTACGTGCTGAGTGTCGACGGCCAGGTAGCGAGACTGCAGCCGCTACGTGTTGTCGGCACCGTCCCGGCCGACGGCGAGCAGATGAACGTCAGCCCGGGGCAGATGCGGGTCGAGTTGGATGCAGTCGTGCATCAAGGAACCGTTGAGGCGACGGACCTGACGATCGACGGTATTCCGGCCGAGGGCGTAACGGTGATCGATGTCAGCACGGTTGAGTTCGACCTGCCACCGCTGCCCGACGGGATGCACACGGCTGCGATCGGCGGTGGGGCCTTTGCCAGCCTGCAAGGCACGCCGAGCGGGCCGCTTTCGATCGAGTTCTGGACGGACACCATACCACCGCGGGTGGTCGAATCGTTGCTGCTTCAAGGCGGCATGGTGCCGGACTGTACGCTGGCGTACACGGCACGCTTCGACGAACAGCTCGACGCGACACATCTTGACGCCACCAACGTGAGCCTAGTTGGTCTGCTGAGCGGGGCCCTTGCGCCAGACCTGTTCGAGTATGACCCGACGAGCTCGACGCTGCGGCTGGAGTACGCCGGGCTGCCCGAGGATTCCTTCACGCTGACACTGGCCAGCGGCAACGGCCGGTTGGAAGACCTTGTGGGCAACGACCTTGACGGCGAACCGGATCCGATCTCGACCGTTCCATCGGGCGACGGCGAGCCGGGCGGTGATTTCACGGTGACCTTCTGCACGGACATCGACACCGACGGGGCGGTACCGCTGGCGACACCACTTGCTGCCAGACCACCGCACGGCAGTTCGATCTATGAATCGTCGCCGGCGTGGGGCGCGATCAGCGACGTGGCGGATACGGATCGGTTCACGATCGATGTTGACGGCGGACTGTCGATTACGGTCTTGCTGGAGCCCGGCGACGATCTATCGCCGAATCCGTTGCGCCCGGCAGCCGAACTGCTGGGGCCAGGAGGTACGTTGCTCGACTCGGCCGTGGCGGCTGAGGGGCGCGATGCTGTCATCCTGCAGAGCATTTCCAGCGGCGACGGCGGGCCATTCACCGTGGTCGTGGATGGAGATTTGGAGACCGTCGGCACGTATCGGGTGCAGGTGGTTCTCAATGCCGACCTCGAGCGGGAATCCTACTCCGGCCCGGCGAACGATGAGATGGCCGCTGCCGAGGATCTTGACGGGAGTTTCCTGCCGCTGGGCGACGCCGGGGTTCAGCGGGGCGCGGTGCTTGGAACGATTGCTCTGTTTCGGGAAGAAGACTGGTACCGCTTCACCCTGGATGACGGTGAGTCGGCCGATCTGGTGCTGGCTGGTCCACCCAGTTCGGATCGGCTGATCGAGTTGTACGGCGACGGCGGGACACTGCTGGCGCAGCGCCGGGCCGTCAGCACGGGCCACGAGGCGATCGTGGGTCTGGTCGACGAGCCCGACGGCCTGGACGGCGCCTATTTCGTTCGCGTTGGAGGCAGACCCAGCGAGGGCTATTCGTTGGTGGTCAACCGTAACGCGGCCTTGAACATGCAACCGAGGAACGAGTTGGCCGTGCCGCGCGACCTTACTCAGATCAACGGCGCGCTTGGCTGGCTGGATCGAGTCTCGCAACAGGAGATTGCCGATCCCGATCCTCGCGACTACGACCGCTTCGGCCAATCGGTCGCGATCGATGGCAACCTGGCAATCGTGGGCGTGTCGGGCGACGACCGTGGATTGCAGTCCGTGGGTACGGCCTACATCTACTGGTTCGACGGGCGGGAGTGGGTCCAACGGCAGAAGCTGACGGCTTCCGACGGCAGCGCATTCGACTACTTCGGCGGCTCTGTTGCCATCAGCGGTCATACGGTGATCGTGGGAGCCACCGGGGACGATCACCCGGTTGCGGACTGCGGCTCAGTCTATGTGTTCCGACTCGATGGGGAACAGTGGGTCCAGCAGCAGAGAATCGTCGCCTCGGATCCGGCCACTGGCGCGCGATTCGGCGGCTCAGTTACCCTTCATGGCGACACGGTGATCGTGGGGGCCGAGGAAGATGACACCGCGGCTGTCAACAGCGGCTCCGCCTATGTGTTCCGTTTTGACGGCACGCAATGGATCGAGCGGCAGAAACTAACGGCCTCCGACGCGGCGGCCGCCGATTGGTTTGGCCATTCGGTTGCCATCAGCGGCGATACGGCGATTCTGGGGGCCTACGGCGACCATGATGCGGGTGGACGGTCCGGCTCGGCGTACGTGTTCCGATTCGACGGCGAGCAGTGGCTCCAGCAAGAAGAACTGTCTCCTTCCGACGGCGTTGCCAACTGCTTCGGCTGTTCTGTCGCCATCAACGGCGACACGGCGATCATAGGGGACCGCGGGGACGATGAGGCGGGATGGAATTCCGGCTCCGCCTCTGTATTCCGGTTCGACGGCGACCGCTGGATCCAGCAGCAGAAGCTGACGGCCCCCGATCGTGCAGCCGACGACTGCTTCGGTTGCTCAGTCTCCATCAGCGGCGATACAGTTATTGTGGGTGCCAACTACACGGATGATGCGGGCAGCGAGTCGGGCTCAGCCTACATCTTTCGTTTCGACGGCAGTCAATGGATCGAGCAGCACAAGCTGACCGCCTTTAATGCAGATACGAACGACGAATTTGGCCACTGTGTTGCCATCGGCGCGAATGCTGCAATCGTAGGCGCGCCCGATCGCAATACTGCCGGCATAGCCGGTTCCGGCGCAGCATACATCTACATGTTGGAGACGCTGAGGTTCGATCCGTACACGGTCAACGTCAATGCGGGCGACGAGCTGTTTCTCGCCACGACCACGCCAGGCGGTGGGCCGGGGGAGTTTGTCAACCTGTTCGATCCGGCCGTCGAACTGTATGACCCGGACGGCGACCTGGTGGCCGGCGACGACAACGGCGGGGCCGACGGCCGCAATGTGTCTTTGCAGCATACGGCCCCGGTGTCGGGCGAGTACACGATTCGCGTGCTCGGCGCGAACGACACCATCGGGGAGTACTTTTTGCAGGTTACCGGCCACACGGGCGACCTGCCGGCCTTCGAGGTTTCCCGCACCGACCCGGCCGACGGGGCGGTGTCCCCGACCGCTCCCCGAAGGCTGACCGTCGATTTCAACGACCCGTTTCGATTCGACACGCTCGAAGCGGCCGATCTGACGGTCGATGGCGTGCCGGCCACGAAGGTTACAATTGTCGACCTCGACACCGTCATCTTCGACCTGCCGGGGCTATCCGGGGGCGTCCACGAGGTGTCCATTGCCGGCGGGGCCATCCTCGATCTGCAAAACACGCCGATCGAGCCGTTTGTCTCGCATCTTACCGTTGACCAGAACGGGCCGCGGGTGATTGCCTCATCGATTCTGTACCTCGACACGCTGCCTCGGGGCCCCTTGGTCTACGTCGCCGAGTTCGACGAACAGCTCGACGCGACCGACCTGGACGTCGCCGATGTCTGGCTGACCGCAATGCGCGGCGGCCGGGTCATGGCCGAGGCGATCAGCTACAGTGCGGCGCCATCGAGGCTGACCGTGCAATTCCCGTACCTCGCCGAAGACGAATACAACTTGTCGTTGTACAGCGACAATGCCGTGTTTCGGGACGTCTTTGGCCAGGACCTGGACGGCGAACGTCACCCGGAGCTGACCGTGCCGTCGGGCGACGGCCATCCCGGCGGGAGTTTCCTGCTGCAGTTCAGCGTGGACACTTCGAGCATGGCCGCCGAGCCGTTTGGGCGGCTGCGGCCCTACGGATCGCTGATGTTCGAGAGCCGCGATGAAGGCCTGTTGAACGAGGCCGGCGACGTGGACGAGTACCTGTTTCCCGCCGAGGCCGGCGAGGCGATCTCGATCGAGGTCTGGCCCGAGGAGTTGTCCGCCACGCTGACGATCGAGATCGTGGGGCTGGTCGCGCCGCTTTCGGCGTCGGCTGCCGGCGAGGCGGTCGGCGTGCCGGTGGTCGTGATGCCGGCCGGCGGCACGTATGCCCTGCGTGTCGGCGGCGATCGGGCCGGCCGATACGGATTGCGGATCGGCCGGGGCTGTGTGGCCGAAGTGGCCGACACGGACGACGGTTCCGAACTGGCCATCGACGATTCGGTGCAACCGCTCGGTTCGGGGCGGTACGGCGTCGCCGGAGCCGGCGAGCGGACCGAGCTGATCGACGCCCGCGTGTGGGGCGTGCAGCCGGCAACGGGCCGGATCATTGCCCTCGATCCCGTTCGGGGCAACGTGCTCGAATCCTTTGCCGCGCCTGACGCCCTGACCCCGGGACATACCCGGATCGGTCTCTGCGTCGCCGAAGACGCCCAAGCGCTGCTCTACGTCAACTCCGACGTAGACCCCAACGTGCTCTATCGTCTCGATCCCGCCACCGGCGCGGTCCTGTCGACCGAGACCATCGCGGGCGGCCCCGTCAGCGGCCTGGGGTACGACAACTGCAACCTGGAAGAAATCCTCTATGCGGCCACGATGGACCAGGACCCCGGCTGGACCCTGGAGGGCGACTGGCAGTTCGGCGTTCCGACCGGCGACGGGGGCACCTACCCTGATCCCGAGTCCGGCATCACCGGCGACAACGTCATCGGCTACAACCTCGATGGCGCCTATGCCGGCAACATTCCGGCTTACCATGCCACGATGCCCCCGTTTAACGCATCGGGTTACGACCGCGTGGTGCTGGGGTTTTGGCGCTGGCTGGGCGTGACGAGCGTCAGGACCGATCATGCCACCATCGAGGTCAGCCACGACGACACGTCTTGGACTACGGTGTGGGAAAACGGTGTTCAGGGGGTCCTTGACGAATCGTGGACCTGGCAGGCCGTCGATATCTCGGCTGTGGCCGCCAACAAGCCGACCGTGACCGTTCGCTTCGGCATGGGGCCGACTGATGAGGTTGGCGCAGGCTGCGGCTGGAACATCGATGACGTCGTGGTCACCGGCACCTGTGAAACCGAGCCGCGGGTCTATTTCGGCGATGGCGGCAACGAGATCCGCCGGCAGGACATCCGCTCCGCAACCGAGTCGAGTCACTTCACAGCGACCAGCCCCGCGACGGCGATCGGAGGAGACGCCGTGGGGCGGCAGTTCGCCTTCGTGCCCGGGCAGGGCATTGTCGAGTTCGACCCACGGACCCCCGAGACGCCCGGCGCCACGCTGCCGGCGCCTGCGGCCGACGTCGAAGGGCTGGCCTTTGACGGAAAACGTCTGTACGCCTCGACGGCCTCCGGTTTGCTGTACACGCTCGACCCGTTCACCGGGGCGGTGCTCGCCGCGATGGAGGTGCCCGAGGGAGCCCTGTTCGGGCTTGGCGCGCTGAGCGCGACCAGGGGCCGGTCGCGGCTGTTTGTGGCCAACTGCGAGCCTGACACGATTACCGAATTGGATCCGCAAACCGGAGCGGTACTCAACGAGTTTCCGGCCCCCTGGGGTGTATCGAGCCACACGGGCCTTGCGTTTGACGGCACCAGCCTTTTCTTTGCCACCTACTCGTTCTCTTCAACCTCCTCGAAGTTGTACCAGATCGACCCTGATACCGGGGCGACTCTGCGGAGCGTGTCGGTGCCCTTTGCCGACATCGAGGGCCTGGCGGCGCTAGGTGGCCGAGTCTACATCTTCAACGAGGAAACGCAAAGCATCCACGTGTACAATCCCGTCAGCAACGCGGTCACGCGAAGCCTGGCAGCGCAGAACGTCAAGCTGATCGCGGATGCGTTGGGAGCTATCTGCGAACCGGAGGCTCTGCTCGTGCTGGAGGAACCGCTGGTGAGCCCCCGATCGGTCTCCGAGGTCGATCCCTATACCGGCGTCGTCCGAAGCCAATTCCCGGTGCCGCTTCGCACCAAGGGCCTTGCCGCCGTGGGCAACGAGATCTTCTGCGGCACGTTCAACGATTATTGCAGCGCCTCCAAGTACCCGTACGAAATCTTCGTGCACAGTCGGCAAGGTCAATGGCTGCGCTCGTTCACGTGGCCAAGCTCCGTCACCGGCCTCGCCGGGGCGGGGCAGCCGGCCTTTGGGCTGGCTCAGCGGACCGAGCTGCTGGTCAACGGCGACTTCGAGACCGGCGACTTCACCGGCTGGACCGCCACCAGCAACGGCCTGCCCGCGTTGACTCCGTGGACGGTCGGCCCCGCCGCCGGTGGGTTCTTCTTCGACTCGGCCCCGCGCTCGGGAGCCTATAGCGCCTACAATGGACTCGACGGGGCTGCCGGGCTGGAGTACGAACTCTACCAGGACGTGGCCATCCCGGTGCTGGGCGACCAGACGACACTGATCACGAACCACCGCATCGCCTACACCGGCGGCGTTTCCGAAGGGCAGGCTCGTACGTTCGAGATCTCCGTTCGCGATACGGAGAACAACCTTCTGGAGACTCTGTATACGGAAACCATTCCGGCCCAGATCACGTCCGAGGTCGATCGCGGCTGGCGGAAGCAGCGATTCGACCTGACCACCTACCGGGGGCAGGTGGTGCGCATCCATTTCCGGGAGACGATTCCCGAGAGCTTCGCCGGTCCGGCGCTGCTGGAACTGGATGGTCTGAGCCTGGTCGCGGAGGATCTGCTGAAGTGGGCCCTGCCCGACGTGGACGAATACACGCTCGACCTGAGCGGCAAGGCAGGCCACTCGATCGACGTCGTGCTGGCCGGGCAGGACGGCGCCGATTTTTCCGAAGAGATCCTGGAGTTGCTCGATCCGGACGGACAGAGCGTCCTGGCGACGGCCGTGCCCGATCCCCTGGGCCTGGCGGCGGGCAACTACGATCTGGCCATCCTGGGGTTTGCCGTGGCAGCCGACGGAGTCTACACCTTGCGGTTGACCTCGTCGATCGACGCGGAGTACGGCATCGTAGTCACCGATTCGGCAGTTTTCGACACGGAACCCAACGATTCGCCGACCGATTTGCTGCGAGGTCTGAGGGACCCGGTCGCCGTCGGCTATCTGGACGCTGCGGAGGACGCCGACGATTGGTATGCCATCGAGCTGGTAGCAGGCGATGCCCTCGAAGTCCTGACGAAAACGCCCTCGGCCGACGCGGTCGGGCTCCCGCCGAGCACGCTGGATCCGCGTTTGCGGCTTCTGGACCCCGACGGCCAGGTCGTGGCCGACGACCACAACTCGGCGGCGGACGGCCGCAACGCCATGGTGCGACTGGTCGCGTCCGAGTCGGGCCGATACCTGGTGCAGGTGGTCGCCGGATCGGGCTACGGCGAGTACACGCTGGAAGTGGGCCAGGCCCCCGAGGTGTTTGGCCGCTATGTCTTCTACAACAACTCGGCCTTCGACGGCAACGATCCGGGGGCGAATCCAGATGATGACGCCGCCATGGCGACCGACAAAGTCGCCCTGCTGCCGGGACAAACGGCCAGCTTTGCCAACTACACCAGCTATGCCCGCGGCATCAACGGCATCATGGTCGACATCGCCGGGTTGACAGGCACGCCGACGGCCGCCGATTTCCAGTTCCGCGTGGGCAACAGCGACGATCCAAGTACCTGGGCCACCGCCCCTGAGCCGACCAGCGTTTCCGTCCGGCCCGGCGAAGGCCTCAACAGCTCAGACCGCGTCACACTCGTTTGGCCCGACAACGCGATCCAGAAGCAGTGGCTGCAGGTCACCGTGCTGGCTACCGTCAACACCGGCCTGGAGGCGGACGACGTGTTCTACTTCGGCAATGCCGTGGCCGAGGCAGGCAACAGCGCCACGGACGCCAAAGTCAACGCCACGGACATGCTGCTTACCCGCAACAACCCGCGCACGTTCCTCAGCCCGGCCGCTATTGACTTTCCCTACGACTGCAACCGTGACGCCCGCGTCGATGCCACCGATATGCTCCTGGCCCGCAACAACCAGACACACTTCCTCAACGCCCTGAAGTTGATCACCGTGCCTGGGAGCAAGGACCCCAAGGGCGACGGTTCAATGGTTTCTACGGAAACAGAGATCTGGGACATGCCCCCGGGCACTGGGCAAGACAGGAGATTCGGTTCGACACAGATCGGCGTGGCTCTTGCCCGCGACGTTGCCCTGACGCGGGCCGCCGACCTGCTGTTAGGAAGCTGCCTGGCCTCGCTTGGCGAGCGCGACTGGCTCTACGAGTTCGAGCGAATGCGCGACGACGGGCAACCATCCGAGAAGGCGCGACAGGTGGAAGAACCCGTAGACAGCCTGCTGCAAATGTGGTCGGTGTAGGACGTGTCGTGGTCCCACACGCTGCACCATCGGCCGCTCGAGCCAACCATCCGGAGGCGGCCGGGACCTGGCTCTTGTTGCGGTCGCTCTGATCTTCAGGGAATGGGCTTACGCAGGGTGTTGTCGGTTGTCGAGTGTGGCGTCTTGAAGTGGGTGGCCCTGGGTGTAGATAGTATTGGGTACTTCTTTGCGCCGACTTCGCGCAGAGTATCCCTGCGGTTGGCCACAGGTTGAATACCCTGAGGATAAGGACGTGTTCTTTCCCTTCAATTCCACTCAGCCAAACCGCCCCGAGAGCTTCCCGCAACAGAAACTCATTTACAGCAAGAGTGACACTCCATCACCATGGACGCCGAATAAACTCCAGGGGCTTGTTCCTGCCTGTGATCACATAACCGTTCACGGGCCGGCTCGGGACCGGTCCACCCGTACACCGTGGAATTGCGACAGGCCGTCTGCTATGCTGGTAAGGTAAGATCTTGCGCGGCCTCCCCGGTTCTTCGGCAGATTGGGCCGGCGGAGGAAAGGAGGTTGGGTCATGGGGAGGCAATGGTCGTTCGCAAGGGAGAGTGAGCGGTGATGTTCAACGACACTGACACGAAGAAGAGGGGCAGGTCATGATGCGCATGCAATCGCGCAAAGCACGGCAACTGGGTACTGGGGCCCTGTTGATGGCGATGGTTATGGCGACATGTGACACCGAAGCCTTCGCGGCCGGGGGCGGCGGCACGCTGGAAATCAAGGTCGGGCAGACCATCCAGCGAACCTGGGACGACGTGAAGAAGGCCGATTACGTCTATGGCCCCAAGCAGGAAGTCGATCCCGGCACCAAGGAGACCCATGCCTGGCTGCCCTACGGGAATCAGGGCGTGTACTTCGCAACCGCCGGCGTGAAACTGACAGACCCTGGCCCCGATGGAACAGGGACGCCCTTAGCAGTGACCACCGACGGCAATACCAGCGGCCGGCTGGTGTTCAAGCTGCACTTCGACCGCCCGATCGCTGCCTTTCGCTTCGCTGCGGGTTGGAGCGAATGGGGTGTCGGCAGTGGCACGGTCGGCGGCGTCGAGTACAGTATCGACGGCCGGAACTGGAGCACCCTCCGCGAGGTCAGTCAGGGTGGAATCGTCGAGCCCTTCGTCGACGCCGGCAAGTCCAAGGTAACGGGCCTGAAGACCCAGGACCTTTACATCCGCTGCTACAGCCGCGACGAGAGCAATCCCGGCAACGACTTCGGCCCGGGCCGCTGGATGAAGTTTCGTATGGCCGGCGACCCGGCATGGGGAGATGCTGCCACGACGTTCTTTAATGGCCAGATGCAAGTGTGGGTGACGCCGTTGGAGGGCGCGGCCAGCGACACAGGCGTCCAGCCTGCCGATGACCGCACAAGTAAGACGCCATTGACGGAGGACCGCACGAGCAAGACGTCTGTACCGCACCAGACGCCGCCGAATGACCGGAGCGCGTCCTCCGCCCGCGAGACTGATCCTCGCGACGACGCCAGCCCCTGGGCGATCGCTTCAGGCGCCGAATGGTCCGGCGACTACCCGAAGTTCAACCCGATGCTCCAAAAGGCCGGCGTCCGGTGGTTGCGGCTTTTCCCGGAATGGCAATCGATCCAGCCTCGGCAGAACCAGTGGGAGTGGGAGGGCGCCGATAGAATGGTGGCCGATGCCCGGGCGAACAACATCCATCTGATCGGCGTCTGGTGCTACTTCACCCCCTGGGCGTCGGCCGACGGCGGAACGCGCAGGGGCCCGGTCAAGGACATCCAGTATTGGCGTGACTACGTCACCGGCACCGTGGACCGCTACCAGAAGGACATCAAGTATTGGGAGGTTTGGAACGAGTTCAACGGCAGCTTCTACGAAGGGCAGAACAAGGTGAAGGACTATGCCGATCTGGTGGTGGCGGCGTACGACGCGGCCAAGAAGGTCGCCCCAAGCGTCAAGGTCGGCATGAGCGTGGCCAACTTCGACGTCGGATTCCTGGATGCAGCAATCAAGGCCGGCGCCGCCGATCACTTCGATTACCTCTGCGTGCATCCCTACGAGAATCTGGCCGCGGTGGGCGAAGGCGGGGAAGTGGGCTACCTGAGTCTCGCGGGCAATCTCCGCCAGATGCTCGCCGCTAACAAGCAGCGGCCGAACATCCCACTCTGGATCACGGAAACCGGCTTCCAGGCCCCGATCAAGCCCGATGCCAGGGCCGACGCGCAGCAGGCCGACATGTTGGTCAAGGCCTACTTGCTCTCGATGGCGCAGGGATTTGATCGTATCTGTTGGTTCGAGGCCCGCGGCCCGGCGTATGGACAGGGCACGGACCATGGCATCATCCGCGCCGACTGGACGCCGCGCCCCGCGTATGACGCGCTGAGAACGATGACCACGTTGCTAGGGCAGAAACCTCGCTACCTGGGCTGGCTGGATCTGGACGAGGGTGGGTACGGTTTTCTCTTCCAGGGCCAACATGGGGGAGTCTTGGCGGCCTGGTCGCCCGCGGGTAAGCAGCACAAAGCCAAGTTCGGTGCTGATGTGTCCGTGACCAATCTGGAGGGAAGACAATCATCGCTGGAGGCCGGCCAGGAACTGGTCCTAAGCCAGACGCCCGTATTCGTCGGCGAGCTGCCCGACGATCTAGCCACACAGGCACAGGCGAACCTGGGCAGACCTTATCCATGGGGCGGCGACTATGCCCACGCCCAAGCCGTCACCTGCCGTCTGGGCGCTGCCAATATCGAGGACGGCCTGAGGCAGGTCAATCCGAAAACGACCGTGGTTGCCAACGGCCTGACGGATACCTGTCGCCGCACGGACTTCGCCGTCGGCAGCGAGGGCCATTACGTGTACTTCCGCGTCGATCCGCTGTTCGTTCCCTATGGGACCAAGGAGTTGGAGATCACGATTGTGGCCAAGCGCGTAGCGCTGGACAAGGACGCGGGAATGAATCTCTGCTATGAATCGGCGAAGGGCTACCGAGGGGCGCCGGGATGGTGGACGATTCCCGAAGGCGACCAGTGGCAGCAGAACACATGGACGGTGAGCGACGCCAACTTCGTCGGCCAGTGGGGGTGGAACTTCCGCTTCGATGCGGTCAGTTCGCCCAATGAGTTCCTGGTGAAGGAGGTGCGGGTGAAGAGATCCAGCGCGTCGGCGAAGTAGGTCATTCGCCTGTCGCCGGTGGCGCGATAGCCCGCCGATACCGTGATTGTCTTGACCGAAACTGACCATGGTCTCGGGACAATGGCCCCGAAAGGAGTGCAAACACATGTTGGCAGTCAAACAAGTTGCGTGTCTCTTGGGTTTTCCGATCATGCTGTTGTCGCTGGCAGGTTTGGCCATTGCCCAGTCGGGCGATGCACCCACGGCCGGCTGGGTGAACGTCACCGGCAATGTCGGTGGCGAGACATGGGGCGCCTACGGCGTCACGTACATGCGGGCTGTGCCCGGCAGCAACGAGGTGATCGCGGGCGTGAGCGAGCGCGGCCTTTGGGTCACCGGCGATGGGGGAAACACCTGGCAGAAACTGGGAGGAAATGAAATGAAGTGCCGCCACGTGCTGGAGTCTCTGGCGGTCGTCTATAAGAACGATGCCTCGGCCCGCGCCCAGCAGCTATCACCGCAAGCACGCC
>JAFGRD010000059.1 GCA_016935315.1 Pirellulales bacterium
CGCGATTTCTGCCGGACTCTTAATCAGAGGGTTGGAGGTTCGAGTCCTCCAGGGGGCACTT
Source organism: Pirellulales bacterium (assembly GCA_016935315.1). Taxonomy (GTDB): domain Bacteria; phylum Planctomycetota; class Planctomycetia; order Pirellulales; family Thermoguttaceae; genus JAFGRD01. The sequence continues at coordinate 62 of JAFGRD010000059.1, forward strand.
TGCACGCGGTCGCGCCACGTCGCACGCCGGCGCATCGAATCGCGCAACGTCCCAACTGGCTATAACTTACGGCGACCACCAAATCGGGCGGGTCGCCGCTTCTTTTGGCACGCCCTGGCACCGTGTCGCGCCCAACCGCATCGATTCGCACGCAGTGTGCTGTAAATGCGCTGCAGTTTGGGATGGGGCTTCTGCCCGAAGAACTTCGGCGGGGAAATGTCCCCCCTGGCTGCTTGATTTCCGTCTCGTCAAGAGCTACACTGGGGGCCACGGCTACGTAGCATAAGGGGCACTACCGGGAGGATAGCACAAATGGCACTTCGCCCCGCGAGAACCTGTCGTCGCTGTCGGACGTTGACGAAGCCGAGACAACCGTTCCATCAAGGCTGCCCGGAGCCGCACTGGCGGCCTCTGCGAATCGAGCCGCTGGAAGACCGGCGGCTGTTGTCGGTCGAGCCCTTTCCTGTTCCCTTGCAGGCGGTGGAACCGCTGGGCAGCCTGGTTTATGAGGGCTCGGTCGAGGCCGAAATCACCACGGCCGACGAGACCGACAGCTTTACCATAGACCTGGACGACGGGCAAACGGTCACGGTGCTGGTCGAGCCGGAAGCCACGCTGCAACCGTCGGTTGAGTTGAAGGATCCCGATGGCATCACGATCGGCGCCGTCACGTCCAGCGCCGCAGGCGAAAGCGCCTTGCTGCAGACGATCGCGACAACCGGGCCGGGCACGTACACGATGGTCATCACCGACGCGGCCGACGCAACGGGCAGCTACACGGCCCGACTGGTTCTCAACGCGGTGATCGAAGACGAGCAACACGAGGCGACGCCGAACAACGACTTGGCTTCGGCCCAGGATCTTCAGCCCAGCTTCATCATGCTTGGCGTCGACTCGGCCGCCCGCGGGGCGGTGCTCGGCACGGTTGGCGAGCCGGGCGACGGCGAAGACTGGTACCGTTTCGCGCTCGAGGACGGTCAGTCGGCCAGCGTGGTGCTCAAGCCGGACATAAGCGACGGCATCTCGGTCGGACTCTACGATGAGGCCGGGGTACGGATCACCTGGGGCCTGTCTGCCGAGGGAGGAACCCGGATGATCGACGACTTCGTCGATCCGGCCGACGGCCTGCCCGGCGAGTATTTCGTGCGGGTAGGCGGTGACGCGGTCAGCGCGTATCGCCTACTGATCCTCCGCGATGCGGGCTTTGACCCGAGGATGCTCGACGGAACCGTCGTGCCGACGCGTGATGTAGGAATCAGTGGGAACGTGCTCGCCTATCTCGATGCGTTTTCACGGGATGAGGTCTTCGCTTCCGACGCAGCGGCGGGCGACAGTTTCGGCACTTCGGTTGCGATCAGCGGTGATACGGCAGTCGTGGGGGCCCATCAAGACGATGATGCCGGCAGTCAGTCCGGCGCGGCTTATACTCTTCGATGGGACGGCAGGCAATGGATCGAGCAACAGAAGCTGACGGCTTCGGACGGCGCCGCGGGCGACTTCTTCGGCATTTCGGTCGCGATCAGCGGTGATATGGCAATTGTGGGCGCTGATCGGGACAGCGATGCAGGTGGGTCTGCCGGCTCGGCCTATGTGTTTCAGTTCAACGGCGACCAGTGGGTCCAGCAACAGAAGCTGAGGGCTTCGGACGCCGCCGCAAGCGACGAGTTCGGCCGGTCGGTCGCGATCAGCGGCGACGTGACAATTGTGGGATCCTACGGGGATGATGATGCAGGTTCGCTTTCCGGCTCGGCCTATGTGTTTCAGTTCGACGGCGACCAGTGGACCCAGCGGCAGAAACTGACGGCCTCGGACGCGGCAGAAGGTGACTACTTTGGCTACTCGGTTGCGATCAGCGGCAACACGGCGATTGTGGGCGCCTACCGCGACGATGATGCGAGCTATGGTTCTGGTTCTGCCTACATCTTCCAATTCGACGGCAGCCAGTGGGTGCAACGGCAGAAGCTGACGGCTTCGGACGCCGCCTCGGGCGACTCCTTCGGCCAATCGGTCGCGATCAGCGACGACATGGCTATTGTGGGGGCACCTGGGGACGACGGTGCAGATTCGGCCTCTGGCTCCGCCTACGTCTTCCGCTTCGATGGCAACCAGTGGGTACAGCAGCAGAAGTTGACCGCCGCCGACGCCGCGGCGGGTGACGTCTTTGCCAAGTCGGTCTCGATAGTCGGCGACCTGGCGATTGTGGGGGCCGAGGAATCCGTTGGCGCCGGGTCGTCATCTGGTTCGGCCTACATCTTCCAATTCGACGGGAGTGCGTGGGTCCAGCGCCAGAAGTTGGTACCGGCCAATGTATCGGAGGGCACCCGCTTTGGCCTGGCCGTTGCCACGAATGGAACGACGTCGATCATCGGGGCGGGATTGCAGGACGGCAGCGGTCTGACCGATTGTGGGGCCGCGTATATCGTAAGCCCCAAGTGCGAACACCATGCCATCCACGCAGTGGCGGGCGACCACCTTACGATTACAACGGCCACACCGCGCCAAATGCCGGGCGCGTGGAACGATGCACTGGATCCGATCATCAGCCTCTACGATCCCAACGGCACCCTCGTTGGCCACGACGACAACAGTGGGCCCGACGGCCGCAACGCGTGGTTGGAGCACACGGCCACCAGCAGCGGAGTGTACACGGCTCGCGTGAGCAGTGCGAATGATGCCTCCGCCGAGTACGTACTCGGCGTTGTTGGTTCTACCGGAGCGCCTCCGCCGTTGCGGGTTGTCGGCAGTGTCCCGGCAGCCGGTGACCGGATGAATACGGGCCCGGCGCAGATGCGCATCGATTTCGACGGATACCTGCACCAGAGCACGGTCGAGCCGGGCGACTTGCTTGTGGGCGGGATTCCTGCGGTGGGAGTGACAATCCTCGACAACGATACCGTCCTCTTCGACCTTCCGTTGGTGCCCGACGGGATGCACGCGGCCACCATCGGCGCGGCGGCCATTCTGGACCTGCGCGGAACGCCCAACGAGCCGTTCCACGTGGAGTTCTTGGTCGATTCCTCGTTGGACCTGACGGGCCCGCGAGTGGTCGAATCGTCGATCCTCGCAGGCGGCGCTGTCCCGACCGGTTCGCTGGTGTACACGGCGCGATTCGACGAGGAGCTCGATGCGAGGAGTCTTGACCCCGCCAGCGTGGGCTTGATTGGTCTGCGCAACGGAGCCTTTACACCCGACGTGTTCGAGTATGATCCGGCGACCTCCACGCTGCGGCTGGAGTACGCCGAGTTGCCCGAGGATTCTTTCACCCTGATATTGCCCAGCGGCGGCGGCCGGTTTGAAGACCTTGTGGGCAACGACCTTGACGGCGAGCCGGATCCGATCTCGACCGTTCCATCCGGCGACGGCGAGCCGGGCGGCGAGTTTTTGGTCACCTTCCGCACGGACATCGACGCCGACGGCCCCGTACCGCTGGCCACGCCACTTACTGCCAGATCACCGCACGGGAGTCTCGTTTACAAATCGTCGCCCGCATCGGGCACAATCACCGATGCGGCGGATATCGATCGGTTCTCGATCGACGTCGATCCGGGGCAAACGGTTACCGTCGTGGCAGGTCCGGATCAGAGCTACGTGCATTTGATGGTCGCGCTGCTGGGGCCCGAGGGCACTTCGCTCGGCTCGGCCGTGGCGCCGGAGCGACGTGATGACGCCATCCTGCAAGACGTTCCCACCGGCAGCGGCGGGTTGTTCACCGTGGTTGTTGGCGGGTATGCAGGGACCGTCGGCGAGTATTCAGTGCAGGTGATCCTCAACGCGGCCGAGGAAGAGGAGGGCCACCCCGGGTATTCGGACAATGACTCGCCCGCGACTGCCCAGGATCTCGACGCCACCATGATCGACCTTGGTGACGGGTGGGGGCAGCGCGGGGCCCTGCTCGGCCAGATCGGGCAATTGGGCGATCCCGAAGACTGGTATCGCTTCACTCTTGACGATGGCCAGACGGCAAGCGTTGCCTTGCAGCGGCGCGGGCTTGGCGCCGTCGCGGTCGGATTGTACGACAAGGCGATGAGCCTGGTGGCCGTTGGCGTTGAGACGCCCGGAGGTTCTGTGGGAATAGGGGACTTCCTCGACACGACCGGCGACGGTTTGCCCGACACTTACTTCGTGCGGGTTGCCGGCGAGGAGCTATCGTATACACTCGTGGTTCTGCGGGACGCTGCGTTCGATCTGGAATTGCCGGAGGACCCGATCGTCGCCGCCCAGGACATCACGCCCTGCGGCACCGTGCTGGGCACGGTCGGTGCGCCGGCGGTCATCGAGACCTCGGCGGTTTTCGCGGCCGTGGGCGATTACGGCGCCGACAGCCCGGCCGAGGCCGCCGTGTCAAATATGATCAGGCGCTGGATGCCCGACTTCATCATTACTACGGGTGATAACCGCCAAAGCAACTATGCGAATTGGAGCACTGTGGTCGGTCAATACTACGGCGACTTCATCCTGGGGCGAACCGACAACCGCTATCCCGAGCAGATCAGCCCGACCCTGCGGTTCTTTCCCAGCGTGGGCAACCACGACGGCGACGATTCTTTCGGCGGCGGCCAGATCGATGAATACCTCGATTACTTCCACGACGATCCGGTCTCTCCCCGGTTGCCCGAGGGTGTCCACAACAGCGACGCCAGCTACTACGATTTCCAGTGGGGATCGATGCATTTCTTTGTCCTCGACAGCGATTACGCGGCCGTCAGCTCGCAGGCGGCGGTCCAGCAGGAATGGCTGCAAGAGACATTGGCCCTATCGACGGCCCAGTGGAGGTTCGTCTACTTTCACCGCCCGCCCTACTCGTCGTGCACCACGCACGGCAGCACGTGGTATATGCGGTGGCCGTTTGCCGAGTGGGGTGCCGACGCCGTGTTTTCCGGCCACAACCACGTCTACGAACGTCTATTGGTCGACGACTTGCTGTATTTCACAACCTGCACGGGCGGCTCGTCCCTCTACGCCTTTGGCAATCCCATCGCCGGCAGCCAGTTCCGCTACAACGACGCACAAGGGGCGATGCGAATTACCGTGGACGGCTCGCTGGCCACCTATGAGTTCCTCTCGATCGACGACGGGGCCAACGGGGCCAACGGCGGGCGGGTGATCGACTCGATTTCCATTCAGAAGCCCGGTGTTCCCGACACGGGTGACCCGTACGACGAGTTCAAGGTGCAAGTCAACGCCGGCGACTGGTTGGTCGTGCAGACGGCCACGCCGGCGGACGGCCCGGGCCAGTTCGACAACGGCCTGGACCCGATCCTCCAACTCTACGCGCCCGACGGCACGCTGCTGGCCCAAAACGACAACGGCGCCGCCGACGGCCGCAACGCGCGGCTGGAGCACACGGCCGCTGTCTCGGGCACGTACCGCATTCGCGTCTTGGCCGCTGAAGACACGCACGGTGAGTACGTGCTGAATGTCGAGGGTGCGACCGGCTCGTTGCCGGCCTTCGAAGTCGTTGCATGTGACCCGCCGGACGGCGTATTCCTGACCAACCCGCCGGTTGAAGTCATCCTCGATTTCAGTCGCGCCGTGCTGCTCTCTTCGCTCGACGCGGCCGACTTGTTGCTCGACGGCGTGGCGCCTGCCGGCTACGAGGTGATCGACGGCGATACGATCCGCTTCCAGTCCTTCAGCCTGCCGGGCGGCATCGTCGAAGGGCCCCACGAGCTGACCGTAGCCCCGGGCGCGATTTTCGACGTGCAGGGCACGCCGCTCGAGCCGTTCACGTCGATGTTCACCTACGACATCACCGGCCCGCGGCTGATCGCCTCGTCGCTCCTCCAGGATCAAGCTGTTGTGGGCGACACACTGGACCTCACCGTTCAGTTTGACGAACCACTGGACGCGTCGGCGCTCGACCCGTCGGACGTCGAGCTGCTTGGCCTGCACACCGGCCCTCTCGACCCTGACGCCTTGCTCTACGACCCGACCGATTCGACGCTGACGCTGCGGTACTCCGGTCTGGCCGACGACGACTATACGCTCACGCTGTTTAGCGGGGACGGGCGTTTCGAGGACCGCGCGGGCAACGACCTCGATGGTGAGCGCCATGCGACCATGACCGTTCCTTCCGGCGACGGCCTGCCCGGCGGCAACTTCACGGTCGGTTTCCGCGTCGATCTGCCGCCCCAGCCGTTGGCATTTGCCGCCGAGCTGCCGCTGGGCAGCCTGGTCTACCGGGCCACCGTCGATGGTCGTATTCACGTGCCGGCCGACAGCGACGTCTACACGTTTGATCTGGAGGCCGGCCAGACGATCAGCGCGCTGCTGACGCCCGGCAGTTCACTGCAGCCGACGATTGTGCTCAGAGGTCCCGACGGCGGCGAACTCGGCGAGGCCTCGGCCAGCACGACGGGCTACGCGGCACTGATCCAGACCCGCCGCGTCGAGCAGGCCGGCGTCTACACGTTGAGCGTGGACGAGGCCTCCGATACGGCCGATGCCTACTCGCTGCAGGTGGCCCTCAACGCGGCGCTGGATTTCGAGCACCTGGGCCTGCCGCCGAACGACGAGATGGCCTCGGCGATGGATCTCGAATCGGCCTTCCTTGGCCTGGGCGACGGCGCGGCCCAGCGCGCGGCCGTATTGGCCGACGGGGTGCAGGGCTGGTACCGCTTCACGCTGGACGACGGACAGACGGCCGACGTGGTCGCACTGGGCCCACCGGGGCTCTTGCGGACCCTCGAACTGTACGACCAGAGCGGCGCGCTGCTGGCCGTGGCCTCGCCCAACGAGACCTGGCATCTGAAGGTCGCCCAATTCGTCGATCCGCCCGATGGCGCGCCCGGCACTTACCTCGTCCATGCCGAGCAGGGCTCCGCGGCTCCCTATCGGCTCGTCGTGACGCGGGGCGCGGCCTTCAGCACGACTTGTTCGGGCGCGCCGATGCCGGCCGGCAACGTGCTGGCCTATCTCGATCCGATCTCGCACGAGGTGCTGATTGCCGCTGATGCCGGTGTGGACGACGGATCGGGGTCCGCCGTGGCCGTCAGTGGCGAGATGATGATTGTGGGGGCCGACGGTGATGATATCGGCGGCTCAACCGATTGCGGTTCGGCCTATGTCTTCCGGTACGACGGCCACAACTGGGTTCAGCAGCAGAAGCTCACGGCCTCTGACGCGGGTCCCTCCAGTCGCTTCGGGTGCTCCGTGGCCCTGGGCGGCAGCACGGCCGTCGTCGGCGCTTACGGCTCGGCCTATGTCTTCCGGTATGACGGCACCCGGTGGGTCGAACAGCAGAAGCTGACGCCCTCGGACGGATGGGTCTTAACCACCTTCGGCCAGTCCGTCGCGATCGACGAGTTCACCATCCTTGTCGGCGGCTACAGCCGTGAATCCTCACGCGGGGGCGCCTATGTCTTTCAGTTCGACGGTAGCCGGTGGGTCGGACTCCAAGTGCTAACGGCCTTCGACGCGACTTCTGGAGACTGTTTTGGGCGGTCGGTGGCCTTAAGCGGCGATACGGCCCTGATCGGAGCCGACGGCGCTTACCGTACCGGCGACAACGCCGGCCTGGCCTACGTTTTCCAGTTCGACGGCACGGCATGGAGCCAGCGGCAGAAGCTCTGGGCCTCGGATTCCAGCGCCGACGACCGGTTCGGCTGCGCCGTGGCCGTCCACGGCGATACGGCGGTGATCGGGGCCGACGGCGACGATGCCGCGGGGACCGACGCGGGAGCGGCCTACCTCTTCGAGCTCCACGGCGCGCAATGGGTCCAGCAGCAGAAGATCACCGCCCCGGATGCGGTGGATTCCGCGTCTTTCGGCGGCTCGGTCGCCACCAGTGGCGACCTGGCTGTCGTAGGCGCCCAGAACGGTCTGGTCGACGGGGTTCGCTCGGGCGCGGTGTACGTGTTCCGGCATGACGGCGAAGACTGGACCGAACCCGAAAGACTCACCGCCGCCTGTGCCGGCGCCGACTCCCGCTTCGGATATGCGGTCGCGGTCGACGGCCAAACAATCGCGGTCGGCGCGACAAGGCAGTCCTCCGCCGCCGGCGCAAGGACGGGCGCCGCGCATGTCTACACGCTCGGCAGCGCCGTTTCCGACGTCTATTTCGCCCCGATGACCGCGGGGCAGACGCTGACCGTCACCACGGCCACTCCCGGCGACCAGCCGGGCGAGTTTGTCAACCATCTCGATCCGGTCGTGGAACTCTACGACCCGCACGGCAACCTGGTGGCCGCCGACGACAACGGCGGGGCCGACGGCCGCAACGCCTTCCTGCAGCACGCCGCGGCGACGTCGGGCGTCTACACGATTCGCCTCCTCGGGGCCGGGGGGACAACCGGCGAGTACTTCCTCGGTGTCGATGGCTTCCTGGACGACAGGCCGCCGCTGGAGGTCTCGCGGATCGACCCGGCCGACGGGATGTTGCTTACGACAAGCCCCGCTCAGATCGCGGTCACCTTCAGCGATTCGGTGCTAGTGACCTCGCTGGACGCCTGGGATCTGACGATCGACGACGTCCCGGTCAGCAGCGTTGCCCTCTCGGGCGACCGCACGGCCCGGTTCGACGTGCCGGGGCCGCTGCCCGACGGGCCGCACGTCCTGGCTATCCCCGCCGGCGCCGTTGCGGATCTTCAGGGCACGCCGGTCGAGCCGTTTTCGGCCCGGTTCACGATCGACTCGACTGGCCCGCGGGTGGTCGAGTCGTCGATTCTCGAGGATGAGGTGCTGCCTGTCGGCGATCTGGTCTACACGGCCCGACTCGATGAGCCGCTCAATTCAGCCGTTCTTGATGCCTCCGACGTGTATTTGTATGGGCAACTCAGTGGCAGGCACGTTCCCGTGTCGTTCGAGTATGATCCGGCCGGCTCGCTATTGACGGTCCGTTTCTCCGGTCTGCCCGACGACCGGTACACGTTGAGGCTGACCAGCGGCCCGGCCGCCTTGGTCGATCCGGCGGGCAACCCGCTCGACGGCGAGGCCGAAGCGACTTCCACGGTCCCCTCGGGCAACGGAACGCCCGGCGGCGACTTCGTGGTGCACTTCCATGCCGACAGTGATTCGGCGTCCTTTCCAGTGCCGCTGCGGCCGGTCGATCCGCTGGGCAGCCTCGTTTACCAGGGCTTTGCCGAAGGTGACTTCTCGTCTGCGGGCGACGAGGATCGCCTGACGATCGACGTCGACGCCGGGCAAACGCTTGCCATGGTGCTCGAAAGCCCAGCCGGAGTGTGGCCCGTGATTACCGTCTTCGATCCGCTGGGCCAGGCGCTTGGCACGTTCAGCGCAGGCGACGGTGAACCAGTGCTCGTCCAGGGGCTGCCGCTTACACTGGCCGGGACCTACACCCTCAGCGTTCGCGAGTCCGACGGCAACAGCGGCCAATACACAATCCGGCTGATTCTCAACGCGAACCTCGAGCGGGAACCATTTAGCGGCCCGTCGAACAACGAACCGGCTGCCGCCGAAGACCTCGATGGCGGTTTCCTGGCGCTGGGCGACGGTGCCGCTCAGCGTGCGGCCGTGCTGGGAACGATCAGTCCATGGCCCGGGGAAGACTGGTACCGTTTCACTCTGGAGGACGGCCAGGCGGCCGATCTGGTTCTGACATTGCCGCCTGGCACGGGCCGGTCGATCGAGTTGTACGACGAAGCCGGCACACTGCTGGCCAAGGGCCCGGACGCGGACACCAACACGGTGCTGATGGCCGCGTTTGTGGATGCGTCGGACGGCTCGGCCGGGGCTTACTACGTGCGCGTCGGTGGCCCGCCTGTTACGAGTTACTCGTTGGTGGTCAGCCGAAGTGCGGCCTCGAACATACGGATGCGGAACGAACCGGCAACGCCGCCGGACATCACACCGAGCGGCGCCGCTCTCGGCTGTCTGGACCCCGTGTCGCAGCAGGAGATCATGGCCTCCGACCCGGCCGTCGAAGATCGCTTCGGTTGGTCAGTTTCCGTCAGCGGCAATGTGGCGGTCGTGGGCGCCAAGTACGACGATGATGTAGGCATCGATTCGGGCTCGGCCTACATCTATCGCTTTGACGGCACCCACTGGACGCAGCAGCAGAAGCTGACGGCCTCCGATGGTGCGCTCTTCGATTACTTTGGCTATTCAGTTGCCATTAGCGCTGATACGGCCGTGGTGGGCGCCTACGGTGACGATGATGCGGGCAGCTATTCCGGCTCAGTCTACATCTATCGTTTTGACGGCACGCAGTGGATGCAGGAGCAGAAGCTGACGGCCTTCGATGGTGAGGCCGGAGACTACTTCGGCTACTCAGTTGCCATCAGCGGTAATACGGCCGTCGTTGGCGCCTACCGCGATTATGATGCGGCCGGCGGTTCGGGCTCAGCCTACGTCTTTCACTTTGACGGCACGCAGTGGACGCAGCAGCAGAAGCTGACAGCCTCCGATCGTGCGGCTTACGACTACTTCGGTTACTCAGTCTCGATCAGCGGCAACACGGCCCTCGTGGGCGCCTACGGCGACGATGATGCGGGCAGCGCCTCGGGCTCAGCCTACATCTATCGCTTTGACGGCACGCAGTGGACCCAGCAGCAGAAGCTGACGGCCTCCGATGGCGCGGCTGACGACTACTTCGGCTGGTCCGTAGCTCTCAGCGGTGATACAGCCGTCGTGGGTGCCTACGCCGACGATGATGCGGGCAGTGGTTCTGGTTCGGCCTATGTCTTCCAGTTCGACGGCACGCAATGGACCCAGCAGCAGAAGCTGACCGCCTCGGATGTCACGGCGAGCGACTACTTCGGTTACTCAGTCTCGATCAGCGGCAACACGGCCCTCGTGGGCGCCCGGTACGACGATGATGCGGGCAACGATTCCGGCTCGGCCTATGTCTTTCGTTTCGACGGCACGCAATGGACCCAGCAGCACAAACTGACCGCGTCCAACGCGGCCCGCGACGATCGCTTCGGTACGGCGGTGGCGGTCAGCGGCAGTAGAGTGGTTGTCGGCGCCCCCTATCGAGACGCCGCTGGAGTGAGGGACTCCGGCGCGGCCTACGTCTACATGGGGGACACGCCACGGTTCGATCCCTACACGATTAACGTCAACGCGGGCGACGAACTGGTCCTATCCACGACCACGCCCGGCGGCGGGCCGGGGGAGTTTGTCAACCTGTTCGATCCGGCCGTCGAACTGTACGACCCGGACGGCAACCTGGTGGCCGGCGACGACAACGGCGGGGCCGACGGCCGCAACGTGTCTCTGCAGCACACGGCCCTGATGTCCGGCGCGTACACGATTCGCGTGCTCGGCGCCAACAACACGGCCGGCGAGTACTTTCTCCAGGTCGCCGGCCACACGGGCGATCTGCCGGCGTTTGCCGTTGCCGCCGCCGACCTGAGTGACGGGGCACGCTTGGACTACGTCCTGCAGACGATCACCCTCGATCTTAACGACCCGTTTCGATTCGACACGCTCGAAGCGGACGATCTGACGGTCGCCGGCGCGCCGGCCACGGCGGTCACGATCGTCGATGCGGACACGGTCACGTTTGAGCTGCCGCCGTTGACCGACGGGTCGCACGAGGTATCCATTGCCGCCGGGGCCATCCTCGATCTGCAAAACACGCCGCTTGAGCCGTTTTCGATCACGTTCGGCATCGACACGGTCGCCCCGCGGCTGGTCCAGTCGAGCCTTGCCCAAGGCGATCTGCTGCCGCCTGGACCGCTGGTCTATACGGCCCGGTTCGACGAGCCGCTCGACGCGGCCCGACTGGACCCGGCCGATTTCGTGCTCACGGGCCTCTTTTCCGGCCAGCACGTGCCTGCGGCGTTCGGCTACGATCCGGCCACCTCGACGCTGACCGTCGCATTGGCTGCCCTGCCCGAAGACGACTATCTGCTGCGGCTGGCCAGCAGCAACGAGGCCCTGACCGACCTGACGGGCAACCTGCTCGACGGCGAGCGGAACGCCGACGGCACCGTGCCCAGCGGCGACGGCCAGGCGGGCGGCCATTTCGAGCTCGCCTTCACGGTCGACATCAGCCAGGTCGACGCGGCCGTGCCCGCACGGCTGCTGCCGCTGGGTTCGATGACCGCGACGAGCCTCGGCGGCGGCCGGCTGCATCCGGCCGGAGACGTCGACGAGTTTCGCTTCGCGGCCCAGCAAGGTCAACTCGTATCGGTACAGGTCAGCCCCAGCGAGCCCGGCGCCACGCTATCGGTCGAATGGGTCGGCGTGACCGGCCCGGTTTCGGCAACGCAGCCCGGCCGGCCGGTCGAAGTGCCGCTGGCCGCGGCGCCGGCCGACGGGACGTTCACGCTGCGGATCTCCGGCGACCGGGTCACGGAGTACGAGCTGCAGATCGTCTACGGCGCCGCGGTCGAGACGAACGACTCGGGCCAGGGCGCCGAGATGCCGCTGGACGACTCGCTCGTTTCGCTCGGCCCGGGCCGGTACGCGGTGCTGGGGACATCGCAAAGGCCGTGGCTGGAGGCCATGGTCTGGGCCGTGCAGCCGGCCGGCGGCGAGATCCTCATGCTTGATCCGACCACCGGCATCGTGCTCGGTCGATTCCCGGCCCCAGACGCCTTGGCCGCCGACCACACGCAGATCGGGCTGACCATCGCCCAGTGGGGCCGAGAGTTGCTGTACGTCAATTCGGACGTCGATCCTACCGCGCTGTACCACCTCCACCCGCTGACCGGCGAGGTCTTTTGGACCGAATCGATTGCCGGCGGCCTCTACGACGGGCTTGGTTTCGAGCCTGCCACGCCGGACGGCCAGCAGGCGGCCGCCGTGTTCCTCGGCGACGAAGGCACGGCCGTGGTGCGGCGCGAGACAACCACCGGGGCCCAGACGAATTGCCTCAGTGCGGCCGTCGCCGGTGCCATCGGCGGCGACGAGTCGGGGCGGCAGTTTGCCTTCCTGCCGGGCGTCGGCATCGTCGAGTTCGATCCGTTCCTGCTCGGCACGCTGCTTGGCACGCTGCCGGCCCCGGCCGACGACGTGGAAGGCCTGGCGTTCGACGGCCGGCATCTGTTTGCCTCGACCGCCTCGGGCATGCTCTACACGCTCGATCCCGATACGGGCGACGTGCTGGCCGAGCGATGGCTGCCCGGCGGGGGGCTGTACGGACTGGCCGCCGTCGACGGCCGGCTTTCCCAGCCCGGCAGCGTGCAGCCGCGGCACGAGCTGGCCGACTGGACGCAGTTGATCACCAACGGCGGCTTCGAGACGGGCGGGTTCACCGGCTGGGTCGCCTCGACCAACGGCCTGATGGAGCTGACGCCCTGGACCGTCGGGCCGGCCGGCGGCGGGTTCTTCTTCAATTCCTCGCCGCTGGGCGGGACGTACAGCGCCTACAACGGCTTCGACGGCGAAGCCGGGCTGCAGTACGAGTTGTACCAGCAGATCACCATTCCGGCCGACGTCGATTACGCCGAGCTGACCACCAACCACCGGCTGGTCTACAGCGCCGGCGGCCAGCCGCGCAGCTTCCAGATCTCGGTCCGCGACAGCGGCGGCACGGTGCTCGAAACGCTCTACACCGAGACGATTCCTGCCGGTCCGGCCATGGAGGTCGATCTGGGCTGGAACGGCCAGACGTTCGACCTGTCGGCCTACGCGGGCCAGACCGTGCAGATCCATTTCCAGGAGACGATTCCCGGCTCCTTCGCCGGGCCGGCCCTGCTCGAGTTCGACAGCATCAGTCTGGAGGTCGCCCGGTACCCCGATTGGCACGGGCCGGAGATCGACCGCTACCGGCTGGACCTGACCGGCAAGGCGGGCCACTCGCTCGACGTCGTGCTGGCCGGGCAGGACGGCGCCGATTTCTCGGGCCAGGTGCTCATGTTCCTGGATACCGACGGCCAGACCGTGCTGGCGACGGCCGTCGCCGACCCGCTGGGCACAGCGCCGCCGGGCGTCGCGGCCGAGAACTGCGATCTGGCGATCTTGGACTTCGTCGTTCCGGCCGACGGGGTCTATACACTCTACATTCAGTCCGCCATCGACGGGCAATACGGACTGACCGTCACCGAGCAGGCCGTCTTCAGCAGCGAGCCGAACGGCGATCCGCTGGGGCTGCCGCTTCGCTCGCTCGATGCGACGCATGCCGCCTTCGGTTTTCTGGGCGGCCTCGGCGAGGCGGCCGACGCGGCCGATTGCTATCACGTCACGCTGGCCGCCGGGCAACTCTATCGGGTCTACACGAGTACGCCCTGGGATCACCCCGGGGGACTGCCGCGAAACAACCTCGACGTGGCGCTGGCGATCGTCAGCCCGGCCGGCCTGCTGATTGCCACCGATGCCGATTCGGCGGCCGACGGAAGAAACGCCTACATCGAACTGGTCGCCCCGGCCGACGGCGCCTATGCGGTCGCCGTGGCCGCCGAGTCGGGCTGCGGCGAGTATTTGCTGCGAGTCGGCGTGGGGGCGGAAGTCACCGGCCGCCACGTTTTCTACAACAACTCGGCCTTTGATGGCGACGATCCGACCGCCAACGGCAACGACGACAACGCCATCGCCACCGACAAGATCGCATTGCTGCCTGGCCAGACGGCGAGTTTCCAGAACTACACCAGCTACGCCCGCGGCATCAACGGCGTGATGGTCGACATCGCCGGGCTGACAGGCACGCCGACGGCCGCCGATTTTCAGTTCCGCTTGGGCAACAGCGACGATCCGGGCGATTGGGCCACCGCACCCGAGCCGTCAAGCGTTTCCGTGCGTCCAGGCGAAGGCGTCGGGGGTTCCGATCGCGTCACACTCATCTGGCCCGACTACGCAATCCAGAAACAGTGGCTCCAGGTCACCGTGCTGGCTACCGCCAACACCGGCCTGACCGAGCCGGACGTCTTCTACTTCGGCAACGCTGTGGCCGATGCCGGCAACTCGACCTCCGATGCCAGAGTCAACGCCACCGACATGCTGTTGGCCCGCAACAACCCCCGCACGTTCCTCGACCCGGCCGCTACTGACTTCCCCTACGACTACAACCGCGATGCCCGCGTCAATGCCACCGACATGCTTCTGGCCCGCAACAACCAAACGCATTTCCTCAACGCGCTGAAGCTGATCACGGTGCCCGCGGTCGGCGCAGCGAGAGCAGGGACAGACGCAACGAAGCCAGGAGCCTCAATCGATGACAAGGAAGACGCGTCCCCCGCCTCGCTGGCCAATCCAGACTGGTACTACGAATTGGCCCTTGCCCGCAACAACAAGCCATCCACCAAAACAATAGAGAGCATCGACCAACTCCTGGCCATCTATGGCCAGTGACCCCCCCTACACCATCACCGGGAACCGGCTCACCGCCTCGGCTTCCTGGCCCGGAAACAGGTGCCCATACGTGTCCATCGTCAGCGTGATGGTGCTGTGGCGCATCACGGACTGCACCGTCTTGGGATGAACGAGCGTGCCGTCGAGGCATTGCGAACCTACCGCCAAGCACGAGGGAGTCTGCCCTCGGGCGAGCGATTCTTCCGCACGAAAG
>JAFGRD010000060.1 GCA_016935315.1 Pirellulales bacterium
CTGGCGGTTTTGTCTACCACGTTCTGAATCGGACCGTGGCCGGGCTTCCGCTGTTTCGCAAGTGGTCGAGCGAGCGGAGGACTGGCGATGGGGCTGCTGCACACGTTGCGTCGCGAAGGTCGTCCCAGGGCCGTCACCCCGAAAAACTAGCCGCCGAAAAACTAGCTGCGTCCCCGTGTCGACTCCCCCTCCTTTCCTCACTGGATCTCCGGCATGGGCAGGGTTTCGCCTCGGAGTTGGCGCTGCTGGGCCGTCGGGGAGTAATCGCCGTAGAAGACGGCGTTGAGGTCGATCCAGGCGGCCAACCGGCGGAACTCGCCCGCGCTGAGCTCGACTTCTTCGTGACCGGCAACCAGCAGACTCATTAACCGGCTGCCCCGCGCACCGAAGCTTCCGCCGGGCGGAGTGACCTGGATCTGGTTGCGCATCTCGAACCGCGGGACGAGCCGCTTGTCGCGGCAGAGGGAAACGTAGGATCGCGTAAACTCACCTTCCGGCGCGCCGGAAAGGTCCAGGTCTGCTTCGGTCGTATGGCCGCCGTGGCAGCGGAGACAGTGTCGGTCGAGTACGGGCTGCACGACTTCGACGTAGGAAAAAGGCCGCCCACCCAAGGGCCCCGGGTCGATGGCCGACGGCCGACGATGCAAGGCCGCCGGGGTGGCATCGACCGGCGTCGTCAGACGGCTCTCGTGGCACCCCACGCACGCGACCCGCTCGCCCGGTTGCACGTAGGTCACCGAACGCATCGTCTGGTAGGCCATGCCCTGCTCGTCCAGGGCCTGCAGCAGGAAGGGCTTTCCTGCCGGAACGATGAAGCGGGCGGAACCGTCGGGCTCGACGGGGACCGTGCCGAGAATCGCTCGCGCGTTCTCTTCCCCCGCCACGCCGATCTTGGGGACGTTGGCCCAAGGCGTCGTCTTGGGAAAGATCTGGACGATGCGAAGTTGTTTGATCGATCCTCGCGGCACGGTGCCCAAGCCGCGGTACACGTCGGCCAGCACCATTTCGCCAACCGGCTCGGGGTCGGGCGGCAGCGCGCTGGGCAATACGGGCGGCACCGGGCGCGGGACCAACGGACACGGGTTCGTGCTGCCAACGGCCGGGTCCCGGTAGAGCAGCTCCCGATTGCCGAGCCAGTCCAGCAGGTAGAGGCCCAGGGCGTTGCGGGCATTGGCGCCCGGCTCCCAGACCAGCGGCACGGGGCTGTAGGCCACCAGGAAGTACTTCTCCGACAGCGGCCAAGGCGAGCTGTAGTATTGCCGAATGTCGCGGCCTTCGGCCTCGGGGAAGGGGACCTCGGGCGTCAGCCGCGTAAGCGCCTCATGGCCGTCGTAGCCGACCGCCGGGGCGACCAGCGCGATGGAGCCGGCCGTAATCGAGTGGTGGGCCGAAGCCGTGAACACGATCTTGTTGCTGCCGGGAATCGGTCTCGCCTGGAACGCGCAGTGGGGGCTGGGCGTGGCGTTGCCCCAGAGCGTGGCCGGATTGGTGCCGTCGGGCCGGGTCGTCCAGAGGTTCTGGTGCGTCACCGCGTCGCGGTCGATGTAATCCCAGCGGGCATAGAGAACTCGGCCCGCGTTGTCGACGGCGGGAAACCACTCGTTCGTGTCGTGCAGCGACAGCGCGCGGACGTTGCCGCCGTCGGCGTCCATGCGGTGCAGCGTATACACGTCCCAGCGACGGCTGAATTGCGGGCCGAAGCACCGCGCGTAGCCCCGGCGACGCGTGGAACAGAACACAATTCCGCCGTCGGGCAGCCAGGCGGGCATCAGGTCGTCGTAGGGGCCCGCGGTGAGCCGGCGCAGATTGCCGCCGTCAACGTCCACCGCGTAGATATGGTAAAAGCCCTCGTCGTCCTGATCGCCGTTGCCCACCGAGGACGGGTCGTAGGACCGGTCCGCGCAGCGGACGAACGAGAACACGATTCTCTTGCCGTCGTAGCCGAGGCTCGGCTGCAGCACGTTGCCGTCGGCCAGGCGCCCCTCGAGGATGTCGCGGCAGGCCAGAGAGCGGCCGGGTTCTTCCAGGATGAAGATGCCGCCGCCGGCACGCGCCCGCCACCCGTAGTATTGCATGACCAGGTGGCTGTACGACGTGGGGGCCCGTTTGCAGAACAGCAACGCGCCGAAATCCATCAGCGGGTTGGCCAAGGCGATGCGGCGCTTCAGCCGACGGGCGCGCAAGTACTGCTGTTTCCGGTCCGAGCCGGTTTCCGCCCCGGTTGCCAGTTGCTCGAGCTCCTCCGCCTCGCCTGCGAGAAAGTCATTGGGCCGGCCGGCACGGAGGTCTTCCAGCAGCCGGCGGGCCTTCTCGAGGTGCCGCGCGGCGGCGGCCGCGTACGAGTCGGGCGTGCCGTCAAGCTTGTCTTCCCATCCCCACTCCAATTCGACCATGGCCGGCAGGTCCAACTCGGCGTCGTCGGGGCCGGGCAGCACGGCGACGCCGGGACCGAGCTGCATTGCGTACGACCATCCGCCGAAACCCTGCTGGTCCGCCGAGAAACCTTGCGAGGCCTGGAAGCGAGCGCCGTCGGCGTAGGTGATCTGCGGGTCCCAACGCGTCGTGTCGTGATAGATGTCGCCCCGTTTGTGGACGACAAACCGGATCGCATCGCCGCGGCGGACCTCGAGCGTGAGGCCGTGTTTCAGCCCGTCCGTGTCGGCGCCGTCCATTTCGGCGCTCCAGACGGTGTGCAAGTTGTGGCAGATGGAAACCCGCACGCCATCGCCGCCGCCGTTGTTGGTGTCGGCCTTAAAGACCCGGCCGGAGATCGTGACTCGCCCGTCACGCGGCGTCTCGAAGCAGCGCACGCTCGGCGTGTCCACGCCGGGGTGGTGCCAGTCCTTGCCGACGCGGGTCCAATCGGGGCCGGTCCAGTAGGTGGAGCCGTACCAGAGATCATTGCGGTGGCTGAGCAGCCTGTATTGGGCGGACTCCCCGGAACGGGCCGCCGCCGCGACACAGAGCACACCCACACTGCACACAAGACGGAGAATCATTGGGGCATTATCTCGGTCCGCGATTTTCGCAGGCATGACTCCCGGTGTCCAAGGGAACTTGCGACGGCGATGTTACCTTTGGCGAGTCGGATGAACCCAAAAAGGACTCGCAACGACTCGCCGCAAGTCCTTTTCAGATAAGAAGTACCGGAGGTGGGAGTTGAACCCACACGTCCCGAAGGACACTGGATTTTGAATCCAGCGCGTCTGCCATTCCGCCACTCCGGCACGGTGTCTGGTGGTAAAGGGCCTGGTGGTAAAGGGTCACGTCACGCCGCGTCCGTCTCCGTTCAGGTGCCCATGCCTGCCCATTGCCACACCACCGATTGATGTCTGCATTGCGAATGCTCAAGGCCGACCAGCCGGATGCCGGAAAGATCGAATTGCCGTGGGCGCCCTCGCGCATTGATTATGCAAACGTCAATAAGACTTTACCATATGGCCCGGCGATTGAACACCCTGCCTTGTGGCACAGGTTGTTGTCTCGGGATCGCATGCGGCAGCCCGGAGAATCCTCCAGCCGGGACGGTGTGAGCGGCCGGCACGCAGCGCCGACCGGCGGTGCGGGCCTAACGTCCTGGGCGCCGTAGAACGAGACCCCGGCGACGAGCGAGGACCCCGCCTTGGGGCGACTTGCGGCTGCCCACAAGCACTGGCGGCGGCGGTGTTCCCGGCGGGCTTCCGCCGGCCAGTCTGGTGCGGCGGTAGAATTTCCTGCCGCAGTTGTGGCATCGAACGCAGGCGACAAACGGCCGTAGCAAAACCTGTAGCGAAGCGTTGCCGCTCCTGCTCCAATAAACTTCCTTGGAGCAGCAGTTGGGGCACTCGATGTTTCCGACAGCAGCCATTTGACCCAACGTCCCAGACAATGCGTGTCCGTGTATGCCGCGCGTGTCCGTGTATGCCGCGGTCACCTGATCCCGCAAGCGCCTTGTCTCTAGGACCTTTTTATCGTGTTGAAGCCGTTGGTGACTTAGGCAAAATGACCGTGCCGAGCGCGACCTGCAGAACTGATACATGCACAATCCACGCCAGGTTTCCGTAGATTCCCGTACTGCCGGGCGTTCCGCGTCGGTTGCGACTATGCCGCCTGAGCGTTGTCGCGCGATCGCAACGGACGGAGGGCTGACGACCTCCGTGTTCTCCGGGGCTTTCCTTGGCGATTCTCTCCGGCAAATCCGGCCTGTTGAGCGACTCCTGCCACCTGGGGCGCGTTCAGCGGATTTGCGTTTCGTGTCGGTTCCTGCTAGTTTGGCGACTGGATGATCTGGCGTCTGGAAACACCGGCCGAACGGCCGGAGGAACGCACGCGCTGCGAGGTCGAGGAAAGTGCTCACGATCTTCATTTGGCTCGGCCACCGGTGTGCGGTTCGGTGGGTTGTCGCGGTTGCGCTGACCGTCGGCCTGGCTTCGTGTATCGAGACCGAGGTGGCGGCGGCCCAGACCGTTGTTGCGGTCGAAGTCCACAATCCGACGAGCCGGACGCTACAGAATGTGCCGGTGAGTTTCGGGCAGGCGTTCAAGCGGGGCGATGTCGGCCACGGTGTCGGCGTGCGGTTCGAAGGCAGATCGCTTCCGGCGCAGGTCGATGTGAGACGCCACCACGAGGACGGCTCCATCCGATTCGCGGTAGTCTCGTTGGTGCTCGACAAACTGCCGGCCGGCGAAACCGCCACGCTGGCCCTAACCGACGGCGAACCGTCGGCCCCTGGGCGACCGTTCGTTTCGGCAGCCGAGTTGCTTGGAACCGACTTCGACGCAACCGTCACCCTGACATTCCCCGACGGGAAAGTGCGTTCGGTCAGCGCACGCGAACTGCTGCGGCGAACCGATGCAGAGACCGCAACCTGGCTGCGCGGCCCGACGGCCACCGAATGGCTGCTTTCCGGCCCGCCGACCGACTCGGACGCGGCGCGGGACGAAGACCTGACCGTACAGTTTCAGGTTCGGGCCTACGCGGGCGGCAAACGAGTCCGCACGTCGGTCGTGGTGGAGAACTGCCGGGACGACTGGGCCGGAAATATCCGCTACGACGTGGCGGTTACCGTTGCCGGCCAGGAGGCATTCGCACGAAAAGCGGTCGACCATCGCAGGCTCTCGCGATGGCGGAAGGTATTTTGGTGGGGCGGCGAGCCGGAAGTCCATGTGACCCACGACCTCTCCTATCTGTCGGCCACCGGGGCACTGCCGCACTACGATTCGACACTGGCGATGCCGGAGCCGTCTCTGCAGCGTGACGCCCCACCCAACACGAACGGCTCCCGTTGGGACATCATGGGCCACGGATCGTTGACGGCGTATATGCCCACCACGGGCGGCCGGCCGGAAATCGCACCCTATCCGGCGTGGACGGTGCGGTACTTGCTGAGCATGGATCGGCGGGCGAAGGCCCTGGTGCTGGCCAACGGGGAACTGGCAGGGTCGTGGCCGATCCACGTCCGCGCCCGGCAGACGGGCCGCATCATGACCATCGACCAGCGTCCCAATTTCTGGCTCAACGGCTACCGGCCCGGTCAAGACAAGCCGGAGTGGAAACCCGACCGCCATACGCCGAATCCCGATCAGGTCCGCCTTTCCCCCGATCTGGCTCACCAGGGCTCGTTCGCCTATGTGCCGTACCTGGTCACCGGCGATTTCTACCATCTGGAAGAGGCGTACTTCTGGGCCAACTACTGCCTGCTGGCCACCTGGTCTCATCCCCGCCGCGACGCCGAAGGAATCGTGTCGGGCCAGATTCGCGGCAACGCCTGGGCGTTGCGCAACATCGCCGACGCCGCCTGGATCGCCCCGGACGACGCCCCGGAGGGCAAGTACTTCGACGAGAAAATCCGCAACAACCTTGCCGATCGCATCGGGCGGATGTACGGTCCGCCGGAGCACAGTCGGCTCGGATTTTGGGGCGAGCGGACGGTGGAAGACGCGCGGATACAACATCCGGCCAATCCCAACTGGCTGGTGACGGCACCGTGGGAACACGACTATCTCATTTGGAGCCTGCATCATCTGGCCGAGTTGGGCTACGTCGAGGCGGCCAGGCCCCGCGACTTTTTGCTGCGATGGCGGGTGGGCACGATGACGCACGCCCCGGACTTCGATCCCCGGCTGGCCGCCCCCTACCGTTTCGTGGTCGGCCAGCGGAGCCGGGACGGGAAGGGCACCTTCTACGAGGACTGGGGCGTTCTCGGCCGAGAGAATGCCCGACTGAGCGAGCCGCGTCTGCCCAGTCCCGCCAACGACTACGCCTACTCGGCGCGGGCGGCCGTGGTCTGCGGTGTCGACGGCCGCTTTCCCCAGGCAGAGCAGGCGCTGCGGTGGATCGAGGCCCAGTTTTCCGATCTCCGCCAAACCATGACCCGCAATCCTTCCTGGGCCATCGTCCCCGGTGGGGCCGCCGGCCGCGACCGTGAATAAGGGCACCCCGGCCTCTCTTGCCTGCCCGATTCACTCATCCGGCCAGATGTCCTTGCCGGAGAGGTACTTGCGCATCGTGGCGCTGACGAGACTGTGTGAAGTCTTCGCCGTCGGGGGACACGCCGGTTTGGCCCTCGATCTGAAGTCTGGCGACTTCAGCGAACCGTCGTGTGGGCCCCGCTTTCACCGTGTCGCCGTAGCCGCAGCCTGCTCAGACCGCAGGCTTGTTTGCGACCTTGTAGTAGAGCTTCTCCGCGGTAAGCGATTCTTCGAGCAAGTCCTCGGCGTTGAGCTCTTCAATGTACTTGACGACCTCATTCCGGTGCATGTCGAGTCCGCCGGCAATGTCGTCTATGGAACAGGGACGCCTTCGCAGCATCTGGAGGATCTCTTCTCGGCCCGCGACGAATTCCGCTTGCCGATGGACGCCGCGAAAGTCTGCGATGATCTCGGCACGTGGGCGGAAGGTCGACGTGAGTTCTTCCAGGCGCTCGGTCGAAACGCCCACAGCGTACTTTTCCGCGGGCGGGCGGGTAACGGTGTTCAGTTGCACGCGATCCGGGCCGATGCGATCGACGCACTGGGCCACCTTGGCGAGTTCGCCAGGGACGGCCGTGTAAGCGCCGACCACGAAGACTTCCAGCCAATACTCTCCTCGAAACTCACGACGAAGGTCGATGAGCCCACTGAGCATCTGCTCAAAGGAGATCTCCTCGTGCGGGCGATTCACGAGCCGAAACATTGCTTCGTCGCCGGCGTCCAGCGACGGGATGACGAGATCGGCGTGGATTAACTGACGGCGAACGTCTTCGCGCCATAACAGCGACCCGTTGGTCAGTACGGCCACCGGCACGTCTGTCATCGCTTTGATCCGGTCGATGAGTTCGTCGACCCGCGAGTAAAGGGTGGGTTCACCGGACCCGCTGAGGGTAATGTAGTCCGGCTTCGTGGACAGCTTCTCCTGGAGCTTCTCAAGAACACCATCCAGCGGTACCCACTCTTTCCTTTCCATCGTCTTGCACGTGGTTGGGCCAAGCTGGCAGTAGATGCAGTCGTAGGTGCAAGTCTTCAGCGGAACGAGGTCCACGCCGAGCGAGCGTCCCAGCCGGCGTGAAGGCACGGGGCCGAATATCTGGTTGCTCATGATATCTCCTGACAATGTTGGTTCTTCCAATTCTCCAGCAAGGCCCAACGCCATGAAAGAGCAAAGCCGCTACGCGCCTTTCCTCTTTCATATAGGCCTAAGTGCCGTTTTTTCAGAAAGTGCAGATCCTATTGTGACAGCCCTGTATTCACCATCATGAAGACCGCAGCAGCGAGGGTCGTCCATGCGAACAGTCGCTTCAAGTTCTCGGGCTCGACTCTGAGTGCAGACTTCGCACCGATCAGGCCACCTGCCACGCCCGCACAAGCGATCGGGACGGCCCAGTTCGGCTGGAAATCACCGCCTGCCGTGTGACCGATGAACCCCATCAAGGCGGTTGCGGCGACCATGGCAGAGGAGGTCGCCACGGCAACTCGCATCGGTACGCCGCAGAGCAGCACCATGAGCGGTACTTTGAATGAACCGCCCGAGATGCCCACGGCGCCCGCTGCTGCGCCGGTGGCCGCAGCAATGGGAAGGGCCAGCCAGAGGTTAACCACGTACTCGTGGTCGGCAAAGCGACGACGCCAGAATCCAAACCGCTTGTCTGGGGAGATGGGCCGGTCCTTGATTTTCATTAGCATAAGAAAGCCCGCGAGGACGAGGAGGCCGGCTAGTACAAGCTTTAGCGAAGCCCCAGGAACCATGTGGGCCAGGTAGCCGCCCGCCAATGCCATGATGTCTGTTGGGGGATCGATTACCAACGCCAGTTTCCAATCCACCAGGCCGTGCTTCTGAAAAACGAGCATCCCTGCGCAAGCCGTCAGCAAGAGTATCAACTGTCCTGTCGTCGCTGCCTGGTGCATGGACTGGCCTGACGCCACCAGCGCCGGCACATAGAAATTGCCGCCACCGCGCCCGGCCATCGTGCTGGGTACGGCGATCATAAAGACGACAACTGAGGCAATAAGCACCCTCATTTCTTCTTCAGCCACCACGGTATGGTGGCATTGGGGGCAGCGTCGAATCGCGGGACATGTGGTTTGATATCCAACACGGGGGTGTCGGCAAAAGCGTCAATCCCGTCGATTTCAATCACGTTGTCCTTCACAGAAACGATCTTACAGAGGGTCATGCCGATCAGGTTGGGGCGAAAGGGCGACCGGGTGGCGAAGACTCCGGTCAACGGATGCGCCATGTTTCCGGGAGGGCTGGGATGGATCTGCAAGGTCGCGCGCTTCTCGTTCATGTCGTTACGGTCAAACCACCAGTATACGTAGATATGCGAGAATCCATCCAGGCCCAACAGTCCCGGCTGGTATGGTTTGTCCAGCACGATTTCCGTTTTCCCCTTGGCTTTTCTGACGCAGCCGATTGGATAGACGGTGAATTGTCGCGTTGTTAGCCGTCCTGCATCGGCCGCCGGGCTTGTGCCAACAGACCAGACGCCGAGAAGGAAGACCATCAACATGGCAAGAACGACGCATTTCATGGTTTTCATCTCCGATCACGTGTCAAGGCCGTTCATTTGTCGCAAGGGGGACGATCGCACGGAGTATCTCGTCCGCAGCACGGTGTTCCGCGGCCACATCTGGATGTCCCTCTTCCGTAGTCGGTTGCGTAGAATCCGGAACCCTTGAAGATGATTGCCGCCCCGGGCCCGATCAACCGCCTGACCGGGCTGCCGCACGTGGGGCAGGTTTTCACGGGGGCATCCTTCATGTTCTGAAACTTCTCAAAGCGTTCTCCGCACTGGTCACACTCGTACTCGTACGTAGGCATAGCAGTCCCTCATCTTATTGATGTTTGCATTGCGGACGGTGGATGATTCCGCATTTGCACCGAAGTCCATTACACCTGCCTTCGCTTCGCCTCAAAATCGGACCGTTCCATGAATTTGCCCGTGGCCTTTGCCTTGACCGATTCCTCTTGAACAAGCTCGGCTTGAAGCACGTGCAAGGGAGGAGTCGACTGATCGATCCACGCTCGGACAGTCGCGGGCCGATTGGTGACGACCGGATGGCGGAAGCGAACCCTCAATTCGCCGGTGATCCCTTGCCGGCCATGGGCGAATAGGCAGTTTGTCATCGCGCCGTCCAGCAAGGCGGAGATGACGCCGCCGTGAATCAGCCCCGGATATCCTTGGAAGGTCTTGCTGCAATCGAACGCCGCTTGCACACCACCATCCTCGGACGCCGTGAATTCCAGCTGCAGACCGAACCGGTTATCGGGGCCGCACACGACACAATTGGGATGCGCCGCGTTGGACACCCTTTTCGATGCGTTCAAAACGGAGTCAGTTGTCATGAAGAGGGCCTCCGACCGCTACTGGTTCGTCCTCCGGTGTCCTGGGAAGGTTCTGCTTTGTACCTCAAGAGAGCGAACACGTCCCGGTCGGGCAACTCGCCCCGGTGGACCCAGAGGATCCGCCTTTGCCGACCGCAAAGGCCGAAAGGATTCGGTCGGTTTTCGTGGAACCGCACTTTTCACATTTATGCTGCGCTTTGGCGTCAGCTTTCTCCAAGAACTCCGTCATGTGTCCACACTCTTTACAGCGGTATTCGAACAACGGCATGCTTTTCTCCTTGCTAGTATTGGGAATGGAGATCATCGGCCCGATCGTCCCACGGGATCGTTCTCCGATCGCTGGGCACATTCACACAGTAGCCGTTTGAGACGCTCCAGCGATGCCGCGTACGGCTCGATCTCCAGCATCATCCAATCGCAAATCCTCAGCATTCTCTCCGGATCAGTTCCCGATATCTCGTCGAAGTAACCGACCGCATCGAGGACGATTGCCTTGTCATGTGCCGGGAACGTTTCGTTTGCCATGGCGGCGTCCCAATCCTTGAAGATGTAGTCCGTCACCGCGTGGCATCGTCATCACCTCCTTTCATGTGGATTTCTGTTTCCCGCCCAACGGCCGACGCGAGACCGCCGCCGCCGTCCACAACATCCCGGCATCACGAAGGCCTGTTCTGTTAGCCTCCCCGATATGAACGCTTTGAGCACGTCCTCCACGGGACCGCAGGTCTGCGGTATGACTTCCACTCCTGCTGATAACAGCATCATTTCAAGTGGCCGGGAGATCGCGCCACAAATCAGCACATCCGCGCCGAATTCGGCGATCCGCCGTGCTCGGGGGCCCAATTCTGGCTGCTCCAAAGTCTGCTCGGTTCGCCAGACCTCACGTCCGTTCTCAATATCTGCCAGCAGCAGATGCCTGGCAGCGTCGAAGACCGGGGAGATCCTGCCGTCGGCAATTGGAATTGCAGCTCTCATGATTAAAAGAGTGCTGCAAGAGCCGTGCCCAGTTGGGATCAGCATCCATTTTGAGACGTAACCTCTTCTGTGCACGTTAGTTGCGTTGCCAGAAAGTGAGGCCGACACAAGGCCGAAGAATCGCATCCTGCAATCCAGCGGGCCCGCGGGGAATCGCGATTTGCGACCCCAAGGATGTCCCGTTCGGTAGCCACGATCTAGGCGAGATTGCCAATCAACCACTCAACTCCGGCCCATGTCTGCCACGTTGTGGGCCGAGCCACGCGGCCGTTCGCTATCCGCACAATCTCCCTTGCTTGACGCTTGCACCGTCAATGCGCGAGGGCGACCAACGGGAGCCCGATTCTGCCGGCCTCCCGTTGGTCGGCCTGGATCATTCGCAATGCAGACATCAATA
>JAFGRD010000061.1 GCA_016935315.1 Pirellulales bacterium
ACATACGAACCCGCCGGCGTCGGGACGCCAATGTCCGCTCCCACCAACGCCGCCTCCGCTACGCCAACGGCAGCAAACAGCAATCCAAGCGCCAAGAGAAGTGTCAGCTTTCTCATCGCCGTACTCCTTGGAAAAAACAATTGCAGAAAGGGTCAATAGAAGTAAGGAAGAATCTCGTAGCACAGCCGGGTAAGCGGGGAAACAGCCTAGATGTCCCGCGATCCGCTGACACGGCGAACCGTGGCGGCCAGAGGATGCCCGAGCTTTCCGCATGACGCGCCGCCTCGAGGAGACACAAGGATAACCATAACAAGCCATTAGGCTCGTCAGGCCAGGTATGTCGCCGGAAAACGTTTCTTAGAATCTACCGGATCAAGCCTTACATTCAGCAGAATCCAAAATCCCCTTATACTGAAACAAGTTAGCAAAAAAGGTGGAATTTGCAAGGGTTTGGAGCCCGAATCAACTTGCATTTTCCCGGCCATTCTTGCCCGGACGCCATAACTCGCATCGCTGCAATTGTTTATGCATTGGCCTGGGGCCGAGAAAAGGGCTGCCGCGGGGAAAGTGACGTACTTCACGCGGGGGAGCTTGGTCACAGGCAGTTCGCCACTGACAACGGGTGGCACGACAGAGCGAACCTTGCCCTTTCCGCGGCCTGCTACGCTGGCCGCGGCTCGAACACGAGAGGACTCTCGGAGGCGGGGTTCTCGATGTGGATGGCCTTCTTGCCGGCCAGAAGGTCGTCGAACAAGCGACCAATGAACTCCGCCCGCCAGCCACGAGCAAGCTTCGGCACAGCATCGCATCGCCGATCGCCGTTGTCGCGGGCGGTCCGGAAATCAATCCACTGGCGAATGTCGCCGGGGTTGCCCACCAGGCTCGGGGCCAGCCGCGCCTGGCGACAGACGCTTCCCAGAGCGGAAAAAAGAAACTGGCCCAGGACGGAGTGTTGCGGCGTTCGCTCGCGGCGCACCGTTGGCGGGCATTCGCTCTGGGGCAGGTCCAGGGCCCGTTGAATGGACGCAGCCATCTCTCCCAGCCGGCGGCGCAAGTCGCCTCGCTCCAGCCCGCGAACCATTTGAATCCGCTGCAGATCGGCGGAACGCCGCCGCGCCAGCTCGACAATCAGGTCGTCGCGCAGCACGCGTCGGACCGGCGTGTTTCGCCGCTCGGCTTCACCTTCGCGCCATTTCCACAGTTCACGGACGATCGCCATGCCGCGACAATCGAGCCCCGAGTTGCCCGAGGTCCTTTGCCAACGATCCTCCGACAGAGCGCGTTGAATTCCTCCTTGCCAGGCTTCCATCTCCTCGGCCATCCAGTCGAGTCGGTTGAGCCGGTTCAGCGTCGCTTGCAGTTCGTCTCGCAACGGCAGTAGAAACTGCGCATCGTTCAGCGCGTATTCGATCTGTCGCTTCGAGAGCGGGCGGCGTCGCCAGTCGGTGCGCGTTTCGTGCGCGCCGATCGTCTGGCCCAGTGTTCTCGAGACGAGCGTACTGTAGGCGGCCGGGTATTCTGCGCCGATCAGCCCTGCGGCGATCTGGACGTCAAACAGACCGGCAGGCGGACGGCCGATCGCCCGCAGGCAAAACTCGATCTCGCCTCGCCCGGCGTGTAAAACCGTCTGGTGGCCCGGCTCGGCGACAGCCTCCCAGAAAGGTGTCATGTCGCCAAGGGCCATGGCATCAATGACTGCCAATCGTCCTCCGGCGGCCACTTGGATTAGGCAGAGCACGGGCCGGTAGGTGTGCTCCGCGACGAACTCCGAGTCGAAGGCAATCGCTTCGTACTGGGATAGCTCATTGCAGAACTGGTGCAGTTGGCCGTCCGTGGTAATACTTTGGTAATTCACGCCATTCCGCGATCAGAGGAAGATCCAACTGGTCAGCACCAGAAGGGGTAACAGAATCGCACAACTGTACAGCATGTAGCCGAAGAAGCTGGGCATACGGATGCCCGATTTCTCAGCAATGGCCTTGACCATGAAATTCGGCCCGTTGCCAATATACGTCATCGCTCCCATGAAGACCGCGCCGAGGCTGACGGCCACCAGCAGCGATTCGGCCACGCCGCTATGGGGCGGCACGAGGTTCTCACCACCGAGCGTTCTGGCCGTTTCGAAGAACACGACGTACGTTGGCGCATTGTCCAGAACGGAGGAGAGACTGCCGGTAAGCCAGAAGAAGTGCATGGGGGAGGAAAGTCCCAGTTCAGGACCCTGAATTCCCAGGATTTGGAGTGGCGGCTGCATGCAGACGAAGATCCCGAAGAACAAGGCGGCCACCTCGATGATTGCGTGATAGTTGAAGTTGTTCGCCTGACGCACCTCCTTGCTGCCCAGCATCAGGGACAAGGCGATCAGCCCTAACTGGACAATCTCGCGCAGGTAGAGCCAGGGATGCCAGTCGGTGCCTGGCAGCGGCTTGCTGGGGTCGAGCAGGGCCACCGAGAAAACCACTCCGACCAGCAGCAGCGCGTTCGGCCAGACACCAGAAAACCTCAGACCGCGTACGCGGGTTTCGTCGCGGGCGATGTCGATGGCCTCCTCGTGCGGGTAGCACCAGAAATGGTCCCAAGCGTAGTAGATCCCAATCAGGCAGACGTTGACAAACAGCCATTCCTTCCACAGAGCAAACGTCCACAGGAACGGCACGCCGCGGAGGTAGCCGAGGAACAAGGGCGGATCACCGATCGGCAGCAGGCAGCCGCCGCAGTTGCACACAACGAAGATGAAGAAGATCACCGTGTGTTTGACGTGGCGCCTTTCGCTGTTGGTTTCCAGCAGCGGGCGGATCAGCAGCATGGCCGCGCCGGTGGTTCCGATGAAACTGGCCAACATGCCGCCGGCGGCAATGAACGTTGAGTTGGTCAAGGGGTGCGCGCGAAGGTCACCTTGGATGCGGATTCCGCCACTGATCGTGTAGAGGCTGAACAGCAGCATGATGAATGGAATGTATTCGTTGAGGATGGCGTTGGCTAATACGGTCCATGTCATCCCGAAATTGAGGCCTGTCTCCGACGGCCCTATCACGTGGTGCACAGGCCAGTGGCCATCTATCGGGTGGCTGTGCAGAATCAGATAGTACAGAAGCGTGAGGATTCCCAACGTCGCCGCGACAATGAACCGATTCCGGTTGCTCTCCCACCAGTGCTCCGTGGCCGGAATCAGCGGCAGCACGGCGATGGCGGCCAACAGCAGCACAAACGGAATCACCGTCCAGAGATCCGGATGCTTATCGACTTTGGCATGGCCTGCAACATGTTCATCGTGGGCTGGGGCCACATCGCCCTCGGCAGAATGTGCGTCCCTGACCAGTTTGGCCCCGTGTTGGGGTGCCCCGGCCAATGCCGACACGACGTAAACGACGAGCACAACAGCGATGGCTGCCAGCAGGGGTCTATCCGACCCGTCAGCCGATTGTGAATGGTCCATTTTGTCTCTCTTGCGTACCTGGGAACTGTCTCCTCACCGACGCAGCATGTGCCTTTGGCAATCGCCCGAAAGGGAACTCGATTCTGCTCAACCGGGCGAAACACTCCACAAACCAGCTAGCGTTTCCCACATCCAAAGTGCTCAACGATATCGAGGCTCTCCACAGCGATCGCGTATCGGGCAGTCAATAGTCCAGTAAGGAGAATGGATATCGCTACGGAAATCAAGGCCTGCCCTCAGCAGGACCGCTTGAAACCGAAACCCGGGCGGGATAAGGCACAGGTTGCCTCATGCTGAAACATAGGCCATTCTGGCTGGCGCGGCGGGGGGCCTGATGGCTGCGTCTGGGGGCGAATGCCTGTTAGTTGGCAGGGTGTCGCTGCCGCTGGGGCCGGCCAGAGTTGATCGCCATCCTACGGTGACTCGCTACTGGTCGGCGCCAGTGCTGCGGGTCGCAAGGCACCCGGCCTCAGTATTCTGTGTGTTCTGCTTGTTTGACTTGTTCTTCGCGGAACTCCTGTTTCCACCAGACTCCTCTGGCCAAACGGTGTGATTCCTTCAGCAGCAGGCAGACCACGAGGTTTCCTGTGAAGTTTTTCTGAACTGCGGACAAGATTTGCTTGACATTTTCGTCCAAAACCCGAATACTCTACGTTTCACGCATGATGCTAGGTAAGGAGCCTGTGTTGGGGTTGCGGGAGTTCTCGGCTCCGGCGGACCGCCGCGCATGGGCATTGTTCGGATATTGCGCAAAGATAGGAAGGAGCGCTATCGTGCCGAAGTCCGTGCTGGAGGCAATCAAGATGGGGCTTTGGGACTTCGAGCCGCCGGAAGTCGATTTCGGCGAATTCGATGCTTCCGACGCCATGCCGGGAACAAAGGAGAAGCTGAGAATTCTGGCCCAGCGTGTGGAGAGTGGGTTGCCGCTGTGGCACACCGAAGACCGCGATGATGTGGAGGCTCCCTCTCCTCCTCGGAAACCGCGCTAGGCTCGTACGCGCTGTCGTCAGTCGCCGGCGGGCGCGAGCTGCCGCAGATTTCGCAGCAGCCACCGCGCCTGTACGGCCAGCAAGAACTGGCTGATTCGCTCGCGGCGCTGAGGATCAGCCTGCTTCTTCCACTTTTCAGTCTCCTCGAAGACGACAGACACGATACCCCCGCCTCCATCTGGGTTGTGCCCCTGCTCTGGACGGAGTGAGTCGGCACCGCGCCACGCGGAAATGGTGTCGATGAATCGATCGACGTAGGCCCCTCGTTCCGCGGACGCCAGCGCGAAGTAATGCTCCATCTTGGCCTTCAGCCACGGTTCGATCAGCACCAGAATGTTGCCCCAGAGTCGTGTCCGTTGCGTCTCGTCCAGTTTCCCGCCCACCGATTCCCAGTCCAATCCCTCGCTGAATTCGTCCTCTAAACGCTGAGCCAGCAGCGTCTGGGTCTCCGGCGATTCATTGCTGAGGTCACGGAGGACCAGCCAGCGGAATAGTCCGTCCCGATCGGCGACCGCCGGGTCCGGCAATCCCGGCCAGAAGACCCAGGCCGCTCCGGCAGCCGCCGCGACCGCCAGAGTCCCCGACAACAAGACGGCCGCGATTCCCCGTTGACTATGCATATGCCACCAATCTCGAATGAGCAAGAAAGCCCGCCAGGGGCCGACGATGCCGCCGACACGGAGTCTCTCGCAGCCAATACAGTGTATTCTAGCATCCCCCGTAGTCGCGAACATCGCCGGGAGCGGGAATGCCGGGGGAACCGTTACCTACGCTAGGCCGCTATTCGCCCGCCAAGGGAGAATCTTGGCGATCCGGGTTATTCAGGAGGTGGTATCCCACTCTTCCGCTCGGTGAGGCCTCTCGTCGGTGCCGCGAGGCTTTCGCTGCGGATTCCATTGACGCGAATGCCCAAGAATGTCACCTTATTGGACTCGCATTCAGTGTTTTCGGTTCCCAAATTTGCACGGATGGGTATCTTCAATGCATTTGATCACGGTTGCGCTGGGGTTGCTGGTTTCGGGACAGCCTGCTGCCGTCCCCCCGTTTGTGCGCCCGTACACCCCACGGCCGCCAATCGCGGTCCCGCCGCCCGAATCGACAGCGCAGCCCGACCAGCTACGGCCGATTCCCGAGCCGAGACTGAGTGCCGCCGGGGGCGATCCCGTTTCCGATAGCACCCGGACGGAGGGTGAATTGAGGGGTGCGAGAATCGTGGCCGACGCGCTGTTGGTACCCTCGGAGGGCAAGCTTCGCGGCGAACCGCTCACGTTGCTTGCAGCGGTTTCTTCGACCCGTGATCGCCAGCAACTGAGCCAGATCGTCCATGCCTACTGGAGACTCGTCGAAACCGTGGTGGTCTACAGCTTCCGTTGGGAGCACGACAGGCAGTTGCAGCAGATCAAAGCCGACGATGACGCGGAGCGCGTGCTGCGGGCCGCCAGAGCAGCCTCCGCCGCGGCGATCCAGGAGGCCGAAGTGATGGCGGTTAAGGCCCAGCATGAGTTGGCCACCTTGGTGCCGTTCGCCTCCGAGGCGCCGCTTCCGATGCCAGCCGATCGACCACAGATCGGGCCGTACCGTACGGGCTTCAGCCTCCTCTTCGCGATGCGGCCTGCCCCCGGACGGCTCCGGCTGATCGACTACTCTCTGCCGATTCGTCGTCAGGCGATCGATCGTCGCGTGCTGGCGATCGAGGCTGCCTCCGAGGCCCAACAAGCCACTATTGACGCCTACGGACAAGGCCAGGCCCGCCTGTCGGATTGTCTGGCGCTTATGGACGAGTCTCTGCGGCAGCGCCGCGCACTGATCGCATCGGTCTGCCGTTACAATGATGATATTGCCGACTATGCCTTGTCGGTGGCCGGACCGGAGATTGCCGGACGATCGCTGGTGGGCATGCTCATCAAGATCGAGGATGACACGGCGATCCAACCGGCCGGACACATCGAGGCCGTGCCGGTGTGGACGCCATATTCGCAGAGAAACCTGCCGACGCCCGCACGATTGCCCCAGACACGAGTGCCCACACCAGCGAAGCGCTCAGGAGGGACGACACCCACGCCAGCAAAGCATCCCGGACAGAAGACGCCCACGCCGGCGAAGCGACCTCAGAGCCATCAGCCCACGCCGGCGAAGGGCTCCGAGGAAGACGCCCGCTCACCGGCCTCCGAATGGCTTCCGTCGGGGCCTGCTGCAGAAGAGACTCCCGCACTGGATCCCGTGGAGGGAGCGGGAGAGGAGGGATCGGGCAACGAAATCGGGGTTTCGGCGGGGTCACGGAGTGATGCGACCGAATCTGGCATGCTCGACGACTCTCCTTCGACGATGGCCGAACGCCCCATGGTGCCTGTAGATGCCGACTCGGATGCAGGCGCCGCTCGGACCGCGAACAAGCCCGTCGCGTCGAACCGGCATGCGTGGGAGGCGGCCGATCCGGAGCCGTCGCGGCTGCCTTCCGAACTGCCGACCACGGAAGAGTCTTTCCCGCCTGTTCCAACCGCTGGTACGCCCGGCGCGCGAACGGCGCAGTTGGTGGCGGCTCTCTACGAGGAGAACACGCTCCCCCCCGGAGACGCCAAACCGCTGAGCCTGACGGAGTGCCTTCGGACCGCGCCGGGTGGTGATCGCCGAAGGTTGATCGAGACATACTGGTTGGCCGCACACCGTATGGCCGCATATCACGTGCTGGCCCGCCGAGTCCGGCTGCTGGAGGGTCTCGCGCGCCAACCAGCGCCGGAGTCATCCGAGTCGCGGCGGCGGGCGTCGCGAATGGCCGCGGAGGCCGACCTCCTGGAAGCTCACGCGAAGTTGCTGGAATCGCAGCGCGTCTTGGCAGTGTGGGTCGGACGCGTATCGGAAGCGGCCTGGCCCATTCCCAGCACGGTCCCCTACTCGGGGCCCTATCAAGCGAAGCCGCAGGCCCAGTCGCAGCCGTTAGCCGTCTCGTGGGCGTGCCGGCGTTTGGCAGCGGCAGTTACCGGGCTGGCCGACGGCGTCCAGCGGCGAGCCACCGCCGTGCTGGAGGCCGAAATGGCCTGCGCCGGCGCCACCGAGGCTTACCAGACCGGGGGCCGGCCGGTCGATCCGGTTCTTGAGCGTATCGACCGGCAAAGCGATCAGATGCTGGCGTTTCTCCAGACCGTGACTGATTACAACCGGGCGATTGCCGAGTACGCTCTGACAACCCTTCCACCGGATAGTCCTCAAGAGGCGTTGCTGGCAGCTTTGGCCGTGCGGCAGTGAACCTCTGGAGAACGCCGCGGTTCGGCGGTCGGAACGGAACCAACGGTTGCGGCTCTGAACCCTCTGCTCAGGACACGTTCTCGGCGATGGGTTGCAAGAATGGCATGAGTTGCGTCATTGCGGGCACACGTTTTCCGGCTAAGCCGCTGAGAATCGGACCGCTGCTTGTGAACCCGCCCGTGTTGCAGGCACCGATGGCCGGATTCACCAACTACGCCTTCCGGCAGCTTGTGCGGCAGCTAGGGGGTGCGGGATTGCCGGCGACCGAAATGGTCAGCGCCCGCGGCTTTCTGGAAATCGATCGTCGCAGCGACGCCTTTCCTGAACGACTCTGGGGAGTCCAGGACGAGCAGCGGCCGCTGGCGGTCCAGATCTGGGACAATGACCCGGCTGCCTTGGCCGCCGTCGGGCGACGTCTGGCACGGGAGTTTCGAGTCACTGTGGTCGACATCAATTTCGGTTGCCCGGTCCGCGACGTCTCCGAAAAGGCTCGCAGTGGATCCTACCTTCTGCGAGATCCCGATCGAGTGAGCCAGATCGTGGCCCGAGTCGTCCAGGCGTGTGCCCCCGTGCCGGTAACGGCCAAGATTCGTCTGGGCTGGACCCGGGCCACGATCAACGCCGTCGAGGTCGCCGAGGCCGTGGAAGAGGCCGGCGGAGCCGCCTTGACGGTCCACGGCCGAACGGCGGCGGACGGGTTTCGTGGATCGGCCGATTGGGAACGAATTGCCGAGATCAAGCCTCACCTGAAACGGATCCCACTGGTGGGCAACGGCGACTTAAAGACTGCGCAAGACGTTGTTGAGGCATTTCGTCGCTATCCGGTCGACGGCGTGATGATCGGTCGGGCCGCCCTGTCCAAACCGTGGCTGTTTCACCAGGTCCAGGCCGCCCTGGCCGGCGAGCCGATTCCCCCGGAACCGACGCCCGATGCCCAGCGGCAACTGCTGTTGGACCACTACGGGATGATCGTCAGACAATTCGGACCGAAAAGGGGAACCATTCTGATGCGGCGCCATGCATGCTGCTATGCCCGGGGAGAGCAAGGGGCCAGGGCGTTCCGCGGCCGCGTGAGCAGGGCTTCGACCCCGGAAGAATTCGTTGAGACGGTTCGGCTGTTCTTTCCCGGCCCGGACAAGGCCGAATCGACGTAAGTAGAATCCACGTTGCGTTGATCAACGCGGGATGGCATGTGGATTCGGGCCAGGTGGATTCCCTGCCAAATGAGGGGGGAACCGGCAGGGACCTACTTCTTCAAGACCAGCACCGGGCAGTGAGCCAGGCGGACGACGCGCTCGGCGACCGAGCCGATCAACAGATGTCTGATTGCCGATTGACCGTGGCTGGAGACGACCACCAAACCGGCCTCAACTTCCTCGGCATATTGCGCGATCTCATGCCCCGGATCGCCGAAGCGGACGACGAGCTGCGCGATCTGATGCCCCCGCTCCTCCAGGCGCGCCTGCATCGCTTCGCGGGCGTGTTGGCTGCGGCTTTCATCGTCGATCGTGGCCCAGATGATGCCGGGGTCGGTCGGTTCGAGGATCGGCAAGACGTGGACGACGTGCAGGTGGGCAGGATCATCGACCATTTCGGCGGCGGTTTCTAGCGCAGCGAATGAGTCGTCAGAGAAATCAATCGGCACGACGACGATGTCGCAGTGTAGCCATTTCATCAGATCGCTCCTTCCTAATACTACAGCGCTAGGTTGCTATTGCCTTATTTGGGGAAATTGGTGAATCTGTTGGGTGTCCCGATCCTCTGGAGGTGCTGG
>JAFGRD010000062.1 GCA_016935315.1 Pirellulales bacterium
AACCCACCCGACCGTCGAGTCCCGATTGGCATCTCGGAAAACTGCCGGACCCTATCAACCTACCCCAGTCGTTGGCCCAATTTCAAGGCGAGTCTCGGTATTCGTAGCTGCGGGCAGAAGTAACAGCCAGGCTGGCCTAACAGAGGCTCTCACCCGGCCGTGGATTCCCTTTCATCGCGGATTTGGATATGCTGAAGCATAACCCACGCAACTTAGATTCAGCTTTTCGTCCCCGAGGTCGTCCTCGCAAAGAGCCTCCAATCATTGGTTCCCGACACTTTTTCCGCTTCGACTCGATGGCGGCTACCCTGCTGCCGGTTGTATCGAGGGGAGCGCCCCGCGTTAAGTCGAGGGCAGTGACCGGGGCACCATTAAGTCTTTGGTGACGGCCTCCAATTGCTCCCAGTCTTCGCCCGAAAACGGCGTTTCGTGCCCTGTGACGAGGGCACAACGAACAATGACCTGCATGCTCATTTGGGCTCCGTCGATGTTCACCTCAACTGGTTTCGCTAGATCAACTTCGCCAAGGTCCTCGATTGCCTTCATGATGGTCTTGACGCTCTTGACCTCGAACCCGACCAAGCTGTCGTCTTCTACGGACAGGAAGAAAGTCAAGTATTGAGTGATGCGTTTGTTGTGAGACCTAGTGTCCCTGAGATACCAGATTAAGGAATCGCTCTTTGGCTCGTAAAAAGGGCGGCTCTCGAACTCGCCGAGAGAAGTGGCTGCAAGTCTTTTGGCAAACTCGCCTAGTCCGATGGCCATAATTGTTCTCCAAATCTTTCGGCATACCCAGTCGGGAATCCTGATTTATCGGGGCATTCTTTGACCAAACACCATTTAGTAACCTCAAGCTCTTCTGTCAAGAATACCACGAAAACAAATCCAGGCGGGATGTTGATTCTCTTTCCTCGCGACTCCGCAAATTCGCCCAGCTCCTTGCCCGTGTAACAGAACGCCTCCTCTTGTCCCTTTCGTTTTAGGCCACGCCAGATACCAGCAGGCCGTTTACAGACATCAGGTATCAGGCACGCCTCGTCAAACTTGGCTTGGTTACCAGTATCCTCGAAGTGCTTGTATAGCGTGTCTAGCGGTATCCGAATGAGCCGCGTACTTCTTCCGGCGGGGGCCATCCCGTCAAATTCGCAGAGGTCTCGTAGGAGATCGCCCTCATTCATGATTCTAACTCCCGGTGTAACAGAAGACCAGCCTTTGACACCGGAGTGCCATCCTAGTCAGTTATGTGTAGTAAAGCAACCCCTACGTGATAGCTGGCCTCATGGGCGGTGAATCTACCGCAAAAGGCCTATGTCTTCGGCGGAGGCATGGCTACCTAAAGCTATGCATCATCACTCTTTAGGTGTAGCTGCGCGGATAGCCGCGATAGCTCGGCTATCGGGGGGCCGCGAGGCCCAGGAGGCCCTCAGTCTAGCGACAATCGCTCTGGGCAACAACGGCCTGCGTGGCGCGTCAACCTGCGTGGCGCGACAACGACCGTCCCGGCATCGATGCAAGTCCG
Source organism: Pirellulales bacterium (assembly GCA_016935315.1). Classification (GTDB taxonomy): domain Bacteria; phylum Planctomycetota; class Planctomycetia; order Pirellulales; family Thermoguttaceae; genus JAFGRD01. The sequence continues at coordinate 1,520 of JAFGRD010000062.1, forward strand.
ATTGGCACGGCGCAGGAGGGAAGCGTGGAGGCCCGGGCGGCGCGATGGCTAATAGGTAACGCCGCCGCGGAGCATCACGGTGTCGTCCGGTTCCAGCGTGGGCGGGCCGCCGGCGTATCGCAGCTTGCGGCCGAAGACGTAGCCGATCTCCGCGTGGAAGTCGAGCCGGCCGATGGCCTTGCGTTGCCAACCGAGGAAGACCCGGTAGTCGGTGTAATCGACCACGTCGTCGACGCCGCCGGTCCGTTGGATCGCCCAGGTGCCTCCGCCCAGCTCGCCGGCCACGTAGAGCCAGTCCTGGACGTCATCGCCATAGGCGCCGGCCCAGTAGACGCGGCGGGCGATTCTGGGGTGTGGAAACACCAGCTCGTATTTGACGTCGTCGTGCGGCGTCCAAATCAGCCCGCAGATCGGCAGCACTTCGGTCGTGAACCGGTCGATGTAGGCGGCCCCCAGCACGAGCTTGGTCGTGGGGGTCCACTCCCAGGCGGCCGCCCCATGGCCGGTGAGGCGAAACGTTTCGTCGTTGCTCCGCTCGAAGTCGCCGAAGGCGCCCGGCGTGACGGCCAGATCGATCCCCAACCGGGGCGAGAGACGCCGCATCCAGCGAAACTGGACGTAGGCGTCGTAGACCCGCGGCGGCAGTTCGCGGCCGGTGGGCCCGTCGAGGTAGTGGACGGCGAAGCCGGGTGTGATGATCAGCGGGTAGGTGCGCGAGGGGATGGGCAAGGCCAGCACGGTCTCGAGCTCCACGCTGCCGATGCCGAAGTCGTCGCCGCGGCCGCCGGCGATCCAGCCGCCGGAGAAGATCAGCTTCTGGAACATGCCGGGCCGGGCGTCGGGCGGTCGCTCGGGCTGCTCGGGCAGACTCGGCTCGCCCGGCGCCTGGAGCAGTTCGGCCGTGGAACCGGGATGCGAGACGAGCCGGCCGGCATAGGACGCCGCGGCCGAGGTCACCGCCGGCAACCGCACGACCTGGGCCGGAAGCGGCGACGCGGCGCCGGCCACGACCAACAGGCAGCAGGACAGGGCGCGTTGCATGGGTCTGTCGGCCGGTGTCTGGCTGAAATGTGGCGGACCTTTTTCTCTGCGCGTCCTCAGTATGCCAGCCCGCCGCGCAGGAAGACCGTTTCCTTGGGCTTGAAGGACTCCGGCGATCCGCTCTGGTAGAGGATCTCTCGCTCGAACGCGAATCCGACCTCGAACAGGCCGGTGAACCCGTTGGGTCGGATGAACTCCAGCCCCACGGCCGCCCGGTAGTCGTTGTAATCGACCTCGTCCATGATGCCGCTGGTGGGAACCGCCACTCCGAAGTCGGCCCGTTTGACGGTCCAGCTCCCACCACCGTATTCACCCCGCAGATACCACCACCAATCGGTATCGCCGATGTTCCGCAGCCGGCAGGCGAGTTTGGGATTCGGGAAGAGGATGTCGAAGCGGACGTCGCCGTTGGGACCGCCGGGTGTCCAGACGATACCGCCGGCCGGCAGCATCTTCACGCGCAACCGGTCGAGGTACCAGATGCCTCCCTTGATCGAGAAGCTGGGCGAGAACGCCAGAGCGAGCAGGCCCCTGCCCGTGTAGCGGAGACTGTCGGTGTTGACCGTGGTGAAATCGGAATAGACCCCGACGCGAAACGCCAGCTCGCCGCGGAGCCAGGCCGTCACCCGCGGCTCCCACGCGGCGTCGAGATAGGCGTCGTACGCCCGCGCAGGCAAGTCGGCCGGCGTCGGCAAGACCGAAACCGGCCCGTTCCAGTAGTGGACCGCGAAGCCGGGCGTTACCTGCAGCGGCGCTTCGTTCCAGAGAAACGGGAAGTTGAACGTGGTGCTCAGCTCGGCGTCGTGGATACCGAATTCGTCGTCGCCGTTGCCCGGCATCCAGACGTAGTCCAGCCGCACCTCCTCGATCAGCCGCCGCATCGTCGCGAAGCTGAACGTCGATCCGGTCATGAAGCTCGGCGTCGTCAGCGGAAGGTTCGGATCCTGGGCAAACAGAGGCTGGGGCGCCGTGCCGTAGGTGGCGTACGGGTCGAAATCCATCGGGGCGCTCTGGATCGTGCCGTCCAGCGTGGCCGCGGGTGCCGAGCCGCCGGGCACCGGACCGACCATCGGGTCCTGCGACGGAAACTGCACCCTTTGGGCCGCCGCCGACGCACATACCAGGACACAGCACAACGTCGGCACGCCGCATAGCGTTCTCGCGGTTCTCACCACATCACCTGTCGAAAAGAGAGAGTCCGATCGGATCGCCGGAAAGGCAGTTGGATGTGGGCCTTCAATAACAGGGTCCCCGACCCGGGTCAAGAGCGGTTCCGGCCCGGCTTCAGTCTATAGGGGCATTCGTAGATCCCCGGAAATAGTGGGGATGCCAATCACCGGCGAGATGGACTTGGTGTCGGGGTGCTCCGCAAGGCGGGGATGGCTTGTCGGCCCGCGGAAATAGCCAAGTTGGGCCGCCATGGTAGACAAGGGAAACGAGGCGCTGGATCCGCTGCCGTTGAGATTCACGTCCTTGGGTCGCCAAATTGCGGAAGTCCCGTTAGACTGGCGCTATCCCGTTTCTTTGCAGCCTGCGGAAATGGACCCCAACCGTCTCGATATCGTTCGCGTGCTCCAGGAGACCTTCGTCGCCCGGGCCGAGCATCATCCCACGCTTCCTTCGACCAACGATCGGGCGATGCGGGCGGCGGCCGAAGCGCCGGAGATGACGCCGCTGCTGGTGGTGGCCGATCGCCAAACCGCGGGGCGCGGGCGGGGAACACATCGCTGGTGGACCGGGCCGGGCAGTCTGGCGATGAGTCTGGTCGTCGACGCCGGGCGGCTGGCGGCGTGCCGCCGAGACCTTTCTCCGCTGGTCTCGCTGGCGGCCGCCGTGGCGGTGGTCGAGACGGTCGAGCCGCAACTCCCGGGCCACCGCGTAGGCATCTATTGGCCCAACGACGTGGTGGCCGACGGCAAGAAGCTGGCCGGCATCCTCGTCGAGGTGTTGCCCAACGCCCGCCACGTGATCGGTATCGGGGTCAACACCAACAACACGCTGGCCGGAGCGCCCGCGGAATTGCAGGGCACGGCCACCACGATGCGGGAGTTGACGGCAGCGCTGCACGACCAGACCACGACGCTGATCACGCTGTTGGGGAAGCTGAAGAGCGCGTTCGACCGATGTGCCGCCGAGCCGGACTGGATCGGTCGGCGGGCCGACGCGCTCTGTCTGCAACACGGCGAGACGCTCACGCTGCGGCTCGGCCATCGGACGATCACCGGCCGCTGTGGGGGAATTGCCCCGGACGGCGCCCTGCTGCTCGACACGCCGCAAGGACGCGAGAGCTTCTACTCCGGCGTCTTTCAGCGCTAGACGGCCCGGTTCGCGCGGCCCTAGCGAGCGGCCTGTTCCTCCGGGTCCGGCCGGTCGGCGGCCCGAGTCTGGAAGAGCCGTTCGTCGTACACCACCAGAGCGTGCAGGGCGTGCATGATCGAGTCGATCTCCGCCGAACGCATCGACCGGACGTTGTTGCGATGGCGATGGTTGGCCAGCAGCCTCTGGACCTGTTCGACCGCACGGACCACGCCCGGCTCCTCGAGCCGGTCTTCTTCGAGCGAGAGGACGAGCCATCGCAGCACCTGGCCCGTCGAGTCCAACTGGACGGCTGCGTCGTTGCTGGTTTGCCGGGAGCCCAGCAGCCGCGGTCCCCAGGTGCCGTCGCTGTTCTGCATGCTGAACGTGTAATCTTGGTATTTGCGGAGGAACTCGCCGGCGCGGCCAAACTGGCCGTCCATCGGCTGCTCCCGCTTGCGGCGCCGATACAACGCGTATCCCAAGCCCGTCAAACGCCGAATCCCCTCGCTGCGGGAGGCAACGATCGGCTGTTCGAGCTCTTCCTGGACGATCCGCTGCAGCGACCACTGTTGGCCGGCCCGGTTTTTCCAGGTGGGGTCGTCGGGAAGGTAGAAGACCAGGCCGATCAGCTTCAACGACAGATCGACTCCCGAGACGCAACTGAGTTTCTCGTGTTCGACCAGATCGGCCACGCTGCGGACGTCCTCGTCGACCCGCATCGGGTAGTCTCTCGACACCCGCGACAGGGCCAACAGGGCCAATAGTTGCGAGCGGTGTTGTTGCAGGCCGTAGCCGACCCGCGCGGCAATGTGGCCCTCGGCGTATGTCAGCGGCTGGTGGCCGGCGCACGGATAGTTCCAGCACAGGCCGGTGATCCCGTTGATCTTCTTGCCCGACGTGCCATCGCGGTACACTTGGGCGTTGCAGCCGAAGGCCATGCAATACGACATCAGTTCGGCGGCCGTGTTTTCGCGCATGTTCAGCGTGTAGCGCCGATAAATCGCCAGCGTCTGCCGTACGCGATCGCGCAACTCGACCATCGCCGGGCTGAGCGGCTTCTTCGGCTGCGGCTGTGGCGGCGGGCTCGCGTCCGACGACTCGGCCTCCGCATCGATGGCTTCCGCATCGGTGGCTTCCGCATCGGTGGCTTCCGCTTCCGCGATCGAATCGTCGGAAGCCTCTTCGGCCGACTGGTCGTCTTCGGCCAATGGCTCGGCCTCTTCCTCCGGGGCCGCCTCCCGCGGTGTGGCGGCGTCCGACTCTTCGGTCACGGCCGCCTCCGCCATGGCCGGCTGTGCGATTTGCTCCGGCGGGGACGACGGCCGGACACGCTCGGCCAGCTCGGCCAGTTGGCGCAGGTCGATCGGCTGGGCCAGGTAGGCCGGGTTGGGAGCCACCAGAAGCGGACCGCTCAGCTCCGGCTGGGAGTCTTCGGCGTTGCTGGCTCGGTCCGCATCCGCCGAGGCTTCCAGACGACGCGTCGGGCCAACACTCGCCTTCGCGGCGGACAGCTCATCCTCGAGGCTCGCCGCCTCCGGCATCGGCTGTTGGTCGGTCGATTCTGCCGGCGCAACGGTTGTCGTCGCCGCGACGGGCTGCTCGGCCGGCGTCGCCTGGGCCGGGTCCGTCGCAACGGGGTCCGTGTCCGTCTGTTTGCCGCCGGACTGCGTGGCCGTGGAGACGACCAGCGGCACCAGGGCCAGCAGGAGGCAGACCAACAACGTCTTCGCAATACGGGGCATGGCAACGATTCCTTACGCCGTAGAGGGACGGCGGACCGCCGGCGATGACTACGATCCGGCCGCAGTTCGAGTGCTTACCTTGTGGGCCGTCTTCTGCGTCTCGCCGCGTTTGGGGCGATCGATCAGGAATCCACCGGAGCTGCTGCGGCGGTTGTAGCTGTTGTTTCGGGCACCACATCCATACTTATCGGTTCCGCCGTAGTCGATCACGAAGCCGAAGTTCCCACCACATTGCGGTAAATCGTGATAGGAGATGCCCGACGAAGCACGGCCCTGCCCGTAGCCCAGGTAGGCGTCGTTCCCGGCGTAGTCGAACAGCACACCCAGCCCGGCCTGGGCCCCGTTGCCCTCGGTACCGCTGTAGCTGTCGTCTCCGCCGAAGTCGCAGAGATATCCCACCGCACAGTCCCAGGCGTACCCCACGCACATGATCGTGCCGTTGTAGGTGTCGTTGCCGCGGTCGTCGAACAGGAACCCCAAGGCGTAGTGGCAGCCGTAGCCGCTGCCGAAGCGTTGGTAGTCGCGCTGGGTGCGGGAGCTGCCGTTGTAGGCCTTGCGGGTGGCCCCGAGGCGTTGGTCGTTTCCGCCGAAATCGCGGGCGAAACCGGTGCCGCACCAGTATCCGCCACCGTGGGAGAGGTAATCGTATTCGTACACGTCGTCGCCGCCGCCGTCGAGGATCACGCCGACGCCCCCGTTGGCCACCGCTCGCAACCCGGCGCCCATGCCCTGCACCCAGCCCTCATAGCCCGGTGTGGGGTTCTCATCGTCGAGGTAGGAATTCAGATAGAGCCCCCCACCATAGTAGTGGTCCTTGCCGTCGAGGTCGTCCAGCAGGCCGAACCCCAGCGGCCCACCGAGGCCTTGGCCCCACATCGCGGCGTGATAACGATCGTTTCCGGCCCGGTCGATGAGGATGCCCACGCCGCCGAGGGCCTGACCCTGCACGCGTCGCAGCCCGACGTACGTGTCGTTGCCGGCGTAGTCGATCAAGATGCCTCCCCCGGCCAGGCAGGATCCTTGGGCAACGTCTTGGGCTTGATAGACGTCGTCGCCGGAGAGGTCCAGCAACATCGAAATGCCCAGGATGCCCGAGCCCTGCACGCCCGGCTTGCTGCCCCGGTAGCGGTCGCTGCCGCCGAGATCAATGACCACCAGCACCGGCCGGCCCAGCGAGACGGTCCCTTCGGCGTAGGTGTCGTCGCCGCCGAGATCGATCACCACGCTGACACCGGGCATGCGGTCGAGTTGGTAGGCGTTTTGCTGGGGGCCGCCGATGACGATCGAGCCGCCGGGCGTGTCGATCCGCCGCACGACCGTGCCTGTCACGCCCTCGACCGCCACGCTGCCCTCTGGCGAGAGCGACGCCAGTTGTTCGAGCGCCTCGACGGCGGCCAGCGGGGCCAGCGCTTCGACGGCGGCGTGCATCGCGGTGCGGTCGAGCTTTTCCATCAGATCGCAAAGTCGGCGGCCGGTTCCGCGGCTCTGCAGCGTGTGTCCCACGCGGTTCTGGCTCGTGAGGATCGGATAGAGATTGCTGGTCAGCGTGCCGATCTCGCTCTTGCTCAGCGGGGCCAAGGCCCGGCTGTAGGCGAGCTGCGACTCGATCAGGCACTGCTCGACCAGCTCCAGGGCCTGCTCGGCCGAGGCGACCGGCCGGGCGGCCTGAGGTGCGTGCCGGGTCAGATCGAGCTTTTCGGCGGCGATGGCCAAGGCTCGGGCAAGCCCCTGCCGGTTGTCGAGGACGGCCTGATGGAGTTCGCGCGTAAAGGCCTGGGCCTCGGCCGGCGCCTTCAGCGGGTTGCGCAACAGGTGGTCGTACCAGCTCAGCCGGCAGTTGCCCTTCAGCTCCGAACCGGACGAGCGGGACGTGCTGTTGAGCTTGTAGGCGGCGTACTTCTGGAATCGGACAAAGTCGTCCTGAATGCCGCGCTTCTTCAAGCCGGCCACGATCTCCTGCTGCAACAGGCTGACCATGCTGGCCGCCAGCGGCTCGCCGACCGGCTCCGGCTCGGCTTCCTGCTCGGCTTCCTGCTCGGACTCTTCGACCTGGGGTGAGTCCCCCCCTTCTTCTTCCGTCTTGTCTCCTTCCGCCTCCTCTGCTGCCTCATCATCTGCTGCCTCATCATCCGCCGCCCCTTCTTCCACCTCCTCTTCTGTCTCTGCGGCCTCGTCCACCGCTTGATCGGACGTTTCCCCCGTCCCGCCGGCGACGTTCTCGGGCTCGGCGTCTTGGGGCAGCTCGGGCGTCTCCTGCCGCGTCGTGGCCGATTCGGTCGCTTCGGCCTGATCGACCGACGCCGGCTGGTCCACTGTCGGCAGACCGGAGCCCGGTCCCGGCGAGTCGGCCGGCTGCCCGAGGGCCGTGCTTTGCCGACCTCCCATCACGATCAAGGCGCCCAAAAGCAAGGTCCAGAGATGTTGCAGGCCATGGCGCAGCGCGCGCGGGCGGATCGGCGTCGGTCTCATCAAGTGTCTCCTATCGGTATGCCCCGCGGACGATTGTGGACCTGCCGGCAGTACGGACCTGCTACCAGGTCGCGCCAGCGCATCGACGGTGCCAACGTCAACAGAGGCTCCCCGGGGCGTTGTTTGCTTATTGGGGCTGAATCGGCGAGCGTTTCCCGATTCCTTGAGCCCCAAAATCCAACTCGTCTACACATTATAAAAACTGTACGCAGACTTTCACGGTGGATTTGCCTGGGCAATATGGGAAATTCCGGATGAGATACCCACCCACACCCGCAGGGTCATCATTTTCCCCGAAGCAATCTCCGGCGAAACGGCTTCTGAATTGCCGCCACGCAAACCTCGCGGCGATTGTGGACGAGCTGCCGTGCAGCGACCCGGTTGTAGCCCCATGCCCGCACGCGGCCGAGATACTCGGGTATCTCTTCGGCCAGTTTCCAGTCGGGCAGTTTCAGCGTCAGGAGCATTCCGCGGACATGGACTTCGGGATGGGTGACGATCGCTTCCACTGCGTCGAGCGTGAAGTTGGGGGCCACGTTCATATCGACCGTTAGCCAGCGGATCTTGCGAAACTGGCGGCGACGGACTTGCACGGCGCGACGCCGGATGTGCGTAAACCGAGGATGGGCAAGCAGATCGGGATGCATCTCGGCCGGGTCGATGCCCATAACGATCAGCCCCCGGTCCAACAAGGCCTGGCTGGCGCCGCCCGGCGCACTGCCGAGCTCCGCGCACTGCGCCCCCGCCGCCATGGGCAATTCCGACCACCGCAGGGCCTCTTCCATCTTCAACCACGCCCGCGAAACGGCCCCCGCCGGCAACTCCAAGGGCATGATTCCCCCGGGCCAGCGCGACGCGACCGAGGCCGCCCGATGGTATCCGACCCACCACTCGTCCGGCTCTACCAGCACACAATCCAACACGAAATCGCCGCGAGCGGCCGGCCGGACAAGATCGTCGGCCTTCTCGTCGAGCATCTCGGGGCAGGGGCAGTGCCGTCGAATCGCGCCGGCGGCCTTCGCGGCGGCGGGGGTGATCGATGGCTCGAAGTCGTGGTCGCCCGGCTCGGCCGAATCACGCGGCCACACGTGAATCCGCCGTGCCGGGCGCTGGCCAAAAACCTCCCACACGCCCTGGACCAACTGCCGGGGATCGTCGCCGCTGATCTTGCCCAGCGAGAACCCGTACGCGCGGGCGAAGACCGATTCCAGATCGAAATCGGCGTAGAGCCGATGCTGCTTGGGCAGCTTGAAGGTCAAGAAGCCGGGCCGCGAGAAGGCGAAGCGAAACTCGGGCCACCGGCGTGCCACTTCCCCCTTGACGGCCGGCTCGGCGCCGACCTGGCACGTGACGAACAGGAATTGCGGTGGATCGGCCATGTCTGAGACCGCACATTGTAGCCGGACTGCCGCGGTGTGACGAGTCGAAGGACAATCCTTGGGACCCGCACAAAGAAAGTTGGACACACAGCAGCATTATGGGTGGAAAGGCGTCTGCGCCGCCCTTCCCCCCATAAGAATGCCCAGCTTATTCTTTTGCGAGCCCTTCACGGCCATGTGGCGGGCTACGGCGGCGTGACGGTGATCTTCAGCGGATTGGCGGCGGCGCCGTCGCCGCGGATCACGATTAGCTCGGCCTCGGTGGGGGCCGCCAGCGGCAGGTTCGGCAACACCAGGCGCACGCCCAGATCGTACCAGCCGAGGATCTCGCCTTCCAGCTCCAGGCCCGCGAGATGCACCAGCACCTGGCCGGGCTGCGGACCGAACCCCTCGCCGGCCAGGATCACTTCCGCCCCGGCGGCCGCCTGGGCCGGCTCGACCTCGAACGCCGCCGGGTCCACCGGCAGGATCTCTTCCCGGGCGATGCGGGCCCCGTTGTTGGCTTCCTGGGCCTCGGCCACCTCCTGGTGTGAATCGACCAGCACGTGCAACGTGGCAAACGGCGCCGGGTTGCCCTGTGCGTCGCGGTTCATCGCGTAGACGTCGATCGGCAGACGCACGTCGACCGATTGCACGGCGCCCGCCTCGATCGAAGTCACCCGAACGCCCGCCTGCGGCAAGTCCTCGCGCAACACCTCGTCGTTGGCCGCAAACAGCATCACGTTGAACGGCCGATGGATCGGCTGGTCGGTGTTGTTGCGGTACCAGATCCGATAGCGCGGCCCGAGCTGCTCGTCGGGATGGCCCGGATCGACCAGCCGCACCGCCAGAAGCTGCAAGTCGTCCTGCCCGACCACCACGACCGGCGGAACGTCCACCCACGTGCCGCAGGTGACCACCGGCAGCGTCACCCAAACCGGCGTCTGCCACACCACCCAGCGCGGAGACGCGGCGTAGAAGACCGGCTGGCACCAGACCGGCCGAGGATCCCAGAACGGATCGCAATGCAGATGCCACGACCAGTGGACCCAGGGGGCCCACTTCGGATACCAGCACACGCCGGAGAAGTAGCGGTGGCCATAGTAATGGAATTGGAAGCTGCTGCTGACGTAGCGCGGGCTGATCCGGCCGTGGTAGTGGGCGCTCGGTCCGTGGTGGCCGGGCGGGTGGAAATGGCCCCGGACCCCGCCGGCCCCGCGATACACGCTGCCGGACGGGTGGGTGCCGGCTATCCGCGCCACGTGCCGGTGCAGGTCCAGCCGCCGGGCCACGTCGCCTTGGCGCATGGCCCCATACTGTTCGGCCAGCTTGAGCTTTCGGGCAACGTGGCCACCAGTCAGGCGGTCCAGTTGACCGGTCTTCTGACGATCGTGGAAACTTGCCCTCGCCCCCGCGACGGCCGGAGAGCCCGGCCCGCCGGGTATCAGTCTGCCGGGCGCCGATCGGCCGAATGCCGCCGGTCCGCCGGGCGCCGATCTGCCAAAGGCTGGTCCGTCGGGCGCCGACCTGCCGGCGAAGCGGGATCCACGGTCGGAGCGGGAACCGTCTGCGATCGTGGTTCGCGACGCCGCCGATCTTTCGGCACCCGGCAACGTCGGACTGCTTCGCCACCCTGATTGTCCGGGAGAGCTTCGTTCGAGGATGCGCCGTCGGATATCCGAAAGCGTCGGCGAGGACGGGGGCGTTCCCAGCGCGGTTGCGGGCGACGTTCCTCGCGTCGCTTCCGCCGTCGTTGCAGGCGACGTTCTGGGCGTCGTTCTGGGCGTCGTGTGGGGGGTCGTTCTCGATGTGGCTCGCGTCGTAATACCAGGCGTGTCTTCCGTGCCTGATCCGGCCCGGAGACCGTTGGCAATCCGCCGGCTGAAGGGCGAAGTCGTGTCGGCTGCTTGCCTCCCGCTGCCCGTTTGGTTGGCGCCGCCGATTTGGTTTGCGCCGCCCGTTTGTCTGGCGATGTTCGCTCGGCTTGCGGCGTCCGCTTGTCTTGTGCCGGCAGTTCCCCGCGAAAACCGACTCGCGCCGGTTGGACTCGACTGCATGACTCTCTGGCGAATCTCGGAAAACGTCGGCCGATCGGGAATGGTCGGTCTGGTGGGAAGAGAATCGAGCACCCGGTTCGACGGATCCGTCCGATTGGCTTGGAACCGGGGAGTTGCCGCAGGATTGGCAAGTCTCGGGCCTCTGCCGGACAGTGTGCTCGGCGTCGGTGTCCTTGTCGTTGGTGTCCCCAGCGTCGGTGTCCTTGTCGTTGGTGTCCCCAGCGTCGGTGTCCTTGTCGTTGGTGTCCCCAGCGTCGGTGTTC
>JAFGRD010000063.1 GCA_016935315.1 Pirellulales bacterium
AGCGGAGGGCACGGGACTCGAACCCGCAACCCCGGTCAAGGGGCACCTCATTTCCAGTGAGGCCGCTAGCCAATTCGCTTACCCTCCATGCGCCCGCTGCAATGGAGACACATGTATTCGATTGTATTCGAGACCGACGCGTTCGGCGGGCCCTGACCTTCGGCCGCTGACCGGGGCCCGTCAGTCGACCACCTGGGCTCCACTGATCAAGTCGATGAACTCTTGATTCGAGTGGAATTTGGTCAGTTTGGCGGTCAGTTGTTCCATGGCGTCGACATGATGCATCGTGGAAAGCGTCCGCCGCAGCATCGTAACCGCGTGGAGCGTTTCCGGCGAGAGGAGTTTCTCTTCCCGGCGGGTGCCGGACTGGGAGATGTCGATCGCGGGCCAAATGCGCCGGTCAGCCAGCTTGCGGTCGAGTACCAGTTCCATGTTGCCGGTCCCCTTGAACTCCTGGAAGATCAGCTCGTCCATGCGGCTGCCCGTGTCGATTAGCGCGGTACCGACGATCGTCAGCGATCCCCCCTCTTCGAACAGCCTGGCGGTGGCGAAGAGCTTTTTGGGGATGTCCATGGCCTTGATGTCGACGCCGCCGCTCATCGTGCGGCCCGTGTTGCCGACCCACTTGTTGAACGCGCGGGCCAAGCGGGTGATCGAATCCATCAACAGCACGACGTCCTGGCCCATTTCGGCCAGCCGCCTGCACCTTTCGACGACCAACTGCGAGAGCCGCACGTGGCTTTCGATGTCGCGATCGAGGCTGCTGGCGACGACCTCGCCGTCGACGGCGCGGGTCATGTCGGTAACTTCCTCGGGCCGCTCGTCGATCAGCAGGACGATCAGCTTGACGTCGGGGTAGTTGGTGGAAATGCCCAGGCTGATGTGCTGCAGCAGCACGGTCTTGCCGGTCCGCGGCGGGGCCACGATCAACGCCCGCTGCCCCTTGCCCAGCGGCGTCAACATGTCCATGACGCGAGTCGTCAGTGGTACGGGGCCGACTTCCAGCTTCAGCCAGTACTCGGGGTTGATGGGAGTCAACTCGTCGAAGGTTTTGACTTCCTTGTACTTTTCGGGCTCCATGCCGTCGACGTCGGTGATTTCCTTCAGTCGAGGGCCTTGTCCCTTGCGACCCGACTGCACCATGCCGTTGATGAGAACACCTTCGCGAAGTCCGAACTTGTCGATCATGCTTCCCGGCACGAAGGGGTCGGTCATTTCGCGCTGATAATTGGACTTCGGATCGCGGAGGAAGCCGTACCCGTTCGGGTGCATTTCCAGGACACCGCTGCCCGGCTCGACGGGACCGGGCTCGCCGTTCTCGGTGACGTTCTCGGCGCCGCGATTGTCGCTATTCTGTCCCCGGTACGGCTTGTTGCGTCCGCGCTGGCTACTTCCGCTGCGTTGGAACTGCCCCTGCGAACTGCCACGACCGCGTGAGCGGCCCTTTTTCCTTTTTGCCATGTTCCACCTACAGCGGATTTCCTTGGCGCTGCCACAAGGGCGAAGCGCAACACTTGGGAGCGATCCCCACGATTCAGATCAGGTGTTCACCTTGGGGGCCGGACACCCTTCATTAGAAGTCAATTCCCGTCTATACCGACGAAAATCGCTGTGCCACTAAGCAGACCGCTCACGAGCAAGTCGCCCGGAACGTTGTTTTCTCGCGACCCAAACGGATCTGCTCACCTAGGACCCGCCGCCGGGGCGGCAATGGTTCGGTCCATTGCAGTGATCGCAGTCGATCAACAGCAGGAAGCTCGGGTCGAGAAGCGTTTTCTATCCCTCGCCACAGAGAAAAACAAATTGCGGGGGGCCCGAAGATTCTCGTTCACGGGCCGAAAGCGCCTGCCTGCTGAGCAAAACTCAAGCTATGGCCATCTTAACCATACGTCGGTTTGTGTCAAGCGGCGACTCGACAATCCTTCGCAAAACGGTGTAAACCCTGCAACCATGCGGATCCGCTCGGCGGACCCTTCGCCCGTTGGGGAGGAAAACGGTAAACGTCTTCCAAACAACAGGTTAGGGGCAAAGAATCCCGCCGTTGCCGAGCGATCCCCTCCAGTGAAACTCAGATGCCCCAAATTACCGGGAAAAAGACACGCGGCAAAGCTCCATACCGCGCCAGTTCCCAGATTGCTCCGAAAGAGCCCAACACCAATCGCTCCGGGCATCTTAACCCTAGCGTTCTCCAATTACTTATACACCATCTTGTGCCGCTTTTCAACCCGAAACGCGGATCTTTCGCCGGATCATCGCGAAAAACCGGGCAAACTGGCACAGCCCGATGATTTTGACCCATCTGACCCAGCATCGGTTCCGATAACTAGATGATACCGGCAAAAGTAGTCACCCCCTCTTGCGCGCGAGGCTGCATAAAATGCGGAGAGTATACGGCTGGTTGTCACTCCTGATCGTGACCGTTTTGCTTCCCTGCCAGGCTGAGGCCCAGTCGGCAATCCGCTGGGAGCCCACTGTGGAAAACGCGAAGATGCGGGCGGCGCAGAGTGATCGCCTGGTGTTGATCCATTTCTGGGCCGACTGGTGCGGCGCGTGCCGGAGAATGGAGCGAGAGGTGCTCCAGCAGCCGGAGGTCGCCGCAGCTCTGCAGACCTACTTCGTTCCCGTGCGGATCAACGCCGACTACTTCCCCGCGACGCGCAAGCAGTATGGGGTGACGGCTCTGCCGACCGACGTCATCATCACCTCGCGAGGCGAGTTAGTCGATAGACTCCGCGGCCCGCAAGATGCCGCCCAATATACAGCACAACTGAATCGCATCGCGGCGTCCGTACGGGCGTCGGAAGCCACGGGGCAGTATACGCAAAACACGGGTGGCGTCCCGATCGGCAATGCCGTTGCGGCGCAGCCGCCGACGGGCGGCCCGAACCGCTCTGCCGGTGCCGGCGCCTCGGACGATCGGTACGCCGACTACTTCCAGCGCCGGCAGCAACCGGCCGTCGCTGCGTCTGCCCCGCAAGTTGCTCAAGCGTCGCTGCCATTTGCCTCGTCACCCCCGTCTGCCACGCCGCCGATGAGTCCTCCGGCCGGGGCGGCCCAGCCTCCCACGACCGGACCGGACCCCCAATATGCCGAGGTTTCACCTTCGGCGCCCCAGGCCGCGGCGATGAATCCGCCGCTGGGTCTGGACGGCTATTGCCCCGTCGAATTGAACGAGAACACGGCGTGGGTCGAAGGAAACCGCCTTTGGGGGGTGCGACACGAGAATCGCACCTATTTGTTCGCTGGCCCCGAGCAGCAGCGGCGCTTTCTGGCCCAACCCGATCGCTATGCGCCCGTGCTTTCGGGCAACGATGTCGTGGTTGCGATCGAGCAGGGTCAAAGCATCGCTGGCCGCCGTCAGCACGGCGTCTTCTTCGGGGGCAAGGTCTATCTGTTTGCCGACGAGACGTCCCTGCGCAAATTCACTGCGAATCCCGCCCACTACGCCACGCAGGCCTTGCAGGCCATGCGCCCTCAGGCAGGGCCGGGCAGCCCGATCCGCTAGCAGCCAATGCCGCGTGCCCGCTTGTCGACGCGACGTCAGCACGGCGAGTGCTTATTGACGTTTGCACGGTCAATGCGCGAGGGTAACCAACGGGAGCCCGATTCTTCCGGCCTGCCGTTGGTCGGCCTTGATCATTCGCAATGCAGACATCAATCAGGCCGCTGCGCGTCCGTCCTGCTTTCAGGTATACTCAACGTGTTCTTCTACGAGTCCTGAGCGGGAGCAACCATGGCAATCCATGTCTTGTGTCCGAGCTGCCAGGCACGCTATGAAGTAGGCGACGAGCGAGCCGGCGAAACCGCCACTTGCCCGACGTGCGGCCAGGTGGCCCGGATTCCGGACGTCTACGGCGTCCAGGACCAGACCGTCGCGGGCGGCAGGCCGTCGCAGGCTTCGCCCTACGCCTCGCCCTATTATACGGGCCAGGCCCCCGTATCGGCGTATGGGGGCTCACTCGACATCGAGCGGGCGTCGGCCGCCTTTGAGCCCCACCGCGTCGCCCTCGCCGTTTTCGGCATCGTAGCCGGTGCGGTGAATCTGCTTTGGACGTGCTTTTGTCTGTTTGGCATCTTCATTTTTGTGGCAGACGTTGTGCCGCAGCAACAGGCCGGTCCCGCCGGGGCGGAGGTGGCGGCCGGAATGTATGCCGTGATGGGCGTCCTCAGCGCGGTGACAGGCGTTCTGCAGATTGCCGCAGCGACCTACTTGCTACGGCGGAAACGTCGCGCCCGGACCCTCGGCATTGTCGCGGCGGCCGTCAGTTGCGCCGGCATTTGGGGCTGCTGCGCCTATCCCGTCAGCTTCGGATTCGGCATCTACGCCTTGGTGGTCCTCTGCGCCCGCAACGCGATGGAGACAATCGAGCGTTGGGCCGCATAGCGGCCCGCGCAAATGGCCGTCAGGCTGCCCTCTGGCGTGGCACCGATTGACAAGCCCCGGTCGCCGGTTAGCATGAATGAGGCGCCGGTCGGGCCGCCCTCTCGTGGCTTTGCCGCTGAGATGCGGTTCGGTACATGCTACTTCTCAGCACCATGAGCCCCCCACAATGACACAACTCGAACAAGCCCTCGCCAACGTCGTGACCCCCGAAATGGAGGCGGTCGCCCGCAGCGAACGCCTCTCGCCGGATCTGGTCCGCGACGAAGTTGCGCGGGGGCGCATGGTGATTCCCGCCAATTCCGTGCACCTCGAGCACGGCCTGCACCCGATCGGCATCGGGATCGCCGCGCGGACCAAGATCAACGCCAACATCGGCAAGTCGGCCGTCTCCAGCGACACGCAGTGCGAGCTGGAAAAGCTCCACCTGGCGGTTCGCTACGGGGCCGACACCGTGATGGACCTCTCCACCGGCGACGAGATCGACGCGGTCCGGCAGCGGATTATCGGGGCGTCGGCCGTGCCCATCGGCACGGTGCCCATCTATCAAATGGCCCAGCAGCTCGACGACATCGTCGACATGCGGCCGGAGGACTTCCTCGAAGTAGTCGAGCGGCAGGCCCGCCAGGGCGTGGACTACATGACGATCCACTGTGCCGTGCTGCGAGAGCACCTGCCGCTGACCGAAAAGCGGCTGACGGGCGTCGTCAGCCGCGGCGGGTCGTTGGTGGGGAAATGGATGTCGGCCCACGGGCAGGAGAATCCTTTCTACACGCACTTCGACGCGTTGTGCGACATCATGCACGGCTACGACGTCACCTGGAGCCTGGGCGACGCCTTGCGGCCCGGCTCGTTGGCCGACGCCAGCGACGAGGCCCAGTTTGCCGAGCTTGAGGTGATGGGCGAGTTGGGGCGGCGTGCCCGGCGGCGCGGGTGCCAGGTGATGATCGAGGGCCCCGGCCACGTGCCGATGGACCAGATCGAGAGGAACGTCCGCAAGCAGCAGGCGGTGTGCGACGAGGCCCCGTTTTACGTGCTCGGTCCGGTGGTGACCGACGTGGCGCCGGGCTACGACCACATTACCAGCGCGATCGGGGCGTCGCTGGCGGCCTGGTACGGCGCGGCGATGCTCTGCTACGTGACTCCCAAGGAGCACCTGGGCTTGCCCAACGCCGACGACGTGCGTCAAGGCGTGATCGCCTACAAGATCGCCGCCCACGCGGCCGACGTCGCCCGGGGACGGCCCGGGGCGCGAGATCGCGACGACGCGATCAGCAAGGCCCGCTTCGAGTTCGATTGGGCCGAGCAGTTTCGGCTGGCGCTCGACCCGGAGACGGCCCGCCGGATGCACGACGAGACGCTACCCGAGGACGCCGACAAGCAGTCGCACTTCTGCAGCATGTGCGGCCCGAAGTTCTGCTCGATGAAGACGACCGGCCAACTGCGGCAAATGGAGCGGCAGCGGGAAGCGCGCGATGATGCTTGAGCTTTACGCGCTTTTCTTTGCGGACCTGCAACTTTCGCCCGACGAGCACTCGTTGAATCCACCGGACTTCGGCATCGACCGGGTGGCCGCCGGCTCACGTCGCTGTCTTTGGTCGATCGCTTGCGACGGCCGACGCGGGATGTTACGCTATGGGGACCAGCAGCCCCCAACGATCCTACCCCAGGAGGACCCACCCCATGCGTTTGACTTGCCTTGTTGCCATGTTGTTGTGCGCGACGGGATACGCCCAAGAGGGCGACCCGGGCGCGCTCGGTAAGGAAGAGGCCAAAGCGGGCTTCGTCCGGCTGTTCGACGGTAAAACGCACGACGGTTGGCAGGGATCGGTCAAGGGCTACACCATCGAGGACGGGGCCCTGATCTGCAAACCCGGCGGAAGTCTCTACACGAAAAGAGAATACGCCGACTTCATCTTCCGCTTCGAGTTCAAACTGCCGCCCGGCGGCAACAACGGCGTGGGCATCCGTACGCCCATGGGTGTCGATGCGGCCTACGGCGGCATGGAGATCCAGATCCTCGACGACGGGCACAAGAAGTACGAGGGCTGGCTGAAGCCCTACCAGGTCCACGGCTCGATCTACGGCGTGGTGGCGGCCAAGCGCGGACACCTCAAGCCGACCGGCCAGTGGAACAGCGAAGAGATCTTCTGCAAGGGCAGCCGAGTGAAGGTCACGCTCAACGACGTGGTGATCGTCGACGAGGACATCAGCAAGATCGACAAAACGATCGACGGCCGCGATCACCCGGGCCTGCACAACGAGAAAGGCTACATCGGCTTCCTCGGCCACGGCGATCCGGTCGAGTTCCGCAACATCCGGGTCAAGCAGCTGTAAGCGCGCAGGGCGAGCGCCGGCGCCCACGCTGCGGCTTCTCAAGGGGGCGCGCGATTCCGGGAAGCACCCAACCCCTTGGTGTCGCCTTCCCAAGGGTGGCGGCGGGGTCGGATACTTCCCGAATCGTGCAAGCCTATCCGGACGTTGTGGTTCAGGCTCCCGTTTCGCTGAAGGGCCCGCCCGGCTGCTTCGGCATTTCCAGCGGCGGCACGGGCGTGCCGGACGTCGGGGCGCCAGTCTGTTGCGGCCGCGTCGTGGCGGGCGTGGGACCCGCGGACTTTCGCGCTTCGATGAACCAATCGAGCGATCGGGCCGCCGCCTCCCGACCTCCCAGCCCGAAGGCCAGCGCCAGCGCCACGGCGAACGCCCCCAGCACGATCGTGAAGGCCGACGTGATGATCTCGTTGGCCAGGCCCATTTGCCGCAGGGCCATGGCGGCGGCCAGCACGATGATCGAGACCCGCGAGGCCAAGGCCAGCAGGTTCGCTTGGGCGATCTGGCTGGAGCGGACGACCTGGCCCGCCAGGTTGGCCAGATACAGGCCGATGGCGAAGATTACCAGCCCCATCAAGACGTGGCCGGCAAACACCAGGAACTCGGAAATCAGACCGGCCAGCAGATCGAAGCCCAGGATCGGCAGCGCCTGCATGACCGCAAACAGCATGGTAGCCACCAGCACCAGCGTGCCGGCGATCTGCGAGGGCGTCCGCTGCCCTGCCACCGGCTCCTTGGTCCTGGTCAGTCCCAATTGGGCGGGCAAGGAGTTGAAGCCGATGCCCGTCAGCAGGTTCGTGCACAGCCCGGCCACCACACGACCGACGACGTAGGCAACCACCAGCACCACGGCGGCGGCGAAGATGGCAGGCAGCGCGGTCAGCACCATGTTAAGCATTTCGCTGGCCGGCCCGGTGACGGCTTCCAGTTGCAGGGCGTTGAGCGACGCAACCAACACGGGCAGCAGCACCAGGATGTAGACGACCAGCCCGAGGACTTCGGAGAGGCGCCGTTCGCCCATCACCGTGCTGAGGCCCACCCGCTCGGTCAGGCTGTCGGTGCCCACGGCCGCCAGCAGGTTCGTCGTCACGCGCTGGATGATCCGCGCGACCAGCCAGCCGATGCCTAAGATCAGCGCGGCGGCGAATAGGTTGGGCAGGAAAGCGAGCACCTTGGTTACCATCTCCTGCACCGGCCCAAGCAATCCCGGCAGCGCCAAGGCGTTGAGAACCGCCGGCAGGAACAGCAGGAACACCAGCCAGTAGATGGCGTTGGCGACGGTTTTCGAGACAGCGACCGGCTTCTCCTCCCCCGGCGCCACCTGGCTTCTCAGTCGCTCATCCAGTTGGGTTGCCGAGGCCACCCGGTGCACCACGAAGCGCATTACCGTGGCCACGACCCAGGCGACCAGCAACAGCAGCGAGGCGCCGACGACCCGGGGAATATACGTCAGCACGACCGCCAGCAGGTCGTTGAGCGATCGGGTTACCTGCGTCAGTCCCAGCGTGTCGAAGAACGCAACCAGGACGAAGACCAGGATCAGGTAGTAAGCTCCGCGGGCGACGGCCCGTTCGACCTTGGGCGCCTCGGCCCCTTCGCCGGCGCACCACTGGGCCAGCTTGCGGTCGAAGCCTGTCCTCCGCAGCCCCATCCGCACGGCGAAGGCGACCAGCATGGCGCCGAGCCAGCCGAGGATGAGAATCGCCAGCGCCCCGAGGAGCGTGGGCAACGACGGGACCAGCAACTCGTAGATGTGCCGAACGCTGGCGACCGTTTCTCCGGCGACGGTCCGGGCGGCCTCCGACGCTTCTCCCGTCACGGATTCCGTGATCTGTGCGAACATGCTTCTCTCCCCTTTCGCGAGGTCAGCGATAAACGTAACCGACATTCGATCCCAGCGAGACTCCGTTTGCGTCCCGTTCGAGATCCTCCATCAACTGGTAGCTTGCTCCGCAATACAGTCAAGTGCGCAGGCCGCCAGATTGGGCTTTTGGCCGAGGGGCAGCGGTCGGTCGGACGAACCGGGCGGGAAGAGACGGACGCTACCGCAACGGGGTGCGGCACAATCCTCATGGACCGGCATAATCCTCATGGACGAGATGCGGCACCGGCGGGGCTTGCAGGGGGCTTGGTGGCACTATGGACTCGCGAAAGAACCAGTTGGACATACGTGAAAGAGCAAGGACGCGCAGCGGCCTTGCTCTTTCATCACACGCTGAATGAAGACGCCTTTGAGCCTCGCCGATTTTTCCGGCCTCCCGTTGGCCGGCCTCGATCCTTCGCAATGCAGACTTCAATGGACGCCGGGAGCAGGTCGGCGCGCCCTGGCCACCGCGACGCCGATACTGACGGTCGCCAGCACCAGCAGTCCCGCCGCAATGCCCACGCGGACGTTACGGCCGTACAGCGCAACGGACCTGCCCACGCCCATGGCGACGGCCAGCACGGCCGTCGTGGCCAGCAGCCCGCCGATGCCGAATTGCCAGTGGGAATCACCCCTTGACGGCGCCGAGGTCAACGGGCGGAGCGTGCGATACAGGGCGACACCCCCGACCGGCAGCACCAACAGCTCGTAGCCGATCAGCGCGCTGGTGACGGGCCCCTGGGCATCGTCAGGGCCCCAGGAAAACAGGTTGATCCATACGAAGCACGCGACCGTGACAACCGCGGCCGAGAGTCCGAACGCCAGGCTCGAAGGCGATCGGGAAACCCGGTAGCCCAACGCGACCATCACGCCCAGTATCGTGAACGTCGGGCCCGTCGCGCAGATCGTTTCGATTTCGATTGCGGCGGCGACCACGGAAATCGAGATGCCGAGAATCTGCGCCACGCACAGGCCGATGGCTACCGGCCGCCAACGCGAACCGCCCACCTGCCTGCCCTTTCCAGACAGCTCTTCGAAACGCTCGTTCTCGAACCAGACACCGTGCCGGCTGCACGCCTTGACCGTCACGCCCGAGCGCTGCTCGGTGGCCATCGGCTGCCCACACACCGGGCAGGGCCGCATGTTCGGCGGCCCCGCATGATCCGGCGGCGCGTTGTCGGTCGGCGGTGCTGCTAGGTCGGCTGACGCTGCTGCCTCGGCCAGTTCGGGCGGCGGCTGGTGCTTCTGCTCGTTCATCGCGTGTTGTGGGGCCCCCAAGGTTGCCGAGTATTGTGTCCCATGCGAGACAGCTTCACAACCCCTGCCGGAGAGTACCGACGGACAGCGTATCAACCGCCTGTCGGCTTTGGGCTGCGCCGTTCCTCTTCGGCCGCATGATCCTCTGGACCGGCCGCCCGTGCCTGGCCATGGTCAGCCTACCGGTCTCCTTCCCGATCGGTTGGGCAATCGCCGCAAAGATCGACGCAAGCCCGGGGGTGACAGCAGGTGCTGGAGACGCGTGGGCAGGACATGGCGGCCCGGCGGCCTGGAAAGGGGCTGTATGTTGTGACGGGCCGTAGTGGTATAGTGGTGTGTTGCCAAACACGCGCGATCCCGTATCTTTCACCCCCTCGCCTGTAACCCCATGTTCCTGGGCATCGAAATCGGCGGCACAAAACTGCAACTGGGCGTCGGCGCCGGGGACGGCAGTTCGCTGGTGGCGCACGAACGTGTTGCCGTCGAGCCGGAAGCCGGCGCCAAGGGCATCCGGCAGCAGATCGAGCAGATCGGTCGGCCGCTGATCCAGCGATATGAGATCGCGGCCGTTGGGGTCGGCTTCGGCGGACCGGTCGACGCGTCGTCCGGGCGAACGATCACCAGCCATCAGGTCGCCGGCTGGGACGATTTCCCCCTGACCGATTGGTGCCGACGGTTGTTCGGCCTGCCGGCCGCGCTGGGCAACGACTCGGATCTGGCCGGACTGGCGGAGGCCCGATTCGGAGCGGGACGGGGACGTCGCGTGGTTTTCTACACCAACGCCGGCAGCGGGATCGGTGGGGCGCTGGTGATCGACGGCCGGCTCTACCATGGCGGCGGCGGGGTGGCTTCCGAGATCGGCCACCTGCGGCCCGGCTTGCAGTCCGACCATCCGGACCAGACCATCGAATCGATCGCTAGCGGCTGGGGGATTGCCGCCGCCGCACAAGCCCGCCTGACCGAACCCAGCTCCGTCCCCTTGGGCCCGCTGACCGACGGCGCCCGCCCCGCGCTGCCCGAGGCCGTTCGACAGCGGCTGATCGAACGCGAAGAGGCCGACGAAGCAGACGCCGCCGAGCTGCTCGAACAATGTGAAGGGCAGGTCGACCGGCTGACGGCCGCCATGGTCGGTCGAGCGGCGGGCGAAGGGAACCAATTGGCCCGGGGTGTTTTCCAACACGCCTGCCAGGTCTACGGTTGGGCCATCGCCCAGATGATCACGCTGCTGGCGCCCGAGGTGGTGGTGATCGGCGGCGGCGTGTCGCTGGTCGGCGAAGAGTTCTGGCTGGCCCCGCTTCGCCAGCAAGTCGCCCGCTACGTGTTTCCGCCCCTGAAGGGAACCGTTCGGCTCGTGCCGGCCGAGCTGGGCGAGGAGGTCGTGTTGCACGGCGCCCTGGCGATTGCCACGGCGTCGTAAGCGACCGCGGGAATTCCAGGATCCGCTCGAATCCCCCTACAGCCCGAGCACGTCGTCGATTCCATAGCGGCCCGGCGGCTTGCCGGCAAGGAACTTGGCCGCGGCCAGGGCACCTGTCGCATAGCAGTCGCGGCTGGTCGCCCGGACGGTCAGCTCGATCATCTCGCCGAGCATCGCGAACACGATAGTGTGCTCGCCCGGATTGTCGCCCACGCGGACGGCGTGGTAGCCGATTTCGCCGTGGGAGCGCTTGCCGGGGCGGCCTTCGCGGCCGTGGCGGTGCACGGTCTGGCCCATCACCTGAGCGATGATCCGGCCGAACTTCAACGCCGTGCCGCTGGGCGAGTCCTCCTTGAAGCGGTGGTGCCGTTCGAGGATCTCCACGTCGGCGTCCTTGTCGCGCAGCGCCCCGGCCGCCATCTCGGCCAGCTTCATCGTCAGGTTGACCGCCAGGCTCATGTTCGGGGCCCAGAGTATGGGAATTTGCTCGGCCGCGGCGTGGATCCTCCGGGTATGATCTTCGTCGAAGCCGGTGGTCGCCGTGACCAGCGGCAACCGCTTGCGCAGACAGTTTTCCAGAATGGCTTCGGCCGCTTCGGGCAACGAGAAATCGATCACCACGTCGGCGTCGACGTCCAGCCCGGCCGCCAGCGGCACGCCCAGCGGCGGGACTCCGGCCACGGTTCCCGCGTCTTCGCCCAAGCGAGGATGGCTCGGTGCGTCGAGAGCGGCCACCACGAGAAGCTCCGGATCGGCCGCCGCCAGGGCGACCAGCCGTTGTCCCATCCGCCCGGCGGCGCCGTGGATGGCAATGCGGGTCTGGCTCATGGAAACTCCTGGTCTGTTCCAGGTCTGCTAGCTGTACAGCCGAATGGCCTTGATAATCTCGTCGAGGTTGTTCGGCACGCCGACGGCCCGGTTGGCAAAGGCTGCCCGGCGGACTCCCCGGCTGCCGAGCACCTTGTTGAACTGGTCCTGGTCGGTCGTGTGGTAGGAGACCGTGGCGGTGGGGTCCTTGAGCTGGTGGCCGGTCAGAATGCAGACCACGCGCTGGTCGGGCTCGATCACGCCTTCGGAAACCAGCAGCTTGGTGCCGGCCACGCTGGCGGCGCTGGCCGGCTCGCAGCCCAAGCCGCCGGCGCCGACCTTCGCCTTGGCGTCGAGAATCTGCTGGTCGGTCACTTCGCGAACCACGCCGTCGCACCACTCCAACGCCCGAATACACTTGTTGAAGTTGACCGGCCGGTTGATCTCGATCGCACTGGCAATGGTCGATGCCCGGCGGCCCTCGGCATCCATGGCGTCGTAGTAGCGACAGACCTTGGCCGCATCGGGGGAACCCTGATTCCAGCGGATATCGCGTTTCTCGACCAGCTCGTACAGCGTGCTGGCGCCGGTGGCGTTGATCACCGCCAGCCGCGGCATCCGGTCGATCAGCCCCAGCTCGCGCAACTCGTGAAACGCCTTGCCGAACGCACTGGAGTTGCCCAGGTTGCCGCCGGGGACCACGATCCAGTCGGGCACTTCCCAGTCGAGGGCCTCCAGAACCCGGAACATGATCGTCTTCTGACCTTCCAGCCGGAAGGGGTTCACGCTGTTGACCAGGTAGATGCCCAATTGCTGCGTCACCTCTTTGACCCGGGCCATGGCGTCGTCGAAGTCGCCGTTGATCTGCACGGTCAGCGCCCCGTAGTCCAGCGCCTGGGAGAGCTTCCCGTACGAGATCTTGCCCGAGCCGATGAAGATCACGGCCTTCATCAGCCGGGTGACCGAGCAGTAGAGGGCCAGCGACGCGCTGGTATTGCCGGTCGAGGCGCAGGCCGCCCGGGTCGCACCGACGAAGCGGGCGTGGCTGAAGGCGGCCGACATGCCGTTGTCCTTGAAGCTGCCCGAGGGATTCATCCCCTCGTATTGCAGGTAGAGCCGCCCCGGCGTCATGCCGGTATACTCGGCGACACCCTGCGACGGGTGCAGCAGCGTTTGCCCTTCGCCGACGGTCACACACTGTTCAATCGGCACAAACGGCAAGAGTTCGTGGAACCGCCACACGCCGCTGAAGCAGTGCGGGTCGTTGCGACGTGCCCATTTCTGCTGAAACTCGCTGAGCGTTTTGGGCACGCGCAGCCGGTCCCACTCGTAGACCACGTCCAGCAGATCGCCGCACTTCTCGCAAGCGACCCGGACCTCATCGATGGCGTACGTCGCCTGGCATTGGGGCGAGATACACCGCTGAAACGCAGTATTTGCGCGAGGAATTTTCTGACTCTCCTTGCGGATTGCGGCAGATACAGGTTCTGCGCCTCCAATAATCTAGGCCGTTGGCCGCGGCACAGCAAGGCGAGAAGAGACATCGGCCGACCAAGCGCTAGGAAACCCGGCTGTCCAAGTGGTCGATCCACTCGCAAGGGCAAAACTGCATCCGCGCGACCTTGGCTCCGGCGGGGGGGCCGTGCCGGCAGCGGCCGACGCCGGTCGGCGCTGCCAAGCGGCGGTGATAACCCTTGTCCGGGCAAGACTTGCGCGATGCCCGGCAGTCGCCGTCCCGGGCGCGGTGGAAGAACGTTCTGCATCGCGCATTGCGCGGCCGACAAATGCGGCTCGTTCCGCACGCCGAACCGTTTGACAACGGTGCCGTGGCGGTTTAAAATCATAAGTCTCTGGAGTCGCAGAAGCGGGCAAACAGAGAATATCTGACGCGGAGACGATGCAATGAGGAAGGCCGACTTGAAGACGTACAAGGAACGATTGATTTCTTTGCGGGCTCGGCTGCGCGGCGACGTGAGCCAGATGGCCGATGCGACTTTGAAGAAGAGTCGCACCGAGGCCAACGGAGACCTCTCCAGCATGCCGATCCACATGGCCGATATCGGCAGCGACAACTACGAGCAGGAATTCACCCTCAGTCTGATGCAGAGCGAGGAAGAGACTCTGGACCTGATCGAGGCGTCGCTGGAGCGAATCGAGGAGGGCACGTACGGCGTCTGTGAGGAGTGCGGGGTGAAAATCCCCAAGACGCGGCTCAACGCGATTCCCTACGCCAGTCTCTGCGTCAAGTGTGCTTCGGAGCAGGAACAAGCCTTCTGAAGGAACGGCCATGAGGGCGGTTCCCGCAAATCGCTACTTTGTCTTCTTTTCCGTTGCGATTCTCGGCTGCGCGGCCGATCTGGCGAGCAAACGGTGGGTGTTCGGCTGGCTCGGAATGCCCCGCGAGCGCCCGACCTGGTGGCTCTGGGATAACGTCTTCGGCCTGCAGACCAGCCTTAACGAAGGCGCCCTGTTCGGCATGGGCCAGGGCATGGTGACGCTGTTCGCCGTCCTTTCGGTCGCCGCCGCGGCGGGCGTCGTGTTGTGGCTCTTCTGGTTCGGCGCGGCGCGGGACTGGCTGCTGACCGTTGCCCTCAGTTGCGTGACCGCGGGCATTTTCGGCAACCTCTACGATCGGCTGGGACTGCCGGGCCTGAGGTGGAACTACGCCAACGAGTTGCACGAGATCGGCGAGCCGGTTCACGCCGTACGCGACTGGATTCTGGTAATGATCGGCAAGTGGCCCTGGCCCAGCTTCAACGTCGCCGACAGTTGCCTTGTTTGCGGGGCCGTTCTGCTCATCTGGCACGCCATCCACGCCGGCCCGACCCGCGCCGAGGGCCCTTCCGCCGAACCGGACCGCCGATTGACGACCGGCGACTGACGCGGCGCGATCGCGCGACCATTGCCGCCGACCATGGCGGCCGAGCTGCTATCGGGAATCCCGCTGTTTCGATGGGCACGCCAGCGGCGGCTATCCTTCCACGACGAGCCGCATTTTCATCAAATCGGTGAGGTGCTGGGCCGTTTGCATGTGGTCGCCGTAGAAGACGACGCGGTGCAGCAGCGTCATCATGTCGCCTTCCAGGACGCCGCCGCCCCAATGGCGGACCATTTGGGCCGCATCGCCCACTTCGGTCACGATCTGCGTGCGGCAGGCGCGGACCGACTTCTCGGGCACCTCGCGGATCGTGCCGGTGGAAATCAGCAAGGTATCGAGGTTGACCAGCTTGGTTCGCGTGATCTCCTGCCCGATGCGGTATTGAATCTCCGGAACCACGCCGCCGCCGATCTCGGAATGGCTGCGGAGCAGATAGGGAGCCGATTCGCCGTCGGGGCCGTCCATCTTCAGCGGGCCCACGCAATGCGCCGTCCACAAGGCGTTCTTCGACGTGTCGAACGTGGCGTTGCCCTGGAAGCCCGGGATGCCGAACATGTGCTGAAACAGCATCATGGTCCAGAGCGAATCCATGTCGCCCTCGCACGAGGCGGGGATGCCGCGGTCGCGCAGCCGGGTGAAGCCCAGGCAGGGGAATCCCCGGGCGAGCCATCCCATGCAGGTTCCGACGGCTAAGCCCTGGGCCTTCTCTTCCTCGACCAGCCGCTCCAGCGCGAGGCTGGCGCGGGCCGCTTTTAGGACGTCTTCTTGCGAGGGCTCGACGACCTGCTTGGCCTCCCGCATCCACTGCTCGGCGTCCGCCTTGGCCTTGCCGTCATCGACGGCCTTCATCATTTCGTCAAAGCGCTCTTGCCCGACGACCACCAACTCGGCCCCCAAACGGGATTTGATCTGCTCGGGCGCACAGGCAGGCGCGGTGCCCCTTAAGGGCAGAAACACGAGCATGCGGCTGCGACGCATCAGCGGGATCACCCGCAGCACGCGCGCCGCGCGTTCCAACTCGACATAGTCGCTGCTGGTGAACATCGTGACCGGCTTTCCGTCCTGGCGCCAGCGGAAGGGATACATCCAGTCGTGTCCGCTGGCGGGAGCGGAGAAGACGGCCAGCGGCCGCCCGCTCTGAAGGATCGGCTCTGAGACCCGCAGCAGTCCGCCGATACACAGGTTGACGGCCAGCACGGGTGCGTCCTCGCCGGCCCGCTTCATCAAGGCGGCCGCCTCGTCGGCATTGTTCGCGCGCCCGATCAAGAACTCGACGTTACCGAGTTTCTTCTCCACTTCCTTGAGACGCTGCTGGATCGCGGTGATTTCCTGTTCGCAAACGCCCCAGCTCCGGTCGCAAGGCGTGGGTGTGCCGGCGAAGATCGTGCAGATGCGGACCTTGGAAGGCAAAGGCGCCGGGGGCGTTCCCTCTGCCGCACGGACCTGGCTTATCGCCAACAGCAGACTGCTGGCAGCCGTGGCGCCCAAGAAATCCCGACGGTTGCAATTCTCACACATGACGCGCGTCCTCCCGAAGAATGGTGATTCAACTGGCGTGCCTTGCCGCGATGCCCGAAGGCGTTCCAAGAGGTCCACGCCCCTTGCCTGTGCCGCGATTGTATTCCGACCGGCTGTCCGCTGTCAACGAACTGAGGCTGCCGTTTTCCCGGCCGACGTGAGCCAACCTCGGCAGCCGAAGCGTCCGGCCGGTGGCCGAATCAGCGGGTCCGGGCCGTAGCCAAGATCTTCCGGACGGCCTGCGAGTAGAAGGGTCTTGGGAAACTTCTCTTTTTTTGTTTTTTTCATGCCATATCCCCCATTGACTCCCCCGGCTGGTTTGCTATACTGGGCCCCAGCATGAGGGGAGATGATCATGAAGCTCTCTCGAACGGTTTCCTATGCCCTGCAAGCGACCCTGCAACTGGCCCAGTCTCACTCGGACGAGCCGATCCCGTGCAATCGGCTGGCCGCCGAGGGAAAGATGCCCGAGCGATTCCTGCTTCAAATTCTGCGGAATCTGGTAGCCCACGGGATTCTCGAGTCGACCCGTGGCGTCGACGGGGGATACAGCCTCGAGCGGAATCCGAAAGAGGTTTCCCTGCTCGAGGTGATCGAAGCGGTTGACGGCCCTCTGATTTCCGCATTGCCGGTTCACGACGGTCTGCCTTCCGGCTCAAAATCGAAGTTGGAGCAGAAACTGCTGGAGGTCACGGAACTGGCACGGCGCGAGTTGGCCGCGGTCACCCTGGCGCACCTGTTGCCGGACCCCAACCGACCCGCGCCCAACAGCAACGAATGACATGGCGATATCCCTGGTGGGCGGGCGGCGAGGAGTTGTCCGACTTCTTTCTGTTGCAGCGCCCGCCCTTGCAGCTTCTACCGCGGCGGGCTAAGATAGAGGTTTTTGGGGTGTTCCGGGAAGGCAAGCTGGCAGACACGCGGCGCGACTGCCCGTCGACCGACTTCAGCTTCAAAGGGGCTGCCCGACCGCGACCATGACTCTACTACCCCACTGCCGTTGCCACTCTGCGCTGGCGACTGCCTGCGGCGGTCGGGGGATTGATGTGGGCATTGCGGGGAAACGCTTTCGACGACGCCCGTCGATGGATGCCTCGCCGCTGCGTGGCACTGGCGGCGGATAGCTCTCCTTGCCTATCGTCTTCCATGCATCAGAACGGCTCTACCGTGCGATCACTGGTCAAGAAGCTACGTACGATCTTCGACCTCGAATCGTCCG
This sequence comes from Pirellulales bacterium, assembly GCA_016935315.1. Lineage (GTDB taxonomy): Bacteria > Planctomycetota > Planctomycetia > Pirellulales > Thermoguttaceae > JAFGRD01. Next base: position 17,673 of record JAFGRD010000063.1, read on the forward strand.
GCCGACTGATTCTCTACAGCGGGTTCGTCGGCGTGGTCGCGGGGCTCGGGGCTGCCGCGTTCTTCTGGGGGCTGCAGCGATTGCAGCACCTTGCGCTGGGGCAGTGGATGGGCTACTGGCCCCCGGGCGCCGGCAGCGAACCTGCCACCCACGCCCTTCAATTGCCCGAGCAATGGTGGCCGGTTCTGCTGATCCCCGTCCTCGGCGGCCTGGTCTGCGGAGTGTTGGTCTACACGTTCGCTCCCGAGGCCGAGGGCCACGGCACCGACGCGATGGTCAAGGCGTTTCACGGCCAGCGAGGCAGCATCCGCGCGCGGGTGCCGCTGATCAAAGCGCTGGCCAGCATCGTGACCATCGGCACCGGGGGCTCGGCGGGCCGCGAGGGCCCGATTGCCCAAATCGGTGCCGGGTTCGGCTCCTTCCTGGCCACCAAGTTGAAGCTGAGCGATTGGGACCGTCGTGTCCTGATGCTGGCCGGGGGAGCGGGCGGCATCGCCGCGATCTTCCGCGCGCCGCTGGGAGGAGCCCTGTTTTCCGTCGAAGTCCTCTATGCCAGCACGGCCATCGAACTGTCGGCCATCGTGCCGTGCGTGGTTTCGGCCGTGGTCGCCTATTCGGTGTTTGCCAGCATCTACGGGCCCGGGCTGGCCTTCTCTACCCCGCAGAACCTGGGGTTTGGAGGCCCGCACGAACTGCCGTTCTACTTGGTTTTCGCCGTCGTCTGCTCCCTGGTGGGGTTTGCCTACGTGTCGTTTTTCTACGGGCTGCGGGATCGGGTCTTTCGCCGCCTGGCGATCCCCAACCATTTCAAGCCCGCCATCGGCGGCCTGATGCTCGCCCTGCTGATCGTCGTGCTGCCCCATATCATGGGCGGGGGCTACGGCTGGATCCAGCTGGCCCTGGACGGCAATTTGACCAACGGCAAGATGCCCGAGCTGATGGCCGGCCAGCACGGCTGGATCCGGTCGGTCTTGGACCGCGGGGTGATGGGCGGCGGCGAGTTGACGCTCGTGCTGCTGGCGGTCATGGTGCTTGCCAAGATCCTGGCCACCTCGTTTACGATTTCCTCCGGCGGCAGCGGGGGCGTATTTGCCCCTTCACTGTTCATCGGGGCCATGCTGGGCGGCACGTTCGGCCTGGCCTGCCACATGGCCTTCCCCGAGCACGCGCCCGCCCCCGAAGCCTTCGTACTGGTCGGCATGGGCGGCTTCTTTGCCGGGGTGGCCAAAGTCCCGCTGACGGCCCTGTTGATGGTCTCGGAGATGTGCGGCTCCTACACGCTCCTGGTCCCGTTGATGCTGGTCAGCATGATCAACGTCGCCCTGCTCTCGCAGCGTTGGACCCTCTATGAAGAGCAGGTTTCCTCGCTGATCGACAGCCCCGCCCACCTGGGAGACTTCGTGGTGGACGTCCTGGAGGGAATGAAGGTCAGCCAGGTGTACGACCCCTCGCAGCGGCCCACCCTGATCCGCGAGAACCTGCCTCTGCCGGCCGTGCTGATGGTGGTGGCCGACGCCGAGGATGCCTACTTCCCGGTGGTCGACGATGCCGACGAAATGGTCGGCATCTTCTCGCTGCACGATATCCGCTCTACCCTGGTGAGCAACGGCGCCGGGGGGCTGGTCCTGGCTTCCGATCTGGCCCGTTCCCCCGTATCGACCGTCACGCCGGAAGACAACTTACACACGGTCCTGCGGCTGTGCACGCAGAAACAGATTGCCGAGATCCCCGTCGTCGATCCGGACAACCCGCGCCGGGTCCTGGGTATGCTCTCCCGAGGCGAAGTCATCGCCGCCTACGACCGCCAGATGACCGCGCTGCGCAGCAACAAGGCATAAGCAAAACCTCCCTCCATCAAGCCCTTTGCCGCCGACATCTCTCGCCCCAGACTCACGTCATGAACGCCCATCGACAAGATATCGCCGCGCGACTGGAACTGGCCGTCGACGCCGCCCGGGGCGCCGGCCGCATTACGCTGGAGTACTTCCGCCGTGAAGACCTGACCATCGAGCGCAAAGGCGACGACTCCCCGGTGACCGTGGCCGATCGTCGGGCCGAGGAGCACCTGCGGCGGCGGATCGCCGAGGTCTTTCCGGACGACGCGGTCGTGGGCGAGGAGCTGCCCGACCGCGAGGGCGACAGTGAATTCCGCTGGATCCTCGATCCGATTGACGGCACCAAATCGTTCATCCATGGCGTGCCACTGTACGGGACGCTGGTCGGCGTGGAGCACCAGGGAGAGAGCGTGCTGGGCGTGATTCTGATTCCCGCCACCGACGAATGCGTCTACGCCGCGCGGGGACAAGGGGCCTGGTACCTGGCCGACGACGAACCACCTCGACCGGCGAAGGTCTCCGATTGCCCCCGGCTCTGCGAAGGGCTCTTCCTGACCAGCGAGGTCTCGACCTTCGACGAAGTCGGCCGCCGCGACGCGTACCAGCGCCTGGAAGCCACGGCCCGCTTGAGCCGCTCCTGGGGCGATTGCTACGGCTATTTGATGATCGCCACCGGCCGGGCCGAAGTGATGGTCGATCCCGTGGTGGCGGTATGGGACCTGGCCGCCCTGCCGCCGATTATCGAAGAAGCCGGCGGCACGTTCACCGATTGGCAAGGATGCAGAACCATCCACTCAGGCAACAGCATCGCCACCAACGGCAAGACGTTCGACGAGGTGCTGGCCATCGTTCGAGGCACCGAAAAGGCATGACGGCCGGCGCCCCGGGAGGGAAAGATTACCGCGGGTCCCTCCTGTTTCCCACACACGAAAGCCCAACGTACTTCTCTTGCGAGCCCTGATCAACGCCTGTTGCTCGTACTTCGCGATTTGCCCCTTTCTCCCGGCCAATCGCACGTCTCCTGCCACAGCACTTCGCCGCCGCGGAGGAACCAGACGTACAACTTGCCTGGGCTGGTGAAGTGCTCCGGCGGCAACTCCAGATGGAGCAGATCGCCGTCGATGGCCCAGTCGGGCAGCAGGCAGAAGACCACGGCCGCCCCGGGCGCCGGATCGTCGGCAGGCACCTCGCAAGCGACGGAAACGGCCGGTCTGCCCAACGCGTTGCGTCGCCCGAAAATCTGAAAATCGATCCCCTGCTCCGTCACCGACCGGCTCATCGGCACACCAGCCCCTCGATCCAGACAGGCATAGACGTTGATCGTCATCGCGCCGCGGAAAAACTCTTTGACGAAAAACAGCGGCCGGACCTCGCGACCGCCCGCACCGTCGCTGGTCACCAACCGGACCTCAATCGACGGACGCTGATGGACCTTCCAAGGGTACTGAATCACCAGGGCCGGATCTCCCGTCTGCTGCTTGACGATCGAGACGTAGGAGGTCGCCTTCTTCGGGACGGCCTCGTTCGCCGCGGGGTCGGGCGACTGGGCCGTGACCGGGCCACATCGGCAGCAGATCGTCATCAGGCAACAACACGTCACGGCCATCGTCGATGGCCAGCGGTGGGTCGGCATCGGCAAGCTCCTTTCGTCGCGCCCGCAAGCACGCCCAGAATTCGATTATTCCATTGTATCCTCTCACGTCGAGCGCGGTGGCGAATCGCGCATCCACCGCCGGGTATCGGCGGAGCGGCGTCGGCGAGACAAGGCCCCCACGCTGGAGGGGAATTCGTATGGACTCTCGCGGCGAAGTGTTGACATACGGTTTCCGACAGCCGGACAACACTACAGCCCAATGGCGTCTCCACCCAAAACCCCTGCCGCTCCGACCTCTCCGAACCGCATAATTCCAAGTGGTTTAAGGCGTTGCGACATTTCCGGGCTGAACCCCGGTCGGAAGTTTGAACCTTTCCCCGGACCCAATCTGAACCCATACCGCGGGTGGAGGCTTCGCATGCAAGCTGCAAACTGCCGACCCCTGCAGGGATTGTACTTGAGGCCGTTTGGAACTTTGTCTGCCGTTGAATCGTCTTTGGAGGGGGCATTTCTGCGCCTCTTACTAATTCGGAGGGCTAGGCAATGTGCCGACGATTTGCAGTGATGGCATGTCTCCTGGCCGGCCTGGGCGGGACGTTCGCCCTTGCGGGCGATCCCCCGAAGGACGAAGCGAGCGACGGCCTTTCCGCCTTGCCCAAGCAAGTTAGGGGCCTCGGCCGCGACAAACAGTGTGTCCACACACGACGCCTTGGGGACAATTTCGGCCAGTTCTTCTTCCGGGGCGATGCATCCGACTTCAATCGGGTCTTCCAACAGTGCGCTGGGGTTTCCGGCGCGGTTCGACTGTCAGTGCATACGAACCCGAAGTCCGTGCCCTGCGTGGCACCACCGGGTAAGCCTTCCGACTTCAGCTATGATTGGATGGTCACTGCCAGGGTTGCGAAGTCCCCGCATCCTTGCCTTTTCTTGCGGTTCGACGTGTGGCTCAATGACAGGATAGCGAGAGACGGACTGAAACTCGGCCCTTTTGTGCCACTGAACGACGTAGCGAGGCTGCGAACGCTGATCCTGACTACGGAAGTGCCCATCCCCGAACTGGTTTGTTGGCAAGGCTTGTCGGGGCTTGCGCCGCACGGGAATGTGCCGCTGCTGATGAAATGCTACGACGGTTCAACACCGGCTAAAGAGGGAGTACCCTTCAGGAAATGGTACTGGCAGTGCTATGAAGACTTGTCAGCCGTCAAGCCCGGAATGACCAGGCGAGAAATTGGGAACAGAGTCTGGGGCGATGGGGGCCTTTCCATGGATACCTGTGAGTGCGAAGATTTCGTCCACCCCGCTTGTCCTGCCCTGAAAATTCGCATTGAGTTCGCCGTGAAACACGACGACCAGAATCTGCCCGTGCGCAGCCAGGATGACATCGTGGTTGATGTATCAGTGCCGTTTGTTGAGGAGTTCTTTTGCGATTGACGGGCTTGGGAGGATCCGCCTGCTCACGTCGAAAGGATGGAAGAAGTCGTGATGAATCTCGGACTACTAACTTGTCGACTTCGGATTCTTGTTCTGCTGGTGTCGTGGATATCGGTCGGGTAGCGGTTGGCTACGTTAGCCGAGGCGTTGTTTTCCGAAAGGATAGGAGACAGCAAATGAGTCTCTTTTCTGATCCGGTCGGGTGGGCCAGGATTGCCGCAGGATCCAGACTTCGACTTACGCTGGCGATAGTCCTCCACATCTCGGCCTGTCTGTTGTTCTCGCTCTACCGCGTCCCCAAGGCACCCGATGCGTTTCTTTCACCGGTTCACATTGGTGCCATCTTTTTTCTCGGTGGCTATTTCCCCATTGTGTACTTGTACGCCATTTACAGACTTTTGAGGAGGGGATTGACGAGCGACCCGGACAACGGCACATAAAAGACAAACGGGGGCAGAGAAAGCGCCGGTCGGTCACCGGTTCGCTTTCCCGTCGGCACATCACGGATGCGAGCTTGTACCATCTGGCAGGCTTGGAGAAGCTGAAGGAGCTGAGTTTGAAAGGAACGCCGATCGACGGCAGCGGACTGCGATGGCTCAACGATCTGCCCCGGCCGGAAATCCTCGATCTCAGCACGACTCACGTGAAGCCGGGTAGCTTGAGCTGGCTTCACTCGATGAGGTCTTGGCATAAGGTCGACCTGACTGAGGTGTGGGAGTTGCACGCAGGCCACAGAGAGGCTTTGCGGAAGGCAATGCCTTGGCGGCAAGAGGTGGGATTCGGGTATTGAACGAAGCTGTGGCCGTGGTGGCGTGCATCTCGACGGGTGGCTCGGGCCGACGCCCCGGTACGCTGGCCAGCGGCGTCGGCAGAATCTGCGAGGGATTTGTGCGGGAACAAGCCGCGCGGCGCGCTGGAAGACGGTGCACGCAACGCTGGACCGAGGGGAACCGTCTTATTTTCTGTGCGCGAAGTGGCTGTTTGGCGAGTCGGCCCGCCCTTTGGATGCGAGCAGCGGATCTGCACTCGTTGCGGCGAGCTTCGTAGCACCCATCCGGGGCAAGTGTCTATGGCCGAGGACGCCGCAAGCGTGCCGTTCGATGGGTAAACACCGTTTGTACTTTCGCGCGGCCGTCTCGGGCACCCCTCTGCCGGCGGGGGCCGCGTGTCGGGCTTTGCACGGCAGGCGTTTTCCGGCACACTCCGCCTGCACGTTCTGCACAATCTCCTCACATCCCTTTGATCCCACCGCGAGCCACGCGACGACTCTTTTCGTAGCATTTGACCCGGCTATGACGGAACGTATTGTTACATAGGTGTGCCGCCTGTCGCAGACACATCGCCTCGGGAGGCAGTAACTTGCGAGAAGACGGCGGCCCAAGTCGTAGCGGCCAGGAAGACCATCATGCAAGCCGAATACATCAACCCGTTCATCACTTCGCTGGCCAACGCCTTCATGACCATGTTGGACTGTGAAGTCCGTCGCGGGCTCGTGAGCTTGAAGGACGGCAATTCCCCGGACTACGAAATCAGTGGGATCATCGGATTGTCCGGGAGGGCGGTCGGGACGGTCGTCTTGAGTCTTTCGAAAGAGGTGGCCCTCAAGGCCGCTTCCACCTTGCTGATGTGTGAGACCTCCGAGGTCGACGCCGAGGTGATCGACGCCGTAGGGGAACTGACCAACATGGTGGCCGGCGCGGCCAAGTCGGAGTTGGAGGAATACGAGTTGGCGGTGAGTCTTCCCAACGTCGTGACCGGGCGGCACCACGAAATTCGCTTTCCCTCCAACGTCACTCCCATTTGCGTGCCGTTTGAAACCGACTGGGGCGACTTGTCGCTGGAGGTCGGGTTCGCGCCCGCCCGCGTGCCGGTATCCACTTGACTTTCCGTACCGCTGCCATCGGGCGGCGAGTTGGACTCAAGTAGGTCAGCAACTTTGGCCGATATCGGGCCAACAAGTGCGCAGACTGCGCAAACCTTTCCGGTTGGCAAGATTGCGAATATGCGCAGTTCAGGAAATCCGAGGGTGTCTCCATGCCTGCCTCCGACGTTCGCAAAGCCGCTGTGCTGTTGATGAGCCTTGCGCCCCAGCAGGCCGCGCAACTGATGAGCAAACTCGCGCCGAAAGAGGTGGAAGCTGTCTCGATCGAGATCGCCAAGACGGGTGGGGTCGGCGGGGAGGAGCAGGAGTCCGTCATTCGAGAGTTTGCCGTGGCCAATCCGACCGCACTGACCGGCAGCGCCGGCGGTTTGGACGTTGCCAGAGCGCTGGTGGAACAGGCTTTGGGCAAGAGTGCTGGGGCCACACTCGACAACGTGCGTCAATCGATCGAGGCGTTGCCGTTCGGCTTCCTTCAGAAAGTCGACAGCCAGAACCTGCTGACCTTCATCATCGACGAACATCCCCAGACGATCGCCTTGATTCTCTCCCATGTGCCGCCTTCCCAGGCTGCCGACATCATCAGCGGGCTGCCGGCGGAACGCCAGTTGTCGGTGATCCGCCGGATAGCCACCATGGGGCAAACGAGCCCGGAGATCATCCACGAAGTGGAAAAGGGCCTGGAACGCCGCATGGCCGCGGTCATGAGCCAGCAGTTCGAGAACGCCGGCGGTGTGTCCAGCGTGGCCGAAATGCTCAACGTGATCGATCGGGCGACGGAACGGAGCCTGCTGGAGAACCTTGCCCAAGAAGACCCCGACCTGGTCGAGGAAATCCGCCGGTTGATGTTCGTTTTCGAGGACATCACCAAGCTCGCCGACCGCGACATTCAGAACCTGTTGAAGAACGTGGAGAGTTCGCAATGGGCCATGGCGCTGAAGGGGGCCAGCGAGGAGTTGAAAGACAAGATCCTCAGCAATATGTCCAAACGGGCTGCCGACCTGTTGCGCGAGGAAATGGAGTACCTCGGTCCGGTCCGGCTCTCCTCGGTCGAGCAGACCCAACAGCAGATTGTCGATATCGTCCGACGCCTCGAAGATGCCGGCGAGATCACCACCCACGGCGAAGAGGAGGAAGAGCAGTTCATTCAATAGGGTGTCGCGGCGGAACGTCCCGTTCTCACTGCGTGAGGAGTGGGAAAGACCCCCGACAGAACCGTCCGTCCTTCTCCCATCCCCGCTCAGGGTTCATCGCCCACTCTGCCAGTAGCCCAAATCCCCCATTCCTCCTGCGCGGCACCCGATCGGGCCGAATTCACCTTGTCCGAACCGGCCAGTTCGGGTATTTCTACGCGACTTGAGCGACTCGGAGCAGGCGCCTGCACCGAAGGTGTCATTGTGTGGTGACGCTTCGAGGTCCGGGCCGGCGAGATCGGCCACTCTTCCACAACCTCGTCCTCAGCATTTTCAGCCAACACGGAAAGGGCCACGATGGCCAGTCTCCGAACTGATCCCGAGTTCTCTCGCCATCTATGGCTCGCACTGTTGCTGGGAGCGATCGTCTATGGTGGCTCGATGCTCTTTGGCCAGGGGGAAAGCCCCGCCTTGCCGGAAGAGAACGTGGTTGGGGTCCGCGTCGAAGGCAAGCTGAGCATGTCCGAAGCCGAGGTGATGCGCCATATCCACACTCGAGCCGGGCGACCCTTCGACCTGGAGATCGTCGAAGAAGACGTTCGCCGTCTGAACCGCACGGGGCTGTTCGTCAACGTCGAGACCTTCTCCCAGAAGGTGCAGGGCGGCCGGGTGGTCGTGTTTCGGCTGCTCGAACGTCCTGTTCTGAAGGAGATCCTGTTCGTCGGCAACAAGCAGATCAAGACCCGTGTCCTGAAGAAAGAAGCCGGTGTGCAGGTTGGCGACGCTTCGGACCCGTTCGCGGTCGAGGAGGGTCGTCGCCGCCTTGAGGAGTTCTATCAAGGCCGCGGTTTCAGCAAGGCTCGGGTGACCGTCAGCGAGGGCGCCAAGCCCGGCGAAAGGCGCGCCGTCTACCTGATCAACGAGGGTCGCAAGCAGCGAGTCCTTTGGACAGGATTCATCGGCAACACGATCGCCTCCGACGCTCGGCTGCGAACGCAGATCCAATCGAAGCCTCCCATTCTGTACGTTTTCAAGGGTGAGGTTGACAAGAAGCAGGTGGACGAGGACGTGAATCGGCTGACGGCCTACTATCGCAGCCTGGGATTCTTCAGCGCGCGGATCAGCCGAGAAATCGTGCCCAACAAGGACCAGACTTGGGCCACGATCACATTCGTCATCGACGAAGGGCCGCGCTACCGCGTCCAGGGCGTCTCATTTGTCGGCAATGGAAGGTTCTCTTCGGACGAATTGGGGGCGGAGCTGACCCTCAAAGACGGCCAACCCTTCAACCAGGACCAGATGAACAATGACGTGCGTGCAATCCAGGAGAAGTACGGCAGCATTGGCTACATCTTTGCCGACATTCAGGCGGACCCGCGATTCCTCGAAGAGCCCGGCGTGATCGATCTGGTCTACAACGTTGCCGAAGGCGACCGCTATCGTGTCGGTCGGATCAACGTGCAGATCAAGGGAGAGTATCCCCACACCAAAATTACCACGGTGCTGAATCGCCTCTCGTTGAAGCCGGGCGACATTGTAGACGTCCGAAAACTCCGGGCCAGCGAGCGACGCCTGCGCGCCTCAGGGCTGTTCTTGAGCGATCCCGCCAGCGGCGCCCAGCCGAAGATCGTCTTCAACCCGCCCGAGTTGGACGAAGCAGAGACGGAGATCGCCCGGAAACCTCGGCCGAAGGTGCGCGGACAGAGCCCCGACCTGGTGCCGTGCGACGGCTGGAGGTGGGTTCCATCGGCCGATTCGCGACCGGGCGATCGGCGGGTGGACCTGGTGCTGCCTTGCCAGAGGGTCAGCCCCGGCTCGCCGCCACGGTTCGAGGATCCCGCCGAGTATCCGCCACAGACGCCCGGCAGTCGGCCCGGTCTGCAAACACCGCCATCGCCGCAGTTCCCGCCCGCAGCGTGGGCGACGCCCATGACTGGGCAAGGCCAGATGACAGTGCGAGGCCAAACGCCTCCGCAATCGGCTTGGCAGATGCCGCAGTATCCGCCAAGGCAAGCGTGGCCGAATGATCGCGCCCTGCCGCCGGGGACAACCGGCCAAACGTCGGCGAGTGGAGCCCTCCCCCCCTATCCCACGGCACCGAGCGGGATCGGCGCGGCGTCCACGGGATCGGCGCCGGCGTTCGCCGCGCCGGTCCAGCCCCATGCCCGTATGGCTGCCGTTCCCACGCCGCTGGCGGATCGGGAGGGCATCTTCAGTGAAGACTCCCCGTTCTTCGGCGGGGCCGCTGACGGCGATTTCACGCGCCCGTTGCCGCTGGACGTGATCGCCCAGGAGACGCAGACCGGCCGGCTGATGTTCGGGGTGGGCGTAAACTCCGACGCCGGCCTGGTGGGGTCGGTAGTGATCGACGAGCAGAACTTCGATTGGACGCGGTTCCCCAACAGTTGGGAGGACGTCCGCAATGCCACCGCATGGCGTGGCGCCGGGCAGCGGTTCCGCCTCGAGTTGGTGCCGGGGACGCTGGTCCAACGCTACACGGTCAATTTCCAGGAACCTTACTTGATGGACACGGCCGTCGGCCTGGGGCTGAGCGGCTACTACTACGATCGCCGCTACACGGAATGGGACGAGCAGCGCCTGGGAGGTTCCGTGAGGCTCGGATACAGCATCACCCATGATCTTTCGGGAGCTTTCACGTTCCGCGGCGCGAAAATCAACATCCACGATCCGATCGTGCCGGTCGGCAGCGGACTGACGGAACTCGATGAGGTCGTGGGGGACAACGCGCTTTACGGGTTCGGCGTCAACATGACCCACGACACGCGCGACAACGCCTTCCTGGCCACGCAGGGGCATCTGTTCGAGGTGTCGCTCGAGCAGGTCCTGGGCTCGTTTGAATACCCGCGGGTCGATGTGGACCTTCGCCGCTACTTCCTCATCCACGAACGGCCCGACGGCTCCGGACGCCACGTGCTGAGCCTCTCGGCCCGATTCGGCTACACGGGCGACAACACGCCCATCTACGATCACTACTACGCCGGCGGGTTCACCACGTTGCGCGGGTTCGATTTCCGAGGGGCCTCGCCTCGCGACCCCGTCTTCAACGTGGCCCTTGGCGGCCACTTCCTGCTGCTGGGCAAGATCCAGTACCTCTTCCCGATCACGGCCGACGATATGTTGCGCGCAGTGGTCTTCTGCGACACGGGCACGGTGGAGCCGTTTATCGACGACTGGACTGACAAGTACCGTGTGGCCCCGGGATTCGGCCTGCGTATCACCGTGCCCGCCATGGGCCCCGCGCCGATCGCACTCGACTTCGCTTTCCCGATCAGCACGCAAGCGGGCGACCGCGAGGAGGTCTTCAGCTTCTTCGTGGGCTTCAACTACTGACGCTCTATCGTCTAGCCGTTCTCCATTCTCGCTCAGGAACTCTGCAGCACGAGAAACACGTTTCCGTCGGGGGTGCGGACGTTCAGTAAAATGCCGTCTCGCAGCGACTTGCCCTTCAGGGCGGCTTCGAACTCGGCCACCGACGCGACCGGCTTCTGCTCCACGCTACGGATCAACATACCGGCCGAGAGGCCCGCTGAGGCCGCAATCCCGTCCGGGTCCACCCCGGTAATCAGCACGCCGGAGAAACCCTCCAGGTCGAGTTGCTGTGCGACCTGAGCGGTCAGCTCGCCGACCTCCAAACCGAGGTCCTCGCTGGTGAACGTTGGGCCGACGCTGCCTCCACGAGGACGGGCGCGCGGTGTCACCGAGGCGACGCCGAAGTCGCCGGGCAGCGGTTTGACCACGACGGTCAGCTTGGTCGGTTTGCGGTTTCGGAGGATATCGACGGTCTGCTTCGATCCCGCGGCCGACCGCTCCACGACCTGCTGCAGGCCGCGCGGATCGTTGACCGGCTGGCCGGCGAAAGCAAGGATCACGTCGCCTTCCGCAAATCCGGCCGCGGCCGCCGGGGTGTCGGGATAGACGTCCATGACCAGAACCCCCTTGTTCGGGGGTACGCCGAATTTGCCAGCTAGTTGGGCATCCATCTCGGCGATCTTCACTCCCAAATAGGCCCGCTCGACCTTGCCGCTTTGGACCAGTTGTCCGGTGACCCATTTGGCGAGATTCACGGGGATGGCAAACCCGACACCTTGGTAGCCGCCGTTGCTGGAGGCGATGGCCGTGTTGATTCCGACCACCTGGCCGTCGAGATTGACCAACGGGCCCCCGGAGTTGCCGGGGTTGATCATCGCGTCGGTCTGGAGGAAATTCGCCCGCTTCCCGGTCCTCAGGGCACGGCCCTTGCTACTGATGATTCCCGCGCTGACGGTCCCTTCGAGTTCGAACGGATTGCCGACGGCCAGCACCCAGTCGCCGATTTCCAGGCTGTCGGAATCGCCCATAGCCGCCGCCGGCAAGGGTTCGTCGGCGCTGATGCGAACGACCGCCAGGTCCGTCTGCTCATCGCTCTTGACGTCGACGGCCTTGAATTGGCGCCCGTCGGACAATTCCACGGCGATCTCGTCGGCGCCCTCGACCACGTGGTTGTTTGTCAGAATGATGCCGGCCGGGTCGATAATCACGCCCGAGCCAAGTCCTTCGCGTTGCGGTATCCCGGGGTGATAGCGGAAGAAATCTGGCATGCCGGGTTCGTCGAAGAAGTCCTCCCAGGGGGTGCCCTGGAAGGGATTCTCGCGTTGGCGGTTTCCCTCCGGCATCTCGACGCGCCGCGACTTGACCGTGGTCTTAACGCTCACGACCGTGGGAAGGACCTTCTTGGCGGCCGCCCGGAACGCCCGAGAGAGGCTTCTCGCCTGGGCCGCTGCGCCGGAGTCTCCGGCTGACGCCGGCTCCTGCCCTCCCGCTGCCTGCCAGAAAACACTGGTGAAGATGACCGTCAGGGCCAAAGCCCCTGCCGCCATCCAAGGCCTACCACGATATTGGTCTTTTCGATGCATTCGCGAATCCTCCTTCTGCCGATTGACTGACGCTGCCCAAACCAGAGCACCTTGTCCAATGGAAGCCCGCAAGAGGCCCTGCCTCGCCACGTTCATCTAGGGCTTGTTTCCCACCCGACCAATTTTCTTTCGCCATTCACGGCGGGGCAAGGGCAGTTTCGTGGCGTGAACGTAGTGGCAGCGCGGCGGGCGCGCTGCAGCGTCGCCGATTGACAAAAGCTGGGACGGCTGCTAACGTTACGTAGGTGGCTTCTTCTTTGGTTGATTGCGCCTTTTGTCAATAGGCTCAATAATGTCTCTTGACGCACAGGAGAGTTCAGAATTCGATTTGCAGGCGCAACTCGAAGCCTGCCAGCGGCGCGTCGGCTACCAGTTCAAGGATAAGGAGATGCTGCGGGAGGCCTTGACGCATGCGTCGGGTGCGGAACATCGCCTTGTCTCGAACGAGAGACTCGAATTCCTTGGCGACGCCATCCTGGGTGCCGTCGTCTGCGAAATCCTTTACCGTCAATATCCGGAGTATCTCGAGGGAGACTTGACCAAGATCAAGTCGGTCGTCGTCAGCCGGCAGACCTGTGCAAAAATCAGTGAAACACTGGGAATGCAGGAGTTCCTGATCCTCGGAAAGGGGATGACTACCCACCCCGAGGTACCGCCCTCGTTGCTGTCCGACGTGTTCGAGTCTCTGGTGGCCGCCATCTACCTCGACGGCGGCGATCCCGCCGTTCGGGAGTTCCTCGAAAAGCACATCGGTCCGGAGATCGAGCTTGCCGCGGGCGGCGAGTCGGGAGGCAACTACAAGTCGCTGCTGCAGCAACTGGCCCAACGCGAGCACGGCACGACGCCGACCTACCAGTTGCTGGATGAGAAGGGCCCCGACCACAGCAAGTGTTTCAAGATCGCCGCGCGGGTCGGAGGCACTCGCTTCCAGGGCGCCTGGGGGCGCAACAAGAAGGAGGCCGAGCAGCGGGCCGCTCGCAATGCGCTCAGTGAGCTCAACGAGGAGCCCCCGCCGTTCCCGTCCGACTAGCACCAGCGTTTTCGCTTCGTGGAATCGGCGCCCTACTTGGTTCTTATCACTAATCGGCGTCCCGAACGGGAAGGCCACTTGTGGCTGGATGACTATGGACGCTTGCACAGTCAAAGCGCGAAGGCGACCAACGGGAGCCCGATTTTTTTCCGGCCTCCCGTCGGTCGGCCTTGATCATTCGCAATGCAAACATCAATGATGCCTTGTGCCGTTGCCCTGTTTTCCGGCGGTCTGGATAGCATGCTGTCCGTTCGCATCATGCAAGCGCAAGGGTACGTGGTCGAGGCATTGAACATTCGCACGATCTTCAGTTGTTGCCGGGCGAGAGCGGCGCAGGCCGCAGCCACGCTGGGCGCCCGCCTGACGGTCATGGCCGTCGGCGACGACTATCTGGACGTGGTCCGCAACCCCTTGTACGGATATGGGAAAGGGGTCAACCCGTGTGTCGACTGTCGCATCTACATGTGCCGCATGGCCGCCCGATTCATGGAAGAGGTCCAGGCTTCCGTGGTGGTCACGGGCGAGATCGTGGGGCAGCGGCCGATGAGCCAGAAGCGACACCAACTTGATTTGATCGCGCGCCGTTCGGGGCTGGACGGGCGGCTACTGCGCCCGCTCTCTGCCAGACTACTTGCTCCCACGATCCCGGAAATCGAGCAGGCGGTTGATCGGGAGAAGCTGTACAGTTTCAGCAATCGCGGCCGAAGCGGATTAATCGAGTTGGCCGAGCGACTGGGAATCTCCAAACGGGGAATCGACAGGATTCCGTCGCCGTCGTCCGGATGCGCGCTGACCGAACCTCTGTTCGCAACTCGCGTGCGCGATCTAATGCAGCAACATCCCGACGCGGCACGCTGGGACTTCGAACTGTTGAATCACGGCAGGCACTTTCGCTTCGATCGGCAAACGAAAATCGTCGTGGGACGCAATGCCGAGGAAAACGCCACGCTTCGGTTGATGGCCGAGCGGGCAGACGCACCGGAGCCGGTTCTCCTGGTGCCGGAGACTTTTCCCGGGCCCCATGCGCTGATCGTGGGAGAGGCGGCCGACCCACGCGTGCTGCGGTTTGCCGGAGCGTTGATATTACGCTACGCCAGCCATCCCTCTCCAGATTGCCCTCAGGTCCGCCTAAGCGCGCGAGGTGCCGACCGTACCATCGCCATCCAACCCGACCCGACCGCCCAATCGGCCGCGACTCTCTGACTCCAGGGCCTGGCTTCTCCAGGAAAGCAGAAACGCCCGGTCAGCTGTGCCGGGCGTTTCTTTCTCGTCGTGGCAGATTGAGACAAAAAAGCCCTCGCCCCGAATTGGCGCAAGGGCCGAGGCGTCACTTCTTCTTCTTGGTTGCCTTTTTCTTGGCAACCTTCTTCTTTTTCTTGGCAACCTTCTTCTTGGCAGCCTTCTTCTTCTTCTTGGCGACCTTCTTTTTCTTGGCGACCTTCTTCTTCTTGGCCACCTTCTTTTTGGCCACCTTCTTCTTGGCGACCTTCTTCTTCTTGGCCACCTTCTTCTTCTTGGCGACCTTCTTCTTGGCCACCTTCTTCGCGGTCTTCTTCTTCTTGGCCACCGCACGTCCTCCTAACTAACGATTCGGGCGATTTCCATGTCGTCCAACGGGCTGGGACCGTAGTCCGGCAGGCCCATCGCCACCGAAACAAGACAACGAACTTACCGACATCCTGTCACCATCGCACATGGCGTGGAAAGAAGCCGCCGTTCGTTTCCATCCTTCTTCATCGACTTGACCAGAAACTTTAGTTTCGCCGAGTCCTCCACGGCGCCAACTCTTCATGATCGTATCCATTTTGAAAATCTTTGCAAGTACAATTCTCCGCTGGAGGCAGATTTTTCTTGCCGTCACACCGCGCATTTCCGAACAACCCACATCATTCAGCAGGCGACGAACGTCATCAACGGCTTGTCGATCTGTCGATAGATCACTTCCGCAACCCACGCGCTGTTGCTACCTCGATCACGATGCCTCGCATGCGTCCATCGTACGCCGAAGTCACGATCATCGATCGAGATTCGACCAGCTCTCGCCGTCGCAGTTGACGCCCCGAGGGCGAGCAAGTCTCCTCGTCCCGCGATGCGGTCAGGCCGGGTTGATTCGCGTCGCACTGAGCCGGTGTGTGGTCTGCGGGCAAGGACGCTCCGTGGCCACAGGCCTCTTCGTAAGTCGTTTTCCAAAAAGACCTTGCGATGGGCCGCCGACGACGGTTCCCAGATGAAACACCCGTTGTCTGTGTGCCGCGCACACGCCACGCAACGGCTTCGGACAAGCCAATTCTCAGCACGCAACGATCACAACGACTGCCGTTCGTTCGACCCACCACATACTGTCTGCGGCGTGACGCGCGTGGCACGCGTCGCGCCGGGGCAGTCCGTCTACGAGTCACCACAACGGCGCAAAGGCGCACAACCACGAGATACGCTCTTGCCGGTGGCAATACTACACGTCGGCGCGCTTCGGGCCGACCCTTGCGGGAACACGGAACGACGCGAAGGGTCGTCTGGGCCTTCGGGAAAAAAGTTTCTTCGATTCATGAATTTCATAGCCGAAAGAGGCGCCGGGCAGCGTCAGCATCGCCTGGATCGTCGAAAGGCGCGCGGCCCGAACCGGAAGAAGAGTCGGGGCCAGTGGACGGGTTGTGAGCTCGGAAGGAGTGCCGGAATGGCGCCTCAAGGTGGAACGTCGGGCGGCCAGCGGTGCCGCCTTTACGGCAATCGGCCTGCCACCCAGAGACATCCGCGACGGATCAGCTCGGCAACACCAGGCATCTGGATCGCGCGGACATCGTGTCCCAGCGGCGTGTGGAAGACACGTCCCTTGCCGAATTGCAGCACGAATGCCATGGGATGGTCCTTGCCGGTCACTTTGGACCGCGCGGTGGCCAGGACTTCGATGGGCTCATTGCCGATCAGGCAAGTGTAGAGCTCGTCATCGGCCTGAAAATCCGCCATCCCGCGGGTAATCGGATGGTCTTGTTCCACGATTTGGACGGCAAACGGGCCCCGCGGATCGTGTCCCGTCTTCTGATCCCATACTCGGCCGACCAGGCTGCGGTATTCCGGCCAATCCTCAAATGCGCCGCAAGCGAAGTGAAACACGAAAAGCCCTTTGCCTTGTTTAACAAACCTCACCAGGTTCTCGCGTATTCGTTCCGCACGGGCGGTCGGCGTGTATTCCTTGAAATGCAGAAAGAGCACGTCGTAGTCGAACACGACATCGGAGGCGAGCAACTCGGGGTCTTCGGCGATCCTCACGTCGAAGCGTTTGTCCTGTTCGAGGATCTGACGAATCGCCGGGGCTGTAGTCTTCCAGTCGTGGCCCGGATGGTCGACTCCGGAAACGATCAGAACACGAATCGAATCGCTTTCCTGGTTTTCTGCGGGGGCCGCCGAAATCAAGGCGGCGACGGTGCCGAGGGTCATCAATAGGGTATGCATGGCAACTCCAGGATTCGGGTTGGTGTTTCGGGAGCAGGGTCACAGCAGGCCGCGGAGAAACTCTACACTGGCGGCAATGTTCTCGTCGGAGCCGTAGCACTCGATCGAGACGACGCCGTCCCAGTCGGTTTCTTTAAGGTACTGGATGCATCTCTTGATGTTTCCGGCGTTCACCCCGCCGCCGATGGGCACTTCGCTGGTGGCGATGCCGGTCTCTTCGCCCCGGACCGCGGCCGCCAGGCCCTCGCTGACGTCCTTGATATGGGCGTGGGATAAGTACTTTCGAAACCGCTGGAGGTACGCCACCGGATCGAGCCCGGAAATGAACGAGTTGCCGGTGTCCATGTTGAACCGCAAGTACTCCGAGTCGAAATAGTCGAACAGCCGCTGCATGAAATCGCCGTCGGTCGTGTAGGGGCCGTGCGGTTCCACGTTGATGATCACGCCGTAGTCTTCGGCCCACGGAAGGCATTGGCGATAGTTGTCGCAGGTAATCCGGAAGACCTCTTCCTTGGAGAAGCCCTCGATCTCGAAGGCCCCGTCGACCGTATCAACCATGGGGCAACCGATGTCGGCGGCAAAGCGGATGGACTGCTGTACGTACTGAACGCCGAACGCGGACCCGTCCGGCCCCATCAAAGGGTACGAACCGTCGATCTGAGAGACTTTCAGCCCCTTCTGGTCGCAGTATCGTTTCAGCGCTCGGGGATTCGACTGGAGCGAGATGCCGGGGTCGTAGCCCATGGCCTGAATGAAGTTTTGGCCGTGGATCACGGCAAACTCGATGTGCTCCAGCCCATACTTGACGGCCGACTCGGCCGCGGTCTGGAAGTTGCCGCTTAAGGGACGCCAGTTGTCGGTGTGAAGTCCCAACTCGATCATGGTCGATTCCTCCGAGGGCTTCCGATGCGAGGGTCGGTTCTTGACGCGCATTTAGGACTGCCGGCAGTCCGAGTGCCGTCAGCATAGAGTGCCCCGGCGGCCGATTCAAGACCCCGCAAGCACGCGGTCCCCTGGAAAAATCGCCCCAATTCCGCTAGACTGACTGGGGTGGAGCCAACGCATGCCTGACTTCAACAACTTCAGACGGGCCGTTTTCTGCCAAGGCGAGCCCCAACGCGTGCCCCAGTTCGACGGGACCGTTGCCGAGAGCGTCAAAACGCGACTGCTGGGCAGGCCGATCGCGGGCTTGGAGGAAGAGGTCGAGTTCTGCATGAAGGCAGGCTACGATTACGTGCCGCTTACGATCGGTTTCCGGCAGATGATACGAGGCGAGACGGTCGGCATCATGGGAACTGAGCAACTCGACTCTGCGGTGCTCAAGCCGGCCGAAGCCCGCTACAACCCCTTTCAGGAGGGAAGGACCAAGCGGCTGTGGGCCGAAGAAGGCCGCGGGGTGATCTTCGATGAGGCCTCCTTCGACCATTTCGATTGGCCCGATCCCGACACGTCGTTCAGCTACGACACGGTCGAGCGGGTCGGCCGCCTGTTGCCCGACGGGGCGGCGGCCGTGGTCAACGTGGGCTATGTTTTCACGGCCCCCTGGATGTTGATGGGGCTGGAGAGCTTCTGCGTGGCGCTGGCCACCGGCGACCCGTTGGTGGAACGCGTGATCGACCGGGTCGCCCGGATTCAGCTCCGGGTCGTCGAGAACCTTCTGCAATTCGATTGCGTGGGCGCGATTCGGATGCCCGATGACCTAGGCCACACCGGCGGCACCATGATCGCCCCGCGACTGCTGCGACAGCATATCTTCCCTTGGCACCAGCGGATCGGTGGGATGGTCCACGCGAAGAGGTTGCCCTATCTCTGCCACTCCGACGGCCGACTGTACGACGTGATCGACGACCTGATCGAGTGCGGGTATCATGCGCTGCACCCATGCGAGCCGGCCAGCATGGACATCGCCGAACTGAAGCGCCGTTACGGCGGACGACTCTGCCTGTGCGGCAACATCAACCTCGACTCGACGCTCACACGTGGCACGCCGCAAGACGTGGAAGAGGAGGTCAAGCTTCGTATTCGCACCGTCGCGCCGGGCGGTGGATACTGCTGCGGATCGTCCAATTCCATTCCCGAGTATGTGCCCTACGAAAACTACGTGGCCATGGTCGGGGCGATTCAGCGATACGGGAAGTATCCAATCCAGGTGGCGTAAGAACTCGCAAGAGAATAAGTTGGGCATTCTTATGGGTGGCAAAGTGAATCCCACGAAGAACATGCTGCCGATCCTGTTCTGCTGTGTCTTGGGGCTGGCATTTCCGGGCACGGGCGCCACCGCCGCGGGTGCCGAAAAGGTGATCATCCCGTTCGATTTCGTCTCCCAGTTCGACAGCGGCCGCTATGGCAAGATGGTCGGCGAGATGATCTGGAAGAAGCTGGACCGCGAGGGCGGATTCGTGATTCCCGAGACCATGCTGGACGTCCGCGACACCTGCAAGAGCAACGGTCTGCACCCGTCGCCCGCATTGTCGTTGGATGCCATGAAGAAGATTGTCCGGGAAGATTTTGGGGGGCAAATCGGGATTTGGGGGAGCGTGGAGCGGGTGGCCGGACATGAGTGGGAGGTCTACGACCTGGTGATCCGGTGTGTCGACTTCAGCGCCGAACCGGAACCGAAGGTGGTCTACGAAGTCAAAACCCGCACGAAGTCGGTCAGCGAGATCCCGCATCTGTACGTCAAGCAGATGCTCGATGCCCTCTACGGCCGCCAACCGGGCCAGCCGGCGCCGCCGGACCCGTTGGTTGAGAAAAACTGGGAGAAGAACCCGAATCTGGTGATTGGCGATTTCCAGCGCGGCGCCGGCGGCGTGCCCGCCGGTTGGGAGTCGGAGGGCGCACAGCCCAGAGAGCCATTGGGCGGGAAAGTCCGTTGGCTTCCCGAAACCGGCAATCCGCAGAATCGGGTGATCCGGTTTACCTTCGACAAGGCCACCGGCGACACCTACGGCGTGATGTACTACAGCAAGCCGTTTCCGGTCGAAGAGGGGGCCACGTATCGGTTCCAGTGCCGCTGGCGATCGAACGGCCCGGCGGTCAAGGTGTTCATCAAGTGCTACGACGAAGTGGCGACTCCGTACCGCGCCGGCTCGGACCAGCCGCCGCCCACGTCGCCCCGTGGCCCCAGCACATACCTTCCCGAGGTCGGCCACGTTCGCGAAGTCTACCGGAGCCAGCAGAATCTCAAAGGGCCCAAGAACACGTGGAACACCCAGACAGAAGGTTTCACGCCGAAGCACACGATGTATGTTCCCCGTTGGGGCCGCGTGATGCTCTACGCCTACCTTGGCTCCGGCGTGGTCGAGTTCGACGACGTTGCGGTCAGACAAATCGTGCCTGCTTCGCCCGGTGCAAGCGCCAAGGAACGTCGCCATTCGATCGACACCAACGTGACGATCAAGCAGATGGAAGAGAACGAGCAACGCGGCCGAGAACCTGACCGTTAGGGCTCGCAAGAGACAAGTTGGTCGTGCAGGAAAGTGGAAGGACGCGCAGCGGTCACGTCCCAGGACACATTGCTGAAGCCCATGATCATCACCATTGACGGACCTGCCGGAGCCGGAAAAAGCACCGTTGCCAGGGCGCTGGCCCGACGCTTGGGGTTTCAGTTCCTGGATACCGGGGCCATGTATCGCGCGGTGGCGCTGTTGGGAATGCGGCAGCGGGTCGACTGGGAGCGGCCGGAGCCGTTGGCCGAGTTGGCCCGCCATCTGGCCATTCGATTCGTCGGAGACAGAGTCTTCCTCCAAGACGAGGACGTGACCGATGCGGTGCGCTCGACAGAAGTGACAGCCGTCACGCGACACACGGCCGACAATCCGCAGGTCCGCCGTCATCTGGTGGCGTTGCAGCGGGCACTGGCAGGTTCGCAAGACATCGTGACCGAAGGTCGCGACCAGGGAACCGTGGCGTTTCCCGACGCCGAGTGTAAAATCTTTCTGACTGCCAGTGCCGAGCAGCGGGCCAGGCGGAGACTGCGCGACTTGCAGGCCCAAGGCGAGTCGGCAACACTGGAAGAGGTGCTGGCCGCCCAGCAGAAACGAGACCGCGAGGATGCGGGCCGGCCCGTGGGGGCCCTGGTGCGGGCTGCCGACGCCGTCGAAGTGTCTACCGACGGAATGCAGGCAGATGAGGTGGTCGACCACCTGGAGTCGATCGTTCGACGGGTAATCAGCAAGACGGTCGCGTGAACTGCCCCACGTTTCAGTTTTTTCCGACGGACCGCAGCCGTTAGCCGCAGAATCAGAGAGTGTCCTTTGCCGCCCCGTATGCCCAATCGTTCCTTGTCGAATCGCCTCTGGTACTGCTTCCTTCGCCGCATGTGTCAGCTTGTCGGGGTACTGGCCTTTGGCGTGCGTCATACGGGCCGGAGCAACATACCGGCCGACGGAGGGGTTCTGGTGGTCTCCAATCACCAGAGCCATTTTGACCCGCCACTGGTCGGTATGGCCTGCACGCGACGAATGAACTACCTTGCCCGAGACACCCTGTTTGGATTTGGACCGCTGCGGTGGCTGATCCGCTCGCTGGATGCCATTCCGATCGATCGGGAAGGCCTTGGGTTAAGCGGGATCAAGGAATCTCTGCGACGTCTCAAGCGCGGCGAGATGGTGTTGATCTTTCCGGAGGGAACGAGGACCCCCAATGGCAAGATCGGCCCGTTCAGGCCCGGCTTTACGAGCCTGGCCATCCGCTCGAAGGCGGCAATTCTGCCCGTGGCGATCGAAGGGGCGTATGCGGCGTGGCCTCGAGAACATCGGTTTCCCAGGCTGGGGATGATCCGCGTCCACTACGGCGAACCGATCTTGCCGGAAGAAGTCGAAGGCTACAGCGAACGGCAGTTGCTGGCCGAGGTAGAACGCCGGGTCCGTAGGTGCCACGCGCGAATCAGACGGCGCCCGGCGTTGGCCGGTGGCCGCCGATCCTGCGCAAACCATTCTGGCGAAGCATGTTGCGATGGATGAACGCCGGCCAATGCGGCCGTGCGCATCGGCGGTAGGTCTTCGACTGTAAACATATCGACAAGCTCCGCGGGAAGCGGCCCCGCAGCAGGGCTAAGCAAGCCGAGCAAAGTGGGTTTGGCGATTCCTCGCCGCCAACGCGCGCCAGCCCCAGCCGCAAGGAGCCGCGACGACCAGGCAGAAGCACGGCATCAGAAAATACCGCCTTGACACAATTGCGGCCAGGGCGAAGATTTACTATACTACTGGATTCCTCGATGGCCCGCAGAGAGCCCTTTGCGCAAGGGGCCGGGTGGACGAGGGTAAATCTTGGAGTTGGTCGGTTCGGCGCAAACAGCGTAGCACACGCAGTGTGGGTCGTCTGAACATCGTCCCGAGCCAGCCAGCCAAAGCCCTTTACGAAACGATTTTATGGTCAACCGTAACCTGATCCGAGGCCTGGATCTCAGCGAAGAAGACTGGCAGCAAGAGCTAAATGATGCGCTGGAGGGAACCTCCCCCGAAGAGATCGACTGGGGAACCCAAGAGATCGCCATCAACCAAATTGTCGACGGGGAAATCCTCCGAGTCGAAGGGGATTTCGTGCTGGTCGACGTTGGCTACAAGAGCGAAGGCGTGATCCTGCGCAACGAATGGGAAGATGATGCGGCCCCTCCCGAGAGGGGGGGCAGGGTCAAGGTCCTGATCGAAGACATCGAAGATGTGTACGGGCTGGTCGACGATTCCCGCGGGATGATCACGCTGAGCAAGCGGAAGGCTGAGAAGATCGAGGCCTGGATGAAGGTCATGGAGACCGTTCATGAGGAGGATGTCGTTACCGGGATCGCCACCCGGAAGATCAAGGGTGGCCTGCTGGTTGACATCGGCGTGAACGTGTTCCTGCCGGCCAGCCAGGTCGACATCCGCCGCCCGGCCGACATCGGAGACTACATCGGCCGGACGATCCAGTGCATCGTTCTGAAGATCGATGAGGCCCGCCGCAACATCGTCGTCAGCCGCCGGGCACTGATCGAGTCGGAACGCGCGGAGAAGAAGGCCCAACTGCTCAGCGAGTTGGAAGTCGGCCAGCGTCGCAGAGGCGTGGTGAAGAACATCGCGGAGTTCGGCGCGTTCGTGGACCTCGGTGGCATCGACGGCCTGCTGCACATTACCGATATGAGCTGGGGTCGCATCGCGCATCCTTCGGAAATGGTCGCGATCGACCAGGAGATTGAAGTCCAAATCCTGCACATCGACCACGAGAAAGAGAAGATCGCGCTGGGGCTAAAACAGAAGACCGCCAGCCCCTGGGAACAGGTTGAAGAGAAGTATCCCGTTGGCTCCCAGGTCCGTGGCACGGTGGTCAACGTGATGAGCTACGGGGCGTTTGTCAAGCTCGAGGAAGGGATCGAGGGTCTGGTCCACATCAGCGAGATGTCGTGGACCCGGCGAATCAGTCATCCCAGCGAGCTGGTCCAGATCGACGACGAGATCGAAGTGGTCGTGCTGGGAATCAACAAGGAAAAGCAGGAGATTTCCCTGGGAATGAAGCAGACCCAGGAGAACCCGTGGGACGTGGTCGCCGAGCATTATCCGCCCGACAGCGTCGTGAAGGGGACCGTCCGCAACTTGACTAATTACGGTGCGTTCATCGAGATCGAAGAAGGGATTGACGGCTTGCTGCACGTCAGCGACATGTCCTGGACTCGCAAGATCAGCCATCCCAATGAGATCGTCGAGAAGGGCCAGGAGCTTGAGTGTCGAGTGCTTTCGGTCGATCAGGATCGCCGCCGGATCGCCCTGGGGCTGAAGCAGCTTGGCGAGGATCCCTGGGCCCGAGATATTCCCAGCAAGTATCAACCTGGCCAGTTGGTCACCGGCCCGGTCACCAAGATCACCAACTTCGGCGTGTTTGTCGGCCTGGAAAACGGCTTGGAGGGTCTGCTGCACATCTCGGAGCTGGCCGACCACAAGGTCGAGAATCCCGAGGAGGTCGTCAAGGTCGGCGAACAGATCGAGGTGAAGATCCTCCGAGTCGATCCGGACGAGCGGAAAATCGGCTTGTCGCGCAAACGCGTGGAATGGGCCGAGGAAGCGGAGGCCGAGGCGGCCGAGCCCGGACCCGCCCCGGCTTCCGAGACGAGCACCGTCGAACTGAAGGGCGGCGTGGGCTACAGTTCCGGCCCGCTGATCCAACCGATGCCAACACCGGTTGCAGAAGGAGCGGTCGAACCCGAGGCGGTCGTCGAAGAGATCTCGGACGCGGAGGTGGAGGAGATCCTGGAACCGGAGGTTGCGGACCTCCCACAGGAGCCTGAAGCCGCCGGTGTGGATCAACCGGAAGAATCGGAAAAGGCCGGCCCCGATCAGCCCGCATAGGCCGAACAGACGAAGAAATCGGAAGACGATTGGGCTGGGCAGATCGCTGCCTTTGGCGACATGATAGGCGACCATGGACGACCTCGCTGGTCAATACCAGCGGGGTCGTTCTTTTCGGCATTGCCCGAAACTCGCTTACATTCGCCCCACCATGTCGGTCGCACGCTTGATTGCAGAACGCTCCGAGTTTGCGTCGATAGTGGTGTCTGACTACCTTGCACATCCTCGCTGACGGTACGTACCGTGATGACGAATACCAAGCGCAAGCCTTCTCCGTCGGTGCAGTCTCCCTTGGAGACGTATCTGCGTGAGATTAACGAGACGGCTCTGCTCTCGGCCGACGACGAGCACGAGTTGGCCGTGGCGATCGGTAACGGAGACATTCAGGCCCGCGACCGCATGGTCCGCGCCAATCTGCGTCTGGTGGTCAACATCGCCCGAGGCTATACCGGCAAGGGGTTGGGGTTGCAGGACCTGATCGAGGAAGGCAACCTGGGCTTGCTGCGCGCCGTCGAGGGATTCGACCCGGCGATGGGGACGCGATTCTCGACCTATGCGAGCTATTGGATCAAGCAATCGATCAAGCGGGCACTGATCAATACGGCTAAGACGATCCGCATTCCGGCCTACATGGTCGAGTTGCTCTCGAAATGGCGTCGGGCCAGCACCCGGCTGGCGGAGGAACTCGGGCGCACACCCACGCCGGAAGAGGTCGCGCGAGTGCTCGGATTGCCGAAGAAGAAGCTCCCCATCATCAAGAAGGCGATCCGTATCTACAATCTCACGCCGCAAACGGACCAGGCCGACGCCGGCTGGTCGCTCGGCGAGATGATCATGGACGATCGGATTCGCAATCCCGAAGAGGAGCTGGTCGAGCACGACAACCTCACTCACGTGATGAGCCTGCTGGAAACGATGGACCAGCGCGAGGCGACCGTGCTGCGGATGCGGTTCGGGCTCGACGACAACGAGCCGCGCACGTTGAAGGAAATTGGAGAGACGCTCGGTCTGACGCGCGAACGCGTTCGACAGATCGAGACCGAGGCCCTCAGCAAGCTGGCCGAGAGCCTCGAAGGCGAACAACCTCAATGAACCAGCAACAGGGCGGAACCGTAGACGTCCCGGCGACTCAGTCTTTCGCCACGTAGTCGATCACGAGCACCTTGTCCAAGTGGGGCATCAACTCCTCCACAAACGCCTTGTGCGCCGGATGCGGCAGATAGACGGCCCGCCCCTCGGCGTCCTTGAACGTGACCAGGAAACAGTCCGTGAAGCCATCGGCCCGCCCCTCCGGGCTGTTGTTGGTGCCCCATTCAAAGCCGATGATCGTAGGAATCTTCGAGGGCAGTTCCCGGAAGGAGTTTTCCAGCGCTTTGACCTGTTGCTCGCTCGTGCCGTCCTTGTACTTCAACAGGACCACGTGCCGGAGCTTCCCGAGCATGGGGCTCTTCTTCGCCGCCGGCTCCGCTGTCAGGCTGGGCACGGCCAGCATGCAGCCAACCAGCACGATCAACAGTCCGCAAACAGCCACTTGTCTCATGGTGATCTCCTCACACAGGTTGGAGTGAATCGGACGGTCACAGGCAGTTGCACGGCCAAGGACCGCCGTTCACAGCCCGACGAGAATCCCCCGGGGCCGCTGCCTGGAGCCCCTGAGTATACCGCGTCCGCGCCGCCGGGACAAACGCCCGCCCCCTTCCCGCCGCCTCGGCCAACGCCTATATTGGTCGGTAATCTCTCCTGACATCAATGTCTGTTTGTGCTGTTTTCTGGAGTGGATCGCGATGGCCCAACCGAGCGAATTGAACCTCACCGAGTACATCCGCAGCGTTCCCGACTTCCCCAAGCCGGGAATCCTCTTCCGCGACATCACGCCGCTGCTGGCTGCGCCGGCAGCTTTCCGCCAGGCGATCGGTCAACTGGCCCATCGATTCCGCGATGCGAAGATCGACGTGGTGGCAGCCGCCGAAGCCCGGGGATTTCTTTTTGCCGCTCCCCTGGCGTTGGAGCTTGATGCGGCGCTGGTCCCGATCCGCAAGCCGGGTAAGCTGCCCTGCAAAGCGCTCTCGTTGACTTACGATCTGGAATATGGGACCGACACGCTGGAGATCCATGCCGACGCGATTCCCCGGGGTGCAAACGTGTTGATCGTCGACGACCTGCTGGCCACTGGCGGAACCGTCGAGGCCTGTTGCCGGATGGTCGAGAAGGCCGGCGGCAAGGTAGCCGGATGCGCCTTCGTCATCGAACTGGTCGGCCTCGGCGGGGCCAAGCGAATCGACCAGTACAGGACGATTAGCCTGCTTCGCTACGACTGAAGCCCTTGGCCGGGAAACTCAAAGGCATCTTCAGTCAACGTGTGATGAAAAAGCAAGACCGCTACGCGTCCTTGCACTTTCATGTATGTCCAACTTGTTCTTATACAAGTCCTAGCGCGGCCTCGCTACGCTCGGCCGCAACCAAAGGGGGCTGAATTTCAGAGTACGGTTACAAAAAGGGCGTTCATCCTGGATG
>JAFGRD010000064.1 GCA_016935315.1 Pirellulales bacterium
GCCCACCCAAAGCCCGCCCACCCAAAGCCCGCCCCAGCCACCGCCTGCCGCGCCGGCCATGGAAATCTGCGAAACGTCCCTGATCGTGTCCAGGGTTGGCACCGAGGCGGTGTTGGCCAGCGATCTGATCGGAGAGATTGGCGAAATCGTTGCCCGCAACGCCCGCGATCTCTCGCCGGAGAAGATCGAAGCACAACGGGAGCACTTTGTGCGCGAGGTGCGCGAGGGAATTCGCGAGCTGGCGGCCCGCGGCGATGTCCTCCCGACGACGCAAAAGGAGCTCGAGCGGGAAGTCTTGATCCGTCAGCTTCTGAAGCAGCAGATCGAAACGAAGTTGATCTACTACGACGCCCGCCAGGGCATTCCCGAGGAAAACCTTCCACTGGTGGAAAAGAACCTTGGCGCGAAATTCGAGGAGTTCGAGCTGCCGGAGCTGATGAAGCGTTACGGCGCCGGCTCGCACCGGGAGCTGAACGAGCGGCTCCGGGCGACGGGCAGCTCCCTGGAGAAGCAGAAGCGGTCGTTTGTCCAAAAGAACCTCGCCCGGGGATGGACGCGCGAGCAGATCAACTTCGACGACGAGATTACCCACTACCAGATGCAGCAATACTACGACGACCACCTGGCCGATTTTGAAACGCCGGCCCGCGTGCGCTGGGAAGAGCTGGCGACCCGGTT
Organism: Pirellulales bacterium; assembly: GCA_016935315.1. Lineage (GTDB taxonomy): Bacteria > Planctomycetota > Planctomycetia > Pirellulales > Thermoguttaceae > JAFGRD01. The sequence goes on from JAFGRD010000064.1 coordinate 679, forward strand.
CTCCGACCACCCGACCGAAGAGGCGGCCTACGCGGCCATCGCGCGGATGGGCAACATGGTCCAGAGCGGCGTGCCCTTTGCCCAGGTCGCCCAGCAGCACTCCAACGGCGCAACGGCCGCCGACGGGGGACGCCGCGATTGGACGGACCGGGGGAGCCTGGTGTGCGAGGATCTCGATCGCGCGCTGTTCGGGCTGCCCGTGGGGCAGCTCAGCAGGATCATCCAAAGCAAGATCGGGTTTCACATCGTTCGCGTGGTCGAGCGCAAAGAGTGGAACCGCAAACCGTTTGAGGACGTCCAAGTCCAGATCAAGAAGAAGGTCCGCAGCCAACGGACGGAGCAACAGTTGCGGGCGTACGTGTCTGGGCTGCGGAAGCAGATCCCCGTTTGGACCATCTTCGACGAGCGGGATGCGCAGCTTCAAGCCCGGCGAGAGAACGCTGCGGGCACGGAACGCTATCCGCAGCGATAGCGCCGGACGTGGCGTCGCGGGCTCGCCGCACGCAAGCCCCGAAGAGGCACGACGCACCGTGGCGCAACGCTTTCCGTCTGCCGACGAACCGTCAGACGTCGACCGGCGGCTGGCCCACGTAGAGTTGCAGCACCTGGCTTTGGACCTTGATCGCGCGGATGAGGATCCAGATCTGGTCCATCGTGAAGCCGTCGGGATCGGAGCGGGAGAGGTCCTCCAGTTCGGCGGTCATCGCGGCGTGCTGATCGGTGGCCGCCTGGAGTCGTATGCCCATCTCGTGCCAGACCTCCGACAATCGGTCGTCGTCGTCCAGCTCTTTGATGTCGCCGATGTAGTTGGTCAGCAGCAAACAGAGTCGGGCGACGTCGCGCGGCATGGCTTGCGGCTGTAGCTTCTGGATACGGGCAGCCAGATCCTGGCAAGTCATTGCTGTGGCTCCAAGTTGACGGAGGTGTCGTGTGGCGTCGATCGCGCCGGATCCAGGGCATGTAGCGGAATCTCAGCCACCACGGCGACTGCCGAATCCCTGCTGTTGGCCCACGGGACCGAAAGACAAGACGTTGTGAAAAGGGTGTTCCGGGCCGTCCCGATAGGCACTTCCCGAAGTCGAGCACCGGGGGAGGTCGTCCTCCGGTGCCCTCTTTTTTTAAGTCTAGGTCATAACTGAAAAAAAGGGGGAGATCGGCGCAAGTTATCTGCGGAAAACGGGTTGCGGTCGAAGCGTCGCCCTGCTGGCCGGGCCCGCCAATGGCGGCAGGTCGCCATCACTCTCCTTGCTGGCCACCGGGCCGCCGGTATAATCAACGGCGGTAGCACCCCCCTGAATTCGACGGCCACAGGTCGATAAGCCCTTGGCCAGAAGCCGTCGGCGGCCGGAACTGCCTGGTCGGCCGCCGGTTTTCTGCCCGCGAGCCCCGTCATGACCGATCCCCCAAAAGCGGCACAGTACGACCAGTGGGTCCGGCAACTTGAGGACCCGTGGTCGCGTCGGGTGGCTCGCAAGCAGTTGGTGGCCGCCCGGGCGGTGGGGTCGCTGCTGGAATGCCTCCAATCCTCGAACGAGTCGGTCGTTTGGGCGGCCATCCAGTCGCTCGGCGAGCTGCAGGCCACCGAGGCCGTCGCGCCGCTGGTCGACCTGCTGGAACAAGGGACCCTGACCCTCGACGTCGCCCAGGCGCTGACGGCGATCACCGGCGAGTATTTCGGCGCGAACGCGGCGCAGTGGCGCCAGTGGCTCGGCCGGTCGCCCGCCGCGGGCCCGCCCCAGGCCGACACGGCCGAGTGCATCCGCCAGACGGCCGGCTATCTGGGGGCCGAAGTGTCGGGTTCCGACAAGTCGTACGTGTTCAAGCTCTCCTTGCCGGAAGCCCGCGCGCAGAAGGTCGCCGTCTACTTCGGCCGCACCGACGACGTCGGCGATCAGATGGTGGTTATCTACAGCGAGTGCGGCCCGGCCAACCCGAAGCTCTACGAGGCCGTGCTGCGCAAGAACATGGGCATCCCCTCCGGGGCGTTTGCCATCCGCGACGTGAAGGGGAAGCCCCAGTTCGTGATGGTCGACACGATGCTGGCCCTTTCGGTCACGCCCAGCACGCTGGCCAAGCACATCGAGAACATCGCCACCCGCGCGGACATGGTCGAGAAGAGCCTGACGAAGGAGGATCGCCGCTAGGTTTCCCTATCAAGGGGTGTGCGGATTGAGATGCGACGCGGGGTAAACGTTATTATAGGTGGCAAAGCGTCTGCACCGCCTTTCTACCCATAAGAGTACCCAACCTGTTCTTTTGCGAGTCCCAGGATGCCCGAACTTGGTGTGAACATCGATCACGTCGCGACCTTGCGCCAGGCGCGACAGACCTACGAGCCGGACCCGGTCTGGGCGGCCGCGTTGGTGGAGTTGGGCGGGGCCGACTGCATTACGCTGCATCTGCGCGAGGACCGCCGCCATATCCTCGACCGCGATTTGAGGGTCCTTCGCGAAACGGTCACCGTGAAGCTCAACCTGGAAATGGCCTGCGCCGAGGAAGTGCTGGACATCGCCTGCCGGACCAGGCCCGATCAGGCCACGTTGGTGCCGGAACGCCGCCAGGAAGTCACTACCGAGGGGGGGCTTGACATCGTGGGTCAACAGGACCGCGTGACCGCCGTCAGCCGACGATTGCAGCAGGCCGGCATCCGCGTGAGCCTGTTCCTGGACCCCGATCTGTGCCAGATCGAAGTCGCCGCGGAACTGGGGGCCGATGCGGTGGAGTTGCACACCGGTCAATACGCCTTGGCCAAACCCGGCGCTGCGCAACAGCGGGAGTTGGCAACCCTGATCGTCGCCGGGGCCCGAATCCGCGAGTTGGGCATGACGCTGCACGCGGGCCACGGGCTGACCTACCGCAACGTTGGGCCGGTGGCCGTCATCGAGGGGATGCACGAGTTGAACATCGGCCACAGCATCATCGCCCGGGCGGTCATGGTCGGCCTGGAAAAGGCGGTCCGCCAGATGAAACGCCTGGTCTCTTGATCCAGTCGCGCGGTCCTTGCCGAAGGCGACCGCTAAATATCATGTCGCTACCGTTACCCTTTCCCTTCAGGACTCGTCAGACAACGAGCCCAGTTTGAAAGCGGATTGCCATGCCTACCCGAAGCGAACAGTTTGCCGGCCTCTCCGTGGCCATGATCACGCCCTTCCGCAACGGCCAGATCGATGACGAGGCCTTGCGGCGACAAGTGGAATTTCAGGTCGAAGCGGGTACGACGTGCCTCTGCCCGGTGGGCACCACCGGCGAGTCGCCCACGCTGTCGCACCCGGAGCACGAGCGGGTGATCGCCGCCGTGGTCGAGGCCGCCGCGGGACGGATCAAGGTGATGGCCGGAACGGGCAGCAACAGCACGCAGGAGGCGTTGCGGCTGACCAGTCGGGCCGCCAAGACCGGGGCCGACGCCGCCCTGGTCGTGGCGCCCTATTACAATAAGCCGACCCAAGAGGGCTTCTACCAGCACTTCAAGGCGCTGGCCGAAGCGGTCGATATCCCGATCTGCATCTACAACATCCCCGGCCGGACGGCCAAGAACATCGAGCCGGAGACGATCCTCCGCCTGGCCGAGCTGCCCAACATCACCATGGTCAAGGAAGCCACCGGCTCGATGGATCAGGCCTCCCAAATCCTCGCCGCCACCGACCTGACGCTGCTCAGCGGCGACGACAGCCTGACCCTGCCCTTGATGGCCATCGGCGGCCGGGGCGTGATCTCGGTGGTCGGCAATCTCATCCCCGGAGACATGATCGCCCTGATCTCGGCCTTCGAGGCCGGCAACCTCGGCGAAGCCCGCCGCTGGCACCACAAGCTGTTCCCGCTCTGCCGCGACATGCTCGGGCTGGCCACCAATCCGATTCCCATCAAGGCGGCCATGAAGCTGCTCGGCCGCGACACGGGCGAGCTGCGGATGCCCATGACCCCGCTCTCGCCGCAGGAAGAGGCCCGGCTGCAAAAAACGCTGAGCGATTACGGGCTGTTGTAAGGACTCGCAAAAGAATAAGTTGGGCATTCTCATGGATGGAAAGCCGGCGCAGACGCCTTTCCACCCATCACGCGCGGCTGCTCGACTCGGTTGCCATGGCCCAACTCCTGCTGCTGTGTGAATATGCCTCGCTCAACGGCGGTGAGCAATCGATGCTCTCCACGCTGGAGGGCGTTCGCGCCGCCGGGTTCGCGCCGGCGGTCGCGGCGCCGGCCGCGGGGCCGCTGGCCGACGCGTTGCGCGATCGCCGGGTCGAAGTCCTCCCTTTCGAAACCCACGACCGCAGCGGCCGGCGGCGGCCGCAAGACGCGCTTCGCCGCGAGCTGGCACGGTTGATTCGACAACGCCGCCCCGATCTGCTGCACGCCAACAGTCTTTCGATGGGTCGCTTGTCGGGCCCGGTCGCGGCCGAGCTGGGACTGCCGAGCCTTGCCCACCTGCGCGACATCATCCGCCTCAGCCGCCGGGCGATCGGCGATCTGAATTGCCACACGCGGCTGCTGGCCGTCTCGGCGGCAACCCGCGACTACCACCTCAACGCCGGCCTGGCGGCCGCGAAGACCCACGTGCTGCCCAACGGCGTCGATCTTCAGCGATTCCGCCCGCGGGCGCCCAGCGGCTATTTGCACCAAGAGTTCGGTCTGCCGTCCGCAGCGCGGCTGATCGGCACAATCGGCCAGCTTGCCCTCCGCAAGGGCCAGGACGTGCTGGCCAAGGCCGCGAGCCTTCTGGGCAGGCAGTCGGGCGGCGAGCTTGGCGACGCGTCGGACGAGGTGCATTATCTGCTGGTCGGCGAGCGTTACTCCGACAAGGACGAATCGCGCCGCTTCGAGGCCGATCTGCGGGCCGCGGCCGCCGGCGCCATGGCGGGGCGTTTCCATCTGCTGGGCTATCGCCGCGACGTGGCCGAGCTGCTGGGGGAGCTGACGCTGCTGGTGCATCCCGCCCGGCAGGAGCCGCTGGGGCGCGTCCTGCTGGAAGCCGCCGCCAGCGGCGTCGCGGCGATCGCCACCGACGTGGGCGGGACGCGCGAGATCTTTCCGCCCGAATCGCAATCCGCCCGCCTGGTTCCGCCCGGCGACGCGCCCGCTCTGGCCCGGGCGATCGCGGAACTGACCGCCGACGCGCCCGAACGTCGTCGCCTGGCGGCGGCCGCGCGCCGCCGCGCCGAATCGGCCTTCGACTTGCGGACGGCCACGGCGGGCCTGGTGACGCACTATCAGGCCGTGGCCCGGCGCTAATCAGCGACAAACCATGGCGGCGGGGTGGCACTGACGGGAAGTGAGTGAAAGTGTGCCACCCAGCCGCGGCAAGAAACGTCATGAAGGAGCAGAGTCTGACGGACCTGAACATGAGGTTTGGCTTGGCGGCGCGCACGAGTGCGGGCAATCCGTCGGTTCCCCCTCGTTTGGTCCGCAGTCCACGCGGTGTGAATCCACGTGCTATGCCGGGTTGGTCCATCCGGCGTGGAGTCCGCTTGCGTCGATTCGGCCTGGCGGGGCTCGGCGCCCAAGGCCTTTGTCGCAAACAACTTCGATCGCTCGTCGGCCAAGGCCTCCTCGTCGCAACGGAAAGCCCTCGAAACACGGAGAATCGGGCACGTATGCAGTTCGACGAAACCGGTTGCCAGATCGAGAGTTAAGGGCCGAATCACCGCATTATTCTTGTCGAAGCGGTCCCGCGACGCCCGGCTGTTGACAAACGATTTTACCGGGCGCAACTGCTTGTCTCAACGGCACTTTTGGGGCCACGACCGTCGGCGAAACGGTTTTTCGCGGTCGAAAAGTGTTGCGACCAATTGGCTCCTTGGCCGTTTGCGCGGCGCCGGCGCGCCGCCCGTGAGGCGGGGCACACCGGGAAGCGGGGGTTCTGCTCCACCGATTGCCCGCTTTCTCTCCTTTCCCCCCGGCGTGACCTATATTTTAGATGACGGCGAATCGCCGTTGCCTTTTCAGAACGTCTCCTCCCTGTTTTGCGTTCTCGTCGTGGAGGACCGACTCCGAGTCGGTCGGAAGCCCGCTTCGGGCGAAATTTCCCCGCACGTTGAATACCGCGCGTTCGGCTTTCCGCTGAAGCACGACACCTTGGACCCATAGCCACGCAACAGGTATCTGCAATGTTGTTCCTGACTCGGCTTCCGTCGAGCCGTCGGGCCGGCAGAAGCTCCACTATCCGATACGGCGTCTTCTCTCGCTTCGCGACCCCGAACCGCCGGCGGCCCATGCCGTTGGCGTTCGAGCCGCTCGAAGATCGGATGTTTCTCTCTGCGGCGCCGGTCGGCACCTTCTACGGCGACGGACAAGTTCAAACGGCCCTGCTTGACTTCACTTTTGACGACACGCCCGTGCTGGAAGAGACCGAACACGGCGTGCTGATCAGCCTCGACGGCGAGGAAACCTGGCTGGCCGAGGGCGATCCGGTTGTCCCGGTCCGGGAGTCGACCATCCTGTTGCCGCAGGGAATGAGGATCACGTCGGTCGAGACGACGTACGGAGACTCGGGCACCGTGGTCGGCAGCGGCGTGCAGCGGCTCGCGTCGCCGGTCGCCTTGCCGTTGGGCGGGAGCCTCGATCCGGACGATGCCTGGAGCACGGTCGTTTCCACGAGCTTCCCCGCACAGGCCTCCGTCACCTATTCGAACCACACGCTTAGTGGCTACAACCTGGGCACGCTGCGCGTGTTCCCGGTTCAATACGACTCCACGGCCGACACGCTGACGTATCACTCGTCGATCTCGGTCACGGTGACCACGACTCGAGTCGACGGCGACGAGATGATGGCGGTTCGCGACTCGGCGGCCGATTGGCAGCGGGTGGCCCAAGCGGTCGACAACCCCGAGGCGCTGGACTCGTACACGCTCGGCGTGCCCGACGACGTGGCGGCCCCCGACCTCGGCCCGCAGCTCGGGGCGGCCTCCAACGTGGAATACGTGATCATTACCAGCAACAGTCTGGTCAATAGCTTCCAGCCGCTGGTCAACCAGAAGATCGCCCGCGGGCTGTCGGCGGGGATCATGACGACCGAGAGCATTTACGCGGGCTACAGCGGGGTCGAGACGGGCGACAACGCCGACAAGATCCGCCATTTTCTGATGGCCGCGTACACCAGCTTGGGGACGCGGTGGGTGTTGCTCGGCGGTGACGTCGACGTGGTGCCGCAGCGGGGCGTTTATGCCAGCCAGGGATCGACGATCGACTACAGCCTGGCGACCGACATGTACTACGCGTGTCTGGACGGCCCGTGGAACGGCGACGGGGACGGGGTTTGGGGCGAGCAGAACGACGGCTACGGCGGCGGGGACATCGATTTGACGGCCGAGGTCTATATTGGCCGGGCGCCGGTCAGCAACTCGACCGAAGCCGCCAACTTCGTGGCCAAGACGATCCGCTACGAAACCACAGCGCACGCCAACCCCACTACGGCCGTCTGGCTGGGCGAGCAGCTCGACTCGAACACGTGGGGTAGCTACTCGGCAATTCCCATCCGCGACCAGGTGATGCCCGACGACTGGAACCTCATCGAGCGCTACGACTCGGCCGGCGGATGGAGCGGCAGCGATCTGCTCGGCGATCTGAACGCCAGCCCCCATCTGGTCAACCACCTGGGCCATGCCAATTCGACCTACAACGCCCGGTTGTATAACTCCCAGGTCGCCGGTCTGTCGAACACGGATCCCTACTTCATGTATTCGCAAGGGTGCTACTCGGGTTCCTTCGACAGCCACGATCTGGCCATCGCGGAAAAGCACGTGGTCGACGATCATGGGGCTTTGGGCGTGGTGATGAACTCCCGCTACGGCTGGTACATGCCCGGCAGCACGCCCAGCGCCAGCCACCACTACGCCATGCAGTTTTGGGACGCCGTGTTCAACGAGGACATGCTCCACCTGGGCCAGGCCAACCAGGATTCGAAAGACGACAACATGTATCGCGTCGGCGCGACGGGCGTATATCGCTGGATCCACTTCGAGACGAATCTCTTCGGCGATCCTGAAACCCCGCTGCAAATCGGCCAGCTCCCGCCGGGTCCTCCCGCCGCAGACGGTCAAACACCGGGGCTCTACAACCCGCACGCGTCGGATTTCCTGCTGCGGGATTCCAACGACGGCGGCACGGCCCAACACGACTTCATCTACGGTGCGGCCGGGGCGGGCTGGACGCCGCTTGCCGGCGATTTTGACGGCGACGGCATCGATACCATCGGCCTCTACGATCCCGCCACGTCGCGGTTTATGTTGCGCAACGCCAATAGCTCCGGCCTCGCGGATTGCACGTTCCTCTACGGACCGGGGGGCGCCGGCTGGCAGCCGATCGTGGGCGACTTCGACGGCGACGGGACCGACACGATCGGTCTCTACGATCCCGCCACGTCCCGATTCTACCTGCGCAACAGCAACTCCACCGGCATCGCCGAGTTGAAGTTCGTCTACGGCCCCGCCGGCTTGGGCTGGCAGCCGATCGTAGGCGACTTCGACGGCGACGGGACCGACACGATCGGCCTCTACAATCCGGCCACCTCCTGGCTCTTCCTGCGCAACAGCAACACCACCGGGGTCGCCGACCTGAAGTACGTCTACGGTCCGCCGGGCGCCGGTTGGCAACCGATCGTGGGCGACTTCAACGACGACGGCACGGAGACCTGCGGGCTCTACGATCCGGCCGCTTCCCAGTTCTTCCTGCGCAACAGCAACACGACAGGCGTTGCCGAGGTCAAGTTCTATTACGGTCTGGGAAACGCCGGCTGGGAGCCAATCATCGGCAAGTGGATCGCTGCCGAAGGCTCGCCGGCCGAGGTGACTCCGAGCGACGCAGGTCTGCTGGGTGGGGGTCGGCCACGAGCCGAGTGGGACGCGGCTCTGGTCGAATACGACCTGGTGGACCCCAGCGGCTTCGGCGTTCGGACGCCGCACCATGGATTGCGACGAGGCCCAGCCACATCAGAGATCGATTTGCTGCTCACCCAGGGAATTGTGTAGAGGACCGGCTGGACGGCACACAACGCAGGAAATCTGGGGCGTGCACGGAATCTGGGGTAAATCGGAGGGGGAAGCAAAGAGATTCACAGCGGGGGTATAGCGCATTTCTCCTGTGGTCCGTGCTGTAAAACTTCTGTAAACGGATCGTCAGTCGGAGCCGTCTCCATGGTGCGATGGCGGACCCTCAAGGTACCGGCTCGATAGCCTGCCGCATTGCGTGCATTTTCTTGGAAATCACGCGGTTTTGGGCATGACACGCCGATCCCGGGCCGTTACAATCTCGCCCACCGAGCCCTTGTCAGAGTGTCGCCCGGACCGGGCCGGGTTCCGGCAGTCGTTTCCTGCCGCCTTGCAGAGATTTCTCGGACCTGCTATCTCACAAGATGTGGGAGGCTAGAGTCCGAACGTCCTGGCAGAGGCAGAAGTCTCTCGTGTTGGCTTCGCGACAAGAGCAATAGACCGAGAAAGGCGCTGGAAGTGGCTTCCGACCTGGATGTTCGAGGGCCCAACACGTCGTCGGTGGGCAGACATGTCCACGTTCCCCGCGGCGGTGGGAAAGTGTTGGTTCCGGTACCCGCCGGCTCATCCACATGGCGTATCGATCCGTCGCACTGCTCCGTGCCCGAGGTGGTCCGTTTTCCCGAGAGGCTGCCCCAGGAGGCCTTCTATAGGGTTGCCTATCCGTTGATGCTCCTTTCCCGGCGGCTGGAAGAGCGGCTGCTCGAGCTGTTCCAAAAGGGATACGTCAAGGGGACGGTGACAATCAGCATTGGCAACGAAGCCACCACGGTGGGGATGTCGATTCCATTCCGTCCCAGCCACGACGTGGTGTCGCTGTTGCACCGCGACTTCGCGGCCCACCTGTTGCTGGGCGCCACGCCTTATCAGTTGGTCTGCCAGTATCTGGCCAATGCCGACAGCCCCAGCCACGCCCGCGAGGGCAACGTTCACCATGGGGACGCCGCCACCCGCCGTTTGCCAATGATCAGCCACCTGGGCAAAATGCTCGGTCTGGTGGTCGGCGGGACTTGGGCCGCCCGGCGCCACGGCGAAGACGTGTTCGGGCTGGCGGTCATCGGCGATGGCGGCAGCAGCACCGGCGAGTTCCACGAGGCGTTGAACCTCGCCTCGGTCCAGAAGGTTCCTGTGCTGTTCCTGGTCGAGAACAACGGCTACTCCTTTTCCACGCCGACCAGCGTCCAGTACGCTTGTGCGCATCTTTCCGACCGGGCCGCCGGCTACGGTGTTTCGGGCCGGACGATCGACGGCACGGATCCTTGGGCAGTCTACTCGGCGGTCGGGGACGCCCTGCAGGCGATGTCGGAGGATCCCGCTCCGGTGATCCTCGAGTGCATGAGCCTGCGGCTGCACGGCCACGCCGCCTACGACAAGGCCGAATACGTTTCCGACCAGCAGAAGCGGCAGGCTTGGCAGCGCGATCCGCTGCCGAGAGCGCGCCAGAAGCTTCAGGAGATCTGCGGGTTGTCGGAGGCGGACGTGACGCCGATCGAAGAGGCCGTCGAGGAGGAAGTGCGCCGGGCGATCGACGAGGCATTGCCGGTTGCCCGGCCCCAGCCGCGCGAGCACTCATGGAGCGTTTACGCAAGTTCTTCACCGCCGTCGGTCGAACCCATGAAACTGCCCCGGGTGAAGAACGGAGAGGCCGTCAACCGCGCGTTGGACTCCATCCTGGCCAATAACCCGGAAGCCGTTCTGATGGGGCTCGATGTAGGCGTGTACGGCTCGGCGTTTAAGACCTGCAAGGGGTTGATCGATCGCCACGGTCCCGAGCGGGTGATCGACCTGCCGATTTGCGAATCGGGCACAATGGGATTCGCCTTGGGGGCTTCGCAGGTCGGCACTCGACCGATCGTCGAGTTTCAGTTCGCGGATTTCTCGACCGAAACCGCCTCGCAATTGGGGCTCAACGCCGGGACGTGGTTCTTCCGCACGGGATGCCCGGCGCCGATGCTGATCCGCTTGCCTTGCGGCGGCGGATTGACGATGGGGGCGTTCCATTCCGGAGAGTATGAAGGGCTCTGGTCGCGATTTCCCGGGCTGAAACTGCTCTACCCCGCCACGCCCCAGGAGACGTTCGAGGCCCTCCTGGCCGGTTTCTACGACCGCAACCCCTGCCTGGTATTCGAACACAAGCTGCTCTATTGGAGCCAAAGCGGTCCGATCGATTTCGACGGCGATCTTGAAGCCGTTTGGCGCCCCCGCTGCTATGGCGAGGGATCGGATCTGACGCTGATCGCCTTTGGGGCTATGGTCCGCGAAGCCATCGCGGCCGCCGACCACAGCGGCCGGTCAGTCGAGGTTTGGAACCCGTTTGTGCTTCAGCCGTTGGATCTTGCACCGATTCTCGCCTCGGTGGAGAAAACGGGCAGGCTGATGGTGGTTCAGGAATGTGGAGCCTCGCAGGGCCTGGGCGACCAGGTGATTGCGCAGGTCGTTCGCCGGCGCCGCTTACCGTTGAGATGCCCACCGAAGCTGATCGCCGCGCCGGATGTCCCGGTTCCTTTTGCCCCGGAGCTGGAGTCCCACTGCCGTCCCAACCGTGACAAAATACTGTCGGGCATCGCGCAAATGCTCGAGGAGAGCTGATGGACGGAACCCATTTCAGAATTTCCCTGTACCTGCCCGCTCAAGGTGCCGCCGAGACCGAAGCAACCATCATCGAATGGAATGTCTCCGACGGCGATCATTTCAAGAAGGGGGACATTCTGGCACAAGTGGACAGCGCGAAATCCGTGTTCGACTTCGAAGCGCCCTGCGACGGGTTGGCCATTCGCGTGTATCATCTGGAAGGTGAAACCGTTTCGCTGACCGAGCCGGTCATGGAAATCGAGACGTCCGATCCGAGCATGAAAGACTGGATTCCCCCGGCCGCCGGCAGCCACGAACCCGTTCTGCGAACGGACCTGGCGGCCACGGCCCAATCCTCCAACGGCGACCGCCAACAGATCGTCCTGCTGGGCGTCGGAGGCTACCTGCCCGAACGCGTCGTCACCAACGCCGAAATGGTCAAGAGCTTCCCGGAAATCTCGGAGCAGTACGTCTTCCAGGTGACGGGCATTCGCGAGCGGCGCTGGGCGGGCGACAGCGAGCGGCCTTCCGACATGGCCTTCAAGGCGTCGTTGGAGGCGATCCGCAAGTCGAGCATCGCCACCAAAGACATCGACGCGATCATCCTCTCGACCACCACCCCCGACGTGGCCATGCCCTCAACCGCCTGTATCCTCCAGGATCGACTCAGCCTGCACGGCGTGCCGGCGTTCGATCTCAACGCGGCCTGCTCGGGCTGGCTGTACGCCGTCTCGATGGCCCAGGGGATGATTCTCTCCGGTATGGCTCGAAACGTGCTGACCGTGGGGGTCGACATGCAATCGCGGCTGTTGGACAAGGCCGATCGAAGCGCATACTTCATCTTCGGCGACGGCGCCGGCGCCGCAATTATTTCGGCCGGCACCTCGGGACACCGCATCCACCGGGCGATCCTCGGGGCCGATACGCGGGGAATCCACATGGCCCGGCGCGCCGAGCCCGGATACTGCATTACCAACGGCAAGGGCGACGTCGATCCCTGGATTCGCCTCGACGGCCCCGCCCTGTTCCGCTTCGCCACCGACAGCTTCACCGCGGTGATTCGCCAGGCGATCGACAAGACGGGCTGGAAGCCGAACGAGATGCGCTGGGTCGTTCCCCACCAGGCCAACGGGCGAATCCTCAAAGCGGCCGCCAAGCGAAGCGGCGTGGCCTTCGACCGTTTCTATCTGAATGTTGACCACGTCGGCAATACGTCCAGCGCCAGCATCCCCCTGGCGCTGTGCGAGCTCGAAGAGAGCCTCCAGGCCAGCGACCGGCTGATCCTCTGCTCGGTCGGGGCCGGCATGACCACCGCCGCCATTTCGCTGGAGTGGTGAAAGCGACAGCTTCGGCCCGCGTCCTCCGGCAGCACGGCCGTCGGCCTACTCGTCCTTGCCCGCGTTGCTCGCCATATCGGCCTCGTCCCAGTCTTCGTCGAGCAGCTCACCGTTCTCGTCTTCCCTGGCCCGCTCCTTGCCCTTCTCGGTCGAAAGCACCTGACGCAACAGGGCGGAGAGATCGTCGTACGAATGATCGCTCGGGGGGCCCGGGGCGTATTGGAGCACGGACCGCTGAATCCGCTCGGGCAACGCCAAAAGCGTAGACGAAACGGTGCCGTAGTCGCCGCCCGTAAGCACCACGCCGCGACGGCCGGCCACGTCCGGTTTCCGCGAAAAGGCCCGGGCGGCAACCGCCAGAAACGTGACGGCCGAGTCCAGCGTATGCAGCGTGAGCATGCGGCGGACAAACTCCTGACGCTGATCGTGATGGTCGTTCAGATTGCCGTTGGTCAGCAGGTGCAGTCCGGGCGCAAGCTCCACCACTTCGATCCGGTTGCCGCCGTAGACTACCGCTGCGTAGTCCGAGTCGGCACAAAGGTAGTTGGCGCCGGCGTAGGAACCGGTCGCCAACTCGGCGGCCGCGTACTCGGCGGCTTCCTTGGCCGTTCGCAGATTCAGCAGCTCTCGGCAAAGCAACCCGCGCGAGCGTGGATCGGCTGGCAGCGACGTCTTGCGACGGTTGGTCACCGCAGCGACCAGGCCAAACTGATTCACTCCCAGCCAGGTCCCGCCGGCCCGGCGGTCGATCCCGCACACCGCCCGGGGTATACCCGACTGGATCTTCGGCGGTTGCGACGGTCGATCGAAGCGTTCTTCACGATTCGCGGCGAGCAAGACCGGGGCATTTTTGGCGGTCTTGTAGAGGATGGCCATCAAGCACATAAGCTGCTCCAACGGGTGATTGGCCCCAACGCATCAAGGGCGGCACCCGAAATCCTTTGTTGTCCTGAGGTTGTGCAGGTCCGAACACGTTAGTTTAGCGGTTGGGTCCACAGCGTTGCACCCCGCCATAGAGGCAATTCACGCGGCACCGACGGCCGCGGAGCGTCCCCCTGCCGAGACGGCATTCGCCGGAACCTGGGGCCGTTCCGCTGGGCTCGATCCACCATAACCCCGCTCTTCCGGGTGATGGGACTTGAGAAGCAGCCCGGGAACCCTTACTCTGCGGGTTTGCCCCAAGTAGGTCGCCGCCGACAGCCGAGACCATCGGAGGGCACACGGCAAACGTACCAACCGAGGGTTTCGGCAGCGAGGGTCCAGAACGAATGGCGCAGATCGACGTGACAACAGACGAGGGCGCACCGCTGGCCGGCGGTCATCACCCCATCCCCCAGGACACCGAGCCAACCGACGACGTGGAATTCCAGCCCAGACGCTCCCGTATCGGCCGGCTGATGGGTGTCCAGGTGGTGGGCATCGGCAGTCATGCCCCGGCCAATGCGGTCCGCAACGAAGACCTGGCCGCCCTGGGCTACGACGCCGACTGGATCGTGCAGCGGACCGGAATCCTCGAACGCCGCCACGCCGAGCCCGACGTGGCCACCAGCGACTTGGCCGTCGAGGCCGCCCGACGCTGTATCGAGGACGCCTCGGTAGATCCCGCCGACATTGACCTGATCCTGCTGGGAACGCTCACCCCCGACACCCTCCTGCCGGCCACCGCCAGCATGATCCAGGACCGGCTCGGGCTGTGCGCGCCGGCGATGGACATCCAGGCCGCCTGCGCGAGTTTCATCTTCGCCATGATCACGGGCATGCAGTTCGTGGCCAGCGGCTGCAGCCGGCTGGTGCTGGTGATCGGGGCCGACTGCAACTCGCGGATCATCGATCCGGCCGACCGCCGTACCTTCCCGCTGTTCGGCGACGCGGCCGGCGCGGTCCTGCTGGCCCCCGGCGACCCGAGCCAGGGCCTGCTCTCCTACGCCGTGGGCTCCGACGGTTCCGGAGCCGAGTTGCTCTCGCGGCCGATGGGCGGCTCGCGGCTGCCGTTTAGCGTGGCCGGCCAGCACCAGGGGCTGCACTTCCTGCAGATGAACGGCCGGCCCGTCTTCAAGTGGGCCATCCGCATGTTGCGGGAGAGCATCTCCGACACCCTGCGGGCGGCCAACATGACGCTGGACGACGTCGACCTGGTCATTTTCCACCAGGCCAACATGCGGATCATCAACTCTTCGGTCAAAGACCTGGGCGTCGATCCGCACAAGGTGTTCATCAACCTGGATCGCTACGGCAACACCTCTTCGGCCAGCATTCCCCTGGCCCTGGACGAGGCCTATCGCAGCGGCCGCATCCAGCGCGGCAGCCATGTTCTTTTCAGCGGATTCGGCGGCGGGCTGGCCTGGGGCACCGTGCTGATGAAGTGGTAGCAGAGACGTTCTCTCCCCCAACCCGCCCGGTGGATCGAGGACGGGCCGCCGGGCGAGCAGATCCGCCACCGGCTCTTGGAGGTCATCGACTCGTTCGAGGACCAGACCGGTAGCCGAAGTCGCAAGACTTCAGGTTTTCCTATGGCCCGGGAGCTGGCAGTAAGTCAACTCCGTCATGGCCGGGTCGCACGCGTAGGCGGATGGACCAAAGGGCTTCGGTCCTCGCGGCCTTCGTCGAGTGCCCGCCGGTGTGGATGTAGGCCGCCCAGACGGAGCCGTCCGACAGTTCCACGGCCTGGCCATAGCCGTAGACGGACGGATCGACCGGGAAGCCCCACTTCTCATGGGGGCAGACCCATGTCTGGCCGCCGTCGGTGCTCAACATCGCGCGGAAACCGCCTTTTCCGTAGGATCCGTGAAGGCAGAGCAGCGTACCGTCCCGCAGAGTCATGAGCCGCGGCTCGAACAGGCGGACGCCGAAGGAAACGGGCTTGGTCCACGAGCGCCCTCCGTCACGTGACCAGGCGATGTCCCCCTCGGGACGCGAGATGAGCACGAGGCGGCCGTCCAGCAGTTGCGCCACGCCGGTCTCGGACATCTCGTGGTCTGTGGACACCGTGGAAAGAAACTCCCAGGTGTCGCCGCCGTCCGTCGAGCGGCAGAAGGCGACCGATTCGTGTTGCGCGTCCACGGCCTTGCCGTAGACGCAAATCAGCGCCGAGCCGTCTTGAAGCTCAACGATCGGTCCATCCGTGGCGTCGAAGACGAATCGAACCGGCAGTCGTTTCGGCTCCTGCTCCCAGGTCTTGCCGTTGTCGAAGGAGCGGATGATTCCGGTGAGAGCGGTCTTGTCCGGGTCGCGGGCAAGGTCCGCAGCCGTCGGGCCGGGGTACGTGAAGAGACTGCAGAGGATCGTGCCGTCCTTCAGTTGGCAGAAGTTGGGAGCGCGGTCGTCCCAAGGTGTGTCAAGGAGGACCGTGGGTCGGGACCATGTCTTTCCACCATCGGTAGAGCGGATGATCTCCGCGCGGCCACCGCGGGGAGCATCCACGTCGGTAGGCATGCCGATCTTCTTCCACTTCTCCATCGCCGCCGGGTCATCCGCGAAGTAAGCGGTAGGCGGGGACGCGTGCCAGTAGCCGGAGGAAAAGCCGACAAGCATCGTGCCGTCGAGCAGCACGATCGGCGACTGCCAGCCGACGAAACCTCCATAGCCGGGGTAGGGATCGGGCTGGTTCACGTTCGGCCCGACCAGCATGCTGCGGCACTGGCGGTAGTCTTGAGCCGGACCACCGCCCTGAACCACTCTAACGGTAGGGGGGTTGGGGTGTCGCGCGTCCTGTGCCAGCAGTACGGACGCTGTGCACAAGGCGGCAACGACAAACAGTACGATGATCTTCATATCGGGACCTCCACGTGTGCATGCGTTGATCGCTGGATGGCCGCAAGGCCGCCGGGCGTCCTCGCACTTTCGTGGCTGTCCAACTTGTTCAAGGCTCGAGCATCAAGCGATAGACCGGGTACTCGTACGCATGGCGCTTCGAGGATCGGTCGAACGCGGCGCAGCCGAATGGATAGGGCTGGCCGGGAATGAACTTCACGTCGTACTGGCTGCCTGTGTCGAGTTTCCGCCGCACGTACACCCGCCAGCGGCCGTCTTCGTGCCGCGACGTGCAGGCAACGTCGCCCCGATCGCCTACGGCCCCCGCGGCCACGATGCCGGGCACGATCGTTTCGGCGGGAATTCGGGCGGCCGCTTCCTCCGAGTATTCCACCGCGTGGTCCGCCGAAATCATGCCTTGCTTGACGGCCGCCGGCCCGTCGGGCAGGAAGGCGGGATGCGACTTGTCCTGCGAGACGTTCTTCTTGTAGCCGCCGCTCTGCTTGGGATCGCCGTGGCGGCCGATGTCTTTCGCCGACAGATCGGCCACGGACCAATACTTGTCGTCGACCTGGCCGACCGGGTCGGTGCGAGTGCTCTTCCAATGCCAGACGTCCACCATGCGATCGGCGGCCTTGTAGCCGTAGGCCCGGCCGCCGCCGGCATGGCAGTAGACGGCACAGCCGAAGCGCTCGAACTGCCAGTCGCCCGCGGCGGGAAAAACCAATGAGAACTTGTCTTCGTAGTAGGTGCTTTCGTCGTCCTCATTGGTGATCAGGTGCCGCCAGCCGTCGTCGGTCTTCTCCCAGGGCGTATACTGGCGGTCTTCGTCCGGGTCGAGCCACTCGGCACAGACGAACAGCTCCTGACCGTTGTGCAGCGCCCGCAAAGTCACTTCCGTGCATCCGTCCTCGAAGGCGATTCCCCCAGCCAAGAGAATCTTCAGCGGCTCGGCGGCGTTCCAGGAGAGCGTTTCCAGCTCGTCGGTGTCGACGTCGGCGACGGGAATCCGCTTGGCCGTCAGCTCCCGCCATGGGGGCGTAACCGGCAGGCCGTTGAGGATCAGGCAGGTGGTGATCAGCACGAGGGGAACGAAGCCCAGCACGGGCAGGCATTTCGGGCGCGACCAGATGCGAAACGCCGGAATCAATGCCCGGCGGTAGCGGCTCAAGCCGCACAGAAAATGCCAAAGAAACGCCAGTGGCACCACCAGCAGCCCTGCGACCGCATGGACCCAACGGCAAGCCACGTAGACTCGCGGCGGCCCGGGCCAGGTCGCCAGCACCAGGCCGCTGAGGACCAGGGCCACTCCGCCCACGAGCAAGAGGAAGTGCGCCAGTCGGTAGCGGTCTCGGGTCCGCACGTAGATCCACAGCGCGGCGATCACGGCCGGCGAGAAGACCAGCGACGCCCAGAGGTGATAGAGGTGGACCCGCCCCGGCCAAAGGTATTCCGGCAGCACGCCCGAGAAGAGCGACCAGTCGGGCGAAGAAACGGCGTGTTCGCTCAGGCCGGTCAGCGTCAACACGATCAGGCTCGGCCAGAGCAGCCAATGCAGCCAGCGGAACAGATACGGGAAATCGGCGCCGGGTGAGTAAAGCTTCTGCGGATCGGCCGGGGGACCGTAAATGGGTTCAGGCATGGGATCCCTTTTCGGTACGAGGTCGGCGGAGGGTGACTATGGAGGCGCCCATTATCGGCCAAATGGAAACGGCATACAACCGGCCAGTGGAAACGATCGCCGGTGTCTCGCTCAATCCTCGGCGACCGCCTCCAGCCCGCAGAGGATCGGCGGAGCATCGCCGTCGCGGGCGACCAGCGACAGCTTCAACGTCCCGGTCACCTCGATACCGTGGAACTGCTGAACCACGGCCCGACGGACACCGCCGGCTGCCTTCGCCACGTCGAACCCACGGAGCACGGGCTCGCCTTGCAGGGTGACGTCGAAGATGCGCTGGCCGGGCTGGCGATCGTCCACTTCGGCAAAATGGAGCCGGACGTGATACTTACGGGGAGTTTTCCGGTTGTTGGAAAGGGTCAGCGTGACGGTGCCGGCCCCCTTGAGGCCGGAGGCCGCCACCCAAGCCAATTCCTGCCCGTCGGCGTCTGCCTCGATCCGGGAGCTATGGTAGCGGAAGTAGTCTACTTCGTCGCCTTCGATCTTAAGCGGCAGGTCGGGCGACGGCCCGCCGCGGCTGGGGTAGTCGAGCCACAGGGTCCCGTCGTCGGCCATGCGATCGCCGGGCGCACCGAAGTTGATGCCCACGCGGCGGACCGGACTGCCGCCCCAGTCGAAGGCGTTGAACGTCCACATCTCCACGTCCGGATCGTGGACCAGGGCCAGCGAAGTCTGGTTCTGGTAGCGGCAGGTGCAGGTCCGTGTGTATTCCGGCGCGCTCAGTAGCCCCCCGGCGACGATCAAGTTCGACGTGCAGCCCGACTTGAACCCGCCGAAGTTGCCGGTCCCGCCGTCCCGCGTCAGATCGTAGAACCCGGCGGCCGCCGAGCGGAACGTCAGCAGGTGCTCGCTACCGATGGCCGTATTGCAGCCGTAGTTGCGGGTGTATTTCCAGGGTATCGGCTTGCCGGTCAACGGATGGGAGCGGTTCTTGGGCTTGCCGGTCAGCAGCGACAATGCCGGGCCGCCGTTGCTGGAGGCGTTGACCGGCAGCAGGCGCTTCCGGCCGGTGATCGGATCGGTGAACGACTTCGGCGTGGCCTTCGAATTGGGCGAGGTCGTGCCTTGGGTGATGATCGTATCGTGGTGCAGCAGAAGCGGCCCGCTGAAATGCAGCGTGAGGTCTTTCCAAATCACTTCCCCGCTACCGCCGCGATAGGTCGCCATGCCCGAGGCCGACTCGTCGAACGCCCGATCGCGGGCGGCGCTGCCCGCCTGGAGCAGGACGTCGTGCTCGGCCGAGTAGGCGAGAAACGTGCCGAAGACGTCTTCCTCGGTGCTCCAGGTTTCCTCGCCGGTGCGGACGTCCAGGGCCATCAGTTGCGGGTGGTATGCCTGCGTTCTGATGCCGCGGCGGTTGAGCTTCTCGAGCTTGTGCTGCGACATCCCATCGATGCAGAAGACCTTGCCGGCCCCCACGGCGATGTTGTTATGGCGGAAGCCGTAGCGGGCATTGCGGTGCCAGAGCTGCCGGCCGGTGTGGCGGTCCATCACGACCAGCCGCCGGCTGGCCGAGGCGTAGGGGACTGGGGCGAACTGATCGGTGTCCCACGCCAGATCCGGTTTGCCCTGGTCCTCGCCGTCCGGCGCGTCGGGGCACTGGACGAGGAGGCACGGATCAAGCGTGAAATCGCTGCTGCCGAGCTTGTTGTTGTGCCCCTCGATCGCCAGCACGTTGGCTCCCGGGCGCAGGAGCTTGCGAAAGTCCTTGATCGGGAACGTCTCGGGCTCGCCGGCTTCGTGCTCCTTGATTTTGCCGACGTCCGGGCCGCTGCCGCTTGCGACGTTCACCCGGGCCACCTCGACCCCGTTGAGATAGGCGACAAACGCGTCGTCGTAATCGATCAGCAGGGCCATTGCGACCGCATCCCGGGCGGCTGCCCCGTCGAACCGGCCGCGCAGATAGACGCGCTGGTACTTGTCCTCCATGTCGTCCAACTCGGTGCGATCGTCGTCGTCGCCGTAGCCGAACCCGGCCTCGCCCGTCTTCCACCCCGTCGCGTCGTAATCGACGGCCGTCCAATCGCTCGGCGGGTCGCTGCCGGCCAAGTACTGCCACTGGCCACCGGCCGCGATGATCGGCTCCCGGGCGTCTTGCGCGACCGACGTCGCGTCAGACGCCTCTTCCGGTCCTGGTATCTCGACCGGCGTGGACGTGGCGATCAACTGATCTTCCCAAGCGGCCAGAAAGCCCCAATTGGGCGGCGAGTCATCGGGGCCGGCTTCGAGCACGAACTCGTCCCGCAGCCGGCCGTCGGCCGAGTCGAACTTGAGAATCGACTTGCCATAGACCACGTAGACCGCGTCGTCCAGCGTGACGTAGTTGCTGCCGATTTCGGCGGCCCCCGGCTGGTGCTCCGTGCTGTCGTAGAAGCGGCCGAGCTGCGGCAGCTTCTGCTGCCAGAGCAGCCGGCCCGTGTAGATGTCCATCGCCCGCAGCATGTCGGGACCCTCGATCAGCAATCGGCCGGCGGCCACCTGCGGCGAGGGGCCATGGCCGTGCCGCGGCAAGACCGCGTCGTTGGGCGGGCCGTTGCCGAACCATAACAGCCCCATCGGGGCCTTCGCCAGTGTGTCTTGCGAGACGACGCTGTTGCCCGCGTCGGCGTACTGGTGCGTCCAGTCGGCCGCCCCCGGCAATGCCCCTTCGCGGACCAACAGCGACCAGTGCTGCCCGGCAGGCTTGACCTTCGCGTTGGCCGGCCGGGCCCGGGCGACTGCCGCTTGCAGGGATTCGGCCCCAGTCGGCAGGCAGGCCACGCCGCCGTAGGGACGCAACGATCGGAACGCGACGTTGATGAAGAGTGCGCCCCGATCCGTGCGGAGTGTTCCGGCATCTTCCGAAACCAGCAGGTCGGCCAAGTAGGGTGGCAGCGGGTACTGAACCGGATCGCCCACATGGGCAGCCACGCGAACGCCGTACAGACCGGCCGCCCGCATCCGCCGGCGAAATGCGTCGACCCGCTCCGCGCTGGGGTCGATCGCGACCAGGTGCAATTGCGAGCGGCGCACCAGGGCCTCGGCCAAGCGACCGGACCCCAGGCCGAACATCAGGCAATATCCTTCGATGGTTCCCGTCACGTCGAGAATTTCCTCCGCGTGTCGTTGCCACAGGCTCGACACATCGGCCGCGGTCTTGGCGTGAGACGCGTTGGCCGGGGGCTCGGTGTGCAGCTCGTCGGCCGCAGTCTCGGTTTGCACGACGGGTTGACCCTTCATGGCGCCGAAGCAATAGATACGTCCCTGCTCGGTCACCACGAACAGCTTGCCGTCGGCGGCCAGCATGGACCACGGTCTGCCTTCGATAGCGGCTTGCCACAGCGGGTCGGCACGGTCGCTGCCGCGGCCGGCCTCGACGGCCGACACCTGGCTGTGCCTGCCGAGGAACAATCGCGAGCCGGCCTTGAGGAACAACCGCCCGGCAGCCGGGGCCACCGGTCGCGTCCACCACGGCTCCAAGATCAGGCTTTTGACCTGGGTCTTCTTGCCCTTGCGGTCGGTCTGCTCGTTGGTTTTCTCCACGGCGCGCGGGTGCATGGCGATGATCTTCCCGGCCCGGACGCTGTAGAGGATCGTCTCGTCATGGACGGTCGGGGAGGTGCCTTCGATCGCCTTGCCGTCGGCGATTTGCGCCATGGTGTCGGGCGTGAAGTACCACTGGTCGCGGGCGGTGACGTGGTGGCTGCCGCTGTTCTTCTCGCCGAACCGGAAGTAGCGGAACCGGCCGGTCTGAAGATCGTAGCAGCCGGGCTGGGTGCGGCCGCCGGGAACAATCAGGCCGTGCTGCGTAGCGGCCAAGTGGCCGCGGGGCGCCAATCCGGCGAAAGCGGGACTGTCGTGCGGCTGCACGGTGTACTCCGAGCCGGCGCCGCTGTTGGTCCAGATCACCTGCCCCGTTTCCGCGTCCACGGCATGGACGAAGATCCCCATAAACGGCCAGACGCCCGCGGTGAAGTAGATCTTGCCTTCCCAGAGCACGGGCCCTCCGCGAACCGGCCAGGTGGAGATCAGCCGGTTGTTGCCCAACACTTTGCGGTCGGACGGCCCGCCGCGGACGCGCCAGAGCAACGCTCCCCGGGCCGCGTCGACACAGTAGAGGTATCCGTCGTCGGAACCGAAATAGACTTTGCCGTTGTGTACCACGGGAGCGAAGCGGACCGGGCCGTCGGTAAAGAACCGCCATCGCGGCGTGCCGGTTTCCGTATCGTAGGCGGTGACCGTATCGTTGACCATCGAGGGCACAAACAGCAATTTGCCGGCGGCGACCGGAGAGTAGGATACGTCGAACCGCAGCCACGGCTGGCTTGCCGGCCAGGCCGGCGTCGGCGTCGGCAATTGGCGCACCCACTGGAGGTGAAGCTCCTCGGGCAACTCCATCGGCGTCGACGCTCCCCGGCCGGCGTCGTAGCGCCATTGGGGCCAGTCGCCGCCGGAGGAGACCTTGGCCGGACCGGAAACGACATAGGCGATCAGACAAAGCATCGCCAGACCGAAAATCAGTGCGCCTCCGATGCGGAGCAATTGGCGTTTGGTCATGCGTAGCATCGTCTTCCTCAATTCCGCGAGTTCCTCGGCTCTTTTTCCGGGCCCGTCGCCGGCTCGTCCTTCATGATATGCACGTCGCTCGGATCAATGCTCAGATGGACGCGGTCGCCGGCCGCCAGACGGTGGTCTTGATATTCCCTCTTTCCCAGCGACGCAAGCCACTGCACGCCTTCGCCACAGCAGACCCGCACTCTCACCAGCGGCCCCAAGTCGACAACGGCGCTGACCGAGCCCTCCAAGGCCGTGGCCTCCGGCGGCTTCTCGGGTGTTGCGGGCGTCAGGCGGACGTTCTCCGGACGCACCATCACGGTCACCTGGCCGGAGAGGTCGGCGGCGCCACGTTTCGCGGCGCGCAGCACGATCCCTTGCCGGCAGTCGACCTCGACCCAGCCGCCGACGTCCCGCGCCCGGGCCGCGAAGAGGTTGCCCACCTGGACAAACCGGGCCACTTGCGTGCCGGCGGGCCGCTGCAGGACATCGGCGGGCGCGCCGACTTGGAGTATCCCGCCCTGTTGAATGATGCCGACGCGATCGGCTACCGACAGCATCTCCGCGAAGTTGTGACAGACGTGCACGGTCGTTGTCCGCGTGCCGAGCTGAAGCTGCTTCAGTTGTCGGCACAGCTCATCGCGGGTCTGCTCGTCCAGCGCGCTGACCGGCTCGTCGAGCACCAGCACCTGCGGCCGGATGGCCAGCGCCCGGGCCAACGCCACCCGCTGCTTCTCGCCGCCGGAGAGCCGCTCGGGATAGCGATTGGCCAGGTGGCCAACGCCGACCTGCTCCATGAGCCGGTCGACTTCCCGGCGAATCGTCGTCGGGTCGCTTCGGCGGCTGGCCAGGCCGAAGCCGACGTTCTGGCGAACGGTCCTGTGCGGAAACAAGGCATAGTCTTGCGGCAGGTAACCGATGCCGCGGTTGCGCGGTTCGTAGCGCGTGACGTCGACTCCGTCGATGTGGATCCGCCCCGAGCGGATTCGGTTCAGTCCGCAAAGACACTCGATCAACAGCGTTTTGCCCGAGCCGGTCGGGCCCAGCAACACGAAGTACTCCCCCGGCCGGACGTGCAACGAGATCTTCCTCAGTGCGAAGCTGCCCACGGCGAACTGGAGCTGTTCGATACGGATCATTGCTGTCTGAGCCCCAACGTGCGAACGGCCACCAGGGCCATGGCGGCCAGGACCAACATCAGGATCGTTACGGCCAAGGCCACTTCGATCCGCCCGACGGACTGTTCCAGGTAGACGGTCGTCGGCAGAACCTCGGTGCGAAATCGCACGGCCCCGACAAACACCATTAGTGGTCCGAAGATCCCGAACGCGCGGGTCCAGATCAAGATGCCCCCGACGACGATCCCGCGGCGGGCCATGGGCAGGGCAACGCGGAAGAACGCGCCGGCTCGCGTGCAGCCGAGCGTCATGGCGACGTGCTCGATCCGCGGATCGATGCCGTCGAAAGTGAGCTTGATGGCACGGATGCCGAACGACGCCGAAACCAGCCACTGGCAGAGGATGATGCCCTTGCGCTGGAAAACGAACTTCAGCCCGGCCTCCTCGATCCAGTTCCCCGCGCTCGTCTGAAAGAAGACCAGCAGCGACAGCCCCACGACCAGCGGCGGGAGGATGATCGGCAGGTCGACAATCGAGTCGACCAGCGCGTGACCGGGGAACCGATAACGGCTCAGGGCGTATCCCATGGGCACGGCGAAGAGCAGCCCCAGCACGACCGTGACGCCGGTGGTCCACAGCGACAGCTTCAGCGCGGCGCGGATCTCCGGCGAGCGGAGCACCTCGCCCATGGCTTGCCGACCGGCATAGCTGACATCGGCCGCGAAGATCGCCAACAAGGTGAACACGAACAACGCGACGAACGCCAGCATCGACGCGGCAAACAGCCGACCGTGCAGTCCGGTTTCCGGGGAGGTGGCTCGAGGCTCGCTGAACAATGGGCGGTTCACGCTGCGAATTTCCGGGGGGAGGAAGGAAGCAGCAGCCGATCGGTCTTTCCCAGATCGAGATAGACTCGCGGAGTGCTCTCGCAGGAATCGACCGGCCGCGGGTTGTGGTCGCAAGAACTTCAATATAACCGACGTGACCACAGAATGCCACGGGTCGGGCGGGGTCAGTCGGGGAGGGTCAAGGAGTATCGGTGCCGCTTGAACACCTCCTGGCCCTCTTCCGAGTTGACGAATTCGACGAACTTCGCGGCCAGCTCGGGATGTTGCGAACAGTGCAGCACGCCGATGGCCACCGTGGAGATGACGTTTCTCTCGCGAGGGATTGCCACCACCTCGGTTTCGTCGGGAAAAAAGGCGGCCACGGCATCCCAGACGATCGCCGCGTCGAGTGCCCCCAGCTTCACGTGGTTGCCCAACTCGTTGACCGTCACCGAGCGAAACACCACGTTGTCGCCCAGATCCTCCTCGGCGATGCCGTTGTTGGCGAAAATCTTCGCCGACTTGCGCCCGATGGCGCAGGCCTTGGGATCGCCCAGTCCCAGCTTGACGCCCGGCCGTATCAGGTCTTCTAGCGTGTGGATGCTCTTGGGATTGCCTTTTTGCACCAGGATGACGGGCACGAAGTAGCAAACCGTTTTCTTCGAGTCGACCAGGCCCTCTTTCTCGGCCATCTCGACGTAGTGGACGTCGCCCGGCATGTAGAGATCGCCACGGCGGGTGAGTTTGATCCGCGCCAGCAGGACTTCGCTGCCGGCGTAGTCGCACTCGATCGTCACGCCTTCGCGGCGGGCGAACTGCTCGACGAGATCAGCCACCGGGGGGCGGATGCCGGCGCCGCAATAGAGTCGCGGCGGCTCGGGTCCGCAGCCGAGCGTCGTCAGCGTCAACGCTGCCAGCAGGGCCCAACCGCCATGCCCGCAGCAAGTGGAAAACAATCTCCTCACGGTCATTGGCACACGCGATTCCGGTATCCCGGTCCGGCCCCGGGTTCCGCCTGCTCCACGCACCTGCACTCCGCTATTTCAGGTAGCCGAACTCCGCGAACACGTCTTTTCCGTGGGCCTCGACGAAATCGAGGAACGGCTCGACGGCCTTGATGTTCTTCGAGTAGGACAGCCCCATCACGGCCACTCGGATCTCCTCGTCGTACTCGTACGGAGCGGGAACGACGTCGATGGCGTCCAGGTAGTTGTGGGCCACGCCGTTCCACATGATGCCCGCCTCGCGGGTGCCGAGTTTCAGGTGATTGCCGATCTCCGAGTGGTGCTTCATCAGCGCACTGCCGACGTTTTTGCGGACGGCGTCTTTGATCTGTTTCTTCTCCAGCAGCTTGTCGACCATCTCCCCACAGGTCGAGTACTCGGGATTCGGCAAGACGACCTCGAGTCCCGGTCGGGCGAGATCCTCGATGGTTTGAATCTGCTTCGGGTTGCCCTTCGTGACGACCAGCACGGGGGCGAGGAAGCCGACCTCGACCTCGCGCAGCAAGGCACCGGCGTCCCGTGTGTATTGTATGTACGGGGTGTGCGTCACGTAGACGTCACCGGCCTTCTTCGCCTTCACGTTGGGCAGGTGGTCTTCCGAACCGCCGAAGGAAAGCGCCACGCGCTTGCCGGTCTGGTCCTGATACATTGCGACCAGCCTTTCCATGGGAGGCCGGAAAGAACTGCCGCAGAGGATGAGGATTTCGTCGGACGCATCGGTCACGGCGGCCGCCGGCGGGGCCGTCGTGTTCGCCGGGTCGGCCGGCGGCGCCTGGTCGGCGCATCCGCCCAGGAGAATCGAGAAACCGGCCAGCAACACCGCCAACAGACAACGCGCGGCGTAGTGCATCGTAAGGCTCCTTTGCATGGACCTACTCGGTGATCGCCCCTTTCTCTACACCCCAATGCTACAGGATACGGCCGCCGACAAAAACACCCCTAGCAGGAAGGGCCCGGCCCTCCCTGCCTTCAGGTTGCCCATTCCCCTTTGCGCGGGTAGGGTTGTGGAACGACTTTCAGGTGCCGGCGTCATGAGTGAAAACCCGCACGACCGAGAGAACCTCCTGGCGGTGAATCTGAGCCTTGCGGCCAACGCCGTGCTGGCGGTGCTGAAGACGGCCGTGGGCATCGTGGGGCACAGCCCGGCACTGTTGGCCGACGGTATCAACTCGACTTCCGACGTGGCCTACCTGGTCATCGTGCGGGTGTTCATGGGCTTGGCCGGCAAGCCCCCCGACAAGGAGCACCCGTTCGGCCACCGCCAACTGGAGAGCATCGCCGCGGTGGTCGTGGGCGCGTTCGTTGTCACGACGGCCGTGGCCATCTTTTGGGACGCGATCAACCAGGTCTACGATCTGCTGACCGGCCAGCGACAGTTTGCCGGAGCGACGTCCGCGGCCCTCTGGGTGGCTCTGCTGACGGTAGTCGTTAAGGTCGTGCTGACGGTGTTCACCAGCCGCGTCGGGCGCCGAACCAGCAGCATCGCCGTGCTGGCGGTGGCCCGGGACCACCGCAACGACATCTTCTCGATTGCCGCCGCGGCGCTGGGCATTCTCATCGGCCAGACGGGGCCCTCGTGGGTCGACCCGGCCGCGGCGGCCCTGGTCGCGATGGTCATTCTGCATACCGGTGTGACGATCCTTCGTGAGTCCTCGGCCGACCTGATGGACATTTTGCCGCGCGAACCGATCGTCGGCCGCATCCGCCAATGGCTGACCGTGGTGCCGGGCGTGGAGCAGGTCGAGGAGATTCACGCCCATCGCATCGGGCTCTACCTGCACGTGGACGTGACCATCGGTGTCGACGGCACACTCACCGTGGCCGCTGGCGACCAGATCGCCAGCGACGTGGAACGTGTGCTGCGCAGGAACATCGAGTACCTCAGGCACGTCACCATCCACTACCACCCCAGCAAGATGTAATGCCTCGACCTGGGCGGGTGAGCGACAGGTCACCGTTTGGCCGGGGATAATCGATTCTGCTGTCAGATCCGCTGCATTCCAGAATTCCGTTTAGCGCGCCGGACAAGCCGGTTTTCGGTTCGGTCGGGTTTTTCGGCTTGCCGGACGGTGGTGTCTGAATGCCAGCCCGCGTTTCGTGTACTAAGATTTAGTTTGATGATGCATGGGCAACAGGGGGCGGTGCGCTTGTCTATTGCGCATTCGACTCTATTGCGCATTCGACGGACCAGCCCCGGAGGTTTCGGCTATCGTGCGAAGTCCGAGCAGGCGAATTCTGTTGATTGACGGGGACCCGGCGGTTCGCGAGGAGTTCTGCCGGATTCTGCGCCTGAGCGGTTCGGATGCCGCCGCCGCAGATCAACCGCGGCCCAATCTGTGCGATCTCCAGGTCGACCCTGCCAGTCACGGTCCCGAAGGCTGGATGCGAGTTCAGGAATCGCTTCAGCAGCAGCGGCCCTATCTGCTGGCAGTGGTCGATTACCGACTGGCCGGCGAATGGGACGGGATTGAGACGATCCGCCATCTCTGGGAAGACGACTGGCAGTTGCCTGTGCTGCTCTGTGCCCCCAGAGACCTCGGGGCGGCCGAGCGGCGCGAGGTGAGCCGGCGGCTGGAACGCGTGGAGCGATTTCTCTACCTCGGCAAGCCCCTGGACAAGGAGGAGGTCCGCCATTTGGTGACCGTTCAGGTCGATTGCCGCCTGGCCCGGAGCGAATGGGAGGAAGCGATTGAGGAGTCGGGCCGTGCGCTGCAACAGGCCCGCGAAGAGGCCCAGACGGCGGGCCGAGCCAAGAGCGAATTCATGGCGAATGTCAGCCACGAGATCCGCACTCCGATGAACGCGATTCTCGGCTTCACCCGGCTGCTGATGAAAGACCCGCTCAGCAAGGAGCAACTGGAGAAGCTCCGATACGTCTGCAATGCCGGGACCTCCCTGATGAGTCTGATCAACAACCTGCTCGACTATGCCCGGCTGGCCGGGGGAGAGTTGGAGCTGACCTCGATCCCGTTCCATGTGGAGACCGTGCTGACAGAAGTCGTCGAGGCCACGCAAAGGGCGGCGGAGGAAAAGGGGCTCAAGGTCCGGTACCACGTCATGGCGGCCGTGCCGCGCTGGCTGCAGGGAGACCGTTTTCGCTTGTGCCAGATCCTGATCAACCTAGTCAGCAACGCAATCAAATTCACCGAGCACGGCTCGATCCACGTCCAGACGTTGCTCGACGAGCAGACCGACGAGACGGCGACGCTGCGCATCGTCGTCACCGACACCGGCGTCGGGATCCCCGCCGAACGGCACGCGGTGATGTTCGAGAGTTTCGCCCAGGCCGACGGGTCGTCGACGCGGAAGTCCGAGGGGGTCGGGCTGGGGCTGTCGATCTGCAAGCTGTTGGTCGATCTGATGGACGGCCAAATCGGTTTCCGCAGCGATCCAGGCCAGGGCAGCAGCTTCTGGCTGACCCTTCCCTTCCGCAAGCACGCCGACGAAAACGGCAGAGTCTCGGGCCAAACGCCCACGCCTCTGTTTGACGGCACGCCTCGGGACACTGCCGACAATCTGCTTCCCGGAAAGCCGCACGTTCTCGTCGCGGACGACGATCAACTCAATCGCACCTTGGCCGAGATGCTGCTCACCCGGATCGGATGCCTGGTGGAATTGGCCGTCAACGGCAGGGAGGCGCTGGCGATGCTGGAGCAGAGTCGGTACGACCTGGTGCTGATGGACATCGAAATGCCAGAGATGGACGGACTCGAGGCCATTCGGCACATCCGACGACGGGAAGCGGACGTCGATCGGCGTGTGCCGATCGTGGTGCTGACCGCGCGGGAGTTTCTGGAGGATCAGCAGCGATACCTCGACGCGGGGGCCGATGAGTACATCCAGAAGCCCTTTACGCCGGAGATGCTCATCGGCACGGCCCGCCGCCATCTTCCCGACCCGCCCGAATCGGCGGAAGCGACGCGTTTCGGCGCGCAGCCCTCGGTCGCCGGCGCGGGGGCCGAGCAGCCCGAGTCGCTGCAAGATCATCTCGAAGCGTTGTGCGCGGCGCTGGAGGAAGGTGACTTCCGCACGATGGAGACCTCGGCGGCCGCGATCAAACGCCTGCCGCACCAGGCCGTCTCGAAGCTGGTGGTCGACCATGCCATGCGGTTGCAGTTGGCCGCCCGAAGCAACGACTTGCGGCAGGCCGTTGCCGCCGCGCGACGGCTGCAAGCCGCCGTGCAGGACCCGCAAGCCCTCGGTACGGCGTCCCGGCCCACTCATGAGTTGCCGATATGAAGGAGGACCAGCCTTTGAAATTCCTGATAGTTGACGACAACGCACCGATGCGGGAATTGCTGCGTGCCATTCTCTCCCCCTATGCCCACTGTGACCTGGCCTTCGACGGCGACGAAGCCGTCGAGGCCTTCCGCCGCGGGTTGGAGGAAGGCGAGCCCTACGACTTCGTGTGCCTCGACGTGATGATGCCCAATCTCGACGGATTTCAGGCACTGGACGCGATTCGACAACTCGAGGAGCAGAACGGGCGATGCGCATCCCAGGGAGCCAAAGTGCTCGTCATGGCGGCCACGCCTGCTCCAGAGCACAATGCCCGCGTCTTCAGACCGGGCTGCGAAAGCTACTGCACGAAACCAATAACTCCGAAGAAGCTCCTTCGTCACGTCCGTGAGCTGCTGGGCCAGCTCTCCGAGCTGCCGGCGTCCTCGGGCGAGACGTCCCCCGCTTGACTTCGCACGAGCGAGTATCGCGAACACTATCCCCGTTCCGATTGGGGCATACGCACTGAAAAGGGTCAAGAGAATGAAGTTCCTGATCGTAGACGATGATTCCACAGCCCGTGAGCTGCTGAGAGTCTTCCTTTCACCCTACGCACATTGTGCGCAGGCGTTCAACGGTCAAGAAGCCATCGAGGCGATTCGCCTGGCCATTGAAGATGGCCAGCCGTACGATCTGGTATGTCTGGATATCATGATGCCGGGCATGGACGGCCACGAAACGCTGGATCGCATCCGGCAGATCGAAGCCCAGCACGGACTCCTCGGTTCCGACGGCACCAAGGTGATCATGACCACGGCGCTGAGGGATCCGAAGCACTGTATTCGCTCGTTCCACGAGGGCTGCGAGAGCTATTGCACCAAGCCGTTGAAGCAAGAGCAACTGCTGCGCGAGGTCCGCGCATTGATCGGCGGATTGCCGGCGCCGACCAGCGACGAGGTCTCGCCGGAGGCCGAAGCCGGGCCAAGCGACCGGAACCGCTACCTGATCGTCGACGACGACCGGGTCTGCCGCGAGTTGGTCAGTGCCATCCTCTCCCCTTACGGGCAGTGCAGTTTCGCCCACGACGGACAGGAGGCCTTCGACGCCGTCCGGCTGGCCTTGGAAGACGGCGTGCCCTATGGCCTGATCTGTCTGGACATCATGATGCCCGGGATGGACGGGCACGAGGCCTTGAGGAGGATCCGCCAACTTGAGGCCGATCACGGTATCTACGGCTCCGACGGCGTCAAGGTGCTGATGACCACCGCCCTGCGCGACTCGAAGCACTGTGTCCAGTCCTTCCGTGAGGGCTGCGAGTGCTACATCACCAAGCCGATCGATGCGGATGAGTTGCTTTCCAAAGCGCGCCAGCTCAACGTGCTGGACACAGTCAGTTCCCGCTGAGGACTCGTAACCGAACGAGTCGGGCATGTGTAAGAACGCGCAACGGCCGCCGGCTGGTCGGAAGATCACCGATCGCTGCGGCGTATCAACACGACCCAGTCTCGGGTCTCCTCGGCGGGTGCCTCGCCGATCCAGCGGCTGCCCCGACCCGTCAGCCTCCGCACCGTGCCGTTCTGCAATGGCCCCCCGCGCCGCGGATCGTACCACTTCACGGTGTAGTCGCCTTCAGGAAGCCGCAGTTCGGTCGAGCCGCCTTCCGGCAGATAGACCGCGTAGACCTCGCCGTCTCGGGCGAAACAGTAATCGTCCGCCTGGGTGGTCAGCCCGTCGTCAGACTGCATGCGGGTGAACGGGAGATGCTGCTGGAAGAACTCCAGGGCGTATCGCGTCTGGTCCCACAGGGCCTCCCGGGAGCGCCAATCCTCGCAATCAAGATCGTTGTGCGCGAATTTGTAGCCGAAGTACCATTCCACGCCGCCGCCGCCGGCCATCAAGTTGCCCCACAGGGCATGATGGCGAACCGCCTCATGACCGGGGTCGTCGGCGTCGGGTTTTACGCCCGTATCGGCCGGCCCGATCTCGTCCAGGCAGACCATCCATGGCCGGCGGCTCTCGGCCGATTGCCTCACCCATTTTAGCGTCTCCGCGTGCGTCGCCTTCATGTTGCCCATCTGAAGCGACGGCCCATGGAAGTGTCGGTATCCCAGAAGCGGTTCGTAGACTTCGTTGTACTTGCCCGGGTACGTGTGGACCACAACCGGATGCCCGTAGGGGTCCAGCTCGTTGATGAAGCGGGCGAAATCCTTGCGCTGCCCATCCGTGTTGGTGTTCTCCTCACCCAGGTTCCAGACCACGGCCAGGTGATGTCCGAACCGGGCGATCAGCTCGCGGTAGTACAGTCTCCGTTGCAGCCCCAGCTGGCCGCCGTCGAGGAGCTGGTCGTTCTCGGTCTCCTGCGTGATCACGTGCAACAGCAGCCCCTGGCTGTCCATGTGTGAGAAGACGACCTCCCACTGGTCGAGCTTGCTGCAATCGAAACGGTCTCGGATGTTCGGGTCGATCCAGGGCCAAACGTCCTTGCCGTCACCGCCGACGTTCATGGTGAGGAAGTAAACGCTGTTCATTCCCTTCGAGGCAAGGTAATTCAGCGCCCCGAGGATGCTCTTCCCTTTGTCTCCACGCCAGGTTGGATCGCCTTCGCGCCAGTCGCGCTCATGCGGCGCGTACTTGTGCGACCGCGAGAGCGAGGCTTCGCCCTGCCGCGGCTTGCCGACACCTTGATGCCCCGGCGACTCCCCGTCGAAGCCGGCATACGCCAGGAAGTTCTCCGGGCTGTCGGCTCCGCCCTTGAGGAAGAACTCGCCGGTGGCGGCGAACTGAAGGTAATGCTCGCCGACGTAGCGCAACGCCCCCTTGGCCCGATGATCACGGCCGGTCTTGTCGGTCGGACCGACCGTGAACTTGCCCGCGGCGCCGTCGAATGCCAGGGGCTTGCCGTCGGTTGCCTTGCCGCTGACGGCCACGTCGGACCCCGTGCGGAACGACGCCCGGTAGGCCCACTCGCCGACCTCCGGCGCCGCGAAGTGCACCCGCCAGCAATGGCCCCGGCCGGCCCCGGTCTCGGCCGCGTCGCCGTCGGCCGCATAGTAGCCGGGCACGACGTAACGATTCTCGCCGCGAGAGAATTCGACGTTGAGCCGATAGTCGCGAAACGGATTGGGATCTGCCGTCTCGCCGCTGTCCGGCCCGGCGAAGGTCACGGTGATCGAGTGCCACTGTTTCAGCTCGCCGGATATGGTGGCCGGCTCGGCGGCCAGAGCGGTCGATAGAGAGAACATCACGAGGGAACCGATCATAGTGACATCCTCCATTCTGCGGGCCCAGGTGCCGCATTCCTTGGACAGTGCAGGCCGGCGCGGGCAAGGGCCATGGTGGCTCGCATTGTAGCTCTGGAGGCTGTCCAGGTAAAGCATCACGACCCGCTCGACCGTGTTGCTGGCAGAGAATCTGTGCTACTGGCAGGGATTCTGTGCCGCCGTGTTCCGAGGTCACTGGATACCCGGTCGCCGGTCGCCTACAATAGTGAATTGGAGGTTCGCTTTTTCTCTCCTCCCAGGAGACACGACGATGATCGCATCTCTGTGCCTGGTCGGATGTATGCTGCTGGGCCAGGCGGGCACGGCAGCCGAGGACGAGTTGCAGATGGAAGTCCGCCGTCTCGTTCGCCAGCTCAACGCGACACAACTGGCCGAGCGAGAATCGGCCGAAGAGACGTTGCTGACGCTGGGCCCCAAGGTGCTCGACCTGTTGCCGCCCGTATCCGATCGCACGCCCGCCGAGGTCAAACAGCGTCTGGGGCGCGTGCGGCAGAAGCTCCAGCGCGAAACCGCCGAGTCGGCTGCCCGAGCGTCGCTGGTTTCTCTCGGCGGCGATCCCCAGCCGCTGTCGAAGATCCTCGCTTCGCTGGAAGAGCAGTCCGGCAACAAGATCGTCGACTTCCGCGAGCAGTTTGGCCAACCGGCGCCCGACCCGGAGCTGCGCGTGTCCTGCGACAAGGAGCCGTTTTGGGAGGCGCTGGATCGCGTGCTGGACCAGGCCAAGTTGACGGTCTATCCCTATGGCGAGGAAACGGCGATCAACCTGGTCGCACGCGGGGAAGACACGCTGACCCGCGGCGGCGGCGCCCACTACGGCGGGCCGTTCCGGTTCGAACCGCTTCGGATTGTCGCCCGGCGCGAGTTCCGCGAGCCCGACGGCCAGTCGCTGCAACTGACGCTCTTCGTCGAATGGGAGCCTCGCCTGAAGCCGATCAGCCTGAAGCAGAAAATGGCCGACGTCAAGGCGATCGACGAAAACGGCGACGCTTTGGCCGTCGACGATCCCGAGGCCGAGCTGGAAGTGCCCTCCGTCGGCGCCACCTCGGTGGAGCTGATTCTGCCGCTGAAGCTCCCGCCCCGTGACGTGAAGCAGATCGCCAGCCTCAAGGGGAAGCTGGCGGCCATGGTCCCCGGCAAGATCGAGACGTTCACGTTTAGCGACCTGACTACCGCCAAGAACGTCGAGCAGCGCATCGCCGGCGTGATCGTCACGCTGGAGCAAGCCCGCAAGAACGGGGCCGTCTGGGAAGTCCGTGTGCGTGTGCGGTTCGACGAGGCGGGCGAGGCGCTACAGTCGCACCGCGGCTGGATCTTCAACAACGAGGCCTACCTGCAAGGCGCCGACGGAAAGCCGATCCCCTACGACTCGTTGGAAACCACGCTGCAAACGCCCAACGAGGTCGGCGTCGCCTATCTGTTCGTGCTCGAAGAGCCGCCGGAGAAACACCAGTTCGTCTACAAGACGCCCGGTGTGATCGTGGCCACGGAGTTCGACTACGAAATCCGGGACTTGAAGCTGCCGTGACGCGCACCGATCGGCCGACCGTGTCGCTTCCGGCACTGCCCGATGCCCGCTGGCGACAGCGATTCCGCCGACGCCTGCGCCACTGGTACACCGTCCATGCCCGCGACCTACCTTGGCGACGTGCCGGCCATCCCTACGCCGTCTGGGTGAGCGAAATCATGCTCCAGCAGACCCAGGCGGCCACCGTGACCGCCTATTTCGAGCGTTTCACCCGAGAGCTGCCCACGATCGAGGCCCTCGCCCAAGCCGACGAACAGGACGTGCTGAGGCTCTGGGAAGGGCTGGGCTACTACCGCCGGGCAAGGCAGCTTCATCGGGCCGCACAAGTCGTGATGCAGCAGCACGCCGGAGAGCTGCCCCGCGATCCCGAGCAGCTTCGCCGCCTGCCGGGCATCGGGCGGTACACGGCCGGTGCCGTCCTCTCGATCGCCTTCGACATGCGAGTCCCCATCCTCGAAGCCAACACCCTGCGGCTGTTCAGCCGGCTGCTGGCCCTGGCCGACGACCCCGCCGTGGCGAGCAGCCAGCAGTTGCTCTGGGCCATGGCCGAAGCCGTCTTGCCGCAACGCGACGTCGGCGCCTTCAATCAGGCGCTGATGGAGCTCGGCAGTGAGGTGTGCCTGGTCCGAAACCCGCGATGCGACGACTGTCCGGTTGCGCCGCTCTGCCGGGCCAACGCCCGCGGGCTGCAAGCCGAGATCCCGCCGCCCAAGCCCCAGCGACCCGCCGAGGCCGTTCGCGAGGCGGCCGTGCTGATCTGCCGGCGAGGCCGGGTCCTGCTGATGCGGTGTCCCGAGGGGCAGCGCTGGGCCGGCCTCTGGGACTTCCCCCGGTTTCCCGTCCGCTGCACACGGCCCGCCGCACTGAAGCGAGAGCTGGCCGAGAAGGCACGTAAGCTCACGGCCATGACCATCGAGCCAGGCAGACACCTGACGACGATCAAGCACGGCGTGACCCGATTCCGCATCACGCTCGAAGGCTACGCGGCCCAATACGTCGCGCAGCTCGACGGGCAGGCCGATGTGGCCGAAACGAAATGGCTGCTGCCGGTCGAACTCGACGACTATCCGCTGAGCACCACCGGCCGCAAGCTCAGCCGCCTGGTCGCCGAGGCCCTGCGGCGCTAAGCGGGGATAGAAAACGGACGCACGGTGCTGCGGCGGACTGCCCCCTGCCAGGCCTTTCTCCGGCGGCTGCCCCCCGGGGGAAAAGCACGCCCGAGAGGCCGGAATCCCGCGAATTCCGCATTTTCTTGGTGCCATCCGTGCATTCCACAAGTTTTCTGGATACAATGAGGGAACGTGAGCGTCCCAAACGTGGGTGTCCGGTTCTCGGACGCCGGGGTCAGACAAACGTGCTAACTGCGGTCGGTTCCTCGGAGTAACGTCATGGCCAAACCCATTGCTGCAATCGCGATCACCTGCTTCTCAGCCGTGGTCTTCTTCTGTTGTGTGTCGTCCGTGCCGGCGGGCGTTTTGAACTTGGGGCCGGAGGAAATCGTTACCGCCGCCGGGGCCGACCTGTGGGTTCCCGGCTACAGCGTGCCGCTGTATGCCGACTTCAACAGCGACGGGCGCACCGATCTGGTGGTGGGCGAGGGCGGCGGCGGCTACGCGGGCAAGATCCGCGTCTATCTCAACCAGGGAACCGCCGGCGCGCCGCAGTTTTCCGGATTCAGCTACGTGCAGTCGCAAGGCGCCGACCTGGTCGCGCCCGCCAGCGGATGCCTGGGCGCGTTTCCCCGCATCGCCAGCTTCAACGACGACGATCTGGCCGACTTGCTGGTCGGCCAGGCCGACGGGCGGGTGATGCTCTATCTAAACGTCGGCAGCGCCGCCGCGCCGGCGTTCGACGGCGGCCGGCTTCTGGAGGTGGGGCCGTCTGGTGCGAAAAGCCCCATCGACGTCGGCTCTCGCGCCACAATCGCCGTTGCCGATTTCAACAACGACGACGTGCTCGATCTCGTGCTGGGCGCCCTCGACGGCCGCGTCCGGCTCTATCTGAACGAAGGCACCGACGCGGCTCCCGACTTCCTCGCCGAGACGATCCTGCAGGACCTGGCCGGCCCGCTGTTGGTCCCCTCCGGCCGCTCCAGCCCCGTGGTGGGCGATCTGGACGGCGACGGGAAGAAGGACCTGTTGGTGGGCAACACGGACGGGCAGATTCTGCTGTACAGCAACATCGGCACCGACGTGGCACCGCAGTTCTCGGCGTACGACGGCGTGACGGCCGACGGCGGACCGATCGATCTGCCTTCGACGCCCCGCGCGCGACCGACGGTGGCCGACTGGACCGGCGACGGCCTGCCGGACCTGTTAGTGGGAGCCGGCGACGGCAAGGTCCGTCTCTACCAGAGCGTGCCCGAGCCGGCCTCGTGGGCCCTTCTGGCCGCGGGCGCGCTGGCCGCCCTCTTGCTCCACCGCAAGCGGCGCGTGACACTACTGGCTTGCCCAGCAGTTCGTGTGCGTAACCGTTGCGAGTTCTTGCCCCCAACTCGTTCTCTTGCGAGTCCCTACGGGGCAGGCTCGCCCTCGGAGAGGAGTTCTCGCCAGGGCTTTCCGGCGCGGTAGCTTTCCAACTCCTTGGTCAGCGGCTCGATCTGCTCCTTCTCGGCAACTTCCAGTCCGCGCTCGGACCACTTGATGGCCGTTTTGAAGTCGCCCATTTCGGCGTAGGCAGCGGCCAGCGTGCTGAGGATGTGGGCCTCCTTGTAGTCGGTCACGTCGCAGGCGGCAGTGGCCAGCTCGATCGCCCGCTTGCCCTCGCGCAGCTTGTCCTCCGGTGAGGTGGCCAGGACCCAGGCCAGGTTGTTGAGAATGCCCGGATCCTGGGGCTTGTGCTTCAGCGCCTGGTTGTAGTCGGCGATGGCCTCTTCGTGCTTGCCGCTGTTGAGCCAGGAATCGCCGCGGCCCCGCAAGGCGACCCAGAGGTCGGGCTGCTGCTTCAGCACGGCGGAATAGGCCTCGACGGCCTGGGGGAATTCCTTCTGGGCGTTGTAGAGCATTCCCAGCTGCAGCAGCGTAGTGGCGTCCTCGGGATGGATCTTGCGGAGGCCTTCGAGTTGGGCGACGGCTTCGTCGAGTCGCTCGGCCCCGGCCAGGAGCATGGCCCGAACCCGCATCGCCGCCGGCAGGTCGGGCTTCAGCGAGAGGACGCGATCGACGTCGGCCAGGGCCTCGTCGAACTTCTTCATCTGCTCGTAGACGCCGGCCCGCAACAACAACACGCCGATGTTTTCCGCGTCGCGCGAGTAGGCCTGGTTCAGCACGTGCAGCGCCGCCTCGAAGTTGGCTTGTTGGACGTGGATTTGCGCCTTGTTGACCAAGGGACCGAGGGCGTTGGGCTTGAGCTCCTGGGCTTTATCCAGCGCGATCAGGGCCTCGTCGAACTTCTTCGCCCGGCTGAGCACCAGGGCCTTGGCTTCGTAGGTGCCGACGTGCTTGGGATCGAGCTCGGCGGCCTTGTCGAGATCGGCGATCGCTTCGTCCAGCTTGCCCAGGTCGGCGTAGACCAGCCCGCGAGTCCGCAGGGCGGCGGCGTCGTCCGGGGCGAGACGCACGGCCTCCTCGAGGTCGACCAGCCGCTTTTCGGGGTCTTTGGCAATGCCCGCCCGCAACGTCAGCGCCTTGGCCCGCAGCCGCGCGTCATCACGACAGAGCACAACCGCGCGATCGATTGCCTCGGCGGCACGTTCGGCGTCTCCGCCCGGCAGGGCGTTCAGGCGCGCGATCAGATAGAACGCCTCGGCTCGTTCGGGCGTGAGCTTCACGCCTTTTTCCAAGTCGGCCAGGGCGAGGCGGCGGAGTCCCGGCCATTGTTCGACCGGCGTGCCCTGGAAAATCGCTTCGCCGATTTGCAGACCGCGCTGGATCAAGGTCGAGCCGAGCAGGTTTTCGGCGAACTTGGTATTGCTTTCGTCGAGCCCCTTTTCCAGCGCGCTGTCCAGCAGCCGAATCACGTCGCCCAGGTCCTGGAGCGAGTTGGCGATGACCTTGGCTTCGGTTGCCCGATCCAGATCTTCTTGTCCTTCGTTTTCGGCCCACGCCCGGCCGCCGGCCGCCGCAAAGACCAGCAACAGGGCGGCAACGCTCGATCGCACAACGGGGGACATGGGAACAACTCCGTTTGTTGAGTAGGGAGGGGTTGGATCAAGCAGAACATCAGAATTATAGTCCGGACCGCCCGGCGGGGGAAGTGACGTCGGCGATCGACCAGCGTGCCTGGCGCAACACGGCCCGCGGCGAGCCACTGAGAACCTCGTACCATACGCTGAGCAACGAACCATCGTCGAGTTGGACCGTCGAGGGATAGCCAAGGTCGCCCGAGGCGCCGTCGCCGGAGACGACGATCGGGGCGGACCAGGTGCGGCCATGGTCTTCGCTGATGCGGGCCTGGTTGCCCAGCGGCGGGCGGCGGTGGCCATAGGTCATCAGCAACCGGTCGTCGTGGAGCCTCAACAGGTGCGAGGGCAGCCCCCAGACGCCGATCGGCCGGGGCACCGACCAGGTCCGGCCGCCGTCGGCCGATTCGCACTGCAGCGTCTCGCCTTGATTCGCCGGATTGTGGTTGCGGATCTGCACCAGCAGCCGGCCGTCGGCGGTCTCGACGGCGTGCAACTCGTGGTAGTTGTCGTGGCTGTCGCCTTCGCGGGCGGGAATCTCGGCCAGCCATCGCCAGGTCCGACCGTCGTCGCTCGACTCGCACACGCCGACGCGACGCTTCGCTCGCCAGAGATCCTTGCCGGCGTAGAGCAACCGCCCGTCGGACAACTGGATGGGGCCGTGGGGACTGTCGACCAGGCAGTCGTAGCGCTGCGACCAGGTCACGCCGCCGTCGGTCGAACGGACCATCCAGACGCCCAAGGCGGCCTGGCGCTGGGGGGCGGAAAGGCGGCGGTGCGCGGCCCGCCATCGCCGCAAGCGGTCTTCAGGCCAGGCGCCGCTCTGGCCGGTTTCCGCCTTCTCGGCCCGGGTGAGAATCGGCTCGTAGGCCAGCGAGGTAAAGGTGGTGGCCAAAATCGTTCCTTGGGCGGTCTCCAGGACACCTGCGTCGCGATCGTCGATGCCGCTGTCCATCAACACGCGGGGCCAGCTCCAGCTCTCGCCTTCGTCGTCGGAGCGCATCAGCTCGACCCGGCCGAAGGGGCAAACGTGGGTCTCGCGGCCGCCGGAGCAGACCAGCAACAGCTGTCCGTTGCGGCGGCGGGCAATCGTGGGCCAGCCGTGGTAGAACTGCGGCTGATCGCTGACGACCTCTGTCTGGTGGATCTCGGCTCGCGGTGCCGCCTGGGCATGCTTGGCAATGCCCAACAGGGCGCAGGCGGTAGCCGCGCCCGCGTTGCCGAGCATTTGACGACGCGTCATGGATCGACTCATGCACACCTCCTTCGGCGAGTTGCCGGAACTTGCCCGTCGAAGAACTCAAGTTGGCGGCCGATTGGCTGGTCCAACTCGACCTCCTGGGGCGGGCTGTCGGGCCAGTACGAAAACCAGCAGAATCACAGCGGTGTCCCCTGATACGCACATCCGGGGGTAACGCCGGCTGCTGCTGCCCATTATGATGCGTTGGGGGCAGAATTCAACGGAAACCTGCAGTTTTCGCCCCATTTCCGATGGCAATTGCGGAGATTGACTTGTAGCCGAAGTGGCAGGAATTCACGTTGCTGTGACACCAGAATGTCTCGGATTTGAAGTCTGGCGGCTCTCGGACTCGCAAGAGAACAAGTTGGGCATTCTTATGGTTGGAGAGGTCGCCAGAATTCTTCACAAGAAACTTGCGTTTACCCTCCCTATTTGATATCATGATGGATGGGATTCTCGGTCCGAAAAAGGAATGGGCACATGTCACGCTTGCGCTTTGTCCATCGCAAGTCGGCCGGCGGTCGGTTGCAGACGGTTCGCAGCCGCCGGCCCTCGTTCGAGACGCTGGAACCACGCCGCGTGTTGGACGCCGGCCCGCTGGTAATCAGCGAGTTCCTGGCGATCAACGACTCCGGGCTGGCCGACACCGACGGTGACCACTCCGACTGGATCGAGGTTTACAACCCCACCGGCAACACGGTCGATCTGGCGGGCTGGCACCTGACCGACGACCCCGCCGACCTGGCGAAGTGGACCTTCCCCTCAAAGCTGCTGGGGTCGGGCCAATACCTGGTGGTTTTCGCGTCGGGCAAGGACCGGACCGACCCGGCCCAGTTGCACACCAATTTCCAGCTCGACGGCGCCGGCGAGTACCTGGCCCTGGTTCGACCGGACGGCGTGACGGTCTCCTACTGTTTTTCCCCGCAATATCCCCAGCAGTATCCGGACGCTTCCTACGGCGTGACGCAGGACGATTCGGCCTTCGCGCTGGAAGCGACCAGCCTGGCGTACCTCGTGCCGTCCAGCGCCGATGCGGCGCTGGGAACCGACTGGACCACGACCGGCTTCGACGATGCCTCCTGGGGCCGCTTCAGCCTGCCGCCCCAGGTGCTGATCACCGAAGCGGGAACGGAAGACGACTTCGTGGAGATTCAGAATCTTTCCGGGAAGTCGATCGACACGTCGGGCTGGGTGGTGGCGGTCAACTATCCGCGAGGAACGGTTCCCTACATCAACAACCGGAACACAATCCTCTGGGAACTGCCCAACGAGATGGCCCCCGACCAGGTGCTCTACCGGCACGACGATGCCGCGGACCCCGACCATTACTGGGGTGAAGGCATTGTCTGGAGCACGACGGGGAACGGCTGGGCGATGATCGTCGACGATGCCGGCGAGGTGGTCGATTTCGCCGTCTGGGGCTACACGTCGGCGGATATTGCCGCGATGACGCTGGAGATCAACGGGTTTGAGGTCCACGGGGCCGACGCTTGGGTGGGCGACGGGGCGGCACGGGCCGCCGGGCCCAGCCTTTCGCTGCAGCGCAGCGGCGAGGCGGACCACGACGACGCCTCCGATCTTGCCTTTGTCGGGCCGGTCACCAGAGGCGAGTCGAACGCCGAGTTGGTCGCGCCGTTTCCCACACCCGGAACGCCCAGCCTCGGGTTCGACCTGAATCCCCCCGACTTCGAGGGTCAGATCGTGGTGGACGTCGCCGAGGCGATGCACGGCGTCAACGCGTCGGCGTGGATACGGATTCCGTTCGAGGTCGAGGAGGTTTCCTCGCTGGAATCGATGGCGTTGCGGATGAAGTACAACGACGGCTTCGTGGCCTATCTCAACGGCCACGAGGTGGCCCGCCAGAATGCGCCGCCGACGGTCCAGTGGGATTCCAGCGCGCCGGCCACCCGCAGCGTCGAGGATTCACAGGAGTTCCAGCTGTTCGACATCAGCGAGTCCTTGGGCGTTTTGCAGACGGGCACGAACGTGCTGGCGATCCACGGTTTGAACGTCGACGCGGCCGACGGCAACTTTCTGGTGCTGCCGGAGCTGGCCGTCACGGGGCGACAGTATTTCAAGCCGCCCACGCCGCAAGGATCCAACGGGTCCGGCTACCGCGGTTTCGTCAAGGATACGTCGTTCAGTGTCGACCGCGGTTTCTACACGGATCCGTTTACCGTGACGATTACCACCGGCACGCCGGGCGCGGTGATCTACTACACACTCGACGGCAGCGAGCCTTACCTCGACCTCGACGGCGAGGATCCGGACCAGACGCACGGCATCAAGTACACGGGCCCGTTGACGATCTCCGGCACTACCATGGTGCGGGCCGCCGCGTTCCGGGAAGACTGGTATCCCACCAACATCGACACACACACGTACCTTTTCACGGCCGACGTCATTCGGCAATCGCCCAACGGCGAGGCGCCGTCGGGCTGGCCGTCCGGTTCGGTGGCCGGCCAGGTGCTGGTCTACGGCATGGACCCCAACATCGTCAACGATTCGGTGTGGGGTCCCCAGATGGAAGCGGCGCTGACCGCGATTCCCACGCTCTCGATGGTCACCGATCTGGAGAACCTGCTGGGCGCCAGCACGGGTATCTATTCGCACCCCAGCGGCGACGGCGCGCTCTGGGAGCGGCCCACGTCGCTGGAGTTGATCTACCCCCCGAATGCTTCGGGCGCCGGGTTCCCCGACGGGGCCGACGACGGCTTCCAGATCGACGCGGGCGTGCGGATTCGCGGGGGCTACAGCCGCACCACGACCAATCCCAAGCACGCCTTCCGGTTCTTCTTCCGCCGCGAATACGGCGACGCCAAGCTGAACTATCCGCTGTTCGGCGACGAGGGGGCCGACCAGTTCGATAAGGTGGACTTGCGGACCTCGCAGAACTACTCCTGGGCCTTCGGCGGCCCGGCCAACAACACGATGGTCCGCGAGGTGACGGCCCGCGACTTGCAGGGCGAGACCGGCAACCCCTACACGCGCAGCCGCTACTACCACCTCTACATGAACGGTGTGTATTGGGGCATTTACATGACCCAAGAGCGATCCGAGGCCGAATACGCGGCCACTTATCTCGGCGGCCAGCCGGAAGACTACGACGTGATCCACCAGGACGACAGCCGGCAGATCTTTGCCACCGACGGCAACACGAGCGCCTACTACCGGCTGCGGACGGCCACGCTGGCCGGATATGAGAGCAACGTTAACTACTTTCGCGTTCAGGGCATGAATCCCGACGGCACGCGCAATCCGGCCTACGAAAGGCTGCTGGACGTCGAGAACCTGATCGACTACATGCTTGTGACCTTCTACGTCTCGGACAACGACGGCCCCGGCTCGCACTTCACCCGGCCCCGGCCCAACAACTACTGGGCAGCCATCAACCGCGAGGAGCCCGACGGCTTCAAGTTCTTCGCCCACGACATGGAGCACTCCTACGGGCTGGGCACCGGCAACACCAACAACATGGTCACGCCGCTGCTGAGTGCCGAGTCGGGAACCGTGCAGAACTTCAACGCCCACTGGCTGCACCAGGAGCTGACGGCCAACGCCGAGTATCGACAGCAGTTCGCCGATCGGGTTTACGAGTGTTTCTATAACGGCGGCATCATGAGCGCCGCGGCGACGACCAGCCGCGTTGAACACCGGGCCGAACAGATCGACGTGGCCATCATCGCCGAGTCGGCCCGCTGGGGCGACACGAGGACGGAGCCTCCCATGAACCGCAATCACTGGGTGGCCAACGTCAACACCGTCAGGAGCTGGCTCGTCAACCGCAACGCGATCGTCGTCAACCAGCTCAAGAGCGTGGGCTGGTATCCCGACACCCCGACCCCCGCGCTCAGCCACTACGGCGGAGAGGTCGCCGCTGGCTTCGAGTTTTCGATGAGCAGCTCGGTCGGCACGATCTACTACGCGCTGGACGGCTCCGACCCGAGGGCCATCGGCGACGGCGTGGCGACCGGCGCGAGCACGTGGGACGGCAATCCGATCACCCTCAACGAGACGACGCTCGTGAAGGCCCGGGTGTTGCACGGCGGCCAGTGGTCGCCGCTGGCGAAGGCCGAGTTCCTTATCGGCCATTGGGCTTCCGCCGAGACCCTGGCCGTCACCGAGTTGAACTACGCCCCCTACGCGCCGACGCCGGAAGAAGTGGACGCCGGATTCTCCGACGGCCAGGAGTTCGAATTCATCGAGCTGGCCAACGTCAGCGACCTGACGATCGACCTGACGCAAGCGGCCTTGATCGCCGGAATCGACTTCACCTTCACCGACGCCGCGGCCGCCCAGACGCCCGGCGCGTTGAAGCTCGACCCCGGCGAACGCGTCGTGGTGGTCCGCAACGCGCAGGCCTTCGCCATGCGATACGGGACCGGCGAGATCCCGATCGCCGGCCAATACGATGGGAAGCTCAAGAACGAAGGCGAGGAGATCGCGCTGGTCGACCGTTTCGGCGGAACGATCGTCCGCTTTGCCTACGACAATTCGGGCAACTGGCCCGGCCGGGCCGAAGGCGGCGGCTCCTCGCTGGAGCTGATCGATCCGGCGGCCGTTCCGCAGATCGATCCCGATCGCACCGACTACCTGCAAGACGGCGACAACTGGCGTTCCAGCAGTGAATACGGGGGTTCGCCGGGCGCCGCGGGCGAAGGCCCCCGGGGCGACGTGCTGGTCAACGAAGTGCTCACCCACACCGACTTGCCCAGCACCGATACGATCGAGCTGA
Organism: Pirellulales bacterium; assembly: GCA_016935315.1. Classification (GTDB taxonomy): domain Bacteria; phylum Planctomycetota; class Planctomycetia; order Pirellulales; family Thermoguttaceae; genus JAFGRD01. Next base: position 45,591 of record JAFGRD010000064.1, read on the forward strand.
TCAACACCACCGGCCAGGCCATCGACCTGGGCGGCTGGTATCTCAGCGACTCCAGCGCCGAGTATCGGAAGTTCCGCATTCCCGACGGCACGACGATTCCCGCCGGCGGATACGTGGTATTTGACGAAGACGACTTCAACCCGTCGCCGCTGACGCCCGGGCCCAACGATTTTGCCCTCGATGGCGCCCATGGCGACGATGTCTGGCTGCTGGAGGCCGACGCGGCCGGGCGGCTAAGGCGATTCGTCGACCGGGTGCAGTTCGGCGCCGCTGGCAACGGCGAATCGCTGGGCCGCTGGCCCAACGGCAGCGGTGCGCTGTATCCGATGGTCGAGCCGACCTTCGATCCGGCCCATGGCGAAAACAGCGGCCCCCGCGTTGGGCCGGTCCTGATCAGCGAAGTAATGTACAACGCGGGCGAGTTCGTCGGCGCCGAAGATCTCGAATTCGTCGAGATCTGCAACCCGACCGCGGCCTCGTTCAACCTGACCAACTGGCGGATCCGCGGCGGGATCGACTATGATTTTCCCGCCGGCACCCAGCTCGGCCCCCATGCGGTGCTGGTCGTCGTGCCTTTCAACCCGGGCGACGCGCTGAAGCTGGCCGCCTTCCGCGACTACTATGGAATCGGCGAAGAGATCGCGATCCTCGGCAACTATTCCGGCGTGCTGGACAACGGTGGCGAGAGGATCACGCTGCAAGATCCGGACGAACCACCGCTGGACGAACCGGACTTCATCCCGCGACTGCTCGAAGACGAAGTCCGCTACGACGACCAGGCACCGTGGCCCCTGGAGGCCGACGGCACCGGGCATTCGCTGACCCGGATCTCCGACAAATCCTGGGGCTACGACGCTGCCAGTTGGATGGCCGCCTCCCCCACGCCGGGGTCCGTGCTGCCAACCGAGGACGCCCAAGTCGTCGGCCGCTATGTCTTCTACAACCAATCGAGCTACGACGGCGACAATCCTGCCGCAGATACCGCCGACGACAACGCCGTGGCGATCGACAAGGTGGCCCTCCTGCCCGGCGAGACCGCCACGTTTGCCAACTACACCAGCTATAACCAGGGCATCAACGGCCTGATGATCGATGTCGTTGGGCTGCCCGACGGGGCCGCGCTGGGCACGGCCGATTTCCAGTTCCGCACCGGCAACACCGACGATCCGGCCGGCTGGCCCCAGGCCCCGCTGCCGACGGCGATCGCCGTGCGGCCCGGCGACGGAGTGGGCAGCTCCGACCGGATCACGCTTCTCTGGAACGATCAGGCCGTGGCCAAGCAGTGGCTGCAGGTAACGGTGCTGGCCACGTCCAACACGGGCCTCGCTGACCCCGACGTCTTCTACTTCGGCAACGCCGTGGGCGAGGCCGGCAATTCGACGGCCGACGCGAAGGTCAATGCCTCCGACATGCTGCTGGCCCGAAACAACCCCCGCACCTTCCTGAATCCGGCCCCCATCGACTTCCCCTACGACTACAACCGGGACGCGCGGGTCAACGCCACCGATATGCTCATCGCGCGGAACAACCCAACGCACTTCCTCAACGCGCTGCGGCTGATCACCATTCCGGGCGATCCGGCGGCCGTGATCGACGCCGTCGCGGGGAAGGCCGCCTCGGCGAAGTCGAAGGACCACCAACCGCTGTCCGGCGTGGAAGCATGGCAGTATGAGCTCGACCAGATCTTCGCCCAGCCGCGGTCCACTGACAAAACGACCCCGGCCGGCCAAGACGTCGATGCCTGGCTGGTGCAGTCCGCCGGTGAAGACTGAGGACCTGTTCCAGAGCGCTCTGCTCGCGTCAGGCCTTGCCGGCCTGCGGTTGAGAATGAGGCTGTCTGCCGCGGCCCGGCAATGGGCTGCGTCGACCCTATGGCCAGTTCCTGCTGAACAACTCGTCGACGGCCTCTTTCTTCGAATCGCCCTCCGCGGAGCGCTCCCGCCGGGCGCTGGCCCGCTCGAACTCGTACAACCACTCCGTTTCCGCGAACAAAGCCGCCCGATCGCCCGGCCGCGCCGCGTCGCTCGTCTTCAGCACGGCGTCGCTCGTCTTCAGCACGGCGTCGTCAGCTGCCTCCTTGCCACCCGGTGCGGTGATCAACTGCAAGGCGTTGAGGAAGTGCGTCTGGTTGTTCCGCGCGATGAGCATGTCGGCCGCGTTGACCCGCGCGTCCCGGTTGTAGTCGTAGGGGAAATCGACCGGCGCCGGATCGAGGAATGTTCGGGGGTTGTTTCGGGCCAACAGCATGTCGGTCGCGTTGACTTTCGCGTCGGCCGTCGAGTTGCCGGCCTCGCCCACCGCATTGCCGAAGTAGAAGACGTGGGGTGTGGAAAGGCCCGTGTTGGGAGTGGCCAGCACGGTCACCTGTAGCCACTGCCGGATCACGTTGAAGTCGTCCCAGATGATCGCCACCCGGTCCGAATCTTCCGTCCCGGCACCCTCGCGTACCTCAACGCTGTGCGGTGTCGCGCCAGGAGTCCAACCGGTTGAGCCGCTGCCGTTGCCGACGCGGAACTCGAAATCGGCCGCCGTCGGAGTGCCCGCCAGATTGGCAATGTCGACCATGATGCCGTTGATGCCTCGAAAGTAACTCGTATAGTTGGCAAACGTGGCCGTCTGGCCTGGCAATAAGGCCAACTTGTCGGTCGCAATCGCCTCGTCGTCCAGGGCGTTGCTGGCGGGGTCGTTGCCGTCAAATGCCGAATTGTTGTAGAAGACGTGCCGACCAACGACCATCGCCGGCTCATGGCTGTAGATGGTCAGCGTCGTCAGGTCGTCGCCCTCGAGGCCGAACGTGTCGCTGACCCGCAGCCGGATCGGCACGCTTTGGCCGATCGGCAGGCC
>JAFGRD010000065.1 GCA_016935315.1 Pirellulales bacterium
CCGCGAGGAGGCCACGGCCCCGAAGTTCGAGCCCCCGACGGGCGAGCCGAAGGCCCAAACCGTGGAAGACTGAACGACGTGGCGGGAGGCGGGTAGTTGCCCGCTCCCCCGAGGCCGTCGCCCCAGAGCTGGCGGCCGACCAGTAGGAAATGCTTGGGCGGCTAGCTCAGTTGGTTAGAGCGCTATCCTCACACGGTAGAAGTCGGCAGTTCGAGTCTGCCGCCGCCCACTTCTGCTATTGACGTCGGCCTTGGTCATTTTCGACGCAGGCATCAATAGGTTGCCAAAGAGCAGCCGCGGAACAGCAGTGCCCCATAGAATCATCGTCCGGCAGCCGGGCGTCACGGGGCCGTTTCCGAGACAATGGACCGGCGATCTGGGCCCTAACTCCCGATGCGACAATCGGTTGGAGTGAGTTTCGTACGTGCCCGATCGGCACGGTCCGCCGCTGGCCGCCACTGTGGACGCTAATCGAGCGGACGAACGGCAAGCACCACATGTCCACGGCAAGCGTGGACATGAAACCCGGCCATGGAACGGTTCCTCTGGTCGCTGAAACACGAGTGGACCAGCCACGAGACGTCTGCCCACCTGGAGGAGCACCACGCTGACGATGGACACCTACGGGTATCTGTTGCCGGGCCAGGAAGCGAAGGCAGTGAGCCGGTTCCCGGTGACGGTGGAGGGGGCGGTCACTGTCCGTAGATGGCCAGTAGTTGATCGATGCTCTCGGCTTCCTTGCTCGATGGCTTGTTGCGGCGGGAAAGGGCCAACTCGTAGAGCCAGGTCGGGTTGGCCGACGAGGCCTCAGACACTTGTTCCGCGTCTCCGGCCACTTCTTCCTTCGCTGCGCCGAGCGCTGGCACGGTGATCAGCTTCAAGGCGTTGAGGAAGTGCGTCTGGTTGTTGCGGGCGATCAGCATGTCGGTCGCATTGACCCGCCCGTCGCGATTGTAGTCGTAGGGAAAATCGATCGCGGCCGGATCAAGAAAGGTCCGCGGATTGTTGCGGGCAAGCAGCATGTCCGTCGCGTTGACCTTGGCGTCGGTCGTTGAGTTACCGGCGTCTGCCACCGCGTTGCCGAAGTAGAACACGTCGGGCTCGGCCAGGCCGGTGTTGGCCGTGGCCAAGACGGTAACTTGGAGCCATTGTTTCTGGATCGCGTAGTCGGGCCAGATAAGCGTGATTCGATAGGACTGCTCAAGGTCCTCGATTGCCTGTACCGTGATCTCGGGCATAGCGACGACCGAGGTCCAGCCGCTGGGATCATTGTCGTTGCCGACCTTGAACAGGAAGTCCGTCGCCGTCGGTGTGCCCGCCAGCTTGGCGACGTCCATGATGATCCCGTTGATCCCACGGCTGTAGCTGGTGCAATTGGCAAACGTGGCCGTCCCGCCGGGCAGCAGGGCCCGTTTGTCCAGCGCGATGGCGTCTTCATCCTGCTGGTTGGCTGCCGGATCGTTGCCGTCGAAGGCCGAGTTGTTGTAGAAAACCAGTCGAGCCGTCACGGCTGCCGGCAGGAGTTTGTATTCAAAGGCCCCGATGTCCACGGCACTGCCGACAACTCTGTCAAACCCCTCGCCCCGCTGATCGGTCGTCAAGAGATGTCCGTCCGGATCGAGCGCCCGGCCATCATCTCCGACATCGATGGCCGGGCTGGCGGGCAACAGGGCGTGCGTCTGCGTCGGTCCCCCGTGATCGGCCAGCGGTGTCAGCCAGGAGAGGTCCTCCACGCCTACGATATTCCCGTTGACGCCGTCGGCCAAACCGCCGCTGGTGCCCGCGTCGTCGATCAGGTTGTGCGAACTGCCGGCCACGACAGGATCTCCTGACAGATCGTCGGCCACCGGCGCAGCGGTGCCGCGAACGTTGCGGGCGACGATCACGTTGTGAAGCGTGGTAGAGCCGTCAGGCAGGGTACAGACTCCGCCGCCTTCTCCTGCTTCCCAGGTGTCATCGTCATCGGCGTCCGCGGTGTTCTCGGTGATTGTCGAGTTGACCGCCGAAAGGGTTCCCGCGTTGAGAATCCCGCCTCCGGACCCGCCGGACGAATTGCCTGAGATCGTCGAGTTGACCATCGAAAGCTCAGCGATATTCGCAATCCCCCCGCCGGCGGGAATGCCATAGGTCGCATTTCCTGAGATCGTCGAGTCGATCACCGAAAGCGTGCTCTCGTTTAGAATCCCGCCGCCGATACAAGCTACATTGCGAGCAATCGTCGAGCCGGCCACCGAAAGCGTCCCTTGTAGGTTGTGGATCCCGCCGCCAAAATGGGCCACATTCCCAAGAACCGTCGAGTCGAGTAACGAAAATGTGCCCTCGTTAAGAATGCCGCCGCAGTATTGGTACCCCGCATTGAACGAGATCGTCGAGTTGACAACAAAGACCTCGCCAGTGGCGTCGTTACAGATCCCGCCGCCGCCGCTATCCACGGAGGCATCCTTGGCCGGGATCGTTGAATTGGCCGCCGCAAGCGTGCCCTGGTCGAGAAGCTGGCCGGTCCACGCGGCCCGATTGTGCGAGATCGTCGAGTTGACCACCGAAAGCTCGCCGTGGTTAATAATCCCGCCGCCAATTACGCCGGCCCAATTCTGCGAGATCGTCGAGTTGACCACCGAAAGCACCCCGTAACTCTCCATCCCGCCGCCGTGCGAGTCCGCCGAATTGCCCGAAATCACCGAGTCGACCACCGAAAGCGTCCCCTCGTTGAGAATCCCGGCGCCGCGCTGGACGCCGCCGCCTCCGGTGACTTTCAGGCCGCTGATCGTCGCGTCGGCTACCGCGCCGTGGACGTGGAACACGCGACTGTTGCCCGCCGCGTCGATGGTAAGGGCCGTAGCATCCCCTCCCATCAGGTCCAGGTCGCTGGCAATCTCCAATTGGCCCGAACCGGCGTCGAGTGTGATCGTGCCGCCGGCCAGGTCCGGGGCGAACTGGATCACGTCTTTGCCGGCAATGGCGTGGGCCAGAGCCAGCGCCTCGCGGAGGCTGAAATCGCCCCGCCGCAGGTCCCCGTCTTCTTCGTCGACCAGCGTGGAGACCACAATAGTCTGGCGCTCAAAAGCCCCCATGTCCACGGAGTCGCCGAAAACCCTGGCGAAACTCTCGCCGCGCTGATCGGTCGTCAGGGGATGTCCCAGTGGATCGACCGCCCAGGCATCATTTCCCGCATCAATGGCTGGGCTGCCGGGCAACAAGGCGTGAGTCTGCATGGTTCCCCCACAGTCTCCCAGCGGTGCCATCAAGGGGTCCTGCCCCACGATGTTCCCGTTGACGCCGCCGGTCAAACCGCCGCTGCTGTCCGTGTCGCCGACCAGGTTGTACGAACTATCCGTCTCGACGTCCTCCCCCAACAGATCATCCGCCGCAGTCGCGCCGCGACGATTGCCGGCCACGATCGTGTTGTGAAGCGTGGTGACGCCGCCACTAAGGGTATAGACGCCGCCGCCTGTCCCAGTTCCGTTGTCATTCTCGTCGGCGGTATTGTCGGCGATTGTCGAGTTCAACACGGAAAGCGTACCGCAATTACGAATCCCGCCGCCGTCGCCGTATGCGTAATTGCAGGAGATCGTTGAATTGATCACCGTAGCATCGCCGTCGGGATCGACGTGAATCCCGCCGGCGTGCATGGGAGTCCCATTGCGGGAGACCGTGGAGTCAATCACCAAGAGCGTACCCGAGTTGAAGATCCCGCCGCATGTTCCAATTCCATTCGCATTGACGTCGCCGATGTTTTGGGCGATTGTCGAGTGGTCCACGGTAAGCGTGCCTTCGTTGAGAATCCCGCCGGCGTTGCCATTCGCCGAATTGCCGGAAATCGTCGAATTCTCCACCACAAGCCGGCCCGTGCTCGAGTTGTAGATCCCGCCGCCGTGGAAGCCGGCAAAACTGTCAGAAATCGTCGAGTGGACCAGGTGAAGTGTCCCTCGGTTGAAAATGCCGCCGCCGCTGTCGGTACGGCTCCCGCCTCTGGTGATCGTCAGGTCACGGAGGGTCGCGTTTACGCCGGGACCGACGCGGAACACGCGGCTGTTGCCCGCCGCGTCAATGGTCACGTCTCGTCCCAACAGTTCCAGGTCGCTGGTGATTTGCAGCTGGCCCAAATCGCCGTTAAGCGTGATTGTGCCGCCGGCCAGCTCCGGAGCAAACTTGATCACGTCTTTGCCGGGGATGATCGCGGCCAGATCCAACGCCTCGCGAAGACTCAAATCGCCCCACAGCCGGTCGTCGTCTTCTTCGTCGAGAAGCGTGGAAACGATAAGTTGGGGCTCAAATGCACCGATGTCCACGGCGCTGCCAAGAATCCTGGAAAAATCCTCGCCGCGCTGATCGGTCGTCAAGGGATTTCCTTCGGGATCGACCGCCCAGGCATCATGTCCTGCATCGATGGCTGGGCTGCCGGGCAACAACAAGGCGTGCGTCTTCGTCGGGCCTCCGTAGTATCCCAGCGGTGCCAGCAAGGGGGCCTGCCCCACAATGTTCCCGCGGACGCCGTCGGCCAAACCGCCACTGCTGGCCGCGTCGCCAACCAGGTTGTACGAACTCTCCAGCTGGACAACATCTCCCCCCAAATCTTGGCCAAGGCCCGTGTCCGTGGAAAGGTTCCCGGCGACGATCGTGTTGTGAAGCGTGGTGGAAGCCGTCGCCCACGTATAGAGTCCGCCGCCGTACGCTCGGACCGAATTGCCCGAGATCGTCGAGTTGATGACCGTCACCGTGCCCGAATCGTTGTCAATCCCGCCTCCGTATCCGTATGCCGAATTGCCCGAGATCGTCGAGTTGGCCACCGTCACCGTGCCGTCCAGGTTGCTAATTCCCCCGCCGCGATACGGGCCTGAATTGTTCGAGATGGTCGAGTTGGCCACCGAAAGCGTGCCGCGGTTATCAATCCCTCCGCCCGTGTCCCACGCCACATTTCCCGAGATCGTCGAGTTGACCACCCACAGCGTCCCCTCGTTAGAAATCCCGGCGCCGCGCAGGACGCTGCCTCCGGTGATCGTCAGGCCGCTGACGGTCGCGTCGGTTACCGCGGGATCGACGTAGAACACGCGGCTGTTGCCGGCCGCGTCGATCGTAAGCTCCGTAGCACCCAGTCCCATCACATCCACGTCGCTGGCAATCTCCAACTGGCCCAGACCGGCGTTCAGGGTGATCGTGCCGCCGGCCAGCTCCGGGGCGAACTCGATCACGTCTTTGCCGGGGGTGCTGGCGGCCAGAATCAGGGCCTCGCGGAGGCTGAAGTCCCCCGGGAGGTAATCCCCATCGTCTTCGTCGATCAGGGTCGAAACGGGTTTCAACGAGGCCGCAGATACGCTTGCATATCCACTGCCCAGCCCAGCCACGTCGTTATAGGCGTAGACACGATAGTATTGATCGGCGCCCGGCTCCAATCCCGTGTCGGCGTAGCGCGGCTCCGATGAGCTTCCTACCCGGCTGAAACCGGCCACATCACCGTCGGAGCGATAGACGACGTATCCGTCGGCTCCATCCACTGGCTCCCAACCCAGTTCGATGCTGCCGGTCGAAGTATTGACGATTTCCGCGTTCGTCGGAGAGGCGACCAGCTTCTCGCGACAGTTATAGAAATACCGCATGAGCATGACCGACTGCTCAACCGCCCAGGTGCCCAGATCACGCGCTAGAACGCGACATTCTGCCCAACTGAGATCAAACGACCAACTCCCGTCAACCTCGTGGCGCGCCCAGTAGTCGTGAAGCGAGCGGTCCATTTCGGCCAACCTTCCCGGGTGCGCCCCGTCGAACGACGGGCCGCCGCCACCGTGCACGTCGCCATCGCGATCATCGCTGTCATAGTCATCCGTGTAATCGGTTGTCTCGCGGAACAGCGCTTCCAGCGAACCGTAGTCGTCGCTTCTGTCCCACAATGCCTGCGGGCTCGACGTGAAGCTGCTATAGCTGGGGGTCGACACCGACCAATTCCACCGATCATTGTTGGACCAGTCTTGATAGTCCCAGCTTGTTCCATACTCTTCGGTGTTGAACTCAAAGTAGACGTTCAGCCCGTTGGCGTCCTCTTCATACTGGTCGTCGCCACCAACCCAGGGAGGATATTCGCCGGGATGGGGGTCCTTATGCACATGTGCTGGGACCGTCGAGTCCTGAACCAAGTGCATGATGCGTCCCAGCCACCAATAGGCGAGGGCCTTGTCACCGGCCTCGTATTCGCTTACAGCGTTTGGCCACCTGTTTTCCGTCACGTTTTCTAACGGAGTATTGACCCAGCCTCCCACATCGAGGCCATCAAACAGCTCGTCTTCATCTCCCCCTGCGCAGAAATGGTTGAAGGCACGTGTAGGGGGTAGGTCTTCTTCTATCGCGCCTTCACATAGGCTGTCTCCACCGTACCACCACGCATCGTCTTCGCCCTCCAGATAGTGTTCGTGCTCCAATGTCACGCCCGCAACCCCAAACAGTGCCTTGTATAGGCCACTCGCTTGCTGTACGAGGAACTTGTGAGTGCTTCCCTTGTAAGCCACACCGGCCAGCTCGCTTTCGGTACCTATGTCATTACAGTCATGATCATATCCCAGCAGGTGACCGATCTCATGGACAACCACCTCGGGCAAGTTCGCACCACTTTCCCCGGCAAGGACGGTCTCTGAAAAGACGAACGCGGAATCTCCACGGTCCCTGTTGCCCACGTCCGTCTGTTCGGCCAGGCCGAGGAAGCTGCCGTACTGCTGGAATGCGGAACCATCGCCGCCAACATAGACGGTGGAGTATTCTCCTGCCGCGGGCCGCCGCGCGGTGACGGCGATTCCCGTATCCCCGAAAACGCCTTCGATTTGGTCGACGAGGCCGTCGATGACGACCGCCTCCCGGCCGGCCAGCGCGCCGGGCAGACGAAAACTCGGAACGTCGATGCCTTCGATCACCACCGGACCGTTGTAGGTCACGTCCCGGGCACCGTCAAAATCGAGATAAACAACCTGCCCGTCAAAGCGATCGACCGACGGGTCGGCCAAGTGCATCCCGGGCAGCGCGGCAAGGGCCGGCCCGAGCGACAGCAGCAACCGACATTCGAGTGGTTCACACAGAAGCCGCCGGTGGTTGACCGATTCCCGGGTGTTGAAGCCCATTGAAGTGGCACGACAGATGGATCGATGGGTCGGTCTGAACGCGGATAGACGCATGGTACGACTCCTTCCCTGCGAGAGACTTGCGGTGTCTCAGGACACCGATGCGGGCAGTACCCCCCTAGGATAAGTCAACGATCACCCTTCAGCATAGGGCTGTATGCCTAGTCCTGCAACAAAAAGTCGACACTTTTCTTCAATACCGACCCCATAAGTTGAGGGGGGGTGATTCTTGACGTAGGTCCTTGTTTTTCAACGGAAGGGGCCGTCTTGGTGTCGGGAACATGGTGCCGCGTCATGTCGATTGCGCCCTTGATTTCTCGGTGCACGGTCACAAGCTGGAGTGAGGTCTTCGTCTTCTCCGAAGGTGGTGAGTTCTCCGAAGGTGGTGAGGAAATCGACCACGGCCAGACCCGATGTGCCGATATCCCGATGCAAGGCGATCTCCGCGTCCGTGCCAAGCAGGTGACAAGCAGGTGGCAAGCGTTGCCACCGGAAGAGTTTTCCCCAACTCGCGGGCTCGGCGTAGCGTCTTGCGAGCCCACGGTTTCGGGTGAGTGGAGACGAGCGGGCTCGAACCGCCAACCCCCGGCTTGCAAAGCCGGTGCTCTCCCAATTGAGCTACGTCCCCGAAAAGAACTCCCGCTCGGATCAGCGCCCTGGGGCGGAGGCCCTGAACGGGCAAACGCCGTGACATCCCGACTGCTTCCTGAACCGTTTGAGCGTTAAACCATACCAGACGAACGAGACGGCGACAAGGTTCCCTCGGGCGAGACTGCCCCGCGCAAGGGGGGCATGGGCGCCGCGATCGACCTGGGCTGCGAGCCGAATCGCTTTGCCGTTCGACAGGGCCCTCGCACCGCGCACGCTTCGACGCCTCGGTCGGCCGATCACCGGGCCTGCCCGTTCTCCCACGAGACCTTGCCGTCCTCGGCGACGGTGCAAGTGAAACGCTTCCCGCCCGCCTCGACGGTCAGCGTACCCGACCGCCACCGCTGCGCAATGGGACCGGTTCCGTCTTCCGGCCCGTAGACGTCCAGGTGTTGGGCGTAGTCCCAGGGTGCGCCGTCGCGCTGGATCTCCGGCAGGTCGTTTTGTGGGTTGTGGCGAACGGTCAGCTTCCTGCCGTCGATGCCGACGAGCGTCGCAATGCCTTGGGCAAGTCGAGTCGTGTCGAGGTGACTCTTTGCGACAACCGCCTGCTTAAAGGCCTCGTAGCCGGCGTACACGCCTTCTTCGCCCACCTCCATGGCAAAACCGGCGTAGCCTTTCCCGTCGGCGGTGGTTTGGAAGAATTGCTCGTCCCGATAGAGCACGCCGCGCGGGTTGGGCTTAGGCTTATGCGATTTTTTGTCGAGCTCTTCGGTCACCAGAGGGATCGTGTAGTCGGAGTACGCGGGCAGTTGGATGGGATGGATGGCCAAGTAGGTTTTCTCCATCCGGGCCAGCCAGACGCCGGCGGCGATTTCCCGTTGGGCCGAGCGCGGCAACTGGAAATAGAACGTCCGCTCGCCCCGGTCGGCCGGCCGCAGCCAGATCAGGAGATTCCGGTACTGGGCGATCTGGTCGCCGGCGTTTTTGACCGAGTGTTCGCCCAATTCACTCGTATTGACGACGAAGTAGTCGAGCCCCCGCTGCGAGTTGTAGACCGTCATCTTCAGCATGCTCGGCGTCCAGGGCTGCATGGGCGCCCTGGAGCGAGCGCTGCCGAGCTGGTACGTCTTGCCGAAGAAGGTGGTTTCCCAATAGCGAGGCTGGACTTCTTGCGAGGGATCCCAAAGGCTGTAGTCGGGCTTGGTGGCATGCAGTTCGGCGGGGCGAGAGAAGTTCTTGCGCGCCAGCTCGACGACCGCCGGAGGTGGGCGGTATCCGCTGGTCACGTGGTGGACGTCGTCGCAATGGCCGGCCGGATTGTCGATCACCGCGTCGCCGAAGTAGAGCCAGAGCGGCTGGACGGTTCCGCCGCCGAAGACCACGTTGCCGCCGCCGTAGTCGCGATTGTTGGGGCCGCCGAATCCGCCTCGCCAGTATTTGACGGCCCCGGCGGCATAGAGCCAGTCAAGCGCGGCCTTGGCCAGCTTCTTGACCTCGGGATCCTCGGCGAAGTCGTACAGGTTGTGGTACGGCGCCAACGTGTGGCCGTGGTAGTTCTCGCTGTCCCATTCCATCATGCCCGCGTTGTAGAGCATCCGGACATAGGCCAGGATGCGTTCCCGGTAGAGCCGTCGGGTGGCTTCGTTGCCGGCGAGTTCGGCCATCAGGTAGACCGAGGTGTCCGTCATCGCCCGCAGGTTGTCGGTCCGACGCACGTCGACCCAGGAGCCTTTGGCGTCCGGCCCCCAACCACTGCCTTTGCCCCCGGTGCCGTAGACGGGATGTGGCCGTCGATAGGGGTCCTTTTCGGTCCAGATCGCGGCGGCTCTGCGAAACTTGGCCCGGTAGTCGTCGGAAAGTGCCTCGCCGAAGTAGAAGAACTTGCGCATCTGCCCTTTCAGCGTGAAGCACCAGTAGAAGTCCACGCCGAGCGTGTGGCGATGGTCGTCCCGCTGGTAGTCGTCCTCTTCGAAGGCCTTGACGGCCCGGTCCTTGTCACCCAGCAGAAAGGCCCACATCATTTGTGGATAGCCTCGCTTTTCGTTCTCGCCCCAGCTATTGAAGGACAACGATTGTGTTGACCAGTATTGCAGGGCGCGGTCGACCCGGACGGCCAGATCGTCTTCCCACGAGGCAGGCCAGGGGTTGTTCATTCGCGCGTCGGTCGGCGCCGGCCGAACGCGCGTGCGGCCCTGATCGTCGCGGTAGGTTCTCTCTATGGCAAGGGCAGCGTTTGCAGAAATCAACAGGACGGCGAGCATCGTGGCGAGCGCGTGCTTCTGCATGACGTGCAGCCTCCCTACTATGGACGCTTGCACCACGGCGGTCCTCCCAATGGCGCAACAAGCGAGTATACCTTCGGCCTCGCCGGGGGGCAAATGCCCGCGTTGCCCCGTCGCGTGTGTGCCCGGTCGCCCCGGCCCACTCTCTGCCGGATGCTTGCAGACAGCGCGTGTTCTGCCATAATGGTGGTCCGGCGTTTGCTAACGTCTCCTGACGGCCGTGGAGTAGAACCATGAAAAGCGTCGGGTTGTCTTGGCTGTGTGAACGTTTGTCTCGAAGGAGCCCCGAAGCCGCCCAGCCGTTTCGGCACGATCGGCCGATGCGGATCGAGAAGCTCGAACCGCGATCATTGCTCAGCGCCATGCCGCCGGCCGAGTTCCTTGCGGGCGCCGCGGATCTGCCGCAACTGACCGGCCTGGTGTTTACGTCCAAGGCGCCCGATCACCTCGCCTTTCGCTGGAACCCGGTCGACGGGGCCAGCGGCTACCGAATCGAACGATCCGCCGACGGTGCGGACTTCTCGGAACTGACCGCCGTGGGCGACGTGACCAGCTACGTCGATGCGGCGGTGGAACCGACCCGCGAGTACTACTATCGCGTCTACGGCGTGAACGAGCACGGTTGCAGCCAGGGAACAGCCACGATCTTCGCGGCCACACCGTCGGACTCCGTGCTGCCCGTCCCGTGGGCCGGCCAAGACCTCGGCACGCCTGGGGGCAGCGGGTGCGTCCGGCTCGATGGTGACACATTCACACTGATCGCCTCGGGCAGCGACATTTGGGGCAGGCAGGACGCGTGCCATTTCGTGTACCGGCCGCTGGAAGGAGACGGGCAAATCGTGGGCCGGGTGGCCTCGCTGGAGGATACCGATCGCTTTGCCAAGGCCGGACTGATGATGCGCGAGACGTTGGACGCCAACGCAAGCAACGTCCTGGTCCGCGTTACGCACGACAATGGGGCGGGTATCCAATGGCGGCCGGCTTCCGCCGGACAAACCTATAGTAGCAGCCACAGCGACGCCGACGCCCCGCAGTGGTTCCGCCTTTCCCGCAACGGACAGACCTTCACCGCGGAGCAGTCGGAGGACGGCGGTGTGTGGACGCTGGTCGAGGCGGTCGACATCAACATGGCGTCGAGCATCTACGTCGGGCTGGCGCTGACCAGTCACGACAACACGGAACTGAACACGGCGACGTTCGACGCCGTGACCGTACAAGCGGCCGGCAACACGGCACCCCTGGCCCTGCGCGACTCGGTGGAAGTTCGCGAGGACGGCGAAACGGCCGTTGCCGTGTTGGCCAACGACAGCGACGGCGACGGCGACTCGCTCGCGGTTGTCCAGTTTACCCAAGGCCGGCACGGCAGCGTCGCCGACGGCGGCGATGGCACGCTCGTCTACCGCCCGCAACCAGGGTTTGTCGGCAACGATGCGTTCACCTACACGATCGCCGACGGGCGGCAGGGCTACGACACGACCACGGTCGACGTGGGGGTTCTTGGCCTTGTGCACCATTGGCGGCTGGACGAAGGGCAAGGTCTGGCGGTCGGCGACAGCAAGTTCAACGCCTTGGGCACGGCCGTGAACGTCGACGGCAGCCCATGGACCGCTGGACACTACGGCGGGGCCTTGTCGCTGGACGGCCGGGACGACTACGTTGAAATGGGCACGGATCTCAGCGAGACACTCGGCGGCACCGCCAGCCTGGCTTTGTGGGTCCGCACGGGGCAGGTCGGCAACCTGGTTTACCGCGACGCCCCGGGCATCACCGGCAGCCAAACACTCGACAGCGACAACGAGGTCCGTTGGGGCTGGCTCGACCAGAGCGGCCGCCTGCGGATTAGTGCCGGCGGCTGCGACGGGGCCACGACGACCGATCCGATCAACGACAACCGCTGGCACCATGTCGCCTTGACCCGGAACGCGGACACGGGCATGACGGAGGTCTACGTCGATGGATCGCTGAGCGACGGTGCCGCTGCCGGCACCGAGCTGAAAACCACGTCCTTCTCGCGCCTCGGCTGCATCCACGATCCGGCAGGGACCCCCGAGCATTTTCAGGGTGACCTGGACGACGTCCGCGTGTTCAACTATGTCCTCGACGCGGCCGACGTGGCGGCGCTGGTGGAAAACGGCCCGCCCGTGGCGACGCCCGATGCGGCCGCCACCGCGGAAGACACTCCGGTGCGCATCGAGGTGACGGCCAACGACAGCGATCCGGAGGGCGATCCGCTGAGCGTGAGCTACGTGCTGATTCCCGCGTCCCATGGCCAAGTGCAGATCGACGATGACGGCTCCGTGATCTACGCGGCCGAGGCCGATTGGTGGGGAGAAGACTGGTTCGCCTATCGGGTAGACGACGGCCGGGGCCAGCTTTCCGCCGCCGCCGTCCGCGTCGAGGTGTGGCCGGTCAACGACCCTCCGACGGCCGCCAACGATACGGCGTACACCAACGTCGGCACGGCAACCGGCATCGGCGTGCTGGCCAACGACGCCGATGTGGACCCCGACGCGCTCACGGTCGTCGGCTTCACCCAGGGCGGCCACGGCTCGGTCGTCCGCAACGTCGACGACACATTGACCTACACGCCCGGCGACGGTTTCGTGGGCGCCGACACGTTCAGCTACACGGTTTCCGACGGCCACGGGGCCTGCGACACGGCTCAAGTGCGGGTGGGCGTGGGGACCGAGGTCGGCCGCGACGATCCGGCCGATACGTTTGTGGACTATGCGGGGGTGACGTTCAACAACGCGGACAGCCCGGAGCTGCTCGTCGCCGGCGAAGGCAATGGCCGCGAAGTGCAGACGCTGTTGCGGTTCGAGAACCTGTTCGGCCCCGAGGCGGGACAGATCCCCGAAGGGGCCTGGATTGATCGGGCGAGCCTGGAACTGCAAATCACCAACCCGGGGCAGGCAATCCGCGTGCACCGCATGCTCGGCCCCTGGCAAGACACGGACACGTGGAGCTCGCTGGGCGAGGGAATCCAGACCGACGACGTGGAGGCCGCCGCCGTGGCCGACACCACCTCCGGGTCGGTCGGCGCGGGCCGGCTGACCATCGACGTGACCACCAGCTTGCGGTTCTGGTCGGATCACGGCGACATGGATTTCGGTTGGGTCTTGCTGCCGACCGGCGCGGACGGAGTCGACTTCTGTTCTTCCGAGGGCGACGTGCCGCCCCATTTGCAGGTACGGTACGTGGCGCCGGCCGACGCGGCCGGCGCCGAGGTCGTCGCCCGGCACGTCTTCTACAACCACTCGGCGTTTGACGGCAATCGCGTGATGGCCGACGCGGGCGACGACGAGGCAATCGCCGCGGAGAAACAGGCCTTGCTACCCGGCGAAACGGCCCGTTTTGCCAACTACACCAGCTTCAGCCGCGGCATCAACGGAGTCATGATCGACGTGGCCGGCCTACCGCGGGGAACGTCCCTGGAAGTCGCGGACTTTGCCTTCCGCGTGGGCAACGACAACGATCCGAGCACGTGGGCGATCGCCCCGGCGCCTGGCGAGATTGCCGTCCGACCCGGCGACGGCGCGGCCGGATCGGACCGCGTGACGATCGTCTGGCCGGATCACAGCATCCAGAAGCAGTGGCTGCAGGTCACGATGCTGCCCACACGGAACACGGGCCTGGTCGAGGCAGACGTATTCTATTTCGGAAACGCCGTCGGCGAAGCCGGCAACTCGACCGGCGACGCGCGGGTCAACGCCACGGACATGCTGCTGGCCCGCAACAACCCCCGCACGTTTCTCGATCCCGCGCCGATCGGCTTTCCCTACGACTTCAACCGCGACGCCAGGGTCAACGCGACCGACATGCTGCTGGCCCGCAACAACCAGACGCATTTTCTCAGCGCCCTGCGGCTGATTTCCGTCCCCGCGGCGAAAGACTCCAAGTACTTGTTCCCCGGAGCGGACTGGACATACGAGCTTCCACGGTGGACAATGGGGGAGCCTTGGTCCGCAGGCGGACGTGGGACAAAACGGGCTGTGGAGGTGCTGATGGATCGCCTGGATGAAATCCCTGAAGCACGATGATGTTTCGACTCTACCATATCGCAAACTGGAGGTGTCTTGATGAGTACAGAACAAGGAGTCAGTCGGCGTCGCTTCCTTGCCAGCACGACGGCCGCGGCAACGATAACGATCCTTCCCCGCCATGTGTTGGGGGCGGCGGGGCAACCGTCGGCCAATGAGAAGCTGAATATCGCCGGCGTGGGCGTCGGCGGAATGGGATCGAACGACATCCGCCGGGTGCCCAGCGAGAACATCGTGGCGATCTGCGACGTGGACGCCCAGCACGCGGCCAACGCCGCCAAGGGCTTTCCCGAGGCCAAGGTCTACAGCGACTTCCGCAAGATGCTCGAGACTCAGAAAGACATCGACGCGGTCATGGTAGCCACGCCCGACCACAACCACGCCGTGGTCACCATGATGGCCCTGAAGATGGGCAAGCACGTCTTCTGCCAGAAACCGCTCACCCACAGCGTGCAGGAGGCGCTGGAGGTTGCCAAGGCGGCCAAGGACGCTCAGGTGGCCACGCAGATGGGCAACCAGGGCCAGGCGAGCGAAAACGCACGTCTGGTCTGCGAGTATATCTGGTCGGGCGCCATCGGCAAGGTGCGGGAGATTCACTCGTGGTCCAATCGCCGGCCCGACATCTCGCCGCGCGGCGTCCCGCGGCCGAAAGAGACTCCGCCCCTCCCCTCGCATCTGAACTGGGACCTCTGGCTGGGACCGGCGCCACAGCGGCCGTACCATCCCTGCTACCACCCGTTCGCCTGGCGAGGTTGGTGGGATTTCGGCACCGGTGTGCTGGGCGACATCGGCTGCCACAACCTGTCGGCGGCCTTCAAGGCCCTGAAACTCGGCTGGCCGGAGAGCGTCGAGGCCTGTTCCACCCACTGGAACGCGCCGCCGGAAGTCAAGAACGAAACGGCCCCGGCGGCGTCGATCGTGACCTTCCGCTTCGCGGCCGAAGGCGACCGGCCGGAGATCGTCATCCGCTGGTACGACGGCGGCATGATGCCGCCGTTGCCCAAGGAAGTCGCGGATCGCAACATTTTCATCAACGACGGCACGCTGATTGTCGGAGACGAGGGCGTGTTGCTCGGCGCCCAGCTTCTGCCGGAAGCCAAGGCGCGAGTCTTCGGAAAGCCGCCGCAGAAGCTGTCCCGGTCGCCCGGCCACTACCAGGAGTGGATCGATGCCTGCAAGGGCGGCGCACCGGCCGGCAGCAACTTCGTCGACCATGCGGGCCACCTGGCCGCCGCGGTGCTGATGGGCAACATCGCCCTGCGCACCCAGGAGAAGCTCTACTGGGACGCCGAAAAACTGCGCTTCACCAACTCGGAAGCGGCCAACAAGCTGCTCCTTCCGCCGTATCGCGAAGGATGGACGCTGTGACGGCGATCCTTCCCGGGGATCATTCCGTCCATCCGTCGGCGCCGACCAGCGGAACAAACCGGCAGGTCGACAGGCTCGCAGCCTGCGGTTGGCCTGCGATCTTGCGGATCGCCCGCAGGGTCTGATAGTCGCGCCCGCCCAGCGGGATCACCAACAATCCGCCTTCCGCCAGTTGCGTGAACAAAGCGGGCGGGCACTCTTCCGCCGCGGCCGTGACGATAATGCGCTCGAAAGGGGCTCCGGCCGGGTGGCCGAGCGTGCCGTCGGCCACCCGCGGAACGACATTCCGGTAGCCCAAGGCCGAAAGTGCCTCGGACGCGCGTTGGGAAAGCTCGCGGTGGCGTTCGATCGTCACGACTTCGCGGGCCAATTCGGCCAGGACGGCGGTCTGGTATCCGCTGCCGGTGCCGATCTCCAACACGCGCTCCGGGCCCGACAGCTCCAAAGCCTGCGTCATCAGCCCCACGATGTAAGGCTGGCTGATCGTCTGACCGCAGTCGATCGGCAGGGCCCGGTCGGCGTACGCATCGTGGCGCATGGGCGCAGCAACGAAGCGTTCTCGGGGCACTTTGGCCATGGCGTCCAGCACCGAGCGGTCGTGGATGCCGCGGTTCTGCAACTGCTTGCGAACCATTTCCTGACGGGCGGTTTCGAGCTCGGCCTCGGTCATCGCGGACCTCACGCCTCCGCCCTCCAGTCGACCAGATGCAATTCGACGTTGCGGCGGCCACGGAACGTGTTGATTACGGGCCGGAACGCGGCGTCCAAAGGACGCTGCAAGGACGCCAGATCGTCGGCCCATTCCCCGCCGCCGAAGGCGACCGCCCGCAGCGTCACGCCGTGTTGCGAGAGCCTTAACGACAAGTGGCGTCCGTCGGAACCGATCGTCTTCGGCGGCTCGGCCAGGGTGACTCCGGCGGTGCACAGCAGCGGGCGGGAGTTGCCTTCGCCGAAGGGGGCCAGTCGCTCGATGTGCCCGACTGCCTCGAGTGTGAACGCGCTGAGCGGGGCCTCGGCGTCGATCCGCAACTCGGCCACCCGTTGCTGCTCGCTGATTTCCGCCGCGGCCACCTCGCAAAACGCCGCGCGGAAGCCCTCCAGCTTGCCCTCCTCGATCTTCAAGCCGGCCGCGGCCACGTGCCCACCGTGCGACACGAGGTACTCGTCGCATGCCGCCAGCGCCGCGTGCAGGTTGAATCCGGGCACGCTGCGCGCCGAGCCGACGCCTGGTTTGACCGCCAGCTTGTCCCAGGAGATCAATACGACCGGGCGGTGGTACTTGTCGGCGAGTCGGCCGGCCACGATGCCGATCACGCCTTCGTGCCAGCCGTGGTCGGCCAACACCAAGGCGGAATCCTCGGCCGGATCGAACTGCTCCCTGGCCTGCTTGTTGGCGGCCCGATAGATGCTCCGCTCCAGGGTCTGGCGGTCGGCGTTGAGCTGGTCGATGTAGCGTGCCAACTCTTCGGCCCGCTCGGTCCGCTCGGTCACCAGCAGTTCCACGGCCAGTTGGGGCTGGCCAAGGCGTCCGGCGGCGTTGAGGCGAGGAGCCAGGGAAAACGCCACGTCCTCGCTGGCCAGTTGCGTCTTGCCGTCGAGTTGGGCGACCCGCATCAGCGTCGCTAGGCCCAGGGTCGGTTGGCCGGCCAGACTGGACAGCCCGTGACGAACCAGCACCCGGTTCTCGTCGACCAGCGGCACCACGTCGGCGATTGTCCCCAGGGCGGCCAACCCGACCGCCTGCAAGAGGAACTCTCGCATCCGCTGGCCCACCTTCTTGGCCCCGCTGGCCTGTTGGCACAGCGCCCACGCCACTTTCAGCGCCACGCCGGAACCGCTCAAACCGCCAAACGGGTAACCATGGCCGGGCAATCGGGGATGCACGACGGCGGTCGCTTGGGGCAGCTCTGGGCCGGGCTCGTGGTGATCGGTCACGATCAGGTCCACGCCCAACTGACGGGCCGTTTCGGCCACGGCGACGCTCCCAATCCCGCAATCGACCGTGACGATCATCCCGACGTTGTCCGAGGCCAGCGTGCGAACCGCGTCGCCGTGGAGCCCGTATCCTTCATCGACCCGATGGGGAACGTAGTATCCCACGTCGGCGCCGAGCAGCCTCAGGCACCGCCAGAGCACGGCCGTGCCGGTCATTCCGTCGACGTCGTAATCGCCGTAGACCACGATCCGCTTCTTGGCTCGGATCGCCTCGTGGATCTTGGCCGCGGCTTCCGTGCAGCCGGGCAACTGCTCGGGATCGTGCAGCGCCGAGAGCTTCGGGTCCAGAAACACCCGGGCCAACGCCGGATCCGTGATCCCGCGACAGATCAACAATTGGGCGACGACTGCGGGAACTCGGGCGGCGCATTGCAGCGCCGCGATCCGATCGGCATCATGCGGGTGGATACGCCAGCGCTTCGCCATGGGAGCTTGAGGGGAGGGCTGGGACCTCGATCCGTCCGCTTCGCGGCCCGCCGGCGTCGGTCCCAGTGCCGAGACGGCCGTGGCGCGGTTCTCCTCGGGAACCTGCCGACGGCACTACTTCTTCTTCTCGACGTGTACCGTGTGCTTGCGGAGCCTGGGGCAGTATTTCTTCAGCTTCAGCTTCTCGCCGCCCGGCTTCCGGCGCAGGGTATAGTTGTAGTCACCCGTCTCTTCACAAACCAGAAAGACGGTCTCGGCCTTCTTCTTGCTCTTAGCCATCCAGACTCCTCCAATCCGCCGCCAAACCCGGCCGGTTACGGTCAAACCAACTATTGTATCCTATCGTCTCGCGGCGGGAATGCCCAGGGGAGAAAGGACGTCCCGTCGCAAGACTCTGTCCCAGGATCCTCCCCTCGCCCCGCTTGCGGGGCGAGGGGCCGGCGCGAGAGCTCCTGAATGAGCCCTAAGCTGCTTTCCCAATTAACCTTATGACGACCAGCGTGGTCCCGCGGGATGGTCTGATCCGCGCTGTTGTGCGCTTCCGCGAAGTGAAGTCGCTCTGCTACTGGCTGCCCGCACCCTTGACGCTCATCCGGAGTGCATATAGCCCCTCGCTGGCAGTGATAAACAGGGTATGCCCGTCCCCGCCGCCGAAGCAGACGTTGGCCGTCCAGCGGGCTTCCACGGGAATCTGTTCGATCTGCTTGCCCGAAGAGGCGAACACGGTGACGCCGTTGCCGGTGAGATAGACGTTGCCCTGCTGGTCGATCGTCATACCGTCGGAGCCCAGTTCGCAGAAGAGTCGCTTGTTGTCGAGTGTGCCGTCGGGCCGGACGTCGTAGGCGTACGTCTTCCTCGCACGGATGTCGGCCACGTAGAGCGTCTTGCCGTCGGGCGTGCCGATCAGCCCGTTCGGCTGTGCCAGGTCGTCGGCCACGCGGATCAGCCTTTTTCGGTCGGGCGCCAAGTAATAGACGCACTGGCCGTCTTGCTGCTGCGGACCGCGATTCCAGTAGGGCCGCTTGTAGAACGGGTCGCTGAAGTAGACGCCTCCATCGGGGCGAACCCAGACGTCGTTCGGCCCGTTGAGCAGCTTGCCCTCGTACTGCTTCACGACGACCGTGGGCTTGCCCGCCGGGTCGATGCACCAAAGCTCGTTCCTCTCATCGGCGCAGGCCCATAGGTTGCCTTGGCCGTCGAAGCAGAGGCCGTTGGAGCGTCCGCAGGGCTCCATGAACGTCGAGAGCTTGCCGTCGACGCTCCATTTCACGATCCGGTCGTTCGGCTGGTCGGTAAACAGGACGTTGCCGCGGGCGTCGGCGGCGGGGCCTTCGGTGAACTTGAAGCCGTCGGCCAGTTTTTCGACGCGAGCGCCCGGCGCGATGATCCCGCTTTCGGCGGCAAGGGCTTTCGCGGCCGGCGGGAGCACAATCAGGAAGGCGGCAAGGGCCGTGGTTGGCACCATCCGCCGGGGGTTCGACGAGCATGTCGACGATCTCATGGGTACTCTCCTTGCGATAGGGTAACACTTCAGTCAAATGCGTCCGGGCTCGGTGCCAAGGCGTAGACGACTCCAGCCGGTTCCTCGAAGCAATGGGTCTACTGCCCGGTCTCGACGTTGAAGATCCTCACTGCGCCCGAGCCGTGGGAAGTCCTCTCGCCGATAAAACCGTTCGTCTCCGCGCAGTCGCACCGCAAGAAGCGCCATGATCCGGGCCGACCAACGGGAGGCCGAAAACAGCGTGTGGAACCCGGTATTCAACAGTCGGTTATCGGCAGCACTTGGTGGGACAACACACGGGAACCTCGATTGTCTTCGGCACCATTTTCACCGTGCAGACCGGCACGACCTTCTCCACTTCGTGAGGAACCATCACCGTACAGCGAACGACCCGTTTCGTGGGGACACACTTGTAAGTCGCGACGGGGACCTTCCGGGACACTTCCTTGGGGACATACGCCGTGCACTGCACATCCTGCCGGCGAACCTCCCGCTTGCACTCGCAGACACGGATGGTGCGGGTTCGGGTCTCCGGCTTGCATACGGTCACTGGATACTCGCACGGCTCTTCCACCTGTATCGGCCTCATGCAGGTTACTTCCTCCTCCTTCTCGACACACTTGGGCACCCACACCCTGCAGGTCTTCGGGGCACAGGTAGCCGGAGCACAGGTTTTCGGGGCCGGGCAGGGCCTTTCCTCCCAATGTCCTTGGTCTTCCATCACGGTCCGCGTTTGGGTGACCGGCTCCATCTTGCAGACCGTCCGCGTGCCTTGACGCATTTCGGTGTGTGGGACCATTACCGTGCATTCCTGGGTAACCTCCTTCCACTCCGGGACGTTCACGACCCACTCGACCGTTTTGGTTCGCAATTCGGGCACCATCACCGTGCAGGTCCGCTCGACCATCTTCATCTCGCACACGGTTCGATACTCGGTCACCGTCTTCTCCCGGATCTCGGGGCGGCATTCGATCGTCTTGACCGTCCGCGCTTCGGTGATGTATGTGGGGCACATCACCGTCTTCTCGACATACTGGACCTTCGGTTGACACGTGGCTGGTGCGCAAGTGGCTGGTGCGCAAGTGGCCAGCCGACATCCTAACGCCATCGCCCGGTCACCAGAACCCAACAGTAGAAGCGCGGCAGCAAGCATCATCATTCGTCGCGACATGGTCAGATCTCCCATTACCATTAGCAGTGATTCGAAACGCGAACATGCGGGCCAAAACACCTGACTAGCCAGGCTGTGATGGATCAAGGTATCAGTCAGCGTCAGCAGGAGCAACCCCCTGGATCGTCCGCCGTGCCCAGGAGTGGGGCAGAAAGCGGCAAGTCATCGGGGCAGGCTCCACCCGTATAGGGAGTCCGCCAGTCCTGGGCGACCGCATCTATGGGTTCACCCCCTTGCCCGGAACCAATCCGGAACCAATATGGAACGAACGGATCGCAACGTAGGTTGGTATTCTCGCCGGCATGGAATCGCGGCTAGAAACCGATGCGAGGGACACGCGGGACGGCTGGATCCAAGCCGCACAACGCCACGATGCGAGCATGGATACGCTCGACGTCGTCAGCGGCGAGAACCTGCGCCATGTCGTGCGCATGCCATCTGATCCGGCACCGCGATGCGGAGACGTTGCGGGAAAGCCTTCGGCGGGATACGATAGCCGTATTGTTTTGGTTGCCTCCGGCTGCGGCGCGGCCGAGCCGTCGATCTTCACACGAGGAACTTTTCATGACAGGAATCCTGCGGCATCGGTCCTTTGTCTTTCTTTTCTGTGGAGTCTTGACGGGCGCTTCGGTCGCCTGCTGGGCGGCCGAGTCGGCCACTCTCCAACCCGGTGATCCGGTCGACTACGGCAAGCTGGCCTTCTATCCCGAACGTTGGCGGCAACACCACGTGAGCACGCGTTTGGTGCCGTGGGAGGGCCAACGGGTCGTGCTGTTAACCGCGGGTAGCGAGTTCGACCGTGAGGTAATGGCCCGCTTCCTGCAGCGGCTGGACGGTGGCTGGAAGACCTATGCCGCACTGGTCGGTTCGTCGCCGCAGCCACTGAAGCAGATCAACGGTAAGCCAACGATTGCCGCGCTGCCTCGCGCGGACCTCAGTTGCGGCTATGGCTGCGGCTACATCGGAGCAGCCGGCATTGAAGTCGCGGGGTTCTACGACCATGACTATCCGCTTGTCCAAAATGATCGCGACGCTTTCGCTCATTACTACTTCTACGAGATGGGACGCAACTACTACACTTTCGGCGAGCGGCACTCGTTGTTCATCACCGGCTACGCCGTGTTCATGCGTATCGTGTGCACGGACGTGCTCGGCTGCAGAGATCCGGATCGCGCGACGCGTCGAACGATTGAGCAAGCAGAGCAGTTGTACGCGGATTCCGGCATGGGGTTCCTCGAAGCGTTTACGACGCTTGGCGGCTTGGACGAGAAAACTCCACGGCTGACACGGACCGACGGCAGGCCAGTACAACCCTCCGATCAACCGGTCATCTACGCCTCGGCAATGCTCAAGTTGCGACGTGACTGCGGCGGTGAGCCCTGGGTGAAGCGATTCTTCGCGGAACTGGCCAAATGCCCTCAGGTCAAGCCCGCCACACCAGAGGACGCACTGCAACAGTGCTACAGTTGGTTGGTGGCCGCCTCCTGCGCCGCGAGAAAGGACCTCAGCGGTACGTTCGTTGATCGGTGGCGGTTACCGCTGGCCAAAGAGACGCGGCAAGCGCTTCTAACTGTTCGTTGGGAAGACCCGACCACCACAGCTTCCGTTGTGCTGCAAGACGTGCCCGCGACATTCGCACCGCGTTGAGTGCGAAGAACAAAGCCGCTGCGCGCGTTTCCTCTTTCCGACAGGCCTACGTGCCGTTTTTTCAGAAAGTGCTGTTTCTTGGCTATGGATGTTTGCATTCTGAATGATCCGGGCCGACCAACGGGAGGCCGGACAGGTCGGGCTCCCGTTGGTCGCCCTCGCGCATGGAGTGTGCAGGTGTCCATAAAGGGGGCTACAGCGGCTCAGCCCGCTCTTCGTCCGACCGCATGCCGAGGTTGCCGTAGCGATGGTAATCGACACAGACGCTCTGTTCGCGGACATACCACAGCAACTCAACGCGGCCATGCATCAAGACCGGTGCATCGGCGATGTAGACATAGCTTTCAATCACTGCTTCTCGAATCGCAGCAGGTACACGATCGGGTGCGGCGTACCGTAATCGATCGGTATGTCGCAATCGAAGCACGTCGGCCAGGGCCTCGTCCGACTCCTCGACAAACTCGATCGCACCAGCCCATGATTCGGTGAACTGCTCCAACGCGTCGAGTGTCCTGGACTTCAGCCCCCACGTCCTGCTAACCGTCACGCGGCAACCGGCTATGCGCGCCGCGCAGACGCGAGCAAGGACTTCGAAACAGGTATCGTCCGGATGTACGCGGATTCGCATTTCCCGGACTGGCAGGTACCGGCGCACGTTGTCCTCGCCGAGCAGGCGAAAGTTGTCGTGTTCCACGCCGAATTCGTCCTGCATGGCCTGCTGATAGCTCTTGACGGCTGCCATCAGCTTCGCGATATCCTCTGCCGAGAGGCCGGTATCTTCACGGCTCAGTCCGGCCAGACGATTGCCCAGATCGGCGATTTGAGGGTCCAGGCCATCGGCCGCTGTCGACGATTCCCCGGTATCTCGAAATCGCATCAATTGGGCGACGTAGTTCGGTCCACCGGCCTTGATCCCCGGTCCGAACGCCGACTTGCCCGTGCCGCCGAACGGTTGACGCAGGACGATGGCACCGGTCGTGGAGCGATTGACATACAGATTCCCGGCGCGAACGGACTTGATCCACATCTCCTGTTCGCGATCGTCCAGCGTTTCAATGCCGGAGGTCAGCCCGTATCCGGTTTGGTTGACCAGCCGAATTGCCTCCTCCAGGTTCCTTGCTCTCATGACAGCCAGTAGTGGGCCGAAGAACTCGGTCATGTGCGTGAAGCTGCCTGGCTGGACGCCCCACTTGACGCCGGGTGTCACCAGATGGGGATTTTCCTCCGAGAAATGAGGCATCACGGCCCACGATTCTCCCGTCTCCAGTTCCTTGAGCCCGGTTTCCAGAACAGCGGACGCGGGCCGAATCAACGGCCCCATCTTGGTCTTCAGGTCCCAGGCCGAGCCGACCGGGATGCTTTGGACGGCATCGCACAAGGCGCGGCGAAAACTCTCGTCGTGGTAGACTTCATCTTCAAGAATCAGCAGTGACGTGGCGGAGCATTTCTGGCCAGCGTGGCTGAATGCCGAATGCAGCACGTGCTTGATAGCCTGGTCGCGATCCGACAGCGTCGTGACGATGGTCGCGTTCTTACCGCCGGTCTCTGCCAGCAAATGCAAGTCCGGCTTCTGGTTGAGCATGCGCAAGGCGGTTTCGGTGCCTCCGGTCAGAATGACGACGTCGACATCGTTGTGGGAGACCAAGTGCTGGCCCACCGTGGCTCCGGAACAGGGGACCAGTTGCAGGGTCTTACGGGAGACCCCTGCCCGCCAGAAGCACTCGCACAATGTGTAAGCGACCAGGACGGTATCCGAAGCGGGCTTCAGGACGACGCTGTTGCCGGCGGCCAACGCGGCGGCCACACCTCCACAGGGAATGGCGATCGGAAAGTTCCACGGCGAGACGACAACGGCCACACCCCGAGGTTTGGCTTCAAGCCCCCGCAGCGAACGAAACCAATCCGCGGCCCGGCGATAGAACTCCACGAAATCGACAGCTTCCGAGACTTCCGGATCTGATTCGGAGAGAGTCTTGCCCCCTTCGGCCAGGGCCATGGCCATCAGGTCGCCTCGCGCATCACGCAGTTCTTGTGCCACTCGACCGAGGATTGCGGCTCGCTCGGTCGCATTCATAGTGCCCCATGCATCTTCGTCGGCCTTGGCGCAAGCCACGGCCCGGTCGACGTCCTCGATTCTCGCTTGGCGGTAGCGTCCGATGACGACCCCGGGTCGGGAAGGATCGGTAGCCGCGATGACCTTGCGGTCCGCGGTGATCGCATCGCCGGCAATCTGCAGCGGAATCTCTGCGGGATCGTCAGCCGTACGGCGTTGCCAGCGGGCGACAAGTTGCTCGGCCCAGCGACTGTTCTGCACCAGCGAGAAATCAGTGTCCGGCTCGTTCTTGAATCGTTGCCAGGGATGGTCGGCTTCCATCGGGGCAATCGTCGGCTCGTGGCGATTCTGGGTGCGACGCGACGCATCGGATACGGTGTGGATCTGTGCGTGCGATTCGACGAAGTTCGACTCCAGCCGCTGCCAGTCGGGGCTGCCGACCTTCAGCTTGAAGGCGTGCCGCAGGAAATTATCTTCGCCGGTGTTCTCGTCCAGTCGCCGCACCAAGTAGCCAATGGCATGAATGAAATCTTCCCGGGTGCAGGCGGGAGCATACAACAGCAGGCTCTGACAGACTTCGAGCAGCGCACGCCGCTGGTGGTTGGCCATGCCCTCGAGCATCTCAAACTGGATACAGTCGAAGGCGTCACTCTCAAGTGCCTTGATCAGGGCAAAGGAGACTTCAAACAGATTGTGCGAGGCAATACCGAGCCGGACGGCCTGGAGGTTCTCCGGCTTCATGCCCTCGACCAGCATCCGTTTGAAATTCGCGTCGGTTTCGCGTTTGGACTTGTAGACGGCTTGCGGCCAGTTCTGGAGCGACGCTTCGACACGCTCCATCTCGAGGTTGGCGCCCTTGACCAGCCGGATGACAATCGGCTGGCCCCCGGCGGTCACACGGCGGCGGGCCCAGTCGTTGAGTTCAAGTTGGGTTCGATACGAGTCGGGGATGTATGATTGCAGCGCAATACCCGCCGAGACCTTCTCCATGCCCGGCCGATCGAGCGTCTTCATGAAGGCCTCGGAAGTGATACTCATGTCGCGGTACTCTTCCATGTCCAAGTAGACGAACTTGGGCACCTCCCGCCCATCGGCATGCCGAAACCGGTTTTTTAGGGCCGCCCGGTAGAGCAGTTCAAAGCGATCCGATAACACTTCGATCGAGTGTCTACGGGCCAACGGCCGGATTTGGGAGAAAATCGTGGAGATCTTCACGGAGATCACTTCGATCTCGGGCCGCTGCAACGCCTCCAAATACCGCTTGAGTCGGTGCTCCGCTTCCTGTTCACCCAGCAGGGCCTCTCCCAACACATTCACGTTCATCCGGATGCCTTCGTCGCGGCGCTGGTTCAGGTGCTTGGCCAGGAGCTTCCGCTCGGCGGGCAAGATGACATTGGCCGTTTCATGATGCATGTACTTCTTGACCATCGGCACGACAACGCCGGGCAGGTAATTGCCGAACGACTGGAATCCGCGGAGCGCCGTTCTTTCAAGCGGGGAAAAGAAGCGGGGGACCCCTTGCAGGTCCAACACGTGAGTCAGTTGGTCCGCCACGCGGTAGGGCGACTTGGCGCGGAACGCCTGGTCGGTAATCTGCATCAGCGTGGTCTTGTCCTCCGGACGCTGCATCATGCGATCGAATTCCGCCTGCTGCCGCCGTTCCTGAGGAGTCTGTAACTCGGCGGCCCGCTGTTGCAGAATG
This sequence comes from Pirellulales bacterium, assembly GCA_016935315.1. Classification (GTDB taxonomy): domain Bacteria; phylum Planctomycetota; class Planctomycetia; order Pirellulales; family Thermoguttaceae; genus JAFGRD01. Next base: position 25,877 of record JAFGRD010000065.1, read on the forward strand.
CCCGTAAGATAGATTGTCTGTTGCACTTCCAGTGGAACCTGGCTGTCGGAATCCGGACGCATGCCGCCCATTACCGCTTCCAGTTCTCGCTTCAGTATCTGTTGGGTTTTGGTATCCATCGCGATTCTTCAGGCTGGAGTGTACTACGCCTCAAGGTACTTGAACACGCTCAGTCGAGCCTCCTCCAGGTTAGCAAACGTCTCCTGGTCGGTCCACTCGGGTTTCAGCGGTCAGAAGAACCGTTCCGGGGGGCAAACAGGTGCGGATGATTCAACGGAGCGGCACGACCTTGATATGAGATAGCCCCGCTTGCCGCCGGCCGGTCAAGCACGGCACGGCACTGGCGCTGCGACTGTCGGTTACTGGAAAGAGACATGTCGACCAAAGACCGAGGCACCTCTGCTTGTTGTTTCTCCTCGGAATCACGAATGTCATTCCAGCGTCAACCCTACTTTCCGCACATCTCGTTCGAGATATCTCACGAATTTCGAGGTCTGATTGTCTTGTAGAGGCGGACCGCGGCGGCTACAA
>JAFGRD010000066.1 GCA_016935315.1 Pirellulales bacterium
CCTGCTAAACCTGCCGCCGAAACAGTACGGCCAATGACTTGCCTCAAGGGGAATTCAGAGAAAATCATAGCGAGACGTGCGGAAAGAAAGGTGGAACGCGTCACGGCGGCCCATTTCGGGCAGGTCACGACCGTAGGCGCGAATACCGCAGAAGGGCCCCGGCCTACAGGGTTCCATCGCGCCCCCGACCTCCAGGCCCGCAGCCGGTGTTTCAAAGCCGCCGGTCGCGGGTGCCCGCGATAGCTCGGCTATCGGGCTATCCCGCTTGGCGCATGCCTTTCGGATATCACGGGTCTCCATCTCCTGGCACGTTCCGCGAGGAACCGCTTCAAAGACTTTACCACGGGTAATCGCCCTGCTAGGATGCGAGGGCAATAACCATGCTGGCGCGTATTGGTGCCCCGTGAGGTAGACAACCGGTCAGCGCTTCCCATGAGGAGATCCATGATGTTCACCCGCCGTTTCTCACGATTGCTTCGACTCATTGAGCCAACGCAGCACTGTTCCCGGTCGAATCGGAACACGGCCTACTCTGCAGCACGGTCACTGCGTGTGGAATCGCTGGAGGCACGTGATCTCTTGTCGGTGGCCGTCGTCTCGGAGACCTTCAAGACGATGGACTTCACGGCCACCGGTCCCTTCAGTGGCACCATCTCCGGGATCGCTCCCTCGGCCGTTACCGTAGCTGGCACCCAGACCGTCAATGGGCAAATCGCCTACACCAGTTCCACACAGGGTAGCGGCAGCGGAACGGCAAACGGGTCCGGCAACGCTGACGTTCCAGGCACCGGTACGGTTCCGATCACTTTTACGGCAAGCGGTACGCTGAATGACGATGCCGGCACAATCAGCGGGCCCTGGACCGCGGACACGTTCAACGGGAGTCCGCTGGGGGAATCGATGAGCGGCGCGGGCACGTTCGACGTTTCAGATTTCTCCGTGCAGATCGATTCAACCTCCGCGAATTGGGACTTGACCTGGAACGGTACCATCGTGCCGACTTCCACGGAAGCGTTTGACATCGCCATTGCCTCCGCGTCATGGATTGTAGGCGGGGTTCAGTTTGCGTTTGAAGTAACCGGGCCGGTGCAGAGCGCTACCGATCACAGCACATCCATTACTGACGTGAAGTTGTACTACGCCGCCGGAACCGACCTAGGGGACATCCTTGGCAGTTCGCTGGGGTCGGTGCCAGTATACTGGAATCAGGCAGGGGGAACGGCTTCCGACACGGCTATGGCAGCAGCGCCCAGCGGAGCCACTCACGTGCTGGTAGTTGCCGACCAGGCCGACTCGGTCAGCGAATCGAATGAGGGGAACAATGTGTTTGCTTTGGCACTTCCCGGTGACCAGAGCACGATCGGCCTCTACAACCCGGCCACCTCGGTCTTCTACTTGAGAAACTCCAACGACACGGGAACGGCTGATCTCACGTGTGCGTACGGTCCCGGAGGTCAAAGCTGGCAGCCGGTCGTCGGCGACTTCAACGGCGACGGAGCCGATACGATCGGACTCTACGACCCGAGTACGTCGATTTTCTACTTGAGGAATACTAATGACACGGGGCAGGCTGATCTTACGATCGCTTACGGGCCCGGCGGCCAAGGTTGGCATCCGATCGTCGGCGACTTCGATGGTGATGGTACGGATACCATCGGGCTTTACGATCCGTCCACGTCGATTTTCCATCTGCGGAACTCCAACGACAGCGGTCTGGCCAATCTGACAGTTGCCTACGGCCCGGGCGGATTGGGCTGGCAGCCGATGATCGGCGACTTCGATGGCAACGGTACCGACACGATCGGTCTCTACGATCCCTCCGCCTCGGTGTTCTATTTGAGGAACTCCAACGACACGGGCGTGGCGGATCTGGTCGTTGCCTACGGGCCGGGTAGTCTGGGATGGGACCCAATGATTGGCGATTTCGACGGCGACCAGACCGACACGATCGGACTGCACAACCCGGACAATGGGAAGTTCTATTTGAGGAACTCCAACAGCAACGGCACGGCCGACCTGACCTTCGCTTACGGCCCTGCCGCGTCGGACTGGGTGCCGCTGACCGGCAATTGGACCGGGGCTGCCACGGCTACTGACAACCTGCTAGCGGCAATGGCTGCCGAATTGGAGAGCCTTTCGGCCAAAGGGCTGACGAGTGGTTCCTCGCAGTCGGGCCTCAGTGCGGCCGAGGTAGACGCCCTGTTTGGTCAGATCTGATCGGCTCCGGTGCCGACCGAGACCGTCTTTTCCGCAGGCCCGATCTCTGTCGAGAGATCGGGCTTGCGGTAGGTGCACGGCGGGCGTGATGGGTGGAAAGGCGTCTGCGCCGCCTTTCCACCCATAAGAATGCCCATCTTATTCTTTCACGAGTCCTAAAATGGGGGATCAGCCAGCTTGAAGTGGCTGCCGGCGTTGCGCACCATCCCCCGAAGAACAAGGCCGCTGGGCGTCCTTGCACTTTCACGTAGGTCCCATTCGTTCTTTTGCGAGAGCCAAGCGGCGACGTCTTTATCGACGCGGCACCCTCCAGTACACTTGAAGGGTTTTGTTGACGCTTGCACACTCAATGCGCGAGGGCGACCAACGGGAGCCCGACCTGTCCGGCCTCCCGTTGGTCGGCCTGGGTCATTCACAATGCAAAGATCAAGAATGCCCGTTGCCGGTTGCTCGCTGCCATGCCCGCCAATCTGACCCAGCAGTATCTCAAGGCCGAGGAGGAGTATCGTCGGGCGACGACCGTCGATGAGGAGTTGAAGTGTCTGCAGGTGATGCTCCAGGAGATCCCCAAACACAAGGGGACCGACCATCTGCAGGCCCAGATCAAGTCGAAGATCGCCAAGGCCAAACGAGAGATTACGGCCGAAAAGAAGGCCGGCAAGAAGACGAGGGGAATCAGAATACCCCGCCAGGGAGCGGGGACCGCCATTCTGTTGGGTGGACCCAACGCCGGCAAGAGTCAGTTGGTCCGCAGTCTGACCCGGGCGACGCCCGAGGTGGCCCCGTATCCGTTTACGACGACCGTTCCCGCGCCGGCCATGATGCCCTGGGAAGACGTGCTGGTGCAACTGATCGATACGCCGCCGATCACGGCCGACTACTTGGAGACGCACCTGCACGGCCTGACCCGGGCGGCCGATCTGGCGTTGTTGCTGGTGGATTTCGGTAGCGACGACGGCATCGAGCAGTGCCAGGAGGTGCTCGACCGGCTGGCCACGACCAAGACCCGGCTGGCGGCCACGTCGTATCTCGACGAGGACGACGTGGGGCTTTCCTACACCCAAACGTTCCTGGTGGCCAACAAGATCGACGACCCCGACGCGCCCGCCCGGCTGAAGTTGTTTCACGAGCTTTGCCCGCTGGACTTTCCCGAATTCGTGATCTCGGCCCTGCACGGCACCGGGCTGGAGGAGTTGCGCAACGCGATCTACGGGGCGATGGACGTGGTTCGCGTCTACACGAAGCTGCCCGCGGCCAAGCAGGCCGACTTCGACCGGCCGTTTACGGTCCGCCGCGGCAGCACGCTGCTGGAAATGGCCGGACACGTCCACAAGGACTACGTCGAGGGGCTGAGGTTTGCGCGGGTGTGGGGATCGGCCGTCCACGACGGCACGGCCGTCAAGGGCGATTACGTGCTGCGGGACAAAGACGTCGTCGAACTGCACATGTGACGGGCGGCGGTTGGCCCGTGCGAACAGGAGGTCGCGACATGCTTCAGAAGTGGTTCAGACTTTCCGAACACGGCACGACGGTGCGCACCGAGCTGCTGGCCGGGCTGACGACGTTTCTGACGATGGCCTACATCATCTTCGTGCAGCCGGCCGTGCTTTCGGGGCAGATGTTCGGCAAGGACACCGGGATGGATTTCGGTTCGGTGACCACGGCCACCTGCCTGGCCGCCGCGGTGGCCACGCTGATCATGGGCATCTACGCCCGCTATCCGATCGGCCAGGCACCCGGCATGGGCGAGAACTTCTTTTTCGTTTTTTCGGTGCTGCCGGCCGTGGGCGTGACCTATGCCGCCCAGATCGCGGCCGGAAAAACAACGGCCTGGCAGGTGGGCTTGGGCGTGGTGTTCCTTGCCGGGGTGCTGTTTCTGCTGCTTTCGGTGCTGGGCGTGCGGGAGAAGCTGCTGGACGCGATCAGCCCGAGCATGCGGAGCGGCATCGCCGTGGGCATCGGCCTGTTCATCGCTTTCATCGGCCTGCAAAACACGGGCCTGGTCGTTGGCGACCCGGGGACCTGCGTGAAGCTGAATCGCCAGTTCGCCTCGCCCGATTTGATCGTGTTTTTCTACGGATTGCTGGTTACCGCGGGGCTCTACGCCTTGCGGGTGCGCGGGTCGATCGTCTGGGGCATTGTGGCCGGCACGATACTGGCCGTCTTGCTGAAGCTGGGGTTGCCCCACTTCCCCGAGTGGATTGCCCAATCCTCGCTGGTGACCGGGTCGAAGCTGATGACGCAGTTCTCGCTGGCCGACGGCGTCGTCTCGTCGCCCCCTTCGATCCGGCCGACCTTCTGGAAGCTGGATCTGGTCCACGCGCTGTCCTGGTCGATGCTCCCGTTCATCCTGATCTTCCTGTTCATGGATTTGTTCGACACGCTGGGTACGCTGATCGGCGTGAGCGAGCAGGCGGGGTTGGTCAAGGACGGCAGGCTGCCGCGGGCCAACCGGGCGTTGATGTCCGACGCCGTGGGCACGGTGGCCGGGGCCGCTTTGGGCACCAGTACCGTGACCAGCTTCATCGAGAGCGCCTCGGGCGTGGAACAGGGCGGGCGGACCGGCTTGACCGCCGTGACCGTCGGCGTGCTGTTTTTGCTGGCACCGTTCTTCTACCCGGTGATCGCCATGGTGGGCAGCTATCCGCCGATTACCGCCCCGGCGCTGGTGGTCGTCGGCTCGATGATGATGCGCAACGTTATCCGCATCAAGTGGTCGAACTACGCCGAGGCGATGCCCACCTTCCTGGTCATCATCGGAATTCCCATGACCTATTCGATTGCCGACGGGTTGGCCCTGGGGTTTATTGCCTATCCGGTCATCAAACTCACGGCCGGCCAGGGGCGCGACGTGCGATGGCTGATGTACGTGATGGCGGTGGTACTGGTGGCGTATTTCCTGCTGGTCCGCATGGAGGTGGGCTGATCGCGAGCCGCCCCGGTAGCGGCCTCTCGCCGTCACCATGCCCGGAAACCCGAGAAACGGCACAAGAAACTTGTATGTTCTGCGAATAGCGGGCATAATGGCCGCACAAGCTTCTGAGGGGGCCGCCTGGGCAGGCACGCTCGCTTTCGCGAGACCGGGCGAAACGACCGCGCCGCCTTCCGGCCGCTCGATTTCCTTTCGGAGCGTGTTCGCTCGGAACCATCAGACCCGAATCGACGGAGATCGCCATGGGGTCCATCCGGACAAAACGACCCAATGCGACGACTGCACGGCGGGCCGCGCGGCGGCCGAAACACCCCGGGCCGAAGACCGTCGCCCACGCCCGGCTTGTCATGGAGCCGCTCGAACCGAGGCGGGTGCTCGACGCCGGCCCCCTGGTCGTCAGCGAGCTGATGGCGATCAACGAGAGCGTGCATCCCGACGGCGACGGCGACTACTCCGACTGGATCGAGATCCACAATCCCACTGATGCGCGGGTGGATCTCGGCGGCTGGTACCTGACCGACGACGCGACGGACCTGATGAAGTGGCAGTTTCCCGGCGGCCAAGTGGACGCTGGCGGCTACCTGGTCGTCTTTGCATCGGGCAAAGACCCCAACGGTCCGGCGGGCCAGTGGCACACGAATTTCCAGCTCGACGGCGACGGCGAGTATCTGGCCCTGGTGCGGCCCGACGGCGAGACCGTCTCGCACCAGTTCGCGCCCGAGTTTCCCGAGCAATTCGAGGACGTTTCTTACGGCACGTCGCAGGATGCCACCGCCTTCACGCTCTCGGGCGAGGGGCTGACCTATCGGGTGCCGACGGCCGGCGACGCGGCGTTGGGCACCGCCTGGACCGCCCCCGGCTTCAACGACTCGGCATGGTCCGGCTTTGCCCTGCCGCCGCGCGTGCTGATCACCGAAGCATGCACCGGCAGTTGGGATTACGCAGAGATCCAGAACCTGTCCGGCGCAGTGGTCGACACGTCGGGCTGGGTGGTGGCGGCCAACGACGCTACCGGCGACGTGCCGGACATCAACACCGTCCATGCGACCCTCTGGACCCTGCCCGACTCGATCGGCGCGGACGATGTCCTCTACCGGACCGATAACCCGGACGACCCGAGCCACTACTGGAACGAGAACATCTTTTGGCGAACCAGCGGCCCCGGGTGGGTGATGTTGGTCGACGATGCGGGCAACGTGGTCGATTTCGTGGTCTGGGGCTACGGCAGCGAGCAGATCACGTCGCTGGCGGTGACCATCAACGGGTTCGACGTGACGGCCGACGGGAGCTGGATCGGCGAATCGGTGGGAGTGAACCAGATCAGCGACGCCTCGCTGCAGCGCAGCGGGGTCAACGACCACGACGACCTTTCCGATTGGACCTTCGTCGCCCCCACGTCGCAAGGCGTGCAGAACGAGGGTCTGACCGTGCCGTTTTCCGGCCGCGGGGCGCCCGGCATCGGTTTCGAGCTCAGCCCGCCGGGGCTGGAGGGAGTCATCCAGATGGACGTGGCCGACGCGATGCACGGCCGGAACGCCTCGCTGTGGACCCGGATCCCCTTCGTGGTAGACAACCCGGGCGTGCTCGACACGATGGCCTTGCGGATGCGATACAACGACGGCTTCGCGGCCTACATCAACGGACGGGAGGTGGCACGCCGCAACGCGCCGGATCTGCTGGCCTTCGACGCCGCGGCCCCCGACGGCCGCAGCGTGGCCGAAACGCTGGTCGCCGAGGAAATCGAGTTGACCGACGCCCGGGACGCGCTGGTTGCCGGCACCAACGTGCTGGCCATCCACGGCCTGAACGCCGCCGCGACGGACGCGAACTTCCTGGTCTTGCCGGAGCTGGTCGTCACCAGTGCGCGCTACTTCGTGGAGCCGACACCCGGTCTGCCCAACGGCGCGGGGATCCTGGGATTCGTCGGCGACACGGCGTTCAGCGTCGACCGGGGCTTCTACCAGAACCCGTTCTTCCTGGCGATCACCACCGACACCCCGGGCACGTCGATCTACTACACGCTCGACGGCTCCGATCCCACCGAGGAGACGGGCATCCGATACGACGGTCACGTGTACATTTCGCGGACGACGACGGTGCGGGCCGCCGCGTTTCGGTCGGGCTACCAGCCGAGCAACATCGACACGCACACCTACCTGTTTCTTTCGGACGTCGTGCGGCAATCGCCCAACGGCGAAGCCGCGGCCGGATGGCCGACCGGGCCGATCAACGGCCAGGTCCTCGATTACGGCATGGACCCGAATATCGTCAATGATTCCACTTGGGGCCCGCAACTCGCGGAGGCCCTCACCGCGATCCCCACGATGTCGATCGTGACCGACCTGGACAACCTGCTCGATCCGGCCACGGGTATTTACACCCATCCGCGCGAGGACGGCGACTTTTGGGAGCGGCCGACGTCGATGGAGCTGATCTACCCGCCGGGCGCCGAAGGCCCCGGTTTTCCCGACGGGGCCGACGAGGGGTTCCAGATCGACGCCGGGCTGCGGATCCGCGGCGGCTACAGCCGCAGCACCAGCAATCCGAAGCACGCCTTCCGCCTCTTTTTCCGCAACGAGTACGGCGACGGCAAGCTGAACTATCCGCTGTTCGGCGATGAGGGGACCGACAGCTTCGACAAGGTCGATTTGCGGACCGCCCAGAACTACTCGTGGAGCTTCGACGGCGGCAGTGCCAACGCCATGTGCCGCGACGTGTTCGTCCGCGACACCCAGGGGCTGACCGGCAATGCCTACACCCGCAGCCGCTATTACCACCTCTACATCAACGGCCAGTACTGGGGACTCTACCAGACGCAGGAGCGCAGCGAGGCAGCCTACGGGTCGTCGTACTTTGGCGGCGAGCGAGAGAACTGGGACACCGTCAAGGTGACGACCGACGGCTACGTGATCCACGCCACCGACGGCAGCCTGGCCGCCTGGCAAGACGCGTGGAACCAGGCCAGGGCCGGGCTGGGCACCGACGCGGCGTATTACCGTATCCAGGGCCTGAACCCCGACGGCACGCGAAACCCGGCCTACCCGGTGCTGATCGATATCGACAACCTGATCGATTACATGATCATCGTGCTCTACGACGGCGACCGCGACGCGCCGATTTCGAACTTCCTCAGCAACACCAGCCCGAACAACTGGTACGGCATCCGCGACCGAACCGGAGAAGAAGGATTCCGCTTTTTCTGCCACGACTCGGAGCACACGCTGTCGCGTGGGCTGACCAACCGCAACGGTCCGTATCCCGCCGGCGACACGTTCAACAAGAGCAACCCTCAATGGATCCACCAGGAGCTGATGGCCCATCCCGAGTATCGCTTGCGTTTCGCCGACCACGTACAGAAGCACTTCTTCAACGGGGGAATTCTCACGCCCCAGGAGGCCTCTTCGCGATTTCGCGCCCGGGCGGCGCAGATCGAGATGGCGATTATCGCCGAATCGGCCCGGTGGGGCGACGCCCGGCGAGAGCCGCCGCGGACCAAGAACGACTGGCTCGGCGCGATCAACAACGAGGTGAACTCCTGGTTCCCGGGCCGGACCCAGACGGTGCTCAGCCAGTTCCCCAACACGGTGCTCCGCAACGGCACGCCCGCCCCGCTGTATCCCGACGTGGCGGCGCCCGACTACAGCCGCCATGGCGGCGAGGTTGCCTCGGGCGATCGTCTTTCGATCAGCGCCCCCTCCGGCGACATCTACTACACGCTCGATGGCTCGGATCCCCGGCTGCCCGGCGGCGCCCTCTCGCCGTCGGCACGGCTGTTCCAAGGCAGCAGCAGCACGACCGGCCTGATCGACGTCGACGACTCCTGGGCGTACGACCAGTCGGGCAACGACCTGCGGACGGCCTGGCGCGAGCCGGGTTTCGACGACTCGTCGTGGTCCATCGGCGACGCCTTGCTCTACGTCGAGACGTCCTCGCTGCCGGCGCCGACCAACACCCCCTTGACGCTCGGACCGATCACCTACTACTTCCGCCGACACTTCACCCTGCACGCCGATCCCCAGGACATCTCGTTGCAGTTGTCCACCGTGATCGACGACGGCGCGGTCGTCTACATCAACGGCCAGGAGGCCTTCACATTGGGGATGCCGGCCGGGGAGATCGACTACCAGACCCGGGCGGGCCGCGGCGTGGGCAACGCCCTCTATGAAGGTCCCTTCACCATCCCCACCGACGCCCTGGTCCCAGGCGATAACGTGATCGCCGTCGAGGTCCACCAGACCAGCAGCACCAGCACCGACGTCGTGTTCGGTCTGACGCTCGACGCGGTCGTCGACACCACGAGCAACCCGATCACGCTGGTCGATTCGACGCTGGTCAAGTCGCGCGCGCTCGAAGACGGCCAGTGGTCGGCACTCACGGAAGCCCAGTTCTACGTCGGCCCGTTCGCCTCGGCCGAGAGCCTGGTGATCAGCGAGCTGAACTACAACCCCTATGCCCCCGCGGCCGCCGAAGAGGCCGCCGGATACACGGACAACGACGACTTCGAATTCATCGAGCTGGGCAACGTCGGCAGCGAGACGATCGACCTGACCGGCGTGGAGTTTGTCGACGGCATTGCGTTCACCTTCGGCAGCCAGGCGAAATCGGCGCCGTTGGTGCAGGCCGACTTCGATTCGGGTGCGGACGGCTTCGTCTACGCCGACGACGTCTTCAACGCCACCGCCGCGCCCGATCTGGCCGAAGGCACGCTCGAGGCCACCGGCGGTGTCAGCGGCGGTGGGCTGCGCGTGCAACTTGGGCCGCACATTACCTACCTGGCTACCTCCGGCGGCTGGTCGCGGAACTTCAGTCTTGCCCGGGCCGACACGGTCCACGTCTCGCTGCAGTTCCGCATGGTCCTGGGCGAAGGCCTGGAGACGGCCGAGTACGGCCAGACGATCCTGGAGATCGACGGGGTGCGCTACGGAAGTGACGTCGACAACAGCCTGGTCCACCAGGCCGGCGACGGCAACGGCGGCGGAGACGACGACACCGGGTGGCTCTCGGCCAGCTTCAGCGTACCGCTGTCGGCCGGAGACCACGCGATCACGATCGGGGCGTACAACAATCGGGCCACCTCGGCCGACGAGTTCGTGGAGGTCTTTTTCGACAACCTGTCGATCGCCACTTCCTTAAACCCCATGCGGCTGGCGCCCGGCCAGCGCGTGGTGATCGGCCGCAGCGAGGCGGCGTTGGCGCTGCGCTACGGCACGGCCGGCATGGTCGTCGCCGGCACGTACGACGGCAAGCTCGACAACGCCGGTGAGCGGATCGAACTGGTCGACCGGTCGGGCAGCGCGATCGTCGCGTTTGAGTACAACGACACGGGCGATTGGCCGGGCCGGGCCGACGGCAAGGGGGCCTCGCTCGAGCTGATCGATCCGGCCGGCGTGCCACCCGACGAGCCGCAGCGGACCGCGTACCTCGAGGACGGCGACAATTGGCGCAGCAGCAGCGAGTATGGCGGCTCGCCGGGCATCGCGGGCGAGGGGCCTCAAGACGATGTCCTGGTCAACGAAGTGCTCTCCCATACCGATTGGCCCGTGGTCGACACGATCGAGCTGTTCAACGCCAGCGACGCGGCCATCGACCTGGGCGGCTGGTATTTGAGCGACTCCGGCACGGACTACCGCAAGTTCCGCATTCCCGACGGCACGACCCTTGCCGCCGGTGGATACGTCGTGTTCGACGAGGACGACTTCAACCCGACGCCGGAAAGCCCCGGCCCGAACGACTTCGCGCTGGACGGGGCCCACGGCGACGACGTGTGGTTGCTTGAGGCCGACGCGGCCGATCGGCTGACGCGGTTCGTCGATCACGTGGACTTCGGCCCGGCGGCCAACGGCGAGTCGTTCGGCCGTTGGCCCAACGGCTCCGGCGATCTGGCCCCGATGCGCTGGACCACGCTGAACCCGGTCGCCGGCGAGAACAGCGGGCCGAGGGTCGGACCGGTGGTGATCAGCGAAATGATGTACCATCCCGACGCGTCCGAAGGCGCCGACGACCTGGAGTACATCGAAATCTTCAATCCCGGCAGGGAAGCGGTCGACCTGACCCATTGGCGGCTGGACAACGGCGTCGCGTTCGATTTCGCGGCCAGCACGGTGCTCGAACCCCAAGCGGCCTTGGTCGTCGTGGCGTTCGATCCGGGCGACGCCGAGAAGCTGGCGGCGTTCCGTGATCAGTACGGGATCGACGAGTCGGTGCGGCTGGTGGGCGGATACACCGGCCAGCTCAACGATGACGGGGAGCGCGTGCAGCTCCAGCGTCCCGACGCCCCGCCGCCCGACGAGCCGGGCTTTGTCCCGCGGTTGGTGGAAGACGAGGTCCGCTACGGCGATCAGCCCCCCTGGCCGGTCGAAGCCGACGGCGGCGGCCAGTCGCTTCGCCGCGCCGCCGTGGATCTCTGGGGCAACGACGGGCTGAACTGGCTGCCCGCGGATCCGACCCCCGGCTCGGTCCTGACGGCATGTCCCTCGGTGGTCCATCGCGCGATCTTCTACAACCATTCGGCGTTCGACGGCAACGATGCGGCGGCCGACGCACGCGACGACGAGGCGATCGCCATCGACAAGCAGGCCTTGCTGCCGGGCGAGACGGCCACCGCGGCCAACTACACCGGTTACAGCCGCGGCATCAACGGCATCATGGTCGACCTGGCGGGTGCCGGGGCCGTCGACGCGGCCGATTTTCAGTTCCGCGTGGGCAATACGAACGATCCGAGCACCTGGCCGCCGGCCCCCGACCCAATCGGCACGTGGGTGCGCTCGGGCGACGGCCTGGGCGGATCGGATCGGGTGACAATCGTCTGGGACGACTTCGCCATTACGAAGCAGTGGCTGCAGGTAACCGTGCTGGCGACGCCCGATACGGGGCTGTGCTCGGCCGACGTCTTCTACTTCGGCAACGCCGTCGGCGACGCGTGCAACGCGACGGGCGACGCGCGGGTCAACGCGACCGATATGCTGCTGGCCCGGAACAACCCCCGCAGTTTCCTCAACCCGGCGCCGATCGATTTTCCCTACGACTTCAACCGCGACGCGCGGGTCAACGCCACGGACATGCTGCTGGCGCGGAACAACCAGACGCACTTCCTTAATGCGTTGAACCTGATCGCGCCGTCGGAAGCGAAGCCCGGCGAGGAGGTCGCCGCGGCCGCGGCGTCGGCCGCGAGTGCGGACGGCCTTTCGGCGCCGTACGACTGGGTGTATCGGTACGAGGACCTCAGTGTCCCCAACCACCAGTCCAAGCAGAGCGACGCCGACACGGACCTCTGGGCCATGCTGCTGGCCGCCGAGGGGGATTCTTGACGCTTGCATGCTCAATGCGCGAGGGCGACCAACGGGAGCCCGACTTGTCCGGCCTTCCGTTGGTCGCCCCGGCCGCCACTTGGTTGAAGTGTTGTGACGACGGCTATTTCACCTTGACTTCGATCCGCTTCGTCGGGGCGGGTTGGGTCTTTTTCAGGTGCAACGTCAACACGCCGTTGGTGTACTGGGCGTCGACGTTTTCGGCGTCGATCTCGGCCGGCAGCGTCACGCAGCGGCGGAACGTGCCGTAGCGGCTCTCGCTGTGGTAGAAATCCTTGCCGCAGTCCTCGGTCGATTCTTTCTTCTCGCCCGAGATGACCAACTGGTTGCCGGACACGGACACGTTGAGGTCCTTCGGATCGATGCCCGGCAGTTCGGCGCGCACGGACACCTCCGCGTCGGTCTCGGCGATGTCCAGCGTCGGCGACCACTTCCCCAATCCGGCGAAAGGCCAATCGACGGCGCTGAACGGTTCCCGCACGAAGGCGTCGAAGAGCCGATCTACCTCGTGGCGCAACGTGACCAGCGGCGAGGATTCCGTCGGCTCGCCTTCGCGTTGTTTGGTTCTCCAAGGGATCAGACTCATGGGAAAACCCTCCTTCTCTGAGGTTTGGTGTGTTCGGGTTGGCAAGAGCGTCTTGTCGCCGAGCGGGCCGCGGTCACTCCGTCTTGACGGCGATCTTCCGCGGCCGGACGGCCTCGGCCTTGGGCAAATGGAGCGTGAGGACACCGTCGGCGTACTCGGCCGATATCTTGCCGGCGTCGACGGCTTCGCTGACCCGGAAGGTCCGGTAGAAGTCCCCCACGCCGTATTCCCGCAGCAAGTATTCGCGGTCGTCGCTTTGCCGCGGGTCGACTTCGGCGTGGATCGACAGGCTGCCGTCCTCGAACTTCACGTCGATCCGATCGCCCCGGGCACCGGGAACGTCGGCCATCACCAACAGTTCGTCGGGTTGCTCCAGGATATCGACATGGGGGCGATAGAATCGCCCGCTTCGCGTATGCTCCGCCGCCGCGGCCTCTTCGGCCGCCGGCTTGGTCAAGGTGGTTTCGTTTGCCATGGTTTGGCTCCTTTCGGACAGGTTGTTCGGCTCCTTTCGGTAGACAGACAATCGCTCGGCAGACCGTGGTGTCAGGCCGACACGACTTCAATCTTGCGAGGCTTGGCGTTTTCGGCCTTCGGCAGGGTAATCGTCAGCACGCCGTCGCTGAGCTCGGCTTCCACCCGACCGGCGTCGACGTCGGCCGGCAGCCGCAACACACGGCCAAACGCCCCGACCGGCCGCTCGCGACGGTGGTAGGTGACATCCTCCGGGGTCGGATCGGGGCGCTCGATCTTCAGCGACAGCTCGTCGCCGACGACCGAAATGTCGATCTGGTCCTTCTTCACGCCGGGAACCTCCAACTCGACGATCATGGCGTCGGCGTCTTCCCAGAGGTTGACCGCCGGGTGGCCGCGACCGACCCCGGGCCAAGGTCCGCCGGACGGTTGGCCAAGGAATCCGGTCAGGAGCCGATCCATCTCGTCGCGGAGCTGGTGCATCGGGTGACGTGTGTTTCGGTAACGAAAGACCATGGTAAGTCCTCCTTTCTTACAAACGACCTTGGGCGTGCTTCGCTGGCCGCTAGCCCGCCGCTGGTCCTGTGTGTGTCAAATCAACCGGATGGGGTAAGATGCAAAGCCTGTGCCAAGAGCGGAGGCATCGCCGTTACCTGTTGCCAGATAGTGACTTAGGACGATCTCTGGCGACGGTCTCCGCGAAGGTTCCTGTCAAATTGGCAGCCGCTGGCTAGGAGAGGCCGTTCTTGGCCGTCGTTGGGGGCCATTTTTGCGGACGCGGCCCCCTCTCGGGGCTGCCGGCACAGGGCTAATCCGTTGTGAAAAAACGGGTTACAGTGAATCGTCCACGTCGTGGATTTACGCTTGTGGGCGAGTGTTTGGGCGGTTATACTGAGTCGCTTGAACTTTCCGACCCAGATACACCTTACCCAGATCGATTATCCTGCCAACCACGAGCTCATGCGGTTTTCGCTGATCGATCGAATCACCGAACTCGAGCCCGGCGTCCAGATTACGGCGGTGAAGAACCTGACCATGGCCGAAGAGTATCTGGCCGACCACTTCCCCCGTTTTCCGGTCATGCCGGGGGTCTTGATGCTGGAGGCGATGACTCAGGCAGCGGCCTGGCTGATCCGTGCCGGCGAGGATTTTGCCCACAGCATGGTCGTGTTGCGCGAGGCCCGCAATGTGAAATACGGCCAGTTCGTCGAGCCGGGGCAGACCCTGACCGTGTCGGCCGAGATCCTTCGAGAGGACGAGCAGGAGACGCGTGTGAAGGCCCACGGGCGGGTCGACGGGCGGGTGACGGTCAACGCCCGGCTCGTTTTGGCCCGATACAATCTGGCCGACACCAATCCGAACCACGAAGGCACCGACCGGGCCACCCGCAAAGAGCTGCGCGAGTTGTTCACGCTGCTCTACCAGCCCGATAGGGAAGTCTCCAATACATCCGCCTAATCCCCCCTTTGCGTCTTGCTTGACTGCGTCCCGGGGGTCGCCCGGCACCTAAACCGAGAAGAAACTCGATGCGATTCGAAGGCAAGACAGCGTTGGTGACCGGCGGCAGCCGAGGGATTGGCCGTGCGTGCGTCGCCCGACTGGCGGCCGAGGGCGCCAAGGTGGCGTTGGTCTATCGCGGCAACCGCGAGGCGGCGGAAGGCCTCGTGGCCGAACTGCAGGATGCGCCGGGCGAGGTTCATCCCTTCCAAGCCGACGTCCGCGACGCCGACCGCGCCGCCGAGCTTGTCGGTCGGTTGTTCGAGGAGTGGGAGCACCTCGACGTTCTGGTCAACTCGGCCGGCATCGTGCAAGACGGCCTGATGGGGGCCATGACGCGTCAGCAATGGCAGGACGTCGTCGAGACGAACCTGGGCGGGACGTACAACTACTGCCACGCGGTGACGCAGCCGATGATGATGCAGCGGCAAGGAAGCATCGTCAATCTCTCGAGCACCGCCGCCGAATTTGCCGCCCGGGGACAGGTCAACTACGCCGCCAGCAAAGGCGGCATCGACGGGTTGACCCGGGCATTGGCCAAGGAGCTGGCGGCGCGAAAGGTGCGCGTCAACGCGGTGGCGCCGGGAATGATCGAGACCGACATGAGCCAGGTGGTGCGCGGGATCGCGGGCGATCAGATCAAATCGGCCATCCCGCTCAAGCGGATCGGAAAGCCGGAGGAAGTCGCCCACGTGGTGGCCTTCCTGGCCAGCGACGAGGCGGCCTATCTGACCGGCCAGGTGATACGCGTCGACGGTGGGCTGAGCTTGGGCGGATACTGAGAGCGTGCTGGGAACGGCAAGACGCGTTTAGCAGGGGACGTGGAGGAGTTATCGGAGCAGGGGCCCGATTGATGCAGACAGACGGCTCCCGCCGCGGCAGAACGCCTGCCGCCGGGCGAGGGGAGCGGACAACGAGATTTGGAGGTTGATTTGAAATGCCGACAAAGGACGAAATCTTCGAGAAGATTCAAGTGGCGCTGGTCGACGCGCTGGGTGTGGAAGACGACGAGGTAACCCCCGAGGCCACGTTGGTGGGCGACCTGGGGGCCGAGTCGATCGACTTTCTGGACATTGTCTTCCGCCTGGAAAAATCGTTCGACATCAAGATTCCCCGCGGTGAGCTCTTTCCCGAAGACATCCTCACCGATTCCCAATACGTGCACGACGGTCGCGTCACCGAGCAGGGGCTGGCCGAGCTGCGCAAGCGGATGCCGTTCGCCAACCTGGACGAATTCGTGCAGAATCCGGTCGTGCAGGACTTCGGCAATTTATTGACCGTGGCCGACATGTGCCGTTTCGTCGAGAGCAAGGTGGAAGTAAGCGGCTGATTCGCACTTCGGCAAGCGTGCGGATCGGGTCGTCGAGGTTCGTGATATGCGCTGGTACTGGATTGATCGGTTTCTCGAATTCGAGAGTGGACGCTCGGCCAAGGCGATCAAGAACATTTCGCTGGCCGAAGACCACTTGCACGACCACTTTACCAACTACCCGATGATCCCCGGTTCGCTGGTGATCGAGGGTCTTGCTCAGACGGGCGGCCTGCTGATCTGCGAGCACGGCCACTTCGAGGAGAAGGTGATTCTGGCCAAGATCCCCAAGGCGCGATTCCACTGCGATGCCGTACCGGGCGATACCCTCACCTACACCACGAATATCGAGTACGTCAAGGACGAGGGGGCCATGATCTCGGGGACCAGCCATAAGGGCGACCAGTTGCACGCCGAGGTGGAAATCGTCTTCGCCCACCTGAACGATCCCCGCCAGGGCGCCCTGTTCGATCCACACGTGTTCCTGCGGATGATGCGGCTGCTGGGGGCCTTCGACGTGGGGCACGCGGCCGACGGCGGCCCGCTGCTCCCGCCGCCACGCCTGCTGAAGGCCGACGACGGGGACGGCCGGGAACACACTTCTGCGAAGGACTGAATCATGAGACGACGCGTTGTGGTGACCGGAATCGGCTACGTGACGCCTTTGGGTTCCGAGATTGAGACGGTTTGGCGTCGAGTGCTCGCCGGCGAGTCGGGAATCGGCTACATCACCCTGTTCGACGCCAGCAATTTCCCCACCAAGATCTCCGCCGAAGTCCACGACTGGGACCTCTCCGACGTGGGAGAAGACCCCGAAGAGTGGAAGTATCAAGGCCGCCATACCCACTTTGCCATCGGGGCCGCTCGCAAGGCAGTTGCCGACTCGGGCTTTGAGGACGCCAAGATCGATCCCACCCGCTTCGGCATCTATCTGGGAAGCGGCGAAGGCCAGCAAGACTTCCACCGCTTCACGCAGATGATGGTGGCCGGGCTCTCCGGCAGCGAGGGTCTGGACCTGGTCAAGTTCACCAAGACGGGCCTGGAAACGCTGCACCCGATCGCCGAGCTGGAGCAGGAGCCCAACATGCCGGCCGGGCACCTGGCCAGCCTGTTCGGCGCCGAGGGCCCCAACATCAACTGCCTGACCGCCTGCGCCGCCAGCAGCCAGGCGATCGGCGAGGCGGTCGAGATCATCCGCCGCGGCGAGGCCGACGTGATGCTCTCCGGCGGGACCCACACCATGATCCACCCCTTCGGTGTGACCGGATTCAATTTGCTGACCGCGCTGAGCACGCATAACGAAGAACCGAAGAAGGCCTCGCGCCCCTTCGATCGCAACCGGGACGGGTTCGTGCTGGGGGAAGGTGCCGGCATGGTCGTGCTCGAGTCGCTCGAGCACGCCAAAGCCCGCGGCGCCAGAATCTACGGCGAGATGTGCGGCTACGGCTCCACGGCCGATGCCTTCCGCATTACCGACACCCACCCGGAAGGCCGCGGCGCCATCAGTTGCATCAAGCTGGCGCTGCAAGACGCCGGCGTTGATGTCGACGAGATCGACTACATCAACGCCCACGGCACCAGCACCAGCGTGAACGACAAGGTGGAGACCTTGGCGATCAAGCAGGTGTTCGGCCAACGGGCGTACCAGATTCCCGTCTCCAGCACCAAGAGCATGATGGGGCATCTGATCGCCGCGGCCGGCGCCACGGAGGTGATCTTCTGCCTGTTGGCCATGCGCGACAACGTCGTGCCGCCGACGATCAACTACGAAACGCCCGACCCCGACTGCGACCTGGACTACGTCCCCAACGTCGCCCGGGAAGTCCCCTGCCGCACGGTGTTGACCAACAGTTTCGGCTTCGGCGGCCAGAACATTGCGCTGTTGATCAGGCAGTTTGCGGGTTATTGACGTCTGCACAGTCAAGGCGCGAGGGCGACCAACGGGAGCCCGATTCTTCCGGCCTCCCGTTGGTCGGCCTTGATCATTGGCAATGCAGATATCAATAGCGTCTCGATTGCCGAAGCCCGGTGGCCAAGAGGACGGCGGAGACAATGACGCCCAACGCGGCGATCGGCAGGAAGCGAAGGTCCGCGTGGGAGGCGGCAACCCGGTCGACCGACCAGCCCAGCAGCGGCGCGGCCACCGCGACGAACAGGCTTTTGGCCTGCGATTCGATGCTCAAGACCGTCGCGGTCTGCGCCGAATCGGCATGGGACGCCACGCGGCTGATGAGAATCGGCCGCCAGAAGTTCTGGCAAATCGCAATCAGCACGAACGCCAGAATGGTCAGCGGCGAGAGGCCCGCCAAAACGCCTGCGCCCATGGCGGCAAACACCAGCAGGTTGACCAGCCAGAGCGAACGGGCGGCCCGGTCCTCGCCGCCGCACCGCGCCGCCAGGCGGCCGGCGCCGCGCGAGGCGAAACTGCTGAACAGGTGCAGCACGAAGAAGACGACGCCCACGCCCACGGCCACGCGCTGGGGTTCGGCCAGCGCCAGGCGGTCGCCCAGCGCCAGCATCCACGGCAGCGAAAGGCAGGCCGCCTGGATCACCGGCTGGACGTAATCCCTGCTCGATTGGAACAGGCCCTCGTAGCCCATCGACTCGACCAGCATCCGGCGCAGCCGCCGGTGCCGCAGACTCTGCGAGACGGCCGAAATCAGCATCCGCAGAATGCCGCCGACCCGGTCGGGGTGCTCTCGCGGGCCGTCGAGATACGAAGGGTAGCCCAGGAAGTTGATGATGTTCAACGCGTAGGGAACGATGCAGAAGAGAAAGACACTCGAGTACTGTTCGGTATAGAGAACCAGGCCCGTGGCGATGACCACGCTGGCCGCTGAGCCGAGCTTGCTCCACGATCGGGTGCGGCCGTAGACGGCGGTCTTTTGCGAGAGTTGGCCCTGGCGCTCGAGCCAGTCGAAGATCATCGCCTTGTGCGTTCCGGTCCGGAAGGCCTCGCCGAAGGAGAACAGCAGCATGGCGGCGAAGAGCGTCCAAACGGGCTGGCAAAGGCCGAAGATGGCGAAGGAGGCGATGTAGGCGACGAAGGAGGCGATCATGGACCGCCGCCTGCCCATCACGTCGGCCACCGCGCCGGTGGGGACCTCCAACAGATTGATGCAGATTGCCCGGAACCCGATCAGCACGCCGATCATGCCGAACGAGAGCCCCTTCTGGAGAAAGGCCAGGACCAGGAACGGGTCGTAGTACTGTTGATTCTTGAGAAACCCGTACAGGCAGAAACGCCAGAGCATCCGTCGTGACTGGCTCAAGACTGTCGCTCTTTCCACCGGCCGGCGAGAAGTGCGGAAACACGACCAGACACGGGCTGCAGTATCGCCGCAGCCGTCTGGCGGCCGAAGGCTTCATCGCCTTCAGGCTCCGACCCATTTCCGCACGCCGAAGCGGGCTATCTGGGTCGATGGGGAACGCAGCCGGCCATCACTGCCTCCGCGCGGTTGCGGTAAGGCAGGAATCGCTCGTCAAGCCGGCAAGTCCGCAGCACCTTCAGATTATAGGGCGAGAGACCGCACAGCCGCATCACCCCGTCTTGCTGGCGAATCCGGGAGTAGAGCTTCACCAACTGGCCGATCAAACGGCTGTTCAATACGGCGATCTGGTCCAGTTCCAGGACCAGACGGTGGGTGAGGTGTCGCTGCATCAACTCCCAAAGGCCGTCCGCCAACCCCGGGGGGGAATCGGCATCCGAGTCCACACTCTTGACCTTGACCAACAGCCAATCTGGGCCGCGTTCCACGTCCAACTTCCATCCTGGAGCAACTGTTAACACCACGTTTCTCCTCAACGCGACAAACACAAAAACCTGCAAACTTTCTTCTCGCGCTCAATCCTACCGGATTCCACGAAATTGGCAAGACGTTGCCAAGGGGAAAACGCAGATTTCCGTTCCTTTCCGGCCAGATTCCCCCAGCGCTAAGGACTGCGCGCAGCGCCGCGCTGCGTTGTGCCAGACGGCGTGGAAGGGCGGCCCGCGATGCATGCGCGCCTTGGCCGCCCGAAGGTCGGTCTAACCCGAAGTTGCGGGGACGGGGTGCCAGCGGGGGGTCGAAACGGCACGGCCGCCCGGCGGCTGCGATTCAGTCGAACAGCGTTTGCTGCCCACTCTCCTTCGGCTGGGCGGGCACACTCAAGCCCAAGTGGTCAAACGCCTTTGGCGTAATCTTGCGCCCACGCGGGGTCCGCACGACCAGCTCGCTCCGCAGTAAGAAAGGCTCGACCTCGTCGATCAGCGTGTCGGCGGCCAGGTTCATGGTGTGGGCAACGGCCTCGACGCCGACCGGGCCGCCGCCGAACACCCGGGCAACGGTCTCCAGGTACTTGCGGTCCTGCGGGTCCAGCCCAAGCTTGTCGATGCCCTGCATTTGGAGGGCATCGCGGGCGATCGATGTGGTAATTCTGCCGTCGGCCTTGCTCAGGGCATAGTCGCGGACCCAGCGAAGTCGGTTGTTTGCCAAGCGGGGGGTGCCCCGACTGCGGCCCGCAATCTCCACCGCCGCCACGTCCTCAATCATCACGTCCAGCTTGCCCGCGTTGCGGCGGACGATCTCGGCAAGCTCCTCGACCGTGTAGAAATCGAGGTGCTCCCGCAACTGGAAGCGGTCGCGCAACGGGGCGGAGAGCAGGCCGGTTCGGGTGGTGGCGCCGATCAGGGTAAACGGCTTCAGGGGCATGTTGATGGTCCGGGCGTTGATGCCCTCGCCCAGCGTCAGGTCGATGCGAAAATCCTCCATGGCCGGGTAGAGGAATTCCTCGACGTCCTTCTGCATGCGGTGGATTTCGTCGATGAACAGGATCGAGCGTTCCTCGGCGTTGGTCAGGTAGGGGACCAGGTCCTTCGGGGCCTTGAGCGTGGCGCCGCTGCCGATTTGGAAGGGGACTCCCAAGTCGCGCGGGATGCAGGTGGCAAACGTCGTTTTGCCCAGGCCCGGCGGGCCGTCGAACAGGATGTGCCCCAAGGGGTCCCCTCGCTTCGAGGCTGCGTCGACGGCGATCTCCAGCCGCGCGTAGACCTTCCGCTGCCCGACCATGTCCCGCATGCGTTGCGGGCGCAGATCGCGGTCTTCGTCGCCGAAGACGGCCGGCTGTTGGAGGGTTGGCTCGCGGCTCATGCTCTTCTTGGGGGGCCGGGAAACGTGAACGGCTGTTGACTATTTGGGCGAGTATAGCACAGACTCGGTGAATCGTCAGGGGGCACCACCGGTCGCGCGATCGGCCGCGAAATTGCCGGCGGCCGATCCGTCGGCGTGTTCCGTCCCAGGCCGCCCACTGCCCCGACGATGCCTGAACAGAGGAGCAATGCCAGCGCCACGGCGATGATGATGGCCGGAATCATCAGGATCTTCAGCCACGAGAAGGGGGCGTGGCCGGTGGCCTGGCCGGTCTGGCCGTTGACCAGGAACCGGAACAGCCGGTCGCGATACCGATAGGCCATGATCCACACCGGCAGCAGCACCGGCTCGCTGGAGAGGGCCTCGATGCGGAGGTTGACGTGCACGTTTCGCGACCGGCCCGGCACATAGGCCTGATCGCACGCCTGGGTCTCGAGCTGCTCCAATCCGGCTCGGGCCAAGGGCCGGGCGTATTTGCGGGGCACGGAGAACTGCTCGACCGTGACGTTCTCCAAATCGACCTCCCCCGGCGGCACGCCCTCGGCGAGGTTGAACGGGCAGATGTTGGACGTCTCGCCGGGCGAGAGGGCGCCGCTGGCGCCGATCAGCAGATTCGAGTACGTGCCGCGGTGCTCGCCGGAAAGCGGATACCAGTCGCCCCGGGCGCCGCGCGGCGTCTGGCTGGTGTCGGCCGTCCAATGGGTGTGCGTGGTTGCCTGGAACACCCAGTACGGCACGTAGACCGCCCGCATCTGGACCACGCTGGCCTGCTGCGAGAGATTGCCGGGGCGGAAGAACCCGCGCCCCAGCCACCGGCGCATCGCCGCGACGGCTTCGTCCCGGTCGAGCCGAAAGGGAACGACCCGCTTGGGAGCGAGGATTCGGGCGTCCTTCTGCTGCACCATGTCGACCGACGCGCAGAACGGACACTGGAGGCTGCCCGCGGTGGCATCGAAGCTCATCGACGCCCCGCAGCCGGAACACTCGAAGTTGTAGGTGGCCAGCCGGGCGTCGTCGGCGGGGCGCTCGGGTTGTTCTTTGCGTCGCGGCGCCTCCGTGCCGCAGTTGGCGCAGAACATGTCTTCTTCGTCCAACAGGCTCTGGCAGACTTCGCACTTGGCTAACAGTTCAGACATCGCATCCGTCGTCTTTCGTGCATCACATGCTTCCCAGCAGCATCACCAACCCGACCACGGCCGCCACGCCCAACAGGGCCGCTCCCACCGCCAGCGCAATCCGCCAGCCGGAAAGCGGCTTGTCGCCGGCCACCTTGCCGGTCTGGCCGTTGATCAGGAAGCGGTAAAGCTTTTTCTGGTAGCGGTAGCTCAGCAGGTACACGGGCAGCAGGATCAGGTCGGAGTTGACGTCCTCGAAACGCGTGCTAACCCGCAGACCGCTGTGGGTGTCGCCCGGCAGGTGGCCCGCCACGTTCTGCTGCTCGCGGGTGTAGAACTCTTGCTGGCACATTTTCAGGGCGTCGTCGCGCTGGATCGAATACTCCTCGCTCAGCCAACCGGCCAGGAAGTAGGGTTCGTAGCGCTTCAGCGCAGGCAGATGGAACGGCTTGATCCGATCGGCGTGCTGCTGGGGCAGCCCCCGGCTGCCGGAGACCAGATAGCCGCTGTAGTAGCGATGATGCCTGCCGCCCAAGTCCCACCATTCGGTCTTCCGCACGCGGCGGGTCTTGGTCACCGTCTTGCCGTTTTGCCGGGTGGTGTAGGTCTCGGTCTTCCACCAGTATTCGCCGATGCTGGCCGACCACTCGCTGCGGGCGAGCATCGAAAACGACCAGAACGGCAGGTAGACCCCTTTGAGCTTCTCTTCGATATGGGCCGATTGCAGATCGCCCGGCCGGAACCAGCCGTTTTCGGCGAGCCATCGCCGGAACTTCTCTTGGGCCTTTTCCGGGGTCACGGCGAAGCCGATCACGAACTCCGGCGGCTGGCGATTGGTCTGCTCGGGCGAGAACTCCATCACGTAGGTCGAATCGCAGAACGGGCAGACGTAGCTGCGCTGGTCGGGATCGACGGCCACTTCGGCCCCGCAGTTCTTGCAGCGGAAGTACCTCTGCCGGGCCGCTGCCTGGTGGATCTCGGCCGCGGCTGCCTGCTCCTTGCCACACGCGGGGCAGAATTTGTCCAACGCCTCGACCGGACAGCCGCACGATTCGCAGGGGGTGGAATGGACGGTCGGCGCATCGTCGTCCATCGTGGGTTCGCTGCTGGTAATCTCGCTCATAACCCCCCCGCAGCCAATCGTAGCTGAAGTCGCAGGACTTCAGACAAACCGTGACCGAATCGTCCTCTCACCTCTGACTCTGCTGATAGATCGCCTGCAGCAGGCTCTGTACGTCTCTGTATTTCTGCTTGGCCGCCAGCGCGGCGTCCAACAGCCGGCGGGCGTCGCTCTCGGCGTGGCCCAGCGTGCGGAGCACTTCGTAGGCCTCGGAAACCACGTCGGGCTGCACGTCGGCCTCGGCGGCCTCTTCCCGAGCGACCATCAGGGCAAACTTGGGCACCTTGCGCCGCAGCTTGGCAATGATCCGTTCGGCCATGGCGGGCCCGATGCCGGGCAGGGCCGAAAGCGCTTTGGGATCCTGGTCCTCGATGGCCGTAGCCACGTCCTTCACCGGACGGACCATCGCCCGAAGCGCCTTCCGCACACCCACTCCGTCAACCGAGCAAAACAGCTCGAAAAACTCCCGTTCCACCTCCGTCAAAAACCCGATCAGCCGGGGCGTCATCCGGCCTTGCATCGGGTTGCCTTCGAGATACTCGATCGTGTGCAGGCTGATGTCCTGGCTCAATTCCTGCTGCAACTGCCGCCGGGTGAACTCGGGAATCAGCACCTCGTGCTCGAAGGCGCCGATCCGCAGTGTCAGCACGTCGTCTTTCAGCGTGACCAATTGGCCGGTGATCTTGGTAATCAACGAGGCACCTCCCCAAAGGCAACGGCATGGCCGGGCCGGGTGCGACTATTTCCGCAACACGCTCGGTTTGTCTTTAAGATAGTAATGACACAGCGCAATAGCCAGGGCATCGGCCACGTCGGGGGGTTCAGGCACTTCTCTCAGGCCCAGCTCGTGCCGAATCGCCTGCTGGACCTGCCGCTTGGAGGCCTGGCCGCTGCCGGTGAGAATCCTCTTCACCTGCGTCGCCGAGTAAGGGAACACGGGGATGCCGGCTTCGGCCGCGGCCAGACAAATGACTCCCCGGGCGTGACCCATCAGGATCGCCGTGCGCGGTCGCTGGTAGTGCGAGTAGAGTTCTTCCAGGGCCATTGCGGCCGGCCGCAAGGCGGCGATCACGTCGGCCACGCCCCGATGGATCTCGATCAGCCGGGCGGTCAACGAGTTGCGCGTCTTGCCGCGGACCACTCCCGCCTCATACAGTCGCGGGGCCCCGCCACCGGTCACCACCACGCCGTAGCCGGTGATGTTCAAGCCCGGGTCGATGCCCAGAATGCGGTGGTCGGGTGCAGACATGGTGGATGATCTGTGAGAAACGCCGCGGGCTGCTAGTCGATGCTCCATTCGGTGCCGCCGGGGCGATCCTCCAAGGTGACCCCCAACTCGGCCAGCGCATTGCGGATGCGGTCGGCGGTGGCGAAGTCTTTCGCCTTGCGGGCGTCGGCCCGAATCTCCATCAACAGGTCCAGCAGCTTGCCGGTCAGCTCGTGGGCGCCGGCGGGCATCTCCTGCGGCGGCTTGCGGAACAGGCCCAGCGCGGCCGCCAGCTCGCAGAGCGTGGTGGTTCCCTGCTGCAGCGCGGCCAGCTTCGTCGTGTCCGGCTTCTTTGGCTCTTCGAGCTTCTCGTCTTCGATGAACTTGTTCAGCCGGCGGACCAGATCGAACAGGGCCCCGATTCCGCCGGCCGTGTTGAAGTCGTCGTCCATGGCTTCAAGAAACCGGGCGCGATGCTCGGCCACCGTTTGAAGCATCGCATCGTCGCCCGGCTGAAAGTCTCCTGCGTCGCGCGTCGCGGGAGGGCGGATCTGGTAGAAGCTGCTGCCGGTCACCCGCTCGTATCGCTTGAAGAAGCGATAAAAGGTCTCCAGCCCGGTGTCCACCTCGCGGATACGCGTTTCGCTGTAGTCGATCGGCCGACGGTACTGGGTGGAAAGGAGGAAGAAGCGGATCGTTTCGCCGGGGAACTCGCGCAGCATCTCGCCGAAAGCGCTGGAGCCCTTCGACTTGCTGATCTTGCCGACTTCCTGGGTGGCCAGATCTCCTTCAACCGCCCGGGTGTGCCGCCCGCCGACTTTGCCGATCTCACTGGAGGCCTGCATCAGGCCGTTGTGCATCCAGTACTTGGCCATCGGTTTGCCGTGGCATGCCTCGCTTTGGGCGATCTCGTTCTCGTGATGGGGAAAGACCAGATCGAGGCCGCCGCCGTGGATGTCGAACGTCTCGCCCAGCAGCCGGCGGCTCATGGCCGAGCACTCGATGTGCCAGCCGGGCCTTCCCGATCCCCAGGGGCTGTCCCAGGCCGGTTCGCCGGGCTTCGCGCTTTTCCACAGCGCGAAGTCGGCACCCGCCCGCTTCCGCTCCGCCATGCCTCCCCCGTCGCCCTGCAAGGCCTCGGCCCCCTGGTGGCTCAGCTTGCCGTAGTCGGCGACATTGCCGACCTCGAAGTAGACGTCGCCGGAAGATTCGTAGGCGAACCCCTCCTCGATCAGCGTGCTGGTGAACCGGATGATCTCGTCCATGTGCTCGGTGCACCGCGGGAAATGGTCGATGGCATCGACGCCCAGCGCGGCGAGGTTGTTCATGTAATCGGCCGTCATTTCGGCAGCCAGCTCGGCCATGGGGATTTTTCGCTCGCTCGATTCGGCGATCAGCTTGTCGTCGACGTCGGTAACGTTGACGACCAGGGTGACGTCGTAGCCGGAATACGTCAGGTAGCGCTTGATCGTATCGAAGATCACCGGCCCGACCATGTGGCCGATGTGGCTCGGCTTGTAGACGGTCGGCCCGCAGAGGTAGATTCCAACCTTGCCGGGCGTGACCGGCTCGAACGGCTCTTTCGACTTCGACAACGTGTTGTAGACTCGGATCATGGTAGTGGGAGGCAGGTTGGGGATTCAGAACTCAAGGGAACGGGCTTCCGCGGCGTCGGCAACATCGTGGCCGCGTCACCGCGGCAGCAACAGGGCCACACACTGGGCAACGATGATCTGCTCCTCGCCGACCGGCCCGACGCCCTCGCCCGTCTTCCCCTTCAGGCTGACCAGTTCCGGGTCGATGCCCAGGATATCGGCAATCCGCTTGCGGATCGCCTGGCGATGGGGCAGGAGTCTTGGCCGCTGGGCATGGACGATACAGTCGAGGTTGCCGACGCGCCATCCCAACGCCCGGATCGCGTCCCGGGCCGCTTCGAGCATCTCGGCCGAATCGCGGCCCCGGTTGGCCGGATCGGAATCGGGGAACATCTGGCCCACGTCGCCCGCCGCGGCCGCGCCCAGCAGTGCGTCGACCACCGCGTGCAGCAGCGCATCGCCGTCGCTGTGGCCGACCATTTCCCGGTCGTGGGGAATGTCGATCCCACCCAGCCTCAGCGGGCCCCCGGCGGTCAGCCGATGGGTGTCGTGTCCGATTCCGACGCGTGGTCCGTCCGTAGCTCCGTCTCCTTTTCTGGTGGTTTCGTTGCGTCGCGAATTATACTCCAAGGGGATTGGCGTGACAACGCGGCTTTCCCCCGCCTTCGGCGGGACTTATAATCGATGAATCATGGCGACTATCGAGATCGAACGGCTGGCGAAGTCGTACCACGTCTACCAGAAGAGCGAGGGGCTGGCGGCCTCGATTCGCGGTCTCTTCCGGCGTCAATACCGAGAAGTCCAGGCCGTGCGCGGGATCGACCTGCAGCTCGAGCAGGGCGAATTCGTCGCCTTTCTGGGACCCAACGGGGCCGGCAAGACGACGACGCTGAAGCTGCTCTCCGGAGTAATTGCCCCCACCAGCGGCACTGCCCGGGTGATGGGTTTCGTCCCCTGGCACCGAGACAACGCTTATCGCCGCCGGTTCGCCCTGGTCATGGGCCAGAAGAACCAGCTTTGGTGGGATCTGCCGGCGCAGGAGTCCTTCCGGCTGCACCAGCAGATCTACCGGATCGAGCCCGACCGTTTCGACCGCACCCGCGACGAGTTGACCGGGATGCTTCAGGTGCGTCAACTGCTTTCGCAGCCGGTGCGGGAGCTGTCGCTGGGCGAGCGGATGAAGATGGAGCTGATTGCGGCCCTGTTGCACTCGCCCGAAGTGCTGTTTCTCGACGAGCCGACCATCGGCCTGGACGTGATCGCCCAGCACAACATTCAGAACTTCCTGCGAGACTACCAGCAGCGCCGCAGGGTCACGATCCTGCTGACCAGCCACTACATGAAGGACGTGGTCGCCCTGTGCCGGCGGGTGGTGATTATCGCCTGGGGCCGGATCATCTACGACGGCTCGCTGGAGGGGATCATCGACCGATACGGCGGCCACAAGGTGGTCTCGTTTCAACTGGCCGACGGCCAGATCCCGAGCGACCTGGGACGCTACGGGGAAATGCTCCCCGAGAAACCACCCCGGGCGAAGCTCCGCGTGGAGCGCAGCGTCGTGACCGACGTGCTGGGCCGCATCCTCGCCAACCATGCGATCAAGGACGTCAGTGTCGAAGACCCGCCCCTGGAGCAAGTCATCGCCGAGATGTTCAATCAGGCCGACGATCTGCCCAAAGACAAGCTGGCGGAAGTGCCGGAGTTGCTGAGCGAGGAATGACGGGGCGTCCGACAACATGACCAAGAGAAGACCCGCGTCGAGATCCCGCCCACAGCATCCACGTTGACCGTTCTCCCTGGGTTGTTTCTTCCATGTATGCCCGCGTCGCCACCTGCTGGACGATCCTGCGGATCAGCCTCGAAGAGCGGCTGGTTTATCGGGGCGACTTCGCGCTGGGCACGCTGATGCGGTTCCTGCCGATCGTCACGCAGATGTTTCTCTGGATGGCCGTCTTCGACGGGGCGTTCGGCGCCGGCCGCGGTCCGGGACAGCAGATCGCCGGCTATACCTGCCATTCGATCATCGCCTATTACCTGCTGACGACCGTCAGCCGGGCGTTCTCCAGCATGCCCGGATTATCCTCGGGCATCGCGCGGGACATCCGCGACGGCACCGTCAAGAAGTACCTGATCCAGCCGATCGACATGCTGACGTTCCTGATGCTCAACCGCGTGGCCCACAAGCTGGTCTACTACGTGGTGGCCATCGGGCCGTTCGCGCTGGTGTTCTACCTTTGCCGCGATTTCTTTCCCGAGCATCCCGGCGGGCTGTATCCCGGTTGGCCCGACGCGGCGACCCTGGCCGCCTACTTCGCCTCGCTGTTGATGGCCTTTCTGCTCGGTTTCCTGCTGGAAGCCACGCTGGGCAT
The DNA here is from genome assembly GCA_016935315.1 of Pirellulales bacterium. GTDB lineage: Bacteria > Planctomycetota > Planctomycetia > Pirellulales > Thermoguttaceae > JAFGRD01. The sequence goes on from JAFGRD010000066.1 coordinate 28,858, forward strand.
GATCGGCTTCTGGTTCCTCGAGGTCAGCTCCCTGCTGTTCGTCTACATGCTCTTCAGCTTCTTCTTTTCGGGCCACATGTTCCCGATCGACCTGTTGCCGGGCATTTGGGGCGAGCTGGTGCGGCTGATTCCGCTGCAATACCTGGCCTACTTCCCCGCCGCCGTGTTTCTCGGCAAGGTGACCGGGCCGGAGTTGACCCACGGCCTGTTGATCCAGTTCGGCTGGGTGGTGTTCTTCTTGGTGGCGGCGCGGACGGCCTTTCGCCGCGGTGTGCGCCGCTACAGCGGATTCGGAGGATGAGCCCGATGCACACTCGGCCCCACTACTTTCGCGTGTTGCTGACGTTTCTGCGCAACAGCCTGGTGCGCGATATGACCTTCCGCGCCAACTTCCTGATCGATACCATCTCGTCGATGTCCTGGGTCTTCATGAACCTGGGCTTCTACATCCTGGTGTTCCGCTACACGCCCACCATCGGCGCGAACACGGGCTGGGGGAAACACGAGTTCTTTCTGTTCCTGGCGACCACGCTGCTGATCAACGGCGTGATTCGCGGGCTGTTTCTCAGCAACGCGATCGAGTTCAGCGAGCAGATCCGCACGGGCACGCTCGACTTCGCGCTGCTGAAACCGATCGACACCCAGTTCCTCGTCTCGCTGGGGCGAATCGAATGGTCGGCCATCGGGCCGTTCGCCTGCGGCGTGCTGCTGCTGGTCTATTCTCTCTTCCAGGTCCATTACCTGCCTGGGCCGCTGCAAATGGTGCTGTACGGATTCTATCTGCTCTGCGGCGTGGCCATCTACTACAGCCTGATGATCGCCATGGCGGCCACCAGCGTCTGGCTGGGCCGCAACAAGACGCTGCTGGATTTCTGGTTCTACATCACAAACTTCTCCCGATACCCGATGGAGATCTACACGGGCACGTACGGCGACCCGATCCGCTGGGTGTTCACGTTCCTGGTCCCGGTACTGATCGCGGTCAACGTCCCTGCCAGGCTGCTGGTCCGGCCGCTCAGTCCCCAGAGTCGCGAAGACTGGCTGCTGTTGCCGTTTGCGGTCGCGGCCACGCTGGGCAGCCTGATCGTCTCGCGCTGGGTCTTCAACCGGTCCCTGTTGAGCTATCGCAGCGCCAGTAGTTGAGTGCGGGTGGAGAACCGCTGCACATCTTCGCGGGCGACGTGTAGCTGACTTCGCAGGAATTCAGCCGCGTTGTTCTGTCCAGGAGGCCCCCGATCTGAATGCGTGCGAGTCCAGCTACCCGGCGATCGGGGCCTTGCGGCGCTTCCGCACCGCGGCGAGGTGCTCCTTGAGAAACTTCGCCAGATTGCCGCGGGCCAGATCGGCGGCGGAGCGGAACTTCAAGTGGATCACGTCGTAGCCGGCGTGCTGGCCGTCGATGTCCGGCTCGTGCCCCAGCCCGGCGATCCGCCCCAGCGGAAAGCGGTTCTTCGGACCTGTCAAGTGTAAATACACCGCATCGACCTTCTTCGTCTGCACGGCCGCCCAGGGCTCCCGCTGCTCGGCTACGTACCAGGGCACCACCTGCTTGTTGTTCCAAAGCGTTTGGGCCTTGGGGGCGGTGGCCGAGAGCAGCTCGCAGAGTTCCTCGAGCAGGTCGGCGCCCCAGGCCACCTTCTTGCCCAGCGGAAATCCCTTCCGCGCGAGGTGCCACTTCTGCCCCAACTGCTTCCAGGGTTGCAGGACAGCGGCCCCGTGCTGCACGCGCTCGGTGAACGCGGCGAAACCGGCCACGGCCTGGTCGACAAACTCCCAAAACTCCGGGCGGTCGATCTCCTGGAAGCCGTGGACCCGCAGCTCGACCTCCTGCCACGGCCCGCGCAGGTTCTTGCAGCGGACCCGCGGCTCGGTGCCGTAGAGCGGCAGCTCGGGCACGTCGTTCAGCGGCTTCAGGTCCAGCCGCCCGATCAACTCTTCGCGGCGGAAGGTATTGCGCGCGGTGCGGAATTTCAGCTTCAGCAGCCACTCCTCGCCGGTGATGGCGTGGAAGAACCAGCCGTCGGACTTCTTGGCGGCGCGGACCTCGACGACCGTGCGATTGCCCCAATCGGTCTCGCTGAACAGACCCTCCTCCTCCTGGATGCGATCGACGATTGCGCCGAGCACCCGCCCGTCCCAGCGGCACGGATGGCCGGTGCGGCCGACGCGATCGATCGTGTGCCAGTGGCGGCCGTGGATCTGCCAGGGCATTTTGGCTTCGCGCCCGACTTCCGTGATGTCGAGGTCGCCCGCGCCGGTGGCCTCTTCGGCGGCAAAGTCATGCGGCGTGCGTTTGGCAAACGGTCCGGCAGCCAGCACCGGATCGAGCACTTCGCCCGTGTAGCTGCGGTGCCGCTTGGCGGCGGGCTTTGCCGGCGACGGCCGCTTCGTCTTCCTCCTCGTCTTCTTCTTGGTGATCTTCTCCTGCGAGGCTTGCCATTGGCGGCTATGGGCCACGACGTCCTCGGGCGTTCCGGCAACCACCAGGTGGCCGCCCTGGTCGCCCGCCTCGGGCCCCAGGTCGATCACCCAGTCGGCCGTCTTGATCACGTCGAGATTGTGCTCGATGACCACTACGGTGTTTCCCAGATCGACCAGCCGGTTCAACACGTCCAGCAGCTTGGCCAGGTCGTCGAAATGCAGCCCGGTGGTCGGCTCGTCGAGCAGATAGAGGGTGCGTCCGGTGTCGGGCCGGGAGAGCTCGGCGGCCAGCTTCACGCGCTGGGCCTCGCCGCCGGAGAGCGTGGGGGCCGATTGGCCCAGCGTCAGATAGTCGAGCCCCACGTCGCAGAGTGTCTGCAAAATGCGGCGGATCTTGGGGATGTTGGCGAAGAGCTTCACCGCCTCGCCGCAAGGCATCTCGAGGACGTCGGCGATCGACCGGCCATGGTAGCAAACGGCCAGCGTCTCGGGATTGTAGCGCCGGCCGCGGCAGGTGTCGCACTCGACCCAGACGTCGGGCAGGAAGTGCATCTCGATGCGAAGCTGGCCGTTGCCCTCGCATTTTTCGCAGCGCCCGCCCGCCACGTTGAAGCTGAACCGCCGCGGGGTGTAGCCGCGGAGCTTGGCCTCGGGCAACTGGGCGTAGAGCGAGCGGATCAGGTCGAAGACGCCGGTGAACGTGGCGGGGTTTGAGGTGGGCGTTTGCCCCAAAGGCTGCTGATCGACGCGAATCACCTTGTTGATCAGCTCGATGCCGTGGATGGCGTCGTGGGCGCCCGCAAACGTGCTCGCCCGGTGCAGCGTGCGGGCCAGGGCGTTGTAGAGCACGTCCTCGACCAGCGAGCTCTTGCCGCTGCCGCTGGTGCCGGTCACCACGGTGAACGCGCCCAAGGGGATTCGGGCATGGATGTTCTTGAGGTTGTTGTGCCGGGCCCCGACGGCTTCCAGCCAACCATCCGGGGCGCCATTCGGGGCACCGCCCGCTGCGGCCCCCCCGCCATCGGCCGCACGCCGCTCGGCGACCGAGGCCATCCTCCGGTTGGTCGGCACGGCAATCGACTTCTTGCCCGACAGATACGGCCCCGTCACCGACGCGCGGCGTTTGGCCACCTGGGCGGGTGTGCCGCGGGCGACGATCTGCCCGCCGTGCCGGCCGGCGGCGGGGCCGAAGTCGAGCAGTTGGTCGGCGCTTTCGACCACCTCTCGGTCGTGCTCGACGACCAACAGCGTGTTGCCCAGATCGCGGAGCTTTTGCAGCGCCCCCAGCAGCCGCCGGTTGTCGCGGGCGTGCAACCCGATGGTCGGCTCGTCGAGCACGTAGAGCACACCGCACAGTCCGCTGCCCACCTGGGCCGCCAGGCGAATCCGCTGCATCTCGCCGCCGGAGAGGCTGGGAGCGGGCCGGGCCAGCGACAGGTAGTCCAGGCCCACGTCGACCAGGAACTGCAGCCGGTTGCGAATCTCGCGCAGCAACTCGCCGGCGATTTCCCGTTCGGTGTCGTCGGGCTGCCATGCCGTGAACTGTTCCAACAGCGACCCCAGCGGCAGCCGGCAGTATTCGTCGATGGCGCGGCCCCGCAGTCGGACGGCCGCCGCGTCGTCGCGGAGCCGGCTGCCGCTGCACACCGAGCACTCCACCTCGTCGACCAGGTGCTCCAGACGGCTGCGAAACGCCGGCGAAAGCCGGCTGGCCTCTTCCAGGGCGGGGTAAAGGCCCTTGTATTGGAAACGCAGCACCGGGTGGGGTGACGCCCGCTTGGATCCCCTGCTGTGCCCAGGGCCGCTGCCCGCCGCCGGCAGGGGCGCGTCGAACCAGCGGTCGCCCGTGCCGTGCATGATCAGGCGGCGGTGTTTCGCCCCGAGCTGCTCGAAGGGCACGTCGGCGGGAACACCGCTGCCTTGGGCGAAGGCCTCGAGCATCAGCGGAAACAGGCGGCCGTCGACGTTCGGCCAGATCGCCACCGCCCCCTGGGCCAGAGTGAGCTTGGGATCGCGCAGCAGGGCGGCCGGGTTGGTGCCGGTCTGGGTGCCCAGCCCCTCGCACGCCGGGCACCAGCCCAGCGAGCTGTTGAACGAGAAGTTGTGCGGCGACAGCGGCTGGAAGCTCCGCCCGCACCGGTCGCAGGCGAAGTGCTGGCTGTGGACCTCGGTCGGCCAGTCGGGCTCCGGCACGTCGGCCCGGGCGTGGGCCACATGGAGCACGCCGCGACCCAAGGCCAGGGCGTTTTCGACACTGTCGGCGATGCGCGAGCGGGCGTCGGGTGCGACCGTCACGCGATCGATCACCACCTCCAGCTCATGCTTGCGGCGCCGGTCGATCTTCGGTGCTTCGTCGATCGAATGGGTCTGCCCGTCCACGCGAATCCGCACGTAACCCGACGCGCGAATCTCGTCCCAAAGTGCCTCATATTGCTCGCCCACGTGGATCTGCAACGGGGCCATCAGGTAGAGCCTCGTGCCGTCGGGACGCCCCATCACCTTGGCGATCACCTCGTCGGCCGATTGGGTGCCGATCGTCACGTCGCAATCGGGGCAGAAGGGCTCGCCCAGCCGCGACATCAGGATCCGCAGGTAGTCGTAGATCTCGGTCACCGTGCCCACGGTGCTCCGCGGGCTGTGGCCGGTGTGCTTTTGCTCGATGGCGATCGCCGGCGAAAGGCCCTCGATGTGGTCGAGCTTCGGCTTCCGCATCTGGCCGACGAACTGACGGGCGTACGCGCTGAGGCTCTCCACGTAGCGCCGCTGGCCCTCGGCATAGATCGTGTCCATCGCCAGCGAACTCTTGCCCGACCCGCTGGGGCCGCAACAGACCGTCAGCCGGTCGCGAGGGACCTCGACGTCGACGTCCTTGAGGTTGTGTTGCCGGGCGCCGCGGACCTTGATCGCCTTGGCCAGGGCGGTGCGGCGGGCCGGTTTGCGGCCCCGCTTCGCCGCCGCGGCGTTCGGCACGACCGCGGCATGGCCGTGGAGCATCGCACGCAGGGCCTTGCCGGTGTACGACCGGCGGTTTTGGGCGATCTGCTCGGGCGTTCCGGCGGCCACGATGCGACCACCCTGCTCCCCGCCCTCGGGCCCCAGGTCGACGATCCAGTCGGCCGTCTTAACCACGTCGAGGTTGTGCTCCACCACCAGCACCGTGTTGCCGGCGTCGACGAAGTCGTGCAACACCTTAAGCAGCAACTGGATGTCGGCGAAGTGCAGCCCGGTGGTCGGCTCGTCGAGCAGGTAGAGCGTCTGACCGGTGCTTTTCTTGACCAACTCGCGGGCGAGCTTGACCCGCTGCGCCTCGCCGCCGGAGAGGGTCGGCGAAGGCTGCCCGAGCTTCATGTAGTCGAGCCCCACGTCGTGCAGCGTCTGCAGCTTGTGGCGGATCTTGGGGATGTTCTCGAAGTGGTCGAGTGCCTCCTGCACGTCCATCTCGAGCACCTGGGCGATCGACTTGCCCTTGTAGCGGATCTGCAACGTTTCGCGGTTGAAGCGGTGGCCTTCGCAGACCGGGCAGGTCACCCAGATATCGGCCAGGAAGTCCATTTCGAGCCGGTTCGAGCCGTTGCCCTCGCAGCTCTCGCACCGTCCACCCGCCACATTGAAGCTGAATCGCCCCGGCTTGTAGCCCCGGGCCTTCGATTCAGGCAATCGGGTGTAGAGTGCTCGGATTTCGTCGAGCACCTTGATGTACGTGGCCGGGTTGCTCCGCGGGGTGCGTCCGATGGGCGACTGGTCGATGGCGATCATCTTGTCGAGGTGCTCGAGGCCGTCGATCCGCTCGTGGCAGCCGGGGTCTCCGATGCCGAAATTCAAATCCCGCCGCAGGGCCTCGACCAGGATGTCGCCCACCAGCGAACTCTTGCCCGAGCCGGAAACGCCCGTGACACAGACGAACACGCCCAGCGGAATCTCGACGTCGATCTGCTTGAGGTTGTTGTGGGCGGCGCCGCGGACGACGAGCCTCTGCTGTCCGACCGGCCGTCGCCGGGCCGGCACTTCGATCCGCTGCTTGCCCGAAAGATACTGGCCGGTGACGCTCTGCGGCTCGGCGGCGATCGCCTCGGCCGGTCCGGTGGCCACGACCCGGCCGCCCCGCACGCCCGGCCCCGGGCCGAAATCGACGATGTGGTCGGCCGCCCGCATGGTGTCTTCGTCGTGCTCAACGACCACGACCGTGTTTCCCTGGTCCCGAAGCCTTGCCAGGGTGTCCAGCAGCCGGCCGTTGTCGCGGGAGTGCAGGCCGATCGAAGGCTCGTCAAGGATATAGAGCACGCCGACCAGCCCGCAGCCGATCTGCCCCGCCAGGCGGATCCGCTGCATCTCACCGCCGGCCAGCGTGGGCGCGGTGCGGTCGAGCGTGAGGTAGTCGAGGCCCACATTCCGCAGGAAACGCAGCCGCCCGCGGATCTCCTTGACGGCCTCGGCCGCGATCACCTGGCCCGTTTCGTCGAGCTGCAGCTCTCGGAAAAACTCCTCGGCGTCGGAAATCGCCAGGGCGCTGAGTTCCGGCAGCGAGCGCTCGGGCCGGTCGGCGAATTGCGGCGAGGCGGAAGCGATCGTCACGGCCCGGGCCTGGGGATTCAGCCGCTGCCCATGGCAGCGGGCGCAGCCGATCACCCGCATGTACTTCTCCAGCTGCCGCCGCTGCGGCCGGCTGCGGGTGTTGCGGTATTGCGAGAGCAGCTTGGGAACGATGCCCTCGAACTGGCCGCCCCATTTGTAGCCGGAAGGCCCGTCGCGCCAGGTAAACGTCACGTGCAGCTCGCCGGTGCCGTGGAGCATCGCGTCGCGCAACCGCTCGTCGAGCTCTTCCCAGGCCGTCTCCAGCACGGTCCCCTTCTCGAAACCGTAGGTCCGCTCCAGGGTTTCCGCCACGCCCCGAAAAATGGTTCGCTTCCAGCGCCCCATCTTGCGCCAGCGACCGACCAACTCGACGCAGCCCTGCTGGAACGACTTGGACGGGTCCGGGATCAGCCGCTCGGGATCAAAGCCGTAGACCTCGCCTAGACCGCTGCACTGGGGACACATCCCTTGCGGGCTGTTGAAGCTGAACAACTGCGGACTGGGCGGCTCGAAGCTCAGTTGGCAGTGCGTGCAGGCGTAGTGGGCCGAAAGCTGGATGTCGGTTGCCGGACCGCGCCCGTCGACGGCCTCGGCCGCGACGATCAGGTTTCCGTCGCCCATCCGCAACGCCAGCTCGACGGCCTCGGCCAAGCGCGGGCGGATCTTCGGCCCGGCCGCCAGCCGATCGACCACCACCTCGATGTTGTGGCGCATCTGCCGGTCCAGCCGCAGATCGTCGTGCAGCCGCACCACGCTGCCGTCGACCCGGGCACGCGCGAAGCCCTGCTTCAACAGGTCTTCGAAAAGGTCGCGATACTCGCCCTTCTGCCCGCGGATCAGAGGGGCCAACACCAGGATCTGCGTGCCGTCGGGCAAGGCCGCGATCCGCTGCAGGATCTGTTCCCGGGTTTGGGCCGTGATCGGCCGCCCACAGTCGGGGCAATGTCCCTTGCCAACCCGGGCGTAGAGCACCCGCAAATAGTCGTAGATCTCGGTGATCGTCCCCACCGTCGAGCGGGGGCTCTGGCCAGTCGACTTCTGCGAGATCGAGATCGACGGGCTCAGCCCGGAAATCAGGTCCACGTCCGGCTTGGGCATCTGCCCGAGGAATTGCCGCGCGAAGCTCGAAAGGCTCTCCACATAGCGCCGCTGCCCCTCGGCATATAACGTGTCGAACGCCAGCGAGCTCTTCCCCGAGCCGCTCACCCCCGTCAGGCAAATCAACTGGTTGCGGGGTAGCCGCAACTCGATATCCCGCAGGTTGTGCTCGCGGGCGCCCTTGATGACGATGTCGGAAGCGGCCATTTGGCGGTTGCGGAAAAGACGATGGTTGCGGCGAATTTGGCAGGGCGACGGCAAATCTTGAATTCTAGCGCGCCGACGGGCAGCCGCACAGGGAGCCACCGGCCGCAACCCCCGAAAGATCGCCTGTCGCGCCCGGCGATCTCCGTCCGTCGGATGACGCGCGATTGAATCGAGGGCCAATAAACCCTATTGCAGATTGAACTTACGTCAACCGCATTGAGGCGGCTTCGGCTACAATTGGGCTGAAATCGGATGCATTGCGAGAAGCGGGCCGTCCTGGCGAGTTATCTTGCGGAAGTCACCTCGCCTGGACAGTGGACAGGTCGCCTGCGACACTACTGACGTTTGCACAGTCCATGCGCGAGGGCGACCAACGGGAGCCCGATTTTTCCGGCCTCCCGTTGGTCGGCCTTGATCGGTCGCAATGCAAACATCAATAGACACGGCCGTTCGGTGGTGCCATGAATCGCCAACCGTTCCAGACGCCGCCCTGTTGGTGGTCTCCCAAGCTGAGCCCGACGTGGGTCCGCCTTTGGCGCCCCGTCCGCCGGCGGATGCAGCGCAGGGAACAGCGGCTCCTGCAAATCGAGGTCCACGGGGCGGAGAACCTCCGCCGGGCCCTCGGCAGAAATCAGGGGGTCCTGGTCACGCCCAACCATTCCAGCCATGCCGACTGCTATGCCTTCCACGGCGCGGCCGACCAGGTGGGGTGCTGCTTCTACTTCATGATCGCCTGGCAGGTCTTCCAGCGCGGCAGCCGGCTGCGGCGGCGGGCCCTGCGGCAGCACGGCTGCTTTAGCGTCGATCGCGAAGGGACCGACATGCGGGCGTTTCGCCAGGCCGTCGAAATCCTCCAGTCCAGTTCCCACCCGCTGGTCGTCTTTCCCGAAGGCGAAGTCTACCACCTCAGCGAACGGATCACGCCCTTTCGCGACGGCCCGGCGGCCATGGCCCTGCTGGCGGCCAGGAAGGGCCGGCGCCCCGTGGTCTGCGTCCCTTGCGCCATGAAGTACCACTACATCGAGGACCCCACGCCCGAGTTGCTGCGGCTGATGGACGACCTGGAGCGGGCCGTGTTCTGGCGGCCACGCCGCGACCTGTCGCTGCCCGAGCGGATCTATCGCCTGGCCGAGGGGCTGCTGGCCCTGAAGGAACTCGAATTCTTCGGAACCACGGGCTCCGGACCGGTTCCCGAGCGGATCGCCGCGCTGATCCGGTGCGTCCTCGGTACACTCGACAACCGCTACGGAATCGATTCGTCCGCCTCCACGGTTCCCGAGCGGGTCAAGGCGCTGCGACACCGAGCCATCGAAACAATGGAGAGCTTGTCCGGCGGCGACCCTGACCGGAGACAATGCGGCGAGGACTTGGACGATTTGTTCCTGGTGGTCCAGGCTTTCAGCTATCCGGGCGACTACGTATCGCAGCGGCCCAGCATCGAGCGGATCGCCGAGACGCTCGACAAGTTCGAAGAAGACGTCTTGGGGGTGAAAACGGCAACGATCCGCGGCGCCCGCAGGGCGACCGTCTGTTTCGGCGAGCCGATTGACGTGGAAACCGGTCGCGGCCGGAAGACGGTGGCCGGAGACCTTACGCGGCTGCTCGAGCAACACGGGCAGGCGCTGCTCAATGAGATCGGCCCGCCCGCCGATCGAGATTTCGGCGACTCGATGTGAGATACACGGCCTAGTCCCGTGGTTTCCCCCTCGGAACGCATGCGACAAGGTGCCCCTTCTTTCGCAACCTCCAAGACAAGAAAACGGATCGAGCCATGATGCAGCACGGGAATCTGTCTCGACGGCAATACCTCGCCTCGTTGCTGGCAGGCTGTTCGTTGCCGAGTTGGCTTCGGGCCGCGGAGTCGGAGCTTCAAGAGGACGTCTCCTGGTTGGCCGACGTGCAGCGACCGCCCGCCCCGCGGCCGGCCGACGCCCCGAGACTCGGCGACCTGTTGATCGACGACGACGGCCGGAAGATCACCACGCTCGACGGCTGGAAGCGCCGACGGGACACGATCCGCCGCCGCTGGCACCAGTTCCTCGGCCCTCTGCCGCGAACCCGACAGGGGCCGCCGCCGTGGGAGGTGATCGCCGAGGACCGCCCCGCTGTTCAAGAAGGGGGCGGCGTGGTGCGGCAGTTGATCCGCTACGAGGTCGAGCCGGGCCTGCCCGTCGAAGCGTATTTGCTCAAGCCCTCCGAGCCGCGGCCCCGTTGTCCGGGCGTGGTGGTATTGCACTCGACCGTTCGCCAGACGATCCGCCAGCCGGCCGGCGTGGAGGGCAGCCCGGAAAAGGCCTTCGGGCTGAAGATGGCCCGCCGGGGCTACGCGGCGATTTGCCCCCGCTGCTTCCTGTGGTCCGACGATCTGTCGATCCCCTACGACGAGCACGTGAAGCGTTTTCGCGCCCGGCATCCGCGATCGAAAGGAATGGCCAAAATGCTCCACGACGCCACGGTCGCCGTGGACATTCTGGCCGCGCTGCCCGAGGTCGATCCCCAGCGGCTGGGCGCCGTGGGACATTCGCTGGGCGCCAAGGAGGTGCTTTACCTGGCGGCCTTCGACGAGCGTGTCCGAGTGGCCGTCAGCAGCGAGGGAGGCATCGGCACGCGGTTCTCCAACTGGGACGCTCCCTGGTATCTAGGCAAGGATGTCCTCCGCGAAGGATTCACCCGCGAGCACCACGAGTTGTTGGCGCTGGTCGCGCCGCGGCCGTTTCTGCTGCTCGGCGGCGATTCGGCCGACGGCGCGCGAAGCTGGCCGTTTGTCGAGGCCGTGCTGCCGGTCTACCGACTCTACGGCGGCACGCCGCGCGTCGGCCTGTTCAACCACCGGCAGGGGCACAGCGTCCCGCCGGAAGCCGCACGGCGCATCGACCAGTGGTTCGACACCTATTGCCGAGCGTCGCCGCAAGTGATGAATCGTGCAAAGAGATAGCGACCCCGCAAGGCCGCAAGCCACTGTTCCCAGCAGTGCTTCGCTGAATTCGATCATTCCTGCGCGTCGGCCAAAGGCAACTCCGAACCGCCGAAGACAGGCAACCGCAACACGATCCACTCGGGCTTGAGTGGGATTGCCCGCCGCCACCGGATCGTCGGCCCCCGGTCGTGGCAGCCATCCGAGGGTGAACCCATTCGGCCTCCAGCTGATTGTCAACCAGCACCCCGCCCGACCTGCTACACCGGCTGGTTGCTCTCTCCGTCCGCGGCAAGAACGGCCGCAGCGCCGCCACGGAGTTTTTTTCCAGCCAGCGGTGACTTTTTTGCGGTGAACCGCAAATCCTGTTTCCGCGAGGATTCCTTCGGCTGTTTAAGGTCTTTCCCCCCAGACAGATTCCTTCGCCGAGCTAAGTGTTTTCCCCCATGCGGCCCCGTGGCTACGGGGGAGTCTTCCAAGGCCGCATGCACCGAGACGTCTTTCCAAAGGCCCTGGGCACAATGCGTTAGCACGATCCGTCGCGAGCCGGCAACACGTCCCGATGCACGACCGAATTCCCTGCTCCGCCGCGGGGCGCGCCGTCTTGCCGAAGTCCCGACCAGCCGGGAGATCCTGGCAAGCGCATGTCGGTGGTCAAGACCTGCCCAAAAAAATGCGATCAAACGGAACCGCATGCAGATTTGCATGGTAACGTTGTCTGACGGCTGAACGGCCGTTTGGGGGGGCAGGCGGATGCGTCCCGAGCAGCCGTGTCGCTCGCGCGGGCCGCTGAGTCGGGTGTGCACCGGCCGCGCGCCGGACGCGCAGTGAGGCGTCTTCTCCCGTGCATGAGAAGACAGCCTTGGCTGCGTGTTCTTTGGTCGGCTGTCGTGTGCCAAGGACAGTTCAGACGCCCTCTTCAGAAAGGACCGACATCATGAGAATGACTGTTGGCAGAAAGCTCGGTTTCGCCTCTTGTATTCTGGCCCTGTGCGTGGCCGGCGCGATGCTGTTGAGCAGGCACTACTCTTCCGAGGCCAAAGCGGCCGCACAACGGGCGAAGGCCCACGCAGCCCAATTCGGAAAGTCGCTCGAGGAATTCCGCGGGAAGCACCAACAAGAAGGCGGCGAGCGGTCTCTGGCGAGACTCCAGGAAATCGACCAGACCGACTTGAACGCGGCCTTGGACGCCTCGATCGCCGGCGCCGACCGTGTGGCCCGATGGAGCCTCATCCTGGGCGGCATCGCTCTGCTCGTGTTGGGGTGGGTAGCCTGGGTGCTCTTCCGATCGATGACGCGCAACGTCGGGAAGATCTCCGGCGCATTGGCCAAGGCCGCCGAAGGCGACTACTCCCAGAGAGTCGGCGTGAAGTCCAGGGACGAGTTCGGCCAGATGGCCGAGACCCTGAACCGGTGCCTTCGTGCGACCGAGGCGTCGATGGAGAATGCCCGGAAGTGTGTTACCAACATGAACAACCTGCCCACGCCCATCGTGGCGATCGACCGCGATTTCACCATCACGTCGATCAACCCAGCCGGAGCCGGCGTGCTCGGCGCCGCACCCGAGCAGTGCGTCGGCAGGAAGTGCTACGATCTGTTCAAGACGCCGCACTGCAATACGCCCGAATGCCGCTGTGCCCGGGCGATGCAGGAAGACGGCGTTTTCACCGGCGAGACCGTGGCCGATCCGGGAGGGCTGAACCTTCCCATCCGCTACACCGGCGCGCCGATCAAGGACACCGACGGCCAGGTCGTCGGAGCCGTCGAGTTCGTGCTGGACCAGACCGAGGCCAGGAAGGCCCTGGAAGAGGCGCAGAGATCCGTCGACAATATCAACAACATCCCCACGCCCATCATGACCGTCGACAAGGAAATGAACGTCACTTTCATGAATCCCGCGGGGGCCGAGACGCTGGGGATGACTCCCGAGCAGTGTGCCGGCAGGAAGTGCTACGATCTGTTCAAGACGCCGCACTGCAATACGCCGCAGTGCCGCTGTGCCCAGGCGATGAAGGAGAACCGGGTGTGCACCGGCGAAACGGTGGCCGACCCGGACGGCCTCAACGTGCCCATCCTCTACACCGGCGCGCCGATCCAGGACGCCCAGGGTCAGATCGTCGGCGCCTTGGAGTACGTCGTGCCGATCGAGGTTGTCCAGCAGACGGAGCTCGTCCAGAGCGCGCAGCGACGGGCACGGAAGGTAGCCGAGTTCCAGGAGCGGGAGGTCGGCAAGGTCTCGACACTCATGCGGCAGATCGCCAACGGTGACCTGACGCAACGCTACGCGGTGGCCAAGGCCGACGAGGATACCGCGGGTGTCTTCGAGAGCTTCTCGGCCATTGCCGAGGCCACCAACGCCACGGTGGACAACCTGCGGTCAATGATCGGCCAGGTGACCGAGAGTGCCGCCCAGTTCAACGAGGGCTCTCGTGTGATCGCCGAGAGTGCCCAAACCCTGGCTCAAGGCGCGCAAACGCAAAGCTCGAGCGTCGAGGAGATGACGGCTTCCATCGAGGAGCTGGCCCGGTCGATCCAAGGCGTCAAGGATAACGCCACCGAGGCAGATCGCGTGGCCAAGCAGACCAGCCAGCTCGCCGAGCAAGGCGGCCACGCCGTGCACATGTCGGTCGAGGCCATGAGCCTCATCAAGGCGAGCTCCTCTCAGATCAGCGAGATCATCCAGGTGATCTCCGAAATCGCCAGCCAGACCAACCTGCTGGCCCTAAACGCGGCCATCGAAGCGGCCCGGGCCGGCGAACACGGCATGGGCTTCGCCGTCGTGGCCGACGAAGTCCGCAAGCTGGCCGAACGGTCCAACCAGGCCGCCGGCGAAATCTCCACCTTGATCCGCGAATCCGCCCAGCGCGTCGAGGAAGGCGTGAGCCTCAGCGACGAGACGGGCAAGTCGCTGCGGGAGATCATCGAGGGGGTCGAGGGCACCGCAGACAAGATCGCCGAGATCGCCACCACCGCGATCCAGCAGGCCGCCAATGCGGAAGAGGTTTCGCGGGCGATCCAGGGCGTTGCCGACGTCACCGAGCAGTCGGCCGCCGGCAGCGAGGAGATGGCTTCCAGCAGCGAAGAACTCGGGGCCCAGGCCGCCGCACTCCGCGAGCTGGTCGATCGGTTCAAGACCGACCACGGCCACGCCTCCGGCGTCCGCGAAGAGAACGGGTCTTTCGCCCGCGCCTGAGCCCAAGAGCCAAGCGGAACCGATCCGGCGCCGAGGCACCGCAGCCACGCAGGATGCGTGGCTCGGGTGGCCGGCGGGGAGCTGCCGGTAGCTTGGATTCGCAAGAGTCCAGCCGCGTCGAATGCGTGCTGGCACGCATCAGGCACTCTCGCCACCCATGCTCGCGCGGTCGAAGATGATCTCGGACCGTTCCTGAAGCAGCTGGACCCGCCGTTGCACGCCCCAGCACCCCGGAACCAGCGACGATTCGTGGCATGAGCCCTGTCCACCTTTTCCTATCACGGTTTGAGGGCCTGCTATATCGAATCCCTATGGCGTGATAGCGAAAAGACTTCTGGAACGAAAGTCGCGGCGCGGTCCCGGCCCCAAACTACCCAGAGTTGACTATCTTTCCAAGCATAATTAGAATTTCACGCGAATGCCGGGCGATAAATGTCAATTAAGATGATTGTGATAGTGACCAATCGGGGCCGCCGGCGTCATTCCTGAAACGTCACTTGGCTCTGCTTACCCTTTTCCTTGTGAGGAATGCTATGGCGACAAGCGGCCAGACTTACGGCGACATCAGCCAGTGCATCGGCAACACCCCATTGGTCCAACTCCGGAGACTTACCGAGGGGTGCGTGGCAACCGTGCTGGCCAAGATGGAGAACATGAATCCGCTTTGGAGCGTGAAAGACCGAATCGCCCGCGCGATGATCGACGCGGCGGAGCGAGACGGATTGATCCGCGAGGACACGGTGATCATCGAACCGACCTCCGGCAATACGGGCATCGGGTTGGCGTTCGTATGTGCCGCCCGGGGATACAAGTTGATCGTGACCATGCCCGAGAGCATGAGCGTGGAGCGGCGGCGGATGCTCCGGGCGTTGGGGGCGGAACTGATTCTGACGCCGGCCGCCGACGGCATGCCCGGCGCGGTCCGAAAGGCCGAGGAAGTCGTGGCCAAAAACGCCAACTACTTCATGCCCAATCAGTTCAAGAACCCGGCCAACCCGGCCATCCACCGCGAGACCACGGGCGAAGAGATTTGGCGCGACACCGAAGGGGCCGTCGATATCGTGGTTGCGGGCGTGGGGACCGGCGGCACCATCACGGGCGTTGGCGAGGCCCTGAAGTCGCACAAGCCGTCGGTCCGCATGATCGCCGTCGAGCCGGCCCGGAGTCCGGTCATTTCGCAGCGCCGCGCCGGGTTGGAGTTGAAGCCGGACAAACACACGATCCAAGGGATCGGCGCCGGGTTCATTCCCGACGTGCTCAACGTCGAGGGGATCGACGACGTGGTCCAGGTCGAGGACGAGGACGCCATGGAAACCTCGCGGCAGCTCGCCAAGCAGGAAGGCTTGATGTGCGGGATCAGTTGCGGAGCGGCGGCGTGGGCTGCGTTGCGGGTGGCCCGGCGTCAGGAGAACCGCGGTAAGCTGATCGTCGTGATTCTGCCCGACCTGGGCGAACGCTACCTGTCAACCAAGCTGTTTCCGGAATAACGGCCCCCAAGAAAAGCACTGCACTTTCTGAAAAAACGGCAGTTAGGCCTACAAATCAGGGGAAAGGCGGCGCAGCCGCCTTTCCCTCAATTTCGACTTCGTATCGCTGCATGCCCTGCCATCGGACCCATGATTATTCGCCAACCCGCCGGCAGGGCCTGAGGCGGGAAAAAACGCCATGAAAGAGCAAAGCCGCTGCGCGCCTTTCCTCCTTCATATAGGTCTGCACTTTCTGAAAAAACGGCACTTAGGCCTACAAATTGGGGGGAAGGCGGCGCAGCCGCGTTTCCCTCAATTTCGACTTCGTA
>JAFGRD010000067.1 GCA_016935315.1 Pirellulales bacterium
AACCCGAAGCGTGAGCGAGAGATGCGGTGGATTCCGCGTTTTTCCTCGCTTACGCTTCGGGTTACGATGCCCGAAGCTACCCCAATTCCAAGGTTTGACAGAGCACTACTTGACCCTCACACACTCAATGCGCAAGGGCGCCCCACGGAAGCCCGACTTGTCCGGCCTCCCGTGGGTCGGCCTGGAGCATTCACAATGCAAACATCAATAATCCGGCAAGACCGAAACGTCGGCGATCGACGGCGTGTCGTCGGGCGGCAGGCGATCGGTGGTGGCCGAGAGACGAAAACGCCCCAGCAGCCATTTGTCCTCGCGGAAGAGCTGCTTCAGGTGGAAGACCAGCTCGGCGCCGCCCGCATCCACCGGATCGGCCGCCTGGAACACGACAGCGTGGGGTTGCCCGGTTTGCGGAGAAACGCCCCATCCCTGCTCGCGTAGTGCTTCCGCGCCGAGATTCTCGATCACCTCGGTCACCGAATGGTCCCGGCGGCAGAAGTCGGCAACGGCCGATACCAGGGGGATCTCGACCAGCGGGGCGTGTTCCAACTCGACGCAGGGAAGCGGCGGGTCGGCGAGCGTCCGCTGCCACGTCGCGCGTCGCTCGGCGTCGAGCAGCGCCACGCGGAAATTGCTCAACCGCGTGTGGAAGCCGTTGTCGGTGCGGTTCCAGATCACCAGGCGGTCGATCGCCTTGACCTCGCCCAGGTCCAGTTCCCACCAATGGTCGTGCTTGAGCGACTCGGCGTCTTCCGACGTGTGGGTCGTTGTCCGGCCGCTCCAAAAGTCGCCCCGCGTGTTGTTGTCGATGGCACGCTCGGCCGGCGCGTCGTGGCCGACGCTCGACTGCGTCGCCTTGCCGCCGGGCGCCATGTTCTTTCCCTCGGCGAAGACCTGGACCTCGGCCAGCGACAGCGAGGTCCGCTCGCCGCCGGGCAACTCGATGCGAACGTATCGCCCGCGCAGGGGCTCCTGCTGCCGCGGCCGCGTGCCCACGCGAAACTGCGAGAGGACAAACTCCCCCTCCCGGCCCCAGCCCGGCCCGTTGCGGTCCATCGACCGCTCGGGCAGCGCCTCGAGCCGAAAGGCGGTGATGCCGGCCAGGCCGGTCTCGGCGGCGACGACGTACGTGTCGCGGGCCTGCCGCTCGGCTCCGGCCAGGACGGAACCATCGCCTTGCAGCTCGATGGTGGAGCCGTCGAGCGAGCGGACGTCTTTCGGTTTCAGCGTGGTCCAGTGGACGCCCTCGGCGTGGTCCGCCAGTGCGAGCGTCTGCCACGCGGTCCGCGCGTCGCCGGCGGCAGGCGTATAGACGACGTCGATCTCGATTTCGCGGCCCGCATATTGCCGCAATGGAACCCAGAACGGCTCGGCCGGCTCCCGTTGTCGCCGGCGCATGGCCGGGAGATCGACCGATGCGATCGGCCGGCCGCCGGCGCGAATCTCGACCGCTGCCAAGCTCCGACTCTCCCTTAACTGTTTCAGTTGCACGCAAAGCCAGTTGCCGGTTGCGGGGATCCGCCGCCGTGTGGAGAGGGTCAGCGGTTTATCGCCTGTAGCCACCTCGACGACGTATCGCGGATCCTTCGAGTCGCTCTCGTCCCAGCGGGCCTCAGACTCCAGCGATCCGCCCTCGACGCTTGCGGTCCAGCCATCCCATGCGGGAACCACGCTCTCCCGAGCCTGCTGGATCGCCTGCTTCAGCTTGCCCGCGTCGAGCGCCAGCACCGGCTCGATCCAGTCGACCACGTCGCGCACGTCGAGCGGATCGGCCCCGGCGGGCCGGTCATCGTGGGCCGCGTCGGTTGCCAGAATCAGCGTGTGCTGACCGCCGGAGGGTCCTGACAGCGACAGCCACCCGGTGTCGACCGTGCTTGCGGAACCGATCAGGTGGTCGCTGCGAAACAGCGGGTTTCCGGCCGCGTGATCGACGTACACCAGGGCCCTGGCACATCCGCCGCCGCCGGCCGAGGCATCCAAGCCAATGCGGCTGCGCAGCGCCCGGACCACTTCGGGCAGCTCGAAGGTCAGCTCGTTGGCGGCGTGCACCCCGAATCCCCAGGCGAATCGCCGGTCGCCGCTTTGCAGCGGTCCGCCCTGCGCGTTGCGGTCTGCCTGCCAGTGCCATCCACGACCCAGCATCGACCGCTGCACCGACTGGACCGGGTACAGCCGCGAGAGCGGGACCTCGTGTGGCAAGAAGCCGAGCCGGGTGCGGATCGTCGAGAAGCGAATCCACAGCGGCTCCAGGCTCCAGACCGGCTGGACCATGTGATACCACCAGTCGACATCGCCCGAGTTGGGCGAGGCCGCGCGAAACCGCAGGGCGGAGGTCGTGGCAATCAGGCCGTCGGTCGTTTCCAGACGCACCAGGGGCGTGTCGCCTCGGGGACTGAGCACGGCCAGCTCCTCGAAATAGGCCTTCCAGGGGTCGCCGTGCGGCAGGTGGATTTCGGCCAGCTCGGCCAAGGCGATCCGCTGCACGCCGTCCTTGAGCAGCAGCACCACCGAGCCGGCCGCCCAGCGCAGGCTGCGATAGTCGAGCCGGCGTCCGTCCGTGCTAAACGCGGTGCCCGGCTCCAGATGGCGCCGCGGGCGGCCGCCGAAGACCACGCGGCGGACGTAACGCAGCAGCACGCCGACCTGTTGTCGCGGACGGTGATCGGGGTAGTTCACGTAGACCCGCGGCGCGACCAGGAGGTGCGGCCGTTGGCAGATCGAAGAGCCGGGTTCTCCCTGTCGGAAGCCCACCACGCGTCCGGGCAAGCGATCGCCGCCGATCATCTCGACGAAGCCCCCGGTGTCGTCGTCGGCCTCGAACGGCTCCAGGGTTTTGTCGCAGAGCCAGCGGAGCGGCCGGTGGGGATCCTGCAGATTGGTCGAATCGAGCTTCGGCGAGCCGGTGTGTTGGTGCCAATCGGAAATCTTCTGACCTTCCACCCGGGTCCCGTCGGCGAACACGGCCAGGTAGCGAGGCGGCGGCTCCTCCGCTCCGGCCGCCGCGATGGGCACCAGCATCGCGACCAGCAGCGTCGACAAGCACCGAATCATGGGGACTCCCGACTCACTCTGTCTCTTCTCGTTCCGCAACAAAAACCCGACGCCGGCTGCTCCCATTATAGTACGCCGACACGGCAAGAAGAAAGCCTGCCTACAGATAGCAGATACACCAGTCCAACGTGATGCCCAGCAGGAAGTGTTGGAGCAGGCCGGAGAGCAGCGACCGGGTGCGGTACGCGAGGGCGCCCCAAAGCACGCCGCCGGCGATTGCCCCGAACGTTTCCATGCTCGGCTTGCCGATGTGCAACAAGCTGGAGGCCATGACCTGCACCCACAGGGCGTTGACGTCGCCCAGCTTCCCGCGCAGCCCGAATTGCAGGAACCCGCGGAAATGGAACTCCCAACCCAGGTAGTACAGCGCGTAGGTACACGCGTGGAAAGCGAACATCGGCGGTGAAAGGCCGGCACTGCGGTTGACGGGGTATTCGGCCCGAATGGCCGGATCTCCCGAGCTGAGATACGCCACCAGCATGAAGCAAGGGGCCAGGATCAGAAACGAGAGGATCGTCCCTCTGCGGTCGCCGCCTTGCACGCCGTAATCGGCCAGCCGCTCGCGAAACGCCAGCTTGACGATCAGCACGGGCACCACGCCCAACAGCAGAAAGGCGGCGACGAAACTGTAGGCAGCCGCTCCCGCGGCCTCGTTGGCGCCCGCGGGCAACCACGACGCCAGGTGATCCCGGTACGTCTCGGGCGAGCCGAAGTACTTCCACGTCAGCATCAACAGCACCGAAGTCGACAGGACGATCGTCGGCTTGAGCTGATCGCCGCGAAAGGCATCGATCACGGGCAACAGCGACGGTCGCAGGCGTTTCACGGCAACTCCCCGATGCGTTGAAGCCACTGGTAGGTGATGCGAACCCCTTCCACCAACGGCGTGGGCCGGTAGCCCAGCTCCCGCTCGGCCTTGTCGGTGCGATACGCCCAATCGACCAGGAACGTCCGCACCCAGCCGGGTGTGATCCGCGGATAGGTGCCGAACCACTCGGCCCGCTTCTTCTGCCAGTAGGCAAACGCCAGCGGGGTCACCTGTAGCAGCGGGATCTGGAAGTGTCGCTTGCCGCTGACTTGATCGATCGTGCGGAAGAACTGCCTCAGCGTGGCGTTTTCGCCGCCGAGGATGTAGCACTGACCGACGCCGCCCTTCTCCATGGCCAGGATGTGTCCCTGCACGACGTCGTCGACCAGCACGTAGTTGCCCACGTTGACGCCCCGGTTCAGCAGCACGGGCACTCTGCCCCGGTCGTAGTCGCGGATCAGTGTCGAGAGCGCGTTGCCCTCGGTCAGATGGCCCGGGCCGTAGACGCGCGTGGGATTGACGATCACCACGGGAAACCCTTCGGTGGCCCGCTGCAAGGCCTCCCTCTCGGCGATCGTCTTGGTCTGTTCGTACTGGGTGAGGTACGTGTCCGTGGCGCGGGGCATCTGTTCGTCGCCGACGACGCCCGGCGGCGTCGGGCCGAAAGTCATGATCGTCGAGGTCCATACGACCCGCCGCACGCTGAGTTGCTCGGCCACGTCGAACACGTTGCGCATGCTCCGGACGTTCATCGCAAAATACGTGTCGGGGTTGCGGGCCCAGTTTTTCGCGTAGGCGGCCAGATGGAAGACATGGGAACAGCCTTCCATGCCCTCAAGCAGCGAATCGCGATCGGTAACGTCGCCGCGGACCAGTTCCACCCGCTCGTGTTTCAGCGGATCGCCGCCCTGGTGCTCCAGCCCCGGCGGCGGCTTCGGATCGGCCCGGCGGCTGAGAACACGGACGCGGTGTCCCCGCTCGGTCAAGGCTTGCACCAATCGCGTGCCGATGAAGCCGGTGCCGCCGGTGACGAAGATTCGCTCGGTCGATTCCATCATCAGGCCGGCACGCCCCTCGCGTAACACCGTTTCAGGTAGTCGCGCGACTTGGCCAGCACCTCGGCCATTGCCTCGGGCTCCGGCTCGTGGTGCATGAACGGGTTGACGTACCAGCGGTATCCGGCCTTGGCCAATGCGGCGATCCACGGCGTGCAATCGGTCGGGCCGATGCCCGGCAGTTGCCCCGTGTCCGGCGCCCGCTGCCAGGCGTAGAAGAAGAACAACTGCTTGCCGGCAACCTCGATCACGTCTTCGACCGAGGCCCCCCGCCCTTGCACGTGATACGGGGCCAAGGCGATGCCGAGCCGCGGGTGGGTGTTCAGGTCGGCAAACGCCTTGAACGAATCGAGCGAGTCCAACAGTGCGTTGCCGTGGTTTTCGACGGCCAGGTAGGAATCGTATTTTTCGGCCAGCGCCAACTCGGGTTTGAGGCCCTCCAGAAAGGCCTTCATCCGCGTGGTCAGTTCCTGGGGATCGCAGGGCCCGCTGCTGCCGCGGATGGCCACGCCCCCGCCGGCCTTGCCCAACAGCTCCGCATACTTGGGGTAGCCGCCGACGTAAACCGAAAAGGCATACAGCTTCAGGCCGTGCCCGGCCAGCACTTCTTTCAGACCCTCGGGCCCCAGGCGATCGAGCACGTCGTCCAGATGCGGGCATCCGGCGTGGGCCGACCAGATGTCGACGGCCTCGAAGCCCAACTCGGCGATCCGCCGGCAGGCCTCTTCCACCGGCAGCTTCGTGAAACCGATCGTCGAGGCCGAGAGTCGCATCTTCCAGCGGCCCTCGGCAGCGCACGCCGTCGAGCCGAGCAAGCCGGGCGCAGCCACCGTGGCCGCGGCTCCACAGGCGGCCCGGGCAAGGAACTGGCGGCGCTGGACCGGTTGATTATTGCGGTTGTTCATGATTTCCGGCCCTTGCGGGTGGCAATGAAGCGTGGTTTCCGACACGTCCCGAAAACCTACCGCGCCGCCGACAGGGAATCAAGCGACACCCCCGCTTGCGAACCGCTTCTTTCGACGTTTGCCCGGTCGATACGCGAGGGCGGCCAACAGAAATCCGGGTTTTCCGGCCTCCCGTTGGTCGGCCCGGGTCATGGGCACTGCGGTCATGGGCACTGCGGTCATGGGCACTGCGGTCATGGGCACTGCGGTCATGGGCACTGCGGTCATGGGCACTGCCAAGATCCATCGACGGAAGATCGGCCGGTTCCGCCCGCGCCGCGAAAGGGGTATATAATGGAGAGATTGTCCTGATCAGCCTACCCGAGGGTCCCATGCCGAAGATCACGGTCCAAGACGTTGCCGAAGCGGGCGTGGTCGGGGCCGGCGGGGCCGGGTTCCCCACCCATGTCAAGCTGGCCGCCGAAGCCGACACCGTGCTGCTGAACGCCGCCGAGTGCGAGCCGCTGTTGCACAAG
Source organism: Pirellulales bacterium (assembly GCA_016935315.1). Classification (GTDB taxonomy): domain Bacteria; phylum Planctomycetota; class Planctomycetia; order Pirellulales; family Thermoguttaceae; genus JAFGRD01. Next base: position 6,332 of record JAFGRD010000067.1, read on the forward strand.
GACAAAGAGGTGCTCCGCGACTACGCCGACGCGGTGATCGAGGGGCTGGCCGCCGCCGCGCGTCTGGTCGGCGCCCGGCGAGCGTGGATCGGCATCAAGGAGAAATACGGCGAGGTGATCGACCTGCTGCGGCCCAGACTGCCCGGCAATATCGAGATCGCGCCGCTGCGCGACGCCTATCCGGCCGGCGACGAGTTCATCCTGGTCTACGACGTCCTGGGCCGGGTGATACCGCCGGGCGCCATTCCGCTGAGCGTCGGCGCGGTTGTGCTCAACGTGGAAACCGCGTTGAACGTCGCCGCCGCGGCCGAACAGCCGGTTACCGAGAAGTTCCTCAGCATCGCCGGCGACGTGGCCGAGCCGGTCACGCTGCGGGTGCCCGTCGGGGTGACGCTGGCCGAGTGCGTGGCGGCCGCCGGCGGCCCGACGATCGGCGACGCCAACTACGTCGTCGGCGGCGTGATGATGGGCTACCTTGAAGACAACCATCAGGCCCTGGTCGCCAAGACGACCGGCGGCGTGATCGTGCTTCCCGACGACCACGTGGTGGTTCGGCGGCGCCGGCAAGACTGGCAGCAGATCGCGCGGATCGGCCGCAGCGCCTGCGACCAGTGCAGCTTCTGCACGGAGCTCTGCCCGCGCTGGCTGCTGGGCCATCCGATCGAGCCGCATCGAGCCATGCGGAGCCTGGAGTTCAACCTGGTGGGCGAGGCCAACGTGATCGGCACCGCGTTCTGCTGCGAGTGCAATCTCTGCAGCCTGTATTCGTGCCCCGAGGACCTCGACCCGAAGAACGTCTGTGCCCAGAACAAGCGACGGCTGATGGCCGAGAAGAAGCGTTGGGAAGACCCGCCGTTCAACCCCAGGCGGCCCGAACTCCATATGGAAAATCGCAAGGCCCCCATGGCCAGGCTGATGGCCAGGCTGGGATTGACGCGATTTCGCAACGTCGGGCCGCTGCGCCCCGCGTTGTTGGAGGCCGACCGAGTCGGCATCGCGCTGAAGCAGCACCTCGGGGCGCCCTGCCGGGCGACGGTCGGGGCCGGCGATCGCGTCGTCAAGGGGCAAGTGGTCGGCCGGCCCCCGGTGGTCGACGGCAAACCGGCCCTGGGAGCCCCGGTCCACGCCTCGATCGACGGCACCGTGACCGCCGTCGAGGACGGCGTGGTATGGATCGAGAAGAAGTAACGTTTGCCCACCGCCGCTGTTCGGCATAACACAGAAAGGGTCAGCCGCCGCTTCCGCGGCGCGACGCCCGCGAGGAACCAGCCATGCCCGCCCCCAAATCGATCGGCGCCATCGAACTCTCCAGCATCGGGATCGGCTATCGGATCGAGGACGAGATGCTCAAGGCCGCCTCGGTCGAGTTGCTGATCGCGCGGACGATCTGTTCGGGCAAGTACCTGATCATCGTCGGCGGCTCGGTCAGCGACGTGGAGGCCGCGGTCGCCACCGGACTCAGCGCGGCCGGGGAAGCGATCATCGACCACCTGGTGATCCCCAACGTCCACGAGGCGGTTTTTCCCGCGCTGGGCCAGTCGGTGGCGCTGCGCGCCGAGCAGACCGGCGCCCTGGGCGTGGTGGAGACCTTCAGCGGCACCAGCGTGCTGGCGGCCGCCGACGCCGCGGCCAAGGCCGCCCGGGTGACCCTCTTTCGGATCCACGTCGCCATGGCGCTGGGCGGGAAGGGTCTTTGCCTGATGACCGGCACCGTGGCCGACGTCCGGGCGGGCGTCGAGGCGGCGGCCGCGGAGGTCCGAAAACGCGGTCTGCTGGTCTCCGAGATCGTCATCCCCCGACCCAGCCGCGAGCTGTTCGCCGAGTATCTCTAGCGGATTTGGATCGGCTAGAGCATAACCTGCGAGATTGAAGACAACCTCATTCGCCGTAATTCCCGGTGGGTTACCGCCGTCGTTACGTGCCGGAGCAAACACTGTTGGCAAATCAAGGGATGACAAATCCACGGACCAAGGTGCCGGGGATCGCGACGGATGCCGTGCGTCGATCGCGGTGGAAGGTTGTTTGCTTTGTGCTGATCGCGTGTGCCTTGCTGCTGGCTTTGCCCTTCGTCCCGTTCCTTGGAATTGCCATCGATGCGTACAACTCGAAACGGGAGCGTGATCGGCTGCTGCACGAAACCGATCACCAGGCATTGCTGACTGCCTCCCGCGCGCTGATGCGCGACTACGCCGGACAGGATATTGCCGATCCGGCTGGCGATCCTCGCGTGCCTCCGATCATTCGTGAACTCGGGCCGAGCTCCATGGTCATCTCGTCCCAACAGCTTAGAACTCGTAAAACTATTGTTTCCTGAATTGCCGTTTTCGGTTACAACTACGCCTCTCTTTCCGCACGTCTCGCTATGATTTTCTCTGAATTCCCCTTGAGGCAAGTCATTGGCCGTACTGTTTCGGCGGCAGGTTTAG
>JAFGRD010000068.1 GCA_016935315.1 Pirellulales bacterium
ACCTGCCGCCGAAACAGTACGGCCAATGACTTGCCTCAAGGGGAATTCAGAGAAAATCATAGCGAGACGTGCGGAAAGAGAGTTGTAGATGAGCGGATAGGGGTCGTGGATGGAGTATTGATCCCATTTGCCGGACGCCCCGTTGGGGATGATGATTTTGTGGGAGGGACGCCACGGGCCGTCCGGCGAATCGGCCACCGACGCCGTGACCGGACAATCATCGCCGCGGCGTCCCGACATCTCCATGAACCCTTGATAGTACAGGTAGTACTTCCCCTTCCAGACGAGGATGTCAGCGGTGCTCACCGAACGCCAGCCGGGCTGCGGCTTGGGCAGACGCGGGATTGCCACCCCTTGCTCCTGCCATCTGAAACCGTCCTCGCTGGTGGCATACCAAATCTCGGCCAAGTCCCAGTCGGTGGACGGGACGATATCCGTGCCCAAGGCGGCGCCGCGCGGTGGCGTGGCGGTCTGGCGATGGGTGTACCAGACACAATACTTGCCGTTGGCACGAATGACCTTGGAAGGATCGCGCCGGGAGACTGTGCCGTCACCGTTGTGGTAATCCAGACCTTCGAGCGGCGTAAACTTGAAAGTCGAGTACAGTTCGTTCGCTTCCGGCGTGGGCGCAAGGTACGCAGTGTAGAGCCGCTCCATGGCCACGCTCAAGGGCCGGTTCGGCTTCCTGCCCGGCAGCTTGTAGGGAAACGCCGCAGGCTGAGCGATTGCGCGCGACCCCAACAGCCCCAGTATCAACACGCATAGCCATTGGACTTCTTTCACCGTTCAGCCTTTCCTCTTACCTGGATTCGTTCGTTGCCGTTGCCATCGCATTTCCCGGATGTCATGGGACGCCCGCAAAGGCGTCAGCAGGCGATGTTCGCGGAGAACGAGGACGGCGGCCCCCTAAATTCCCGTTGTGCGCGGCTGGAGTTGGCCCGCCGGGGCCTGGCCAGGCCGTTTGCCGAAAGAACCAAGGAGATCGCCGGCGCCGAGGGCCCGGACGGAAAGCCCCTGCCGGCCCATCGTCCCAAGTAGAAGTCGCGGCCGTCGATGATGGCAACCGCCTGCCCGCTCGGCTTGTGGCGACGACAGGAAGGAACACTCTCGGCGCTCGACACGGGGGGAACCTCCCTTCGACCCCGAATCCGGTAGTTCACCGGATTCTCAGGTGAAAACAGGCAGCGCTGCCGAACGCCGGCAGGTATCCTAACTCCAGGATTCAGCGGGATTTGGACACAGGGTGGGTGAGGGGACTCGAACCCCCGACTTCTGGAACCACAATCCAGCGCTCTAACCAACTGAGCTACACCCACCGCGTGGGGAACATCCAAGTATAGCCAGCGGCTATCGAACCGTCAACGGGCTGTACGTTCCCCCCACCTGAAGACGGCAGCGTCAATAGGGAAACCGCTCGTCCAACTCCGACTCGGAGAGCTCGACCAGAAAGCCGGCCAGCCGCTCGACCAGGATCTCCATCAGCCGGTGGCCCTTCTCGGCGGCGGCGGCGTGCGGATTGGCCGCGCCGGCGTTGGTCGTCAAGAGGTGCCAGGGTCGGGTGATCGAAACCCAGCCGCGATTGACCGCCTCGAAGCGACTGACGGCCTTCTCGCCCTGGTCGGCCGCCAGCGTGCCGTCCGGGTTCCGGGCGACCAGTTCCGGACAGTAGGCCAACGCCAACGAGGTCTCCATCTCGCCCGCGTGATCGTCACGATGCTGGAAAAGCTCGTCGTAGACGTCCTCGAAGATCGTGTACCAGTTGCAGAGGAACAGCCGAGCCGGCGTCTGCCCGTACAACTCCCGCAACACGGGCTTCAGGTCGTTGCCGCCATGGCTGTTCAGCAAGAGGATCTTCAAGACGCCGTGGTACGAGAGCGAATCGACCAGATCGCTGATCACGGCGGTCAGCGTGGAAGGGCCGAGATTCATGACCAGCGGAAACTCCATCTGGTTGGTCTGGGTGCCGTAAGGGATCGTCGGCAGCAGCACGACTTTGGCCCCGCGGGCAAAGGCCGCCTCGCAGATCCGCTCGCCGATCAGGTCGCCCTCGATGGTGTCCATGCTGTAGGGCAGGTGCATGTTGTGCGGTTCGGTGGCGCCCAGCGGCAGCACGGCCACTTCGTAGTCGTGCTGCTTGACGGCGCCGTAGTTCGTTTCGGCTAGTTTCCAGGGACGCACGGGCAACTCCAAGTTTCTGGTTCCAAGGGGGTGATGTGCAGGCAAATCCAGCGAGCGCAGCCCAATGCACGGCTGTCTGCTTACAACACGTCGACATCGATTGGCGATCGCACCACGGCGTTTACTGCACGACCTTGTAGACGGCGTCGTGCTCCCGGGCGTGCTCGGCCACCTTGATACCGACCGACTGGCCGACGGTGGCCTCGTCGACCGATTGGCCGTCGATCTGTATCGAGTCGACGTGCTGCAAGAAGTCGCTGGTGTGGCCTTTGATGTGGATCGTATCGCCGACGGCCAACGAGTCTTGGGTGATTTCGATGGCCGCCACGCCGATCTTGCTAAAGTAGTGCGTGATTTTGCCGAGTTCCACTTCCGCCATTTGCTCGCCCTCCCTCGATATTCCCGGGGCCGGCGCGACATGCCCGGTGCACAACTCGACCCACTGGCCGCATTCGCATCGGACCCCGTGTCCGAACTGGAACAACGTAACGTCGAAGCCTGCTCCGCACCGCGGGCAGTTGACAGCCATGGCGTACTCCCGCCCCTCAATGCTCCGCGCGCCCATTGTAGGCCGGCAGCAGGTCGGTGTCCATGGCAAGGTCGCCGCGTCGCCGCGCGTCCTTGCTCTTCCGTGTACGCCCAACTTGTGCTCCGACAGGCCCTTGGAGGGCCGGCCGCGAGCTTACCCCACCAGCACAACCACCAGCCGCTTGGGACCGTGCACGCCGAGAATCAGAATCTTCTCGATATCGGCGGTCCGGCTCGGGCCGGTGATCAGCACGAACTCGCCGCGGCGGTCGGGCTCGGCCGTGTGCCGGGCAACGTCTTCCCAGGCGTCAGGCAGGTGTTCGGCCATCTGATCCGCCCGGCCGACCACGACGCACGTCGCCGGCAAGTAGCACAACAGCCGCTCTTCCGCCGTGTCGTTGGCGACCAGGCACGTGCCCGTGTCGGCCAGCAAGCTCTCCGCGGCCACCAGGCCGACCGACAGCTCGGCGATCTGCTTCGGGTCCCAGCCCTGCTTCGCCCAGCTTGTGCGATCCGACGGATAGCCGGCCAGGAGCTCGCGGCACATCGGACGGTCGGCCGCACCGATCACGCTCCACTTGGCCTGCTGGGCCAGGTCGGCCAGCTTCGAGCGGGCCTCGTCCATCGAGCCGCAGCGGATCAGCTCGCCCTGCACCGCCTCCAGCTCGCGGCGGAAACGCTCGACGCGCTGTTCGGGCGATGGGTTCGTTCGCGGCCAGACTGCCGGCACCGGCGGCAATTCCACCGGCGCCTCGGCGGAGAGCCCGTCGCGGATTCGTTGCAGGATGGCGTCGCGGGCGTTCATGTTCGGTCGCTCCGGTCGTGGGAATCCAACTGGCTGCGATGACGGCTCCACGACTTACGAAACGCCGGGCCGGGAACCCGGGGCAACTCGCGGCCGCGTGTCCAAGCACCCAGTTTGCCCGGATGCCACGGCAGAAACTTGGCCATCCGCACGCCCAGCCGGACCGCCGCCATGGCCAGCCGGTATCGTTTCGACCCGCTCATGGCCCAGGCCCAGGCTTTCCACGTCAGCCGCTCGCTGAGCGAATTCATCGGCGACGGCTCGTTGACGGCCCGGTGTCGAAGGTGGACCAACTGGTGGGGAATGTCGATCTTGATCGGGCAGACTTCCTGGCAGGCCCCGCACAGCGACGAGGCAAAGGGCAGCTTGCCGGCGCTCTTCAGCCCGACCAGCCCCGGCGTGACGATCGAACCGATCGGACCAGGGTATACCCACCCATATGCCCAGCCGCCCACGCGCCGGTAGACCGGGCAGGCGTTTAAGCACGCGCCGCAGCGGATGCAGTGCAGGGCCGCGTGGGTCGCCGGGTCGGCGAGAACGTTCGTCCGGCCGTTGTCCAGGATGATGACGTAGAGCTTCTTGCCCGGCGTGGCGCCGTGGATCAAGTGCGTGTACGTGGTCAGCTTCTGGCCGGTGCCGCTGCGGCCGAGCAGGTTCAGGAACACGGGCAGGTAGTAGATGCTCGGCAGGACCTTCTCGATGCCCATCAGGGCCACGTGGATCGGCGGCGTCGAGGTGGACAGCCCCCCGTTGCCTTCGTTCTCCACGACCACCAGCGTGCCCGTGTCGGCCACGGCGAAATTCACCCCCGACATTCCCATGTCGGCCTTGAGGTATTCTTCGCGAAGGTGCCGCCGGGCGACGTTGGTCAGGTGCTGGTGATCGGCGCTGAACGGCTCGCCCAGCCGCTCGGCGAAGATCTTGCCGACGTCCTCGGCCGAAAGGTGCAAGGCGGGCGTGACGATGTGCGTGGGCCGCTGGTGGGCCAGTTGCACAATGTACTCGCCCAGGTCGGTCTCCACCGCCCGGATGCCCGCCGCCTCGAACGTGTGGTTCAGCTCCATCTCCTCGCTGACCATCGACTTGCCCTTCACCACGGTCTTGACGTGGTGCTCCCGGGCGATGTCCAGCACGAGCCGGTTGGCCTGTTCGGCGTTTTCGGCCCAGAGGACGGTGGCGCCCCGGGCGGAGATCCGCTCCTCGAATTGGACCAGCAGCTTGTCGAGGTTGGCGATGGCAAATTGCTTGATTTGCCGGGCCGACTCGCGCCAGTCTTGCCAAGAGGGGATTTCCGCGGCGATCGCCCGATTCTGCTTGCTGGAACGCTCGGTCGCCTCGCCCAAGGACTTCGATCCGGCCGGCTCGTAGAGCCCGGCGTTCTGCTCTTTCAGAAACGGGGCCCCTTCCAGATGGAGATCGTGGCTCGACATGGCGCTTCTTCTCTACCTCTTCCTTGCCGCGTTTCCAGCGGCGTTTCCGGCCGCCGGCGATTTCGCCCGGAAGCCGCAAGACCCGCGGCAAACCGCGACGGGCCGCCGCCTATTGCACCCCCGCATCCAACACTTCCGCAATGTGCTTGGTCCGAATGTGCTTCATCTCCGGGTTCCGCTGGAGAATCCCGTCGATGTGCATCAGGCAACTCGTGTCGGGCGAAACGACCACGTCGGCCCCACTGGCCAAGATGTTCTCCGCCTTGGTCTGCCCCATGGCCAGCGACGTGCCGGCCAGCTTCACACTGAACGTGCCGCCGAACCCGCAACACTCTTCCATGTTGGGCAGCTCGCAGTAGGTCAAGCCGCGGACGTTCTGAAGCAGCTTCAGTGTCGGTTCGACCACCCCCAACTCGCGACGCGTGTGGCAGCCGATGTGCAGCGTCGTCTTGTGCGGGAAGGTGGCTCCCGTGTCGGTCACGCCGAGGATCTCGACCAGGAACTCGGTCAACTCGAACACCCGGCGCCCCACGCCCACCACCCGCCGGTCCGGATCCACGTGCCCGAAAAACACCCGGCACATCGCCGTGCACGACCCCGAGGGCGAAACGATCCAGCGGTGATCGCCAAACGTGTCGCAAAAATGGTGAATCACCCGGCGGGCCTCTTCCCAGTAACCCGAGTTGAAGGCCGGCTGGCCACAGCACGTCTGTTGCTCGGGAAACACCACCGGCACGCCATGGCGGGTCAACAGTCGGGCGGTCGCCTCGCCGACCCCCGGGTAGAACTGGTCGATGTAGCAAGGGATGAACAACGCGACCGGATCACCCTTCTGATAAGGGGGATCGTCCTGCCGCGGGGCCGTCGGGTTGGCTGGAGTAATCATCAACGAGCTGGGGTTGTCCGAGGGCGTGCGGGAAGCGGATCGGGGAAACTTAGCTCTACCGCTTATACCGTCTTGGCACGCCGTTGGCCAGAGGGGAGCCACACCGGGCGGGATCAGCCGGTCGGATAGCACCCCGAAACGAGTCCCTGGGCGAAGCCGTGGCGCACGGTACGCTCGGCGGTCGGCTTGCAGGCGGTCGCGTTGTCCGCCTCCAGCGATTGCCGAAGTCCGTTGGCAGACGCATTCAACGCCGTCAGGCTCCTCGGCCATTTTTTGAAGTATGTTTCGGGATCCGGGAAATCGGCCCGTTGACGCAAGCCTCTTTGGCATATGTGGTTGCGTCGATTTTTTACCACCTGGGTTGCTCCCGAAACGGCCGAAAATGGGGCTAAAAACGCGTCGTAAGTCCTGTGGTGACAACCGGTTGGAATTGTTGATCCTCGTCGGCGGGCGGAAA
>JAFGRD010000069.1 GCA_016935315.1 Pirellulales bacterium
GGACGGCAACGAGCTTCTGCTGGAGGATTTTCCGGAGGTCTGCTTCCCCATCCAGTGTCTGGACGGTATCGCCAACCGCTGCAGTGGCCAACTGTATCAAGGCCAGCGCACCCATATTGGCTGGACCGCCAAGGAAATCGTGTTGCCGACGATCGCCAACTCGAAGGCCAGCGGCGCCATCATCAAGGTGGCCGGCATCACCGGCCGCATCCGCGGCATGAAGTACAAGCGGGTCGACGGGCAGACCGTCCGCCCGTCGCTGGTCGTGTTGGACGACCCGCAGACGGACGAATCGGCCCGCTCGCTCTCGCAGTGCGCTACCCGCGAGAGCATTTTGGCCGGTGCCGTGCTGGGACTGGCCGGCCCGGGCAAGAAGATCTCCGGGATCATGCCCTGCACGGTGATCCGACCGGGCGACATGGCCGACAACATCCTGGACCGCACGAAGCATCCCCAGTGGCAGGGCGAGCGGACCAAGATGGTCTACACCCTGCCGACTGACGAGAAACTCTGGGCCGAGTATGCCGAGGTCCGGGTCGAGGGCCTGCGTGCCGAACGGGGCCTGGCCGACGCCACCGAGTTCTACAGCCGAAACCGGGAGGCGATGGACGCCGGGGCCGTCGTCGCCTGGCCCGAGCGGTACAACCACGACGAGCTCTCCGCGGTGCAGCACGCCATGAACCTGAAGCTACAAGACGAGCGGGCCTTTTGGGCCGAGTACCAGAACGAGCCGCTGGCCGAAAACACGATCGAGGAGGAAGACCTCTCGGCCGACCAGATCGCCGGCAAGATCAACCGCCTAGGCCGCGGCGAGGTGCCCATGGGCTGCAATTGCCTGACGATGTTCGTCGATGTACAGCAAACCCTGCTCTACTATGTCGTTACGGCCTGGGAAGACGACTTTACGGGATACATTATTACTTATGGGGCCCATCCGGATCAAAATCGGCCCTATTTCACGCTCCGCGACGCCCGGCCGACGCTCATGCAGGTGGCCAAGGGTGCCGGGCTGGAGGGGGCGATCTACGGCGGCCTGGAGGCGCTGACCGAACGCTTTTTGGGACGCGGCTGGTCCCGCGACGACGGGGCCGAGATGCGGATCGACCGCTGCCTGATCGACGCCAACTGGGGCCAGTCGACCGACGTGGTCTACCAGTTCTGCCGCCAAAGCGCCCACGCGGCCGTGCTGACGCCCAGTCACGGCCGCTACGTGGGGGCCAGCAGCGTGCCCTTCTGCCAGTACCAGCGGAAGCGGGGCGACCGCGTGGGGCACCACTGGCGGATTCCTCACCTGCGGGGCAGCCGGGCCGTGCGGCACGTGGTCTACGACACGAACTACTGGAAGTCGTTCGTCCATGCGCGGTTGGCCGTGGCGCTGGGCGATACGGGTTGCCTCTCGCTGTTCGGCACAGCGCCCGGGCAGCACCGTCTGTTCGCCGAACATCTTACGGCCGAGTATCGGGTGCGGACGGAGGGTCGCGGACGGACGGTCGACGAATGGAAGATCCGTCCCGAGCACGTCGACAACCACTGGCTGGACTGCCTGGTCGGCTGCGCGGTGGCCGCCTCGATGGAGGGCGCCGTGCTGTTCGGCGTTGCCGGGGAGCAGTCCACCCGGCACCCGCGGGTCAGCTTCGCCGAACTGCAGCAGAGGAGACGCCGATGAGCAGCCCTCCCTCCACGCCTCCGCCCGCCGCGGGCGCGATGTTGGGGATTACCTGTCCCTGCTGCGGGTGCCGGCACCTGCCCGTGCTCTACACGCGCCAGCTCGTGCGACAGACGATGCGGGTGCGGCAATGTCGCCATTGCGGCCGCCGGGTGAAGACCTACGAGAAGAGCTTCGCGTAGTCGCCCGCGAGGCATGGCTGATCCGGTACGCCCGCGGAACCGGGCCCGTAATGGGCCGGGCATGCCCCCGTGGGTTATTCATACCGCAGGATCCATCGACACATCAAATGGACCGGCAACGCATCGCGAGAGTTCAACGGGACCTTGGCCGTACCGCTGATGGTGCCGGGCGTGCTGTCCTGGTAACTGTGGGCTATCGGCTTGACCACGCGTGGCCGCCTCTTGCCAATATTGCGGATCTCGATATCGTCGAATTCGTTTCCCAGGATCTGTGCGTGCTGCGCGTTGTTGGGCTCGAATCCGAACATGCCGTAGGTGTAGGTCGCGTCGCTGGCGAAGCCCGAGGTGAGCCGCTTCTCGTCGCTTCTGTTGATGGTGAATTCGCTGCCGCTTATCGATAGGGAGCCCTTGTCCCACACCGTGCCGACATCGTAGGGTCCTGTGGCGCCTCCGATCAACCAGGCCTCCACGCCCGGCATCATGTCTGTACCGCGCAGCTCCTCCGGCAGCCAGTCCACCTGGGGCCATTGGTTGCCCGGCTTGATCTCGACGAACCCGGGAGGAACGTCCGCGGTGCTGAAATAGGGCACGGCCATGCCCACCTCCACGCTCCTCACATGGGCGAATTTCCTGCGCAGATCCTCCTCGATCTGTCGGGTGATATCCGTTTGCTTCCTTTCGGCGTGGGCGTCGTACTCCTTTTTCGATTTCTCCACCTGCGCTTCCCATTGCTTCACCGGGATTTCGATCTGTGCTAGTCGTTTGGACAGGTCATCAGCCTGCTGATTCACACCGGATACCTTGGAAAACAGCAGCGGAACAAACGTGCCAAATCCTGCCCCGAAGAGCAGGAGGGCAACACCCACGGCCCAGATGCCCAGCCGAATGTGCTTAACGGGTTTGACATCCTCTTGGGCTTGCCTGATCCCCTCCTGGATCATGGGCAGGGTCGTGTACTCGAGCGAATCCAGGCGCCCCTGTAGATACGAAGCGGATTTCGGTGAGTCATCGGCTTGCTTCCCGGCACTCATTTCTTTCCCCTTTCTCCGTGTCATGCGTGCATGCCTCGGCAACAGCTCGCATGCCGAAAGCGATGGACTTGTCCCCTCCGGCCGACGATCCCTCGGCGCATCTCCGGTATTGGGAGGATCGCACGCCGTCGATCCTAGTGTCGCTGGTGTGGACTGTCAATCGTCATCGGTCGCGCCAGCGCGCGATGTCCGTACGGCACGGACCTGCGTACAGCCTGCCAACCGTGTTGCGAGCACGAATCCACCGTCCCGCAGTGGTCTGTCCCGCCGGCAACCGAACGAGTCGTGCTCAGCCGGACCCCGGCTCCGGCGAGTCGCCGGCGCCCAGGTCGCCTATCGATTGGGTGACCGTCCCCGATTCGCACTTGCGGTATCCATCGGTGAACCATCTGTCGCGGATGTACAGGTTGGTGTCGAAGACCGTCTCTGGCCCCCCGAGTTCACGCAAGCTCGCTGGTACAGGAAAGCGAAGCTCTGTGCCCGACAGCTCGCCCAACGAGGGATGACTGTCTAGATTGGCAAAGCGGATGCGTTCGGCGTTGTAGACGATTCGCGGTCGAGAAGCCCCCCTGGTGGTTCCATCTTCGAGCGCGTCGAGCCGCACCAGGTCGAAATACATGAATAGCGGGCCAAGAGTTCCTCTACACGGAATCACCTTTGGGGCTTGCTGGACGTCCTTTTCTGAGAAGTCGTAACTGCCGATGGCCAAGCGCAGTGCAAAGTCGGATGCCGTCAAGGGGGCAATGCTCGCCGTCGGTTCGGTGGCGGCCAGGTACCCGATCACGACAACCGCAACCGAAAACAGCAAGGCAATCACACTCGCAAACCCGTAGACATGGCCGTGGAAGCGGTCCCACCATGTGACAGACAGGCACCGCCGCACGCGCTGCTCATCACAATCCAGAATCGCTGCAATCAGCCTGTCCCGCTTCAGACTGCGGTAGCCTCTGAGTCGAAGCTTTCGGGCGATCAGGTTCAGCTCTTCACGGAGCTTCGACTCAAGTGCCTCCCTGAGAGCTTCACTCATGGTCACACCACGACAACATCGGCGGGACTCTCTTTGACCGGGCCCGGCTGCGATGGCCTCCTTCTGGGCAGCAGCGCGCCGTCGATGTTAGTGTCATTCCAGCGGGCCGTCAACCACCGCCCCGGCGATGTCTGCGGAAGCCAGGACCGTTCAAAGGTCACCCGCTTTTGCCATGGAGAGAGATTCTCCAGGCTGGACACGCACCCATCGGTCGCGCCAGCGAACAACGTCCGTACGGCACCGACGCTGCCCCGCGTACACATCTGTACGGTATTTGGCGAAATCCGACTTTTTTGCGCCGAGTTTTCGTCATTCCGCCTGCGTTTTGCGAAAGTTAACAGTAGAGGGGCATTTTTTCGCATGACGGAACCGCTGGACGAAGTGATCCGAGAGAACGCCGCCGGCCCGGCCCGGGCCTCGGGCGACGCGGGCAGCGTGCAGCAGCACGGGCTGTCGGAGCAGATCGCGGCCGATCGCTACCTCGCATCGAAGGATGCCTCCCGGTCCCAGCAACGTGGATTACGCTTCAATCGATTGGTACCGCCGGGGGCCGCATAGCGTGTTGGGCTTCTTGTCGAGATTCTTCCTGCGAGGTAGCGCGGTCGCCGAGAGCCCGCGTCCGTGGGCCGGCCGAGTGTTGCGGGCCCGCTACGACGCGGCGGCCACCAACCAGAGCAACTACCGGCACTGGGCGGCGGCCGATAGCCTCAGCGCCAACGCCGCGGCCAGCCCCGAAGTCCGCCGCATCCTCCGCAACCGGGCCCGCTACGAGGTGGCCAACAACAGTTACGCCCGCGGCATCGTGCTCACGTTGGCCAACGACGTAGTGGGCACCGGCCCCAGGCTGCAGATGCTCACCTCGGATGCGGAGGCCAACGGCCGGATCGAGCGGGAGTTCGCCCACTGGGCTACCGCCATCGGCCTGGCCGAGAAGCTCCGCACGATCCGCATGGCCAAGGCCCAGGATGGCGAGGCCTTTGGGATCCTCGTGCACAACCCAGAGGTCGACTCGCCGGTGAAGCTGGACCTGCGGTTGATCGAGGCCGAGCAGGTCACCACGCCGGACGCCCTGTCGCTTCAGGACAACCAGATCGACGGGATCGTCTTCGACCGGTTCGGCAACCCGCTGCTCTACCACGTGCTCAAAGAGCACCCGGGCGACCAGATTCTCTCGCTGGCCGGCAGCTACGACCGCATCCCCGCCGAGGCGATGATCCACCTGTTCCGCGCGGACCGCCCGGGCCAACGGCGGGGCATTCCCGAGATCACGCCCGCGTTGCCCCTGTTTGCCCAGCTGCGGCGCTTCACCCTGGCCGTGCTGGGCGCTGCCGAGACGGCGGCCGATTTTGCGGGCATCCTCTACACGGACGCCCCGGCCGGCGGCGAGGCCGACGCGGCCGTGCCGTTCGAGCCGATCGAGCTGGAGGCCCGCGCCCTGCTGACCATGCCCGGCGGCTGGAAGATGGGCCAGTTACGGGCCGAGCAGCCCTCGACCAGCTACGGGGAGTTCAAGCACGAGATCCTCAATGAGATCGCCCGCTGCCTGAACATGCCCTACAACGTGGCCGCCGGGAATTCCTCGGGATACAACTACGCCTCCGGGCGACTGGACCACCAGACCTATTTCAAATCGATCGGCGTCGAGCAGTCGCAGATCGCCGCGGTGGTGCTGGATCGCATTTTGACGGCCTGGCTCCGCGAGGCCGTGCTGGTCTCGGACCTGCTGCCACTCTGGATGCGGAGTGTCCCGGTCCCGGAGCACCAGTGGTTCTTCAACGGCCACGAGCACGTCGATCCGGCCAAGGAGGCCAACGCCCAGGGCGTGCGGCTGAGCAACCACACGACCACCTTGGCCCACGAATACGCCCGGCAGGGCCGCGACTGGGAGACCGAGCTGAGGCAGCGGGCCAAGGAAGTGGTTTTGATGCGGACGCTGGGCCTTACAGCGAAAGAGGCTCGGCCCAAACCGGACACGAACCCAGGGGAACCCCTCGATGAAAACACTTCGGCCGCCGCTTGACCTGTGCGCGGCGATCACCCACTGGTCCGACATCGAAGCGGTCGCGTCGGATGGCGACAGTCAAACCACTGCGCCACCAAGACGGTTGCGGCGTTTCGCGATGACGGCCTATACGGGCGGGGAGATGGACCTGCCCGGCTGGAACCATCCGGTCGTGGTGGACCTGGCCGGACTGAGCATCGCCAGCCAGTCCCGCCCGATCCTCAAAGACCACAACCGGGGGCTGATCGTCGGCCACACCGACCGGATCGAGCCGACCGACCACTCATTGAAAGTGACCGGGGTGATCTCCGGCGCCGGGGCGGTGGCCCAGGAGGTGATCGCCAGCAGCGAAAACGGCTTTCCCTGGCGGGCATCGATCGGCGCCCGGGCCCGGCAGATGGTTTTGGTGCCGGCCGGCAGGCAGGTGTCGGCCAACGGCCGGACCTTCACCGGCCCGATCTACGTCGCCCGCAAGGCCGTGTTGGGCGAGATCAGCTTCGTGGCCCTGGCCGCCGACGAGCAGACCACCGCCCGGGTGGCCGCCGGTGCCGCCGGTGCCGACAACCCAGACGCCAACGTATCGGAGGTTTTCGACATGGATTTTGAAGCGTGGGTCGGCCAGCAAGGTTTTGTGTTGGCCGAGCTGAACGAGAACCAGACGGCCTGCATGCGGGCCATGTTCGAGTCCTCGCAGCAGCAGCCGCCGCAGTCGAACGAGTCGCCGCCGGCCGGCGAAGACACTGTCAGCGACCATCAGCCCGACCTGATCGCCCGGTATCGGGCCGATTTCGCGGCCGAGCTGAAGCGGATCGAGGCGATCGAGAAGCTCTGCGGCACGGACCAGCGCCCCATCGCCGCCGAGGCCATCGCCGAGGGCTGGGACCTACCCAAAACGGAGTTGGCCGTGCTGCGGGCCAGTCGCCCCAAA
>JAFGRD010000070.1 GCA_016935315.1 Pirellulales bacterium
AGCGTGAGCGAGAGATGCGGTGGATTCCGCGTTTTTCCTCGCTTACGCTTCGGGTTACGATGCCCGAAGCTACCCCAATTTCAAGGTCTGACAAAGCACTAGGCGACGTCCTGGCTGCGGTTGCGAGGGATATCGAAGCGGGGTTTGGTGAAATCCTGGAAACCATCGATCAGGGCCGAGTCGAGGCGGGGTTGCTCCTTCAAGACCCAGGGGAGCCGAACGGTAAACGTGCTCCCCTTGCCCAACTCACTCTGAACCGACACCTCCCCGCCGAGCAGCCTGCACAGCTCCCGGACAATGGAAAGCCCCAGGCCGGTGCCCGAGTATTCCCGGGTCATGGCGTCTCCGCTCGGGGCTCCCGAACGGGCCTGGCGAAACTTCTCGAAGATGGTCTGCTGGTCCTCGTCCGCGATGCCGACGCCCGTGTCGATGACCTGCATGACCAGAAAGTCCTTGTCGTCGCGGCGGGCGATGACGGTAATCCGGCCTCCCTCGGGCGTGAACTTGATGGCGTTGGTGAGCAGATTGTTGAGGATTTGCTGGACCCGGGACTGGTCCTGGTGCATGACGGGCAAGCCGCCTTGAATCTGCGTTTCCAGGTCGATGTTCTTCTTCTCGGTTAGAGGTCGGGCCATGTCGCACTGGGCGTGGACGATCTGCTCGACGTGGAAATCGGTCAGCCGAACGTCCATCTTGCCACTTTCCATCTTGGCCAGATCGAGGATATCGTTGATCATCTCCAGGAGCATCCGTCCGGACGTCTGGATGTTCTGGACGTAGCGTTTCTGCTTGTCCTTCAGGGAATCGATCGATCCGAGCACCTCGCTGAAGCCCAGGATACTGTTCAGCGGCGTGCGCAGCTCGTGGCTCATCGTGGCCAGGAAATCGCTCTTGATGGTGTTCATTTCGTAGAGCCGCATGTTGACCTGGGCCAACTCATCGACCTTGGCGTCGAGGTCCGCGTTGACCTGGCGGAGTTCCTCCTGGATCGTCACCAGGTGACCCAGCATCCGGTTGAAGGCGACGGCCAGCGACTCGAACTCGTCGCCCGTGTGGATTTCGGCCCGCAGCGCAATGTTGCCGTGGCTGATGGCGTCGCTGACGTCGCGGAGGTGCCGCAGCGGCTTGACGATCACGTAGCGGACGATGATGTACGAGGCGATCATCGCCAGGAAGACGGTGATGATCGCGGTCGACAGCAGGATCGCTCGATTCCAATTCAACGCACGCTGCGTCGAATCGTTGGGGATGGTGACCTTGACGATCGAGAGCAGACCGCCGGGGGCTACGGCCGTAACGTTACCCATCGCGGGCGCCGGCGTGGTCAAGTCCAAGCCTGCTCCTGCGGGCGATGCCCTGTGACAGACCAGCAGGCACGACTCTTCGGCCCGAATGGGCTGGTAGTATTGGTACTCGTTCTTGTCGGGTACAAACCGCTCTCGAAACTCCAACGCGTCGGGGTCGGTCAGATCCGCGGAGTCTGCGTTGAGAAACGCATCGAACACCTTCCATTCAAACTCGTCTCGGGGCATCCCCGTGCCGTCGGTGCTGTTGGGGCGAATGAAGTCGAATTCGTACTCCTGCTTGCTGAGCCTTTTGGTGAGATCCTTGATTTCGGGCAGCAAGGGCAGGAACCTCTCCTTGGGGAACGCCCCCTCGTCCAACAGCTTGGCTCTTTCCTCCAGGATGGTCACTTCTTTCCAGTGGACGGCAAGCATCACCTGGTCGACCAGCAACCGTCCCACCGTTCGGTTCTGCTGGTTGACGAGCTTCTCGGTCTGGCTGCCGTAAACCCAGAAACTGGCGGTGATTAGCAGCAGCAAGCATGCCCCGAACAGGAAGCGACACTTCCTCTCCAGGCTGGTCTCGCCCAAGACGCGTTTGATCGACCGATACGACATGAGGCGCAGGACCGGGGGCCAGGATACTTACCGTAACGGGTATATCTTACGCGAATTCCGGTAGTCCAGCCAGAGGAAAACCATCGCCCGGGCGCGCCGACCCGGCGAGGGCTCGCCGCCCCTCTCACGCAGGCTGCTCCTCCGGATGGAACTTCTGTCGATACGCTTCGACTCCAATCATCGGCGGTCGTTCGATCTCTTCGATTTCGGATTCCAGTTGCCGATATTCGCGGTCGTGGACCTCGTATTGGCGCATGGTGACGGGGAGCTCCTGCTGGAATTGCACAAGCTGCTCGCGTTTCAAGCGTGACATGAACGTCCTGAGCACGCCGAACGCCATGCGTCCCAAGGCAATCGTTTCCTGGTTGCGATGGATGCGCCGATCCAGGTCCGTCTGGGCAAAGGCGTACAAGCCCAGGCGTTCATAGATGTCGATGAGCATGCCGGTCTCCACGCCGTAGCCGACGGGAAAGGAGATCTGCTCGAGGATCGAGCGCCGGCCGGCGTACTCGCCGGAAAGCGGTTGGAGGATGGCCGCCAACTCCGGGAAGAACAGGCTGAACAGCGGTCGAATCAGGATCTCCGTCACCCGGCCACCCCCGGTGGGGCGCAGTCCGCTGGAGGAGGCCAGCGGGCGGTCGTAGAACGCCTTGACGTAATGGACTTCGGGGTCTTGGATCAGGGGGCCGACCAAACCGTAGACGAACCGCGGGTGGATGTTCTTGATGTCGGTGTCCACGTAGACGATGACGTCGCCGTTGAGCAAGTAGAGGGCTTTCCAGAGGTTTTCACCCTTGCCGGGGTAGTTGCCTTGCTCGGTCAGGTGCTCCGAGGCGATGTAGACGTCGGCCCCGAAGCTTGCCGCGATCTCGCAGGTCCGATCGGTGCTGCCGGAGTCGACCACGGCGATCTCGTCCAACAACGGGTAGCGGTCGGCCAACTCCGCCTTGAGGATCACGATTTCCTGGCCGATCGTCTTCTCTTCGTTCAGCGTGGGCAAGCAGAGGGAGATCGAGAGCCCTTGTCGCTCCTTCTCTTCGACCAGCCATTTGATGTTCCAGAAATTGGAGTGGTGAAACGTCCGTTCCGTGAGCCATTGCTGCGACTTCATCTTAACCCTTTCGTCACTCGGCGGCGCCCTTGGGCGGTTCGCCGCAGGCCCCTTCGTCGATGGCCAGGATCACGCCCACCAATTGCGCCACGCCGGCAAGAATCGGATCGATCAATACATAGTCGGGACGTCTCTTGCGGCCCCGTTCGCCATGGCTGATTCCCAGGGTTACCGCCGGGATGCTTCGCGAGATCAACTCGGAAAGCTCGGACGGGCTGTGGCCCTGATCCGGCTCGATCTCCAGCGACCGCATGACCTCCAGCACGCCCTTGACCAGGGGGTGCGAGAACGGAATGCCGCCGGCCCGGGTCCGGAAGAAGAGATCCAGATGCGCCTCGACTGCGTGTCGTGCGGACATTTCGGCCACGATATCCTCGATCCGACCCTGGATCTGGTCGATCATTTCATCGCTGTGGCTGACGATCTCCAAGCCCAATTCGGCATGATCGGGCTCCACGTCGTAGGCCACGCCGGCCCGCATCTGGCCCATGCGAATCACGGTGTACGGCCGATTGGGAATCGAGATGCCCAGGATCCGGTTGATGATGTGGTTGATCACCACCAAGGCGCTCTCGGTGCCGTAGCTTCGCGACGGCTCCGGATGGACGTCGCAGGTGACGTCGCCGCGCGCGGTCCCGATGGAAAAGTAGTTCAACCGTCCGAGTTGCATGCCCTCCACGCAGACGCCGCAGTCGACGTTTTCGGATAAGTTGTCGAGGAAGAAGCGGATTCCCTCGTGATTGCCTCGCCCCAAGGAGCGGATCGAACCCAAGAGAATCAAGTTGGAGTCAAGCTCGATGCCCAGGTGTTCCAGGACGGAAGGCAGCAGGGAAACAATGGCGGCGCCCAGGGCATTATCGCCCACGCCGGGGCCGATCACGCGGTCCGCTTCCACCATCACGTTGTGATCCAGGCCGCAAGGGAAAATGGTGTCCAGATGAGAAACCAGCAGGATGTTCCGTTCCCCCGTCTTTCCCGGCAATTGGCCCACGGCGTTTCCCGCCTCGTCGGCTGCCGCAAGGCCCACTCCGCCCTCGACGAACCGATCCAGCAGGAAGCGGACTCGCTGCTCCTCCTTGCCATCCGGCGCCGGGATCTGTGCAATCATCACAAGGTTGGCCAGCAGTCTCTCCCGCATCGGCACAAGGGCCTCCGGGAAACCGCGAATTCGCTCCAGTGTTTGCATGGCGACGCTCGTCGGTGGCAGACTTGGGGTCTGTGTTGATCCGCTCATGGCGACTTCTCCGCCGTGCTCGGGTGACCTTTGAATCGGCAGTGCCAGGCGGCGTAGTCGGCGACCAACTCTCGCGCGGGCGACCGCTTTGCCTTCCCGGCAAATATACCCTTCTTATGGCGGGATGCTATTCTAGTCGAATATGCCGTGGCTTACCAGTAGACCCGGAACCGAACGGCCGCACGGCTCAGAGCGGGCTTCGTAGCGCAAACCCTTTGCTCAAAAGAGCTTATTCACGCGCATCCCGACCAGTGCCCTCCCGTCGTGGAGGTCGCCGGCGGTACAAGAACGCGAGTTCCGATGTCTGCGAGGTAGCAGGCCTCGGCAGAAAGAAGTCATTCCGGGGTATTCGCGTTCACTCGCCAGCCTGGTTTTTCGGCCTGGGGTTCCGCCTGGACGTATTCGTCCACGATGGGGATCACCCGGGCCTCGGGCACGCGGCGGACAATCGTCTCTCGGGCAAGGTTGAACCAGGCCTTGCATCGGTCGAGGATGCCGCTGTCGGCAGTCACCGCGACCTGGTCGGTCTCGGCGAGCAGATGATCCGGATTCGGGGCCAGCTCGATCCGCCAAGGCCAGCCATGGGCGGCCGCCAACTCCTCCATGACGCCTTTCAGCCGGCCGCTGTTGGAGACGGGACGGTCGAGATACCAGAGACACTCTCCCGTTTGCAGCCCCGTCAGCACGTGGCCGAGCAACCCCAACGCGGGTCGCGTTTCGGCCACTTTGCGGTAGCTGCCGTGCATGCTGGCCATGTCGCGGTACGCACCGTCTCGTCCGGGCAGCACGATGCCGCCAGCCAGGGCCGCTTCGACCGTGGTCAGCACATTGTAGCCGTCCAGCCGCAACGGGCGGCCGCTGATCTGTTGTGCGCCCAACTGGCGGTTGCGGCGGTCAATCGCCGAGGCATCGCCGCAACAACATCGGCCCACGGCTGTCCGCTGTCGGGCCACCAGATCGTAACGGTCGCCGACGAGCTTCAGCGAAGACTGGGCCCGGTATCCCCGACTCAACAACCAGCACAGATCGCTGGCGGCTTCGCGGAGCACCGGCCAGGTCGAAGGGGCAAACAGCTGAAGGTCCTCGGGATGCGGACCGCGGTGCTTTCTGCGGTCTGGCACGGCTCACCTCTCGTAGGTGCCCATCAACTGACCTTCCGCCAGCACGTGGTTTTGGATCTCTCCCAGCATTGCCTTCTTGTCCAGTCTCGGCTCCACGACCATTTTCGCCTCCAGGGCATACAGCGTGAAGAAGTAGCGATGCGTGCCGTGATTGGGCGGCGGCATGGGGCCGCGGTAGCCGATCGTCTGTCCCGAAGGCCACGAGTTCTTGCCCTGAAGCGCGCCCGGCGGGTTGCTCAGCCGGGCCTTCGCGCTGATTCCTTCCGGCAAGCCCGTCACGGTGGCCGGTATCTTGTAGATCACCCAATGGACCCAGGGGTCCGCCGTGGGGGCGTCCGGGTCGTCGCAGATGAGGACCAACTCCTTGGTCGCTTCCGGGACACCCGTCCAGGACAGCGGGGGCGAGACGTCTTCGCCTTCTCCGGTATACTTGGCTGGAATGCGTTGTCCGTGGGCGAAGGCCTCGCTGGTCAGCTCGATTGCCATGGGTTTTCCTCCCTTTGTTGACGCTTACACACTCCATGCGCGAGGGCGACCAACGCAAGCCCGACCCGTCCGGCCTCCCGTTGGTCGGCCTGGATCATTCACAATGCAGACATCAATAAACCGGTTCCCCTTCTTGGCCGGGCGCTAGCCTTTCACCACTCCCAGCGGTCTTAAGCGGGCGACCTTCTTGGCCAGGCCGGCCCGGTGGACCACGTCGACCACCAAGCTAACGTCTTTATACGCCGCGGGCTGCTCTTCGGCGAGCCCTTTCCAGCTTCGACAGCGGGCGACGATGCCCTTTTCGGCCAATTCCTGGTCAATCCTGCGGCCCTGGGCGTTCTGGATGGCGGCCGTGCGGCTCATCACCCGGCCGGCGCCGTGGCAGGTGCTACCGAACGTCCGTTCCATGCTCGCCGGCTGGCCCACCAGGACCCAGCTTGCCCGGCCCATGTCGCCCGGAATGATTACGGGCTGGCCGACCTGTCGGTATCGCTCGGGCACCTCGGGATGTCCCGCCGGAAACGACCGCGTGGCGCCTTTGCGATGCACGCAAACTGTTTTCTCGCGGCCGCCGACCGTGTGTCGCTCGATCTTGGCGATGTTGTGGGCCACGTCGTAGACCAGATTCATCTGGAGCGATTCCCAGGAGCGGCCGAAAAACTCGGCAAAGACCTCCCGCGTTTGCCACATTAACAACTGCCGGTTGGCCCAGGCGTAGTTTGCCGCACAGCGCATGGCGCCCAAGTATTCCTGTCCCTCGGGGCTCTCGACGGGAGCACACGCCAGTTGCCTGTCGGGCAACTCAATGCCGTATTTGGCCGGCGCGTTGCGGAGCTTCTTCAGGGCGTCGTCACAGACCTGGTAGCCCAACCCTCGCGAGCCGGAATGGATCATCACGCAAACCAGATCTTCTCGCAGTCCCATGGCGCCGGCGGCCTTTTCGTCGAACACCTCGTCGACCACCTGGACTTCGAGGAAGTGATTTCCGGACCCCAGCGTGCCGCATTGGTCGCCGCCGCGTTTGACGGCCCGCTCGCTGACCACATCGGGCCGCGCGTGATCGAGGCATCCACCGGCTTCCGTATGCTCCAGGTCGCCGGGAGTCGCCAGCCCGCGCGTCGCCAGGAACGACGATCCTTCGACCATCAGCCCCTGCAGCTCCTTGTCGTCGAACAGGTAGGCCCCGCCGCGTCCGACTCCGGCGGGAATGCGGCGGAAAAGGGCCTCGGTGAGCTGGCGGATCCGCGGCGCGATTTCCTCGTGCGGCAGATCGGTTTGGACCAGCCGCACGCCACAGTTGATATCGTAACCGACGCCCCCCGGGGAGATCACACCGCCTTCGGCCGGATCGGTGGCGCAGACGCCGCCGATGCAGAAGCCGTATCCCCAGTGGATATCCGGCATGGCCAGGCTGGCCGTTTGGATGCCCGGCAGCACGGCCACGTTGGCCACCTGTTCGGGCGCCTGGTCGGCGCGGATCTGCTCGATCAGCTTGTCGTCGGCGAAGATTCGCCCTTCGACGCGCATCGAGCTTCTGTAATCCTTCGGGATCCGCCAGCAACACTCGTCGACCCGCTCCAGCGGCCCGCCGTAGCCCGGCTTGCTTGGCGTCGGCCGGCTTTCTCGCCGATTTCCCGGGCCGCGATCCTCTCGCCGACCCTGCGGATCCCGGTTTCCCCGCTTCCGGTGAGACCCTCTATCGCGTTTGGGCATGGCGGACTCCTTCCTGAGGCAATTATAATGGGCAGCAGTATCCTCGACCATAGAAATCCAAACACGGCCGGTGGCGGCACGAGCGGAGTATAGTCCTCCGGCCTCCCGTTGGTCGGCCGGGATCATTCACAGTGCAGACACCAATAGACATGGACCACGGCAGAAGGGTTCGCGGCGACTGGTTCTGGCGAGCCGCATGGCTTTTGTGCTCCGGCGCCTGGGCGTTTTGGCTGGCGGGGGTGGCTTGCTGTGCGGCGGCCGAGGCCCGATCCGGCGATGCAGATCCGGCGATACCGACGTTTCGCGTGGAGGCCGACGGATTCTCGGCCAGCGAGGCCGATATCAGGGCCGTGGTCGAGTCGACGGGCCGCGAGCTGTGGCGGTTCTTTCCGGGCTACCGGATCGAGCCCTTCGTGATCATGCGCGGGCGCGGCGGCCCCGTGGTGCTGTTCGAGCGCAACTCGTGCGGCGAGATCGTCATCCAACTGGACACGCAGCGAACTTACTGGTCGCAATACGCGTACCAGTTCGCCCACGAGTTCTGCCATATCCTGTGCGGGCTCGACGAAGACACTCACAAGAACAAGTGGTTTGAAGAGACGCTTTGTGAGACGGCGTCCCTGTTTGCGCTGCGGGCGATGGCGGAGGCCTGGGCCGACGATCCACCCTACCCGCATTGGAGAGAATTTCGTCACGCGTTGCGCAAGTATGCAGACGACGTGATCGCCAAACGCGACGGCATTCGCGAGACCCACGGGCGCGGCATGGCGAGTTTTTACCTGGCCCACCAAGCGGAACTGGAACAGAGCCCGGGACTTCGAGAGCTCAACGGGGCCATGTCAATCGTGCTGCTTCGCCTGTTTGAACAGCAACCCGAACACTGGGAGGCCGTTCGCTGGCTCAACGCGTCTGGCTCGCCGAAAGGCGAGACGTTTCAGGAGCATCTGCGGAGATGGCGCGACGCAGCGCCGAATCGCCATAAGCCGTTCATCCGCAGGATCGCCGATCTGTACGGCATCGAAATCGATTGAGGACCGGTCTTCTTCCGCTGGCTGTCAGGCCGCTTCGGCCGCGTCGTCGTCCTCGTATTCCTCCTCCTCGTATTCCTCATCCTCTTCTTCTTCTTCTTCTTCTTCCTCCTCCTCCTCCTCCTCCTGCAAGTCGTCTACGTCCTCGTCTGCGTCGCCGTCTATGTCCTCGTCGTCCTCGGCCTCTTCCCATTCATATTCGTCTTCCTCTTCGTCTTCAATCTCGTCGTCCGGTTCCTCTTCGGGTTCCTCTTCCTCGAGGTCGTCGTTTTCGTGGTCCTCGGAAGCGTCCTGCCAGGGAGGTTCCTCGTCCGACGGTTCGAACAGTTCGGCGTCTTCCGGTCCGACGGCCACGATTTCGTCGTCGGGTTCCGCCTCGACGGCCGGGATGACGGCTTCGGCGGGTTTGGTGGACGTGGGAGACTTCCGGGCCGGCTTGTTCCGCTTGGGCGTCGGCTTGGGCCCGGCCGCTTGCTCGAAGATGATCGGCGCGGGATCGGACTCAGTATTGTCGGGCAATCGGTTGACGGGCACTTTCAGCGATTTGAACAGCTTGAGGATGTGCTCGTGGCAAGTAAACACCAGAAGCTGATGGCCGGCGGCGGCGAAGTCGCGCAGCACGGCCGCGGCGGCCTTCGCCCGCTCGGAGTCGAAGTTCACCAGGACGTCGTCCAGCACGATGGGCAGCGGGGCCCCGCGCCGGGCGTAGGAAGCTGCCAGGGCCAGCCGCAAGGCGAGGAAGAGCTGCTCGCGCGTGCCGCGGCTGAGGACTTCCACCGCCACCGACTTGCCGGCGGCGTCGTCCACCCGCAAAACATCTTCACCCAACGGTGTCCAAACGCGAACGTAACGACCTCGCGTCAGCCGATCGAGATATCGCGAGGCTTCCTGGAGCGTCTCGGGCTGGCGCTGCTTCTCGTACGTCGTGCGGATAGTCTCCAGCGTATGGCTGGTTACCGCCAGCACGCGCCAGCGGTGGATCGCGTCTTCGAGGCTCTTTTCGACGGTCGCCAATTCGAGCCGCTTGGCCGGCAATTGCCGGTCTTCGGCCAGGGCCTTGAGCTGCTCGACGAGCTGCCCACGTTTGGTGAGTTTCTCCCGTAGTTGGTCTTCGAGTACGGCCAGTCGTTCCAGCAGGGTATCGCCGCGGGCCTCGAGCTGCTCGTTGCTGTGACGTTCGATCTGCTCGCGCACGGCCTCTTCGGGGCAGAAATCGCCGATGGCCGCGGCGATCTCGCGGCTCAGCGCCGCACAATCTTGTCGCAGCGCGTCGGCACGGGCGGCCTCCAGGGCGCGCTGGCGAAACTCCCGGTCGTCGGTCACTCCCGACTCCCGGAACAGGTCGCGCCGCGCTCGTTTCAGCCGGCGGACGGCTTCTTCGTGCTTCCGCCGTTTGCGGCGGAGCTGTCGCGCTTGCCGCCGAATCGCGTTGCGCCGTTCGAGTCGTGCTTCCTGTTCGCCGAGGGCTTCGCCAAGTTGCCCAAGGTCTTCGACGGGATCCTTGCCGGCCACGTGCAGGCCGGCCTCGGATGCGAGGCGTGCAATCCGATCCAGCAGCGCGTCCAACTCGCAACGGCGCTGGGCCAGCTCCTCGCCGCGATGTTTGAGCCGGCGCTGCAACTGGCCGACGTGTTCGCACCGCTCAACGAGTTGGCGGACCTGTTTGGGCTCCAGGTTGCCGGGCAGGCCGGCCGCGGCCAGCCCTTCGCGCCAGCGTCCGGCCGCCGTCGCCAGCCGGCTTTCGGCCAGATTGACGCGACCGGCAGCCGCGTGGGCCGCCTGTTGCGCGGCCGTGCGCCGCGTGTCCAGCGGCAGCAGCTCCTCGAGCCCGGCAAGCTCCTTCTCCGCCGCTTCCAGCCGGCTCTCCAGCGAGCCGCCGCCAGCGGGAAGCTGCTCGTCCAAGGCTTCACATTCCTGCCGGGCGTGTTGAATCTGCAACTGAAGTCGGTTGATTTGGCTGTGGCAGTCTTCCAGCCGGCGGGCGTGGGAACGCTCGAGCAGGACTTTGCCCAGCCCGGCCGCCGTGCTTCCACCCAGGCCCAGCAGAGCCAGGGCCCAACCCACGGAGCCCGTCACGGATTGGGGCATGAACAGCCCGGCCATGATCAAGACCACGCCCAGCACAAAGGCGCTCCCCAAGCCTGCCAGCACCCACATCGGCATCAGTTGACGGCCGAGCAGTTTTCGGCTTTGCTGTTCAAGCTCGCCCAGGTAACGGGTCATTTCTTCTTGCCGGCAACCGGCCTGGAGGCGATGGCGCAACTGCGAGACGAGGTTTCCGGCGGCGTCCATGGCGGCGGCCAGATCGGTCTGGTTTCGCACTGAGAGGATCGCACTGATGCGCGCGGTCGATTCTCTCTCCGCCTCGCCGGCGGCGGCGATTTCCTTCTTCGCTTCCGCGAGCATTCCACGACACTGGCGCAGCGCGCGGGCCCTTGGCCGCAGCATCGAAACCGCACGCGACGAAACGCTCGGCAGCGCGTTCGGGTCCTGGTGCCCGCTCAATCCCAGTTGCTGCCATTCGGCGGCCAGGTCGGACTGTAGCCCGGTAGCCTCCGTCTCCAATTCTCCGACCTGCTTCTGCAGGGAGGCGATCCACGATTCTTGTTCCTTGAGGGCTTCGATCCGGGCCGCTTGCCGCCAGAGTGCCTGGTTAACGCCCAGGGCGGCGGCCGCCGCTCGGAGGCGCTCTCGCTGGTGCTTCGACTGCTCGATTCGCTGCTGGTGTTTTTGCAGACGGTCGTTGAGGCGGTCCAGTCGTTCGGCGGCCCCGTCGGGTATGATCGCAGAGGCACTCAGCGCGGCTAACTGCCCGGCCAACTCCTCGCGCCGGGCCCAGCGGTCGCGCAACGTGACCGCCAGTTCCAACACCCGAACCTGGCGCTCCGTTTCGTGGTTCTCCTCCTCCAGCCGCGTGACCTCGCGTTCGAGCCGGTCCCGTTCGGCTGCCAGTCGTTCGTAGCGCCGCATGGACTTGCCAAGCTCTTCCAACTCGCCGCGCAGCGCCTCGCGCCGCTGAAGCCATTGCAGCGCCTGGCAGGGCTTCCCGTCGCGGTCGAGGAGCCGGTTGCGCGACGTCTCCAACTCTCGCATCACGTCGACCAGCGACACGCGGTCCAGACCGGCGGTCAGGCTGTAGAGCAACTCGGCGGCCTCCGTGTCGCCCAGTGTGCCCAGCTCCTGCATCTCGCGCAGGCCCACGGCGAAGATGTTGCTGTAGATCGCTTCATCGACTTCCGATAGCAGAACCCTCAGCAAGTGTTCGCCTTGCCTGGTGCCATCGGCGGCCGTCAGCGTCAGCTCTTCTCCGGCGACGTTCTGACCGTTGGAACTGTCGTAGCGGTCCCAGTGGAAGCCGCCGTTGGGGCTCGTTACGTCGAGCGAGCCGCCGGGACGCCCGCCACGGATTGGCGGGAAGTATTTCCGGCGCGCGGGCGAAAACCCGTAGAGCATCGAGCGGAGGAACTGCAGCAAGGTGGTCTTGCCGGCCTCGTTGGGGCCGTAGAGGACATTGAGGCCCTCCGAAAGCCCCTGAATCTTCAGGCCGCTCCAGACGCCGTAGCCGTCGACTTCCAGGCCGGTGATTTTCATGACTCGCTCTCCTCCCCGCTCAAGAGATCGCTGCCCAGCAGAGCGGCCTCGCGCAACACCCGCTCCCGCATCGCCTTGTCGTCCAAGGTCGCCGCCGGCGCGAGAAGGCCGGCCAAGTGCTCCTCGGCCAGGTACGCCTGCAAATCGATCGGTTCGCCGGTGTTCATCTGTGCCTGGCGAATCGCCCGTAGAAAGTCGCCGCGAATCGTCTCTTGCTCGTACCACTCCGGCGGCAGCGACACGGGCGGCTCGACCTCCAACGACACGCTCCAGGCGGCCGGAGGGCCGAAACCGAATTCGCTTCGCAGCCACTGAAGCAATTCGCTCCGGAGCGTTCCACGTCGCAGCGTTGCCACCAGGGGGCCGCTGCCACCGATGGTCCAGGAAATCAGCAAATCCACCTTGGGCACCGTCTCGATCAGTGCCTGAATCCGCTGGCGGAGCAAGACTTCCAGGTCGTCGCGGGTGGTCGCGTCGTCGACCGCAATCCGCTCGTCGAGCCAACGCAACACATCCGTCGGAATTAGGCTGGTGCGTGCGGGCTGCGGTTGGTTGACCTGCACCAACGTACAACCATGGGCCCCGTGCTCTTCGGGCCGGCGTCCCTGGGGGCTGCCCGGATAGTGGGCGACCCGCGGCGAACTGAACAGCGTGCTGCGGTCGTGCCGCCCGCCCAACGCCCAGTAGTGGACATCGCGGGCGCGAAGCGCCGCCAGGTCGGCCGCTCCGTGGACCACGGCGATCGAGAACAACCCGGTCGGATCGGCGTCGAAACTGCTCGCTCGGGCGGTACGCTGTCGATCGAGGCTGGCGCCGGAGATCCGGGCCAGCGGGGTTCCGTCTCGCTGGTGCACCAACTCTTCGACACGTCCTCGGGGAAACACGTGTACGTTGTCGGGCAGAGCGACGGCGGCGGGCCAGGCTTCGGGGGGATCGACCTGCCCGCCGGCCCAGTAGACCGAAATACCCCGCTCGGCCAAACGTCCGAATTGCTCGGCCAGGAACAACGGTCCGCGGGGCCCGGTTTCGTGGGGCCGCAAGACATCGCCGGAAAGCAGCAGCAACTCGGCCTCCTCGGCCAGCACGGTCTCGAAGACCCGTTCCGCGGCCCAATAGGCCGACTCGATAAACAGGTCGCGCAAATGGTCCGGAACTTCGGCCAATCCCAGCGGCGGCAATTCCAGATGGAAGTCGCTGGCGTGGACGAAGCGGAAAGGCCAGTTCGACATGGGCACCTCCGTGCGCAAGCGGCAATAGGCTTCAGGGCCCGGCGGCCGGGATAGGCGCTCCACTACCGCGGGGGACTCCATCGGTCGCATAGTGTATCCGCGATGCCCGATTCGTACTACATCGGTTCGGCGTGGGCGGAGCGCGGCGTCGTGGAAGGTTGGGTGGAGAAGGAGGCACAGGGGGCATGGGAAAGCGCTTTCGCCGGCGAAAGTTGACGCCGAGGCCGTCAAAGGCCAGAATGGCGGGCGACGGGCAGGGCCCCAATGCTCGCCTTGCCTGGGCACGGGGCCCTCTGCAACCGCACCCGGGGCAGCCCAGCCCTATCTCGACCGTGTTCAATACGCCCCGGCCATGTTCAAGAGGCCTCTGGCCTCCTGACCGCCAACACCCTCCTAGCACGGGAGTCAATCGCCATGAACGAAGCTGCCAGAGCGATTCGTCGGACTGCGATCGCGTCTCCGCCGCGTGTCCGTGTCCGTCTTTTCGTCTCTCTTCTGCTCGCAGGGACATGCCTGCCGGCTATGCCGTCGATGGGCGTCCCTCGGGCCGGCGCGGCTGATCCGACGCTTGTGGCGCCAACCGGCGTCTCGGCCGAGCCGTCCGCCGATGGCGTCGCGGGTCGATCGGAGAAGCCCAAGCTGATCGAGATTCGTCCCAACCGAGAAACCCTTGGCGCCTTCGAGAAATTCGCGCTGGCGGTCGACTTGCAGGCCCAATACGCCAACCCGTTCGACCCGGACGACGTGGCGCTCGATGCCCGGTTCGTAACCCCCTCAGGCGCCGAGCACCTCGTGCCGGGATTCTTCTACCGAGGCTATCAGCGGTCGCGCAGCGGTGACGAAGAACGTCTGGAGCCGACCGGCGAGGAGGGCTGGCGAATCCGCTACTGCCCCACGGAGCCTGGTCGCTACCGCTATTGGGTCACACTCCGCGACGGGGCGGATTCCGTGCGGAGCGAGCCGGCCGAGTTCCAGGTCACGGCCGCCGAGCACCCCGGCTTCGTTCGCGTTGCCAAGAAAAATCCGTATGTGCTGGAATTCGACGACGGTTCTGCCTACTTCGCCATCGGGGAGAACGTGTGTTGGCCGGGCAAAGGCCGGACCTACGACTACGACGATTACTGGGCGAAGCTGTCTTCCCACGGCGCCAACTACGCCCGGCTGTGGATCGGTCCCTTCGATGCGTTCACGTTGGAACGTCTGCCCACCGGCAACGACCCGTCGACCGGCTTGGGGCGTTACGACCAGGCCGGCAGTTGGCGGATCGACTACGTGATCGATCTGGCCGAAGAGCACGGCCTGAAGATCATGTTCTGCATGGAGTCGTTCAACGCGTTGCGCATTCGATCGCCCTACGCCATGTGGGGCTCGTGTCCCTACAACGCGGCCCATGGTGGTCCCCTCGAGCGGCCCGAGCAGTTCTTTACCGACGAGACGGCCCGGCGACTCTTCCAGCGGCGGCTCCGCTACATCGTCGCCCGCTGGTCCTACAGTCCAGCGATCCTCTCGTGGGAATTCTGGAACGAGGTGAACATCATCGAGAAGTACGTCAGCGCCGACGTGGCCGCCTGGCATCGCGAGATGGCGCGCCACTTGCGCGGACTCGATCCCTGCCATCACTTGATCACCACGAGTTGGGCGGAGCCCAAAGGCGATCCGGCCGTGGACGGGCTGCCGGAGATGGATTACATCCAAAGCCACCAGTACGGCGCCCGGGACGCCGCCGCGATGATGATCGAGGTGTGTCGCGACAAGCGGCGGCGCTACTGCAAACCGCACTACTTCGGCGAGTACGGAACCGGCGCCCAGGCCGAGGGGACTCGGGAAGACCGGACCGGCATTCACTTGCACAACGGTCTCTGGTCCGGCGTGGTTTCGGGCGCGGCCGGAACGGCCATGACCTGGTGGTGGGACAGCTACGTGAGGCCCTGCGATCTGTATCACCACTTCCAGCCCGTGGCCCGGTTCGTCGAGGGAATTCCGCTGAATACGATCGAATACTGTCCGGGGGAGATTGCCGCCATCGGCTATGCCGGCTCGCCCCCGCCGCCGAGGCTGGAGGATCTGGTCGTCCGGTCGGAGCATGCCTCGTGGGAGCCCGCCGCGTACAACCGGCCCACGACGTTCACGATTGACCCCGACGGACAGGTCACCCCGGCAGCGCGGTTGACCCGTGTGCTGCACGGTGTGCGTAATCACCCCGCGTTGCACAACCCGGCCACGTTCGAGGTGGACTACTCCCGGCCCGGCAAGTTCATCGTGCAGGTCGAAGGGGTCTCGGGCCACGGCGGGGCCGCGTTGAAGGTGTATCTCGACGAGCGGCTGCAACGCGACCACGATTTCGCCGATACGGACGACTCCACCGGGACGCTCAGCCGCTACAACGGCGACTACGACGTCGACGTGCCCGCCGGCAAGCATCGAATCCGCGTGGTCAACGACGGTAACGACTGGCTGTTCGTCGCCTACGCATTGACGGCGTACCGCCGGCGCACCGATCCCGGACTGCAGGCCTGGGCGCTGGTCGGCACGGCGGCGCCGCCGGGAGCCCCCGTCGCGTTGCTCTGGGTCAAGAACGAGCGCTACAACTGGTACAACCATAATCGCGGCGAGACGTTCCGGCCCCTGGCGGAAGCCCGCGTCGAGTTGGCAGATCTCGGGCCCGGCCGGTATCAAGTCGAGTGGTGGGACACGTACCAGGGGAAAGCGGTCCAGCGCGTCGAGGCGGTTTGCCGCGAGGGTCATCTCTCCGTGACGGTGCCGCCGCTGTCGACGGACGCGGCGTGCAAGGTATTCCGAGCGGCCCGCTGAGAGCGCGGCGTTCGGGAGCAGCGATTGGCAGCAGCGGACGCGGGCAATGGCCTACACCAACTTGGTGATTCCCGGCATGGCGGTGGGGTAGCGGCCGTCGTATCCGGGTTTCAGGGGCGGCTCGGCGTCCCAGTCGTAGCGGTCGAGGCTGAAATCGAGCGTCGATTGCATCGCCTGGTCCCAGGTGATTTCCTGCCCGGTGTAGCAGACCATCTGGGCCAGGATGCCCAACATGCTGCTGGTGATCATGTAGTCGACGTTGTTGATCGGATTGCCGGAGCGGATCGAAGCGAAGAGCTCCTGGTGCTCGACGTCGTACATGCTGACCTTGGGCCCTTCGTATCGCCAGACGTTTTCGCCCTCGATGCGGCAGCGTTGCGGCAGAAACGCCCGGCCCTTGGTGCCGAGCAGCACGTCGATGGTGCCGTTGTGGCAGTCGGGCTGGTCCCGGCAATAGCCGAAGACGCGAGCGCCGTCGGCATACTCGAAGGCCACGGCGTGATGATCGAACTGGTCGCCGTATTTCGAGTCGAGGCACACCTGTCGCCCCCCCAGGCCGAAGGCCTTCAGCGGCGGCTTGTCGCCCAGGGCCCACGACGCCTTGTCCAGGCTGTGGATCAGTTGCTGGCTGGTCTGGTCACCCGAAAGCCAGTTGAAGTGGTACCAGTTCTGAAACTGGTATTGCATCTCGCTCCACTCGGGTTGTCGCTGGCGCAGGATGTAAGGCACGGTCAGATAGTTTTCCTGGATCGCCACGATCTCGCCGATGGCCCCGTCGAGGACCCGCTGCATCGTTGCGCGCACCCCTGGGTCGTATCGCCAGCAGAGCCCCGAAACGAGGCTCAGATGCTTCTCTTGCGCCTGCCGGCAGGCAGCCTGGGCGATCTTCAGGCCCGGAACGTCGATCGCATGGGGCTTCTCGCAGAACACGTGCTTGCCGGCGGCCACGGCAGCCCGGAGATGGACGGGATGGAAGTGCGACGCGGCCGCGATCAGCACGGCGTCCACGCCGCTGTCGATCACCTGCTGATAGCCGTCGAATCCCACGAAACAACGGTCGTCGTCCACGGCGACTTGCTCCGGCTTGAGCAGCCGGATGCGTTCTCGCGCGCCGCGGACGCGATCGTCAAAGATGTCGGCCATGGCGACCAGGCGAATATCCTGCCCCGCGTTAAGCGCGTTGACGGCGGCGCCCGAACCGCGGCCGCCGCAACCGATCAGCCCGATGCGGATCACGTCGCTTCCCGCGGCGTGCGCGCTGCGGTCGACGGCAAGCGGCGCCAGCATGGCGGCCCCGGTGGCAGCGGCCGAATTACTGAGAAAGCGCCGGCGGGACACCGCTAACGGCTTCGAGGACGTGGTTTTCTGCGACATGAGGAGTTCTCCCGTGGCTAAGGGCTCGTCAAAGAGCAAGTTGGGCATACATGAAAGTGCAAGGACGCGCAGCGGCCTTGCTCTTTCATTACATGCGGACTGAGGATACCTGTGAGTTTCCTGGTTCTTTCCCGAT
>JAFGRD010000071.1 GCA_016935315.1 Pirellulales bacterium
CTCGGTCGGGCGGTTGGCCTGGCTCTACGAGTTCGAGGCGGCGGGCTTCCGGACGCGCTCGCCGGCAAAGGTCCGCCCGATTGCCGAAGCGGTGGATTGGCTGTTGAAGGATCGTTGAGCCGAACATCAATAGGTGCCAATCTAGGGGGATTTGTCCACCAGCAGGTTCTCCAGAAACAGGTGCAGATTGCCGTTCCAGGGTTTGGAGCAAATGTCCACGTCGCCGTCGCCGTCCACGTCGGCGGCCACTCCCTCGTGGCACCGCGGACCTTCCAAAATCAGGTGCTCCTGCCAACTTCCGCCCCGCCCGTCGCGGTTCTCCCAAATGAACCAGCGCCGCTTTTCCTGCGGCCCGGAGGCTCCCAACGGTCCTTCGCCCGAGAAGACATCCGGGTCGCCGTCGCCGTCGAAATCGGCGACGCTTAACGTGTGCAAATCGCCCTTGTTCGAGGCGATTTCGTGCCGCGTCCAGTTTCCTCCCCGCCCATCCCTGTTCTCGAACCAATGGGCCCTTCCCGTATCGTTGCCGCCGGCGTCGGCGTCGCACATCACCACGTCGTTGTCGCCGTCGCCGTCGAGGTCGAGGATCCAGGATTTCGTGGTGTTCTTAAATCGGCCCTGATGGCCGCCGGCGATGTTCTCGTGCCATTGCCAGCGGGTGCCTTTGCCGTCGGTGTTTTCGTACCATCCGGTCGAGCGGACGATATCGCAGTCGCCGTCGCCGTCGAGGTCGGCCACGCCGCGCGGGGCAATGCCGCCGTGGACGGCCGGGCCGACTTCGTGGCTCGGCCAAGGCCCGGTGGGATCTTGCGGGATCTCATACCAGAAGACGCCGGCCGAGTCTCGCATCACGACCAGGTCACGCCGCCCGTCGCCGTTGACGTCGGCCATCACGTTGTCGTGCGTCCCGGCCACGACACCGTTCTCGTGTCGGGTGAACGGTTTACTGCGGGGACGGCCGGAATTGCGGAACCACGTGGCGCCCGAGATCTGGTCGAGCCAGCCGTCGCCGTCCACGTCGAATGCCACGCCACCGACGTCCGTGCCCGCCCGGCCGCCGATCTCGTGGCGGATCCACTGCTCGGCGCCGCGATACTCGAACCACCAGACGTCGCCGCGATTGCAGCCGGCAATCCAGTCCAAATCGCCGTCGCGATCGACGTCCGCCAGGGAGGTCTGCCCCATCTGGTTCCCGATGCGGGCGATTTCGTGAACTCTGAACTCCGGAAAGTCGGCCGCCGCCGCCCGACATACGGTCAGGCAAAGCCCGGCCGTCAGCACGGCACGCCCAAGGCTGTCTCGAAAAATCGTTGACATGCTAGGCTCCCTTCTGCGTTGCGAACTGTGGTTTGTTGACGCTTGCACACTCAATGCGCCAGGGTGGCCAACGGGAGCCCAACCTGTCCGGCCTCCCGTTGGTCGGCCTGGATCATTCACAATGCGAACATCGATCGCTGGACTTCCGTGGAGGTCCTGGTGGTAGCTCGTCTTCAGGACGCTCGTCGTTCTCACGAGGCTCGGCATGGCCGCCTTTGGACCAGCATACTGCGCGGATCACTGCGGGTACAAGCAACCCACCGGACTCGCGGCGGTCCGCAGCCCTGCCCGTATTCGTTGCGGCCACGGCCAAGTCGAGGAAGCGGGCCCCCAAGAAATGGGATTGCCCCCTCTGCGGATTTCGCAAGGATAGAAGTGTTGGATCGTGAAGACGCAACACGATGGACTAGACGGCCGCGAGGTGGTCCGATCCGCTGGTCCGACCGAAGCGGTGGGCTCTTTGGGGAAGGAGGTGATCTAGTGATATATGGTTGTACTAGCGGGCGAGGTGGCTCCGCCTGACGACAGTCGGCGGATTGTCTCAGCGACAGCCGCCCGCCCGTGAGGGTCTGCCTCGATGCGGACCCCGGTCAAGACACGCAAGGCCCGATTCCTCCACGGGATCGGGCCTTGGCGTTTTTCTGGCCAGTACATGTCGGAGTGCGGCCGGACGTGAGGGCCTCAGCGCCGTGGAGTGCCTCGGCGGCCGGCCTCCATCGCCAGCAATCGCTGTTTCATGGCCGTGGAGCCGGGCGCGGAAAACGCGCCTGGGCGGCCGCTGGCCGGCAGCACGCGGTGGCAGGGAACGATCAGCGGAAAGCGGTTGGCGGCCATGCAGTTGCCCACGGCCCGCGCCGCCCGCGGAGAACCCGCCAGAGCCGCCAGTCGTCCATAAGTACGTACCTCGCCGTAGGCAATCTTCCGGCATTGGGCTGTTACGCGGCGTTGGAAAGCGGTGAGGCCCTGCGTGTCGATTCGCACGTCGCGGAAATCGACCGGTTGGCCCGATGCGTAATCTTGCAGCCGCCGAACGAGTTGCGCGTTCCAGTCGCCCGGCTCGGCCGCTGCCCGCAGTCCGGGGTCCAGGGCCCGGATCGCGGCGCGCGAGGACGCATGGCCGAAGGTGAGCTGCTTCAGGGTTTTCCCCGCACCGATCAGGGCGATCCAGCCCAAGCGACTGGGGGCAACGACCAGGATTGGAGGGGCCTCTTCTCGAAGCCGGGCGGTGCTCATGGCGGATTCCTTTTCCGGCAAGGAAATCTTCAGAGGGGGCGCTGGGGCTGCCTTTGACAGTGCGGGTCGGATGGCCTTATACTATAGGCGGCCTCGATGCCAATTGCAGCCCTCGCTGCGGCGCCCGGTTTCTCGTTTGGCGCAAACAACAAGGAATGGGTCGGATGAATCGCTACAGCTCCCTGTGTGACGACTTCTATGTGAACATGAATCTCGGGACGGAGATGGAGTTGCCGGCCAATCGTGAAACCGTGCTGCACTTCTTCGAGAGGGTGCAGAAGACATACCCCACAATGAGGAATTTCTATTGCCGCGAACGTGGGGATTTCGTGCTTGAAGAGGACAAGGACCAGGGGGCCTACCGGTGGTGCACGATCGAACCCCGCCGCGTCTGCTCCGGCCAGGTCAACCCGGAGTCGATCGAAGAGGCGATCCAGCAGCACCAACTCGTCCTGGAGCTTGCCCCCTATCTACTTTCGGTTAGCCCGCTCGACTGCGAGGCGCTTGATCTGCTGTTCGGCTTCGATTTCACTTACCGGGGCAACCACAACCAGTTGGTGGCCGAGGCCCTGGGGGTCGGACCGGCGTGGGAGCGGATCGCCGACATCTCCGGCGTAACCATGATCAACTATGAACCGTCGTTGACGATCGCCCTGGACGAGGAGTGCCGGCAGCAGTTTCGTCTGAGTGTGGAGACTCGAACCAACGCGTACCAGGTCCGCACGGGTGACTATCCGGAAGAGCAACTCAGCGTCTACGCGACCGCCCGGCAGTACGGCAGCTTGGGCGCTGAAAAGACGTTCGTAGAGACGCTCGAGCGGCTGACCAAAGTCTGCCACGAGATGATCGACAGCCACGTGATTGAGAACGTCCTTCACCCGTTGGCCCGGACGATCGCCTTGAAGTAGGCTTGGGGGCAGCCGGCCTTGGCCGCTCGGTACAGCCGGCACGATCGCCATACCCCGTTTGATCCCCCAAAGCCGACTCTTCCTTGCGTACCCGACCGCTTGGTTCCGCCGCTACGGCCGCCTGTTTTCCGGCCGGCAAGCCTCGGTAAGCTATCCTAGTCTAGGTAGTGCGGAAGCTGTTTCCGGACAGGCAAGGTCGTTTTTCCTACAGCCACGGCCGAGTTCGAAGGGTGAGAATGCGGCCCGGAGGTATCGGTGCCATGAAAGTGCAAGACAAGCGCTCGTTACGAAAGCATCTGTTCGTCGATCCCAAGGTTCAGGGGGCTTTGGTAGCTCGCGTGATCCTCTATTGGCTGGTTTGCCTGATCACCATCGCCTTGATGCTGCTCTGTTGGCGGATCATGGTCAGCGGGCCGGCCCGCCTGCCGCACACCCACCTCGATGAAATGTGGTTCTACTACGGCCCGGCGGTGATTGCCTCTTTCCTGCTGCTGCCGCTGGTGATCGTCGACATCGTTCGGCTGAGCAATCGCTTTGCCGGCCCGATGCTGCGTTTGCGCCGTTCGATTCGGGAACTGGCTCGGGGAGAGCACGTGGAGCCGATCGGCTTTCGCGACAACGACTTCTGGCAGGATTTCGCCGAGGAGTTCAACGCCCTGCTGGCCCGAGTTCAGCGCGAGACCCCATCCGCTGAGGCGAAACGTGACGAGCACGAAGAACCGGTGGGCGCCGGCGTCGAGTAGCGCCGACGGCGTCAAAGGTCCCAGCATCGACGGGCTACGGCCTCACATCGATCAAGCCGGTCTCATTGAAGACGCCGACCCGGACGGCCTTCACGCCGTTTTGGAACGCCTCCTGCTGAAAACGTTCGGCTGCCTCGGGGGCCATCGCAACCAATAGGCCCCCCGAGGTCTGAGGGTCGTAAAGAAGCATCTCGCAGCCATCCCGCGCGGCATGCGAAAGCCGCACGCGCTCGGCGTAAGCATCGCGATTGCGATAGGTGCCGGCGGGAATCAGACCCATCTGCATGTGCCGCTCGACCCCGGGCAGCCAGGGCAAGGCTTCCACGTCGAGATCCGCTCCCAACGTGCCGGCCGGGCCGAGCATCTCCGACAAGTGCCCTGCCAGTCCAAAACCGGTTACGTCGGTCAGTGCTCGGGCGCCGGCGGCGATCGCCGTTTCCGCGGCCGATCGGTTCAGCATGGCCATGGTTGCGGCGGCGGCCTTTGCCTCGTCGGGCGAGGCCAGCCCCGCCTTGATCGCGGTGCTCAGAATACCCGTCCCCAACGGCTTGGTCAGATACAGCAGGTCGCCCGGCCGGGCGCCCCGGTTGCGCAGGATCCGTTCGGGGCGGACGGTGCCGATCACGGCCAGGCCGTATTTGGGCTCGTTGTCCTGCACCGTGTGGCCACCGACGAGTAAGCAGCCGGCCTCCGCGGCGGCTCGGGCCCCGCCGCCAAGGATCTCTTGCAGCGTCTCCAAGGGCAGGCAGTCGGGCCAGCAGACCAGATTCAAGGCGGCCAACGGCTGGGCCCCCATGGCGTAGATGTCGGAAAGCGAATTGGCCGCCGCGATCTGTCCCCAGAGTCCCGGATCGTCGACCACCGGTGTGATGAAATCGGCCGAGAAGCAGACCGCCAAGTCGTCCGAGACGCTCAGCACGGCCGCGTCGTCGAGCGTTTCCGGCCCCACCAGGAGCCGCGGATCGACGGCGGGCATCAAGTTCCCGATCACCTTGGACAGGTCGCACGGACCCAACTTGGCAGCTCAGCCCGACGCACTGGTCATTTGCGTCAGCCGCTTCGGCTTCTCGGCCATAAAAACCCCTTCTGGGTGGTTTACGCCGACTTGGCGATTGCGTGGATGCCCCGTAGAGCAACTTCGACATCTTCGATGGTGTTTCTCCAGCCCGGCGAAAGACGGACGGTGCCGTCGGGAAACGTGCCCAAGTGACGATGGGCGGCCGGGGCACACTGTAGCCCGGGGCGGCAAAGGACCCGCCACCGCTCCTCGAGCAGGGCGGCCACCTTGTCCGGGCGGACGCCGTCGACGGTCAGCGACGCGCAAAGCGCGGTGCCGTCCTGCGGCGAGTGGGGCCGGACGCCCGGAATCCTGCCGGCCTCGTCCAACAGCAGGCCTGCCAGTTGCCGCTTGTGGTCTCCGAGCAGTCCCCGTTCCGCGATTCCCAGCAGGGCGCCGTGCGTCCCGGCAATCCCGTGCAGGTTCAACGTGCCTGACTCGTACCGGTCGGGTCGAAAATCTGGTTGCTCGAGCGATTCCGACCGGCTGCCGGTGCCGCCGTGCTGGAGGGGGCGGACCTCGAAACGCGGATTCAGGTAGCAGACACCCACGCCCGTCGGCCCCAGCAACCCCTTGTGGACCGAGCAGGCGAGAAAATCGATTCCCTCCGGCTCGACGTGGATCGGCAGCACGCCTGCCGTTTGCGCCGCGTCGACCAACAGCGGCGTTTCCGGAAACACGGCCCGCAATCCGCGGACGTCCTGAACCGCGCCGTTGACGTTCGAGGCGTGGCAAACGGCCAGCAGGGCGAGTTTCTTACGGCCGGCGACGCGTCGGGCGGCCTCAAGATCGATCCTCCCATAGGGATCGGCCGCCAGCGTTTCCACCACGACGCCCTGCTCGTGTGCCCATCGCCTCAGGGGCCGCATCACCGAGTTGTGTTCCATGGGAGAGACCGCCACGACGTTGCCCGGCTGAAGCAGTCCCCGGATCACCAGATTCAGCCCCTCCGTGCACCCCCGCACGAACACGAGGTTCTCCGAACGTGAGACTCGCAGCAACTGGGCCAGTTCCTCTCGCGTCTGAAAGACGGTTCGGGCCGATTCGACCGAGGGTTGATGCCCGCTGCGGCCGGCATTGGCCGTGACGTCGGTCAAGGCGCGGAGCATCTCCCGAGCCACTTCGTCCGGCTTGGGCCAACTGGTGGCCGCATGGTCGAGATAGACGACGTTTTCCACGGCTTGTTCCGTCATTCGCTCAGCTCGTGTATGCCTGCGATTTCAAGGTCTCGTTCGGCGGCCACGGCTTCGACGTCCGCACGGTGCTCCCAGGCGAATTGCAGCGCCGTGCCGCAATCGCTGGAGAGGTGCCGGGGCGTCGGGATCGGCTTGCTCGACAGCCCCCTTGCCTTCAGCGCCTTCTCCAACTGAAACACGCCGTGGATCGCGTAAAACAGAATCACCCCCTGGCGGCACATGTTAACCCTTTCGGATGTTCAAGACAAAGTTGCCGTCGTCCGCCTCCTTGGCCTCGACTCGGCAGGAGAGGGCTTCGGCCATGCGGGTCACGTTTTCGCGGCTGGTCACCGTATCGACCGTCACCTCGACGGTCCCGCTGTCGAGACTCTCGATGGCCCTCTTCGATAACAGAACGGGCTCGGGACACGAGAGCCCTCGAGCGTCGACCGTCTTGTCTGCCATGATCGATACCCCCTATGCTCGCGCTTCGTTCGCCCTTGCAGGGTGAGGCAAGGAACGAGTTCCACACAGACGTGCTTCTTGTATGCTCACGACATCCCCCACGGGCACGATTCTCGTCTCCTGTTAGGCCTTCTGCGGACGGGCGGTCAACCCGAGAATGACGCAGAAGACCACTCCCACGATGACGGCGACCTGGCCGTAATGGCCGGGACCGCCGACCCGGAGCACATCGTCCACCATTCTGTCGGGAACACCGGCCAGGAACCAGTTGTGGGTGATCCCCGCACCGACCACCATTCCGCAGCAGAAGACGGCCGCGTCGCCGTCGCCCTCGCCGGAGAGAAAGAACTGGCGTCCCGGGCACCCTCCGGCCAGCGCGAAACACAATCCGGCCAGCAGCATGCCGAGGAAGTTCCAAAGGTGATTCGAGTGGGAGATGGGCATGGCCGCCCAGCCCGGCTTCACGCTACCCGTGCACAGGTTGACCACAAAGGCCGCAATCACCAGGGCGATCACCCCGCTAAGCAGGTGGAAATCGCGGATGAGCATCGCGTCTCGCAAGGAGCCCATCGTGCAGAAGCGGGTGCGTTGCGCGAGCACTCCGATTGCCACCCCCAGCACGAGGCTGAGCCATACGGGGGCGTGCATTGCCCCGGGGCCGCTCTCCGAGAAAAAGATTGCCTGCCCCTCCTGAAACGACGTTTTCAACAACAGCAGGCCCAGCAACAGCCCCATCACGGCAGGAAAGAGCCAGCCGGCGATCTTCGCCGTGGGATAGCTGCGGCCAAGCGAGTACCCTCTCTTCAAGAAGACGCAGCCGATCCCCACTCCGAGCGCCAGTCCGGCGATGCCGGTCAGCGAGTTCCAGTCGCCGGCGGCCAATCGCAGCATCGCCCGCCAGGGGCAACCCAAGAACGCCAGGGCGCCAATCACGGCGAAGACTCCGAGCAGGAAGCGGACCAGCGGCGCCGAGCCGGCGCGAGGGCGCCATTCCTTGGCCGCCAGGGCCGCCACCAGCGCTCCGAACACAACGCCCATGATTTCCGGCCGCAGGTACTGCACGACCGCTGCCCGGTGCAGCCCAATCGCGCCGGCCATGTCTCGGGGAAAACAGACCATGCAGAGGCCCATGTTGGGAGGATTCCCCCAGTACTGCAACAGAGCCGCCATCGTGCCGATGGCCGCGCCTGCGGCCATCATCCCTTTCCGCGAGCCAAGAAACCTTGTCAGGTTCACAATCTCCCTCCTCATTGGGCTGT
This sequence comes from Pirellulales bacterium, assembly GCA_016935315.1. GTDB lineage: Bacteria > Planctomycetota > Planctomycetia > Pirellulales > Thermoguttaceae > JAFGRD01. Next base: position 8,158 of record JAFGRD010000071.1, read on the forward strand.
TGCCTTGCAGAAGGCCGCGGAAGAACGGGGTCGCCCCCGCCTGCACGGCGCGCGGGACCAGCCTTCGAACAACCGATTCGGCAGTATCGGCAGCCAGCGAGAGAACCGCAGGAGAGAAGCAGTCGGGGCGGGAGTGCGCGGTGGATCGATCATGGTGGCTCGGGTGGGCTTTACGACGAACAGACCGCTCGTCGCCGGGCATGCCCGGAACTCGCCCTATCCGTGTTCGTTGGGGTCAGTCTGGGACGGCCAGATCGTCAGACGCGAGTTCATGGCGCGGCTCCTCTTGCCTTGGCCCGCCGGGCGGGCTCGATGGATGTTCGCATGGAAAACGATCAAGGTCGACCAACGGGAGGCCGGAAAAATCGGGCTCCTGTTGGTCGCCCTCGCGCGTGGACCGTGCAAACGGCAATAGGGAAAACAGCGATGGCACACACGCGGCGAAGTATGCAACGTCTCGGCCCTGCTGTCAAGGGACTTGGGGCAATCCGGTCCCGAACCGGCGGCACTTCTGCAATCCTCTTGCAGAAATGCTTTGCAGACCCCCTGCGCAGCGAGTATCATGACCGAAACGGGTTTGCCGAAACTCGCAGGTTTCGCGGATCCGATTCCCCGCTGCTGTGCTCTCCAGTCACCCGGAGGTTCCGATCCATGAAGCATCGATCTCCCCCCCTCTGGATGGCCGCCGCCATCACCCTTGCCACCCTCGGGCTTGTCCCGACCGTTGCCTACGCCGTCGTTTGGGACGACGGCGATCCGACCGACAGCTACTGGAGCACACCGGGCAACTGGAACCCGGACGGCGTGCCTGATGGTCAGACGGCCGTTGCCGTCAGCGCGGGCACGGCCTATGTCGTCGGCCCGGGCCAACAGGCGTTGACACTGAACGTCACATCGCCCGGCGCGGTCGACATCGCCAGCAGCGGGAACCTCTCGGTCGACAGCACCGTTGAGGTGGGGCTCGGCGCGACGCTGACCGTGGACGGTTCGCTCAGCGCCAACGAGCTGTACTCGGCCGGCACGACGACTTTCGGCGCCGGTTCGGGCGGAATCGTGGGCACGGTACGCGTCACCGACGGCACTACGACACTGGCCGGCTCGACGACCGTGGCCAGTGTGGACGTCCGTGGAGGCATTCTGACGACGCCGCAGGACCTCGCGGTCGAGAGCTTCACCTTTGCCGGTGGGTTGTTTCAGCGGAGCGGTGTCGACGGCCAACGGGACGTCAGCGCAGCCACCCTGGTTCTTGGCGGGGGCAATCTGGCCATGCTCGACGGCGACGTGCTTACCGTTACGGCCCAGGCGACCATCCGCGGTGGGGCCGTGCTGTTGGTCGATACACCGATCGGCGGCGCCGGGCCGCACACCATCGAATCACTGGTGCTGCAAAACGGCAATCTCGCCCGAATCGGCGACACGCCCTCCCAGCGTGATATCACCGTCGGCACGTTGCTCTTTCGTAGCTTTGACGATGCCACCAATCTGACCCTCGACGTCGGCGAGACGTTGACGGCCGGGTCGATCCTGGGCGGTGATTCCGAGTATCAGGGCGGCGTTCTCATGGTTAACGGCGGTGCCGTGGAAACCGCCGCCGACCTGACCCTGCAACACCAGAGCGTTGTGGACCAGAACGCCGGCACGGTCGACATCGCCGGCAACCTGTTTGTCCACACCGGGGAGCCGAAGTACTTCCTCAACGGCGGCGTCCTGGCGGTCTCCGGACAGATTGCCCTGGCCACCGAGCGCGCCGTAGGGGCGCCGCGGACCGGGCTGTATTGGGACGGCGGCACGTTGACTCCGGGAGCCAACGACAGCATCGGACTGTTGAATGTCGACGTGACCGAAATCCTCCACGACCCCGACGCAACCGTCCACGACTTTGCCCTGATGGACACCAACGGCGACGATGCCTCGACGCTGCTGCTCCAGCTTGGGCCGGACGCGGCCGGCGATGGTTTTGATCCGGGCATCGACCACGACCAACTCAGCGTGACGCACAGCCTGCTTCTGGACGGCCATGGCACCCTGGCCTTGGAACTGGTCAACGGCTACGTGCCCGTGCAAAACGATACGCTGACGATCGTGACGGCCGACCACATCCGCGGCACGTTCTCCAATACGTCCGAGATCAGCGTCGGCGAGCACCGTTTCGAGGTGACCTACGTCGAGGGCATTGCCGGCAATCCCGAAGACAACGGTTCCATCGTGCTGACGGCAATCCTCCTGGGGCTGACCTGGGATGGGGCCGATTCCACTTGGAGTTTCCTCGACTCATCCGGCGGACACGACGACTCGCATTGGGACGGCGGGTTGCCCGAGGCCGTTCCGGATGAGACCGTCGCGGCAACCGTGCATTCCGGCCGTTGCACCGTGGACAACTCCGGAACCGCCCTGTCGCTGGATGTCGGCCAGACCGGTGTAGTCCAGATCGCGGATAGCGGCGGTCTGACCGTCACGAACGACGTCAACGTGGCTCCCGATGCCAGGCTTGTTGTCGACGGCACGCTGACCGCCGCCGAACTGAGCACCGCCGGTCGCTTGGCCGGCGGCGGTACCATTGAGGCCTTCGTTTCCGCCGCCGGCCAGGTTTCGCCGGACGGGACACTGGATGTCGATGGCGTACTTCAGCTCAACGAGAGCGCCGAATACGTGTGTGAACTCGGCGGCCCCCTGCTCGGGCCGGCCGACGACCTGATCGCCGTCAACGGCGACGTCTGGCTTCGGGGCACGCTGACGCTGGCAGCCGTCAGCCCCCTGGGGCTGTTCGGGGCACCGGGCCACGAGGTACCTTGGGGCGATACGACGCGAACGATCCTCCGCACGACCGGTGAAGGCTCCGTCAACGGCGTGTTCGATCATGAACCCGGCGTGGGAACGCACCTTGGCTACGGTGCGTTCTTGACCGATCGAGGCGCCAACGGCCAAGGCGTCGGTTACCCGCTGGACGCCGTGACGGTCGATTTGTTGCAGGCCGCGCCCGGCGACACCGACGGCAATCGATTCGTCAACGGCACCGACATTCAGGATATCTTGGCTGCCAACAAATTCGGCCGGAACGTCGACGCCGATTGGACCGAAGGCGACTTTGACGCCGACCGGCGGGTCAACGGTATCGACATCCAGGCGATTCTGGCAGCCAATCTGTTCGGACGGCCGACGCCCTATGCCGCGACGGCTCCAGGCGAGCGCGACGACGGCATGGTGAAATTGGTCGTCGTCCCGGGCGAGGGCGTTTATATCGACACCGGCGAGACGACGATCAACAGCTACGTCATCACGTCGGCGGCAGGTCTGTTTACCGGAGATCCGGCAGAGAACCTGGGCCTGTTTCAGGAAGACACCGACTCTCGTCTCAGCGGCAGTTTCGCCTACCTGCTTTCCGGCAGACACTTCCTGGGAAGCGTTCTCGGGCTCAACCGGCAATCCCTTGCCGGCAGCGGCGACGGCCTGCTGGGCGACCTGGCGATGACCTACACGATTCAGAACGCGCCCGGAACCTACCAGGCCCGTCTGATCGTCGTTCCCGAGCCGCACGTGGTTATGATGCTGCTCGTCGGTGCGATCGGTCTGCTGCCTTCGGTTCGGCGGCAGCGGCGTCGCCGCCTGCGGTTGCGCGAGCCCGCTTGAGTTGTTCTTCTACCGGTCCTTGGCGAGGCCCCGGCTTGCCGGCGAGCAGGGGCGGTCGCGCGCGATCTGCGCTGGCCACAGCACCCAGCCGTGGAACACCAAGACAACCCGTTGGCGAGCCCTCGTCTCAGGTCACCGGGGCACTGCCTGCCCTCCTGGACCCGACGGGAGCGTGAAGGGCGGTCTTTGGCCACCCGATGAGCCAGCCGAACCGCTCCAATCCCTTGATCTCCTGCGCCGAAAAACTTGCATAACCTGGACAATTCCGTCATAATGAACGGTCAGACTGGGGTACACATCCGGGCCAGTCGACGGGACAAATTCTGGAGGGAAGCCGTTATGCTCCGTACACTGAGAGACCGTATTGCCATCGCGTCGGGCAGGCTGCGCCGGGGCGCGCCCCGCCGGGGTGGAAACGACTCCAACCGCTTCCACCGGATGTCATTCGAGACGTTGGAGGACCGGCGGGTCCTGGACTGTACGGCGGTCTTCAACGAGATCATGTACAATCCGGCCGGCGACACCGACGATACCCTGGAGTGGATCGAGCTCTACAACCAGATGGCCGTCGACATGGACCTCGAGGGATGGTCGATCGAAGGCGGCATCGACTTCACCTTCCCGGACAGAACCTATATCCCCGGACATGGCTTCCTGGTCGTGGCCGCCTCGCCCGCGGCGCTGCAGGCGGAGACCGGCTATGCGGGCGCGCTGGGGCCGTTCACGGGCCGGCTTTCGAACTCCGGCGAGGAATTGCGGCTGGTCAACATCGACGGACGGCAGATGAACGTCCTCGATTACGGCGACGAGGGGGACTGGCCGGTGGGGCCGGACGGTTCCGGCGTCACCTTGGCGAAGATCGATCCCGATACGGCGACGGCCCCGGCAGAGAATTGGGGCTTCAGCGCCGACATCAACGGCACGCCCGGGGCACCCAACGTGCTGTCCTCCGACTCGGGCAGCGGCGGTGGCCTCGTCGAATCGACGCTCATTCCGGCGGGGGCCACGTGGAGCTATCTCGACGACGGTTCCAACCAGGGCACCGCCTGGTACGCACCGGGCTTCAACGACGCGGGATGGGAATCGGGCCGCGCGCAACTCGGCTACGGCGACGGCGATGAGGTTACGGTGATTGACTCCGGCCCCAGCAGCGACAAGTACATTACCTCCTATTTTCGGCACTCGTTTCAGGTGTCCGGGGCCGACGGCGTCATTCAGTTGGATCTTGGGTTGCTCCGCGACGACGGGGCCGTGGTGCATCTCAACGGCCAGGAGGTGGGCCGCAGCAACATGCCGGAGGGCGAGATCGGTTATCTGACCACTGCGGGGCCCGACACCGGCTCCGAGACCACGTTCTATCCCTTGTCCGCGGATCCTGCCTTGCTGGTCGACGGCGAGAACGTTCTTGCCGTCGAGGTCCATCAGCGGAGTCATACGAGTACGGACGTCAGTTTCGACTTGTTCCTCAATGCCACTCGGCCGGAGACTCCTCCGCCGGTGTTGAGAATCAACGAGGTGGCTCCCGCCGACAGCGGCGATTTCTGGGTCGAAATTCTCAACACGGGCGGTGAGGATATGCAGCTTGGCGGATTCGTGCTCGCCGGAACCGGCCTGACCGGGGGCGAACACGTCTTGGCGTCCAGAACGCTATCCCCCGGCGAGATGCTGCTGCTTTCGCAGGCGCAACTCGGCTTTCGCCCCGAGGCCGACGAACGGCTGTTCCTCTACGCACCCGGCAAGACACAACTGGTCGACGCCCGCGAGGTCACCAATCGCCTTCGGGGACGGTCGCCGGACCACGGCGGCCAATGGTTGTATCCCAGCGCACCGACGCCCGGCTCGGAGAATACGTTCGATTTCCACGACGAGATCGTGATCAACGAGATCATGTATCACGCGTATCCCCAACTGGCCACCGACAGCCAGCCGTTTGAGGAATCGAACGAGGAATGGATCGAGCTCTACAACCGGGGAGCGACGACAGTCGATCTGGGCGGGTGGAAGTTCGAGGATGCCGTCGAGTACGAATTCGAGCCGGGAACCTCGCTGGCGCCGGGCGAGTACCTCGTCGTGGCACGCGATGCCGGCGCCTTGCGCGCCAAGCATCCGACGATCGAGATCGTGGGCGAGTTCTCCGGGACTCTCAGTAACAACAACGACCGGATTCTGTTGATCGACGACGCCAAGAACCCGGCCGACGAGGTCCATTACTACGAGGGCGGCCGGTGGCCGCTGTATGCTGACGGAGGCGGCTCGACCCTGGAGTTGCGCGATCCCGATGCGGACAACTCGCAGGCCGAGGCCTGGGCCGCCAGCAACGAGCGCGACAAGTCGACCTGGACCACGTACACCTACGACAAGGTCTCCCGCGAGCCGATGGGGATCTCGGCCCTGTACAACGAGTTCATTTGCGGGTTGCTCGACTCCGGGGAGATTCTGATCGACGACGTCAGCGTGATCCGCAATCCGGGGGGCAGCGGCGTCGAGATGATGCAGAACGGCTCGTTCGAGGGCGACGCGATCGGCACGTCGCCCAGCCACTGGCGGATCATCGGCAACCACTCCGGCATCGTCGACACCGATCCCCTCGATGACACAAACAAGGTCTTGCACCTGACGGCCGACGGCCCGCAATGGTTCGTCCACGACCATGCCGAAACGACTTTCGTGGGCAATACGCCGATCAGCGACGGCACCGAGTACCGGATCTCGTTTCGCGCCAAGTGGGTGGCCGGCAACAGCCAGCTCAACACGCGACTCTACTTCACCCGGGCCGGATCGACGACCAACATCAGCGTCCCCCCCAAACTGGGAACGCCCGGGGCCCAAAACTCGACCTACGTGGCGAACGTCGGGCCGACCTACAGCGACTTCGGCCACACGCCGGTGCTTCCCAGCGCGGGCCAGCCGGTGACGGTGTCGGTCCGCGCAGAAGACCCCGATGGCCTGGCCGCGGTGAATCCGATGATCTTGCGGTGGACCATCAACGGGACCTCGCCGGCCAGCGCGGTGATGACGCACCAGGGCAACGGGCTCTACACGGGCACGATTCCCGGCCAATCTTCCGGAACGATCATCCAGTTCTTCGTGCAGGGCACGGACACCCGGGACGGCGTCTCGACGTACCCCGCCGGCGGCTTCGAATCCCGGGCTCTGTACCAGGTGGCCAACGAGGCCTCGCGGCCGATCGACACGGTGCGCATCGTGATGCTCGCTTCCGACTACAATCGTCTGTTTGCAGGCTCGACCAGCCGGATGAGCAACCAGTTCGTCGGTGCGACCCTGATCCACACCTGGGCGAACGGCCAGGAAGCCTTCTACAACGCGAGCGTGCGACAGACGGGCAGCCGCTTCACGCGTCCCAGCGGCTTCAAGGTCTCTCTGGGGCCCGACCAGTTGTTCCGGGGTGTCCACGACTCCATTCGTCTGGATTGGACCAACTCGGAAGAGATCTTGATGAAGCACATGATCAGCTCCGCCGGGGGAACCGTCAGCTTGTACGACGACTTCGGATACCTCGTTTCCCAGCGGCACACCGGCCTGGTCCTGCTGCAACTGGCCCGCTTCAGCGACCAGTATCTCGACGAAGCGTACGAAAACGGCGGGGACGGCACGCTCTACGAGATGGACGACATTACGTATCCCACCAACCCGCAACCCTCTCCCGAAGGCCTGAAGACCGATACCGGCTACATCTCCTCCGATATCTTCAACCGCGGCGACAGCGAGGAAGACTACCGAGGCCACTATCTGATAAAGAACAACCGGGCGCGCGACGATTTCAGCCAACTGGTCCAGATGTCGCAGGCGTTCAGCCTCAGCGGGACGGCCCTGGACGAAGCCACGCAAGCGGTGATGGATCTCGACGTGTGGATGCGCCACTACGCCATCCAGTCGTTCCTGGGCAACTGGGATACCTACGGCTTCAGCCGGCACAAGAACCTGCGGCTTTACGTTCGTCCCGAGGACAACAAGGTGATCCCCCTGCCCTGGGACCAGGACCTTGCCAACTATACCGAGAACCTGATCTACAACGGGTCCAACTTGTCGAGGATTCGAGACCTGCCTGCCAACTTGCGGCGATTCTACGGGAACATGTGGGACCTGATGGACCGATCGTTCAACGGCGACTACATGCAGCGCTGGTCCGACCACTACAGCCAACTGGCCGGCGTGAACTACGGCGGAGAGCTCAACGCGATCCGCAACCGCGTCAACTCCGCCCGCAGCCACATCCTCTCGGCCATCCCGCAGACCAGTTTCCGCGTAACCACCAATGGCGGAAACAACTTCTCGGTCCACGACGTGGTGGTGACGATTGAAGGCCAAGGATGGATCGACGTCCGCCAAGTCCGTTTGGCCGGCAGCGAGGAACCGTTGGACGTAAGCTGGACGGACCGCACGACCTGGCAGGTAAGCTTTCCGATCGCCCCGGGGCCCAACGCGCTGACGTTCGAGGCGATCGACTACGAGGGCGAGATTGCCGCAACCGATTCGATCACGGTCACCAGTACCGTCCCGAACCGTCCCTTGCAGGAGCACCTGCGGATTGCCGAGTTGAACTACAACCCGGCCGATCCTGCGCCGGAAGAGGGGGCTTTCAATAACGACGACTTCGAGTTCGTCGAATTGCTGAACACCGGCGACCAGACGCTTGACCTCAACGGTGTGCGGTTTGCCGACGGTATCGAAATCGAGCTGACGGGCAGCTATCAGGGGCCTCCCGTGCTCATCACCGAAGCAGGAACCGCCGACGATTTCGTCGAGATTCAAAACATCTCCGGCCAGACCATCGACACATCGGGCTGGGTCGTAGCGGTCAACTTGCCCCAGGGAACGTCTCCTGTGATCAACAACCGGAACACGATCCTCTGGGCCCTGCCCGATGCGATGGCACCCGATGAGATACTCTACCGACACGACGACCCCGATGAGCCCAGCCACTACTGGGGAGAGGGCATCGCCTGGCAGACGTCAGGGAACGGCTGGGTGATGATCGTCGACAACGTCGGCCAGGTCGTCGATTTTCTCGCCTGGGGTTACTTGGCCGCGGATATCGCCGCGATGACGGTCGACATCAACGGGCACCAGGTCACCGTGACCGATGTCTGGCAGGGCGATGGGGCGGCGCGCGCCGCGGCTCCCAGCGTCTCGCTCCAACGCAGCGGCGAAGGAGATCACGACGACGCCTCCGATTTCGCCTTCGTCGGGCCGATCACCGAGGGCGAACCGAACGCCGCGCTGACCGTTCCCTTCGCGGCCGGCCCCATCGAGCTGGAACCCGGTGAGTATCTGGTCATCGCCGCCAATCTGTCGGCGTTTCGCGCACGCTACGGGACCGGCGTCCACGCCGTAGGCCCCTATACGGGAAGTCTGCGAAACAGTGGAGAACACCTCCTGCTGCTCGACGGGGCGGGCGGCGTGATCGCCGACTTCGAATACGGCGACTCGGACGCACCCAACTGGCCCGACCGGGCCGACGGCAAGGGCTCGTCGTTAGAGCTGATCGACCCGGCGGCTGTGCCGCAGAACGGCTTGGAACGAATCACCTATCTCAACGACGGCAACAACTGGCGTTCCAGCAACGAGTTCAACGGCAGCCCGGGGACAGGGGGGACGGGGCTCGTTGTCGACGTGGTAGTCAACGAAGTTCTTTCCCACACCGACCCGCCGTTGACCGATGCCATCGAGCTGCATAACACGACCGATGCTCCCGTCGATGTCGGCGGCTGGTACCTGAGCGATTCGTGGGGATTCGGCGGCAGCGACGACTACAGGAAGTTTCGTATTCCCGACGACACCGTGATCCCCGCCGGCGGTTACGTCGTCTTCGATGAAGACGACTTCAACCCCACGCCGTGGACGCCGCTGCCGAACCACTTCGCGCTCAACGGCGCCCACGGCGACGATGTCTGGCTGATGGAGGCCGACCCGAACGGCGGGCTGCTCCGGTTTGCCGATCACGTCGAGTTCATGGCCGCTGCCAACGGCGAATCGTTCGGCCGTTGGCCGAACGGCTCGGGCGAGCTGGTTCCCATGATCAGCCGCACGCTGGATCCCGGACGGGAAAACAGCGCCCCCCGTGTCGGCCCGGTAATCATCAGTGAGGTGCAGTACAACCCCGGCGCAATGGTCAACGCCGACGACCTGGAGTACATCGAAATCTACAATCCGACCGGGATTCCGGTCGACCTGACCAACTGGCGGATCCGCCAGGGGGTCGATTTCGATTTTGCCCCCGGCACGACGCTCGCCTCCGGAGCCGCGCTGGTCGTGGTGCCATTCAATCCCGCCGACACGGCAAAACTCTCTGCCTTCCGCGATCATTACGGGATCAGCACGTCGGTGCAGATCGTGGGGGGGTATGCCGACGTGCTGGACAACGGCGGCGAGACCGTACAGTTGCAGCGGCCCGACCTGCCGCCGGTCGACGAGCCCGACTTCATCCCGCGGCTGCTGGAGGACGAGGTCCGCTACGACGACGATTTGCCGTGGCCGGTGGAGGCCGACGGCGGCGGGCTGTCGCTGAACCGGCTGACGACGACAGCCTGGGGCAACGAGAGTCGCAGTTGGGACACCGCGGTACCCACGCCCGGTTCGGCATCGCCGGAATCGACGGCCACGGTCGTCGGCCGCCACGTCTTCTACAACGCCTCGGTGTTCGACGGCAACAACGCGGCGGCCAACTCGCTGGACGACAGCGCCATTGCCGCCGACAAGACCGCCTTGCTGCCCGGCGGGACGGCCAGCTTCGCCAACTACACCAGCTACAGCCGGGGCATCAACGGCCTGATGATCGACGTTGCGGGTTTGCCGGACGGGGCCGTGCTCAGTGCGAACGACTTCCAGTTCCGTACTGGCAACAGCAACACACCGGCGTCTTGGGGCGCGGCGGCGGCTCCGATTGCCGTCACCGTCCGCCCGGGCGCCGGAGATGCCGGCTCCGACCGGGTGACGCTGATCTGGCCCGACTTCACCATTTCGAGAGCCTGGCTACAGGTGACCGTGCTGCCCACGCCCCAAACCGGTCTGGTGTCGGCGGACGTGTTCTACTTCGGCAACGCGATCGGCGAGGCAGGCGACTCGGTCGCCGACGCCAAGGTCAACGCCACCGACATGCTCTTGGCACGAAACAACCCTCGCAACTTCCTCAATCCCGCGCCGATCGACTTCGTCTTCGACTTTAATCGCGACGCGCGGGTCAACGCCACCGACATGCTCCTGGCGCGGAACAACCAGACGCACTTCCTTAACGCCTTGCGGCTGATCGTGGTGCCGGCGGCCAAGACGGCGGAAGAGAAGGAGGCGGCCGTTTCAGCCGACAAGGTGGTCGGTAGCGAGAACTTGGCCGCGGACGCGGCCTGGCTCTACGAAATCGCGGCGCTCGACACACAACGACAACCGTCCGGTGAAAAGATCGGGGCCGAGGCGGCCGCCGACATGCTGCTGGCCGACGATGCCTATTGACGCTTGCACACTCAATGTGCGAGGGCGACCAACGGGATCCCGACTTGTCCGGCCTCCCGTTGGTCGGCCTAGATCATTCACAATGCAAACATCAATAGAGGGTGGCCAGTAACTGATCCACCGCGTCCCAGGCCGATTTGTCCCGGGCCACCGAGGAGTGCTGGATGCTGGCTCGGTCGAACTCGTAGAGCCAGTCCGCCTTCGCCCAAAGGGTCCCGTCGGTGGTTGTGGCCGGCGCCGAGTCCCCTCCCAGTACGGCGTCGTGCAGCGACGCCGGACCGCCGTCGGCCGGTGGTCCCGCCTTGGCTCCCTGCGCTAGCGGGGCGGTAATCAGCCGCAAGGCGTTAAGGAAGTGCGTCTGGTTGTTCCGCGCCAAGAGTGTGTCGGTGGCGTTGACCCGCGCGTCGCGATTGAAGTCGAAGGCGAAGTCGATCGGCGCCGGGCTGAGGAAGCTACGGGGGTTGTTCCGCGCCAAGAGCATGTCACTGGCGTTGACCTTGGCATCGACGGTTGAATTGCCCGCCTCGCCTACGGCGTTGCCGAAATAGAACACGTCGGCCTCGGCCAGCCCCGTCGTGGGACCGGGCAGCACGGTCACTTGCAGCCATCGACCGGTCAGCACGTAGTCGGGCCAGATCAGCGTCACTCGATCGGAGCCTGACACACCGTCTCCGGGCCGCACCGAGACGACCGTCGGCTGGGGCGCGGCCGACCACGCTTCCGGGTCGTTGCTGTTGCCGGCGCGGAACTGGAAATCGTCCGCACCGAGCAGGGCCCCATCCGGCAGGCCGACCATGTCGACCATGACGCCGTTGATGCCCCGAACGTAGCTGGTGTAGTTGGCAAAGGTGGCCGTCTCGCCCGGCAGAAGCGCTTTCTTATCCGGCGCGACGGCTGCGTTGTCCTGTGCATTGGCCACGGGGTTGTAACCGTCGAAGATCGAGTTGTTGTAGAAGACGTGACGGCCGACGACCTGGGACGCCATGGCAAACGGAATGGAACCGGGGCTCGGCGCAGCATGTCTCCAGCTATCCGCGTCGGCGCCCCAGAACCCCACTCCCAGCCGGTGAAGCGAAGCGCCGCGGCCGTCGGCCTGGATCGGCCACGGGGCGCGATCGTCGTAGACCACGACGTCTTCGATCAGTCCCAGGTCGGGATGTTCGGGAGAAGCCGGCCGGATCAGCAGCAACTCTTCCCCGCCGTTGCTGAGCTTGCCGCCATAGCCGCCGACAAGAACTGCGGATTCGTCGATGCCGTGCACGATCCGGAAAGTCGCCAGACGATCCGCGTTGTTGGCGTTCTGCGTGTTGAAGGAAACGACGACAACCGTGCCATGCGGCGCGATCTCCGTGCCGACGGGGAACCAATAGTCGACACCGCCGCGGAGTTGCCAGTTCGTCAGGTTGACGGTCTGGATGGTCGGATTGTAGATCTCGACGAACTCCAGGTCGTCGGAATCGCCTTCCTCGTCCGAATGGTAATGCAGTTCGCTGATGAACAACGGGCCGATGCGCGGGCCGCTGTTCTCGCCCTCCTCGGAGTCAAACGTCGGCACCAGCATCGGATAGAATTCGCCCTCGCCGTCGGGCCAGCGGCCGAACGACTCGCCAGGCGCCGCCGGGCCGAATCGGGCCTGATCGACGATTTGCAGCATCTCGCCGTCCGCGCCGGTCGCCATCAGCCAAACGTTGTCGCCCCGCGTGCCGTCCAGCGCGAAATGGTTCTCCCCGGGGGTCAGCGGCGTGGGGTTGAAGTCGCTTTCGTCGAACACCAGGTAGCCGCCGGCCGGAATGACGGTCCCGTCGGGAATCCGGAACTTGCGGACCTCGTAGCTGGAGTCGCTCAAATACCAGCCGCCGACGTCGACCGGCTGCCCGGACCGGTTGAACAGCTCGATGGCATCGGTCAGCGGCGGGTCGGTGTGGGAAAGAACTTCGTTGATTACCACGTCGGTTCGCGGCGTCGTGCCCGCGCGACCGGGCGAGCCGCCGTACTCCCCGCTGGCGCACCAATGGGCGGGATCGTTGAGGAACGCCGTTCGCTGCGGCTCGGTCTCAGGAACGGCGGTCGGGGCGACCAGTTGCAGCGAGGCCCCGTCGCCATCGGCCCATGCCGGCCAGCCCTCGTCGTCATCGTCGTCGTACCCGAAACGGAGCACAATCTGGCCCGACCGGTCCGCCAACTCAAGCCACCCGCCGCCGTTGGAGAGGAACCCGTTGCAGACTCCCGCCACGGGCACCTCGGCCCCGTAGCGGGCCCGGAACGCGTCCGCGTCGGAGACTACGACGGCAAACTGCCCCGGACCCAACACCACGATGTCCCCGCCCGTGAACTCGAACTCAACGCTGCCGCCAAGGCGGAAGCCCGTCAGGTCGAGGGACAACGGACCCGTGTTTTGCAGCTCGATGAACTCGAAGTCATCGGCGTCGAAGAACCCCAAGGCGATCTCTTCCGAGGTCGGCTCCAGGGGATGGTAGTTCAACTCGCTGACGACCAGCAAGGCACTCAGTTGGGCCTCGGCGTTTTCCTCGCCAAGGGTCGGCGCCACCATCGGATTCACCGCGCCGGTGCCGTCCGGCCAGCGTCCGAACGAGCCGCCCGCGACGGCCATCCCGTACTGTACCTCATCGGCAAACCGCACCAGCTTGTCGTTCTCGGCCTCGGTCAACCAGACCTGTCCGCCTGCGTCGTCCAGAGAGAACTCGTCGTCGTGTCGCGTTCCGGGATTCGGGTTCCACGGGCCGTTGGGGTTGAAGTCTTGCTCGTCGAACACCACGTACCGCCCGGGCTCGACCACCGTGCCGTCGGGAATCCGGAACTTGCGATAGTCGTCGCCGGAACTGCTCAGGTACCACCCGCCGACGTCGATCGGTCGCGTGGTCGTGTTGACCAGCTCGATGGCGTCGACCTGGGGGAGCTCCGTATGGGCGAGCACCTCGTTGATCAGCACGTTGCGGGCGGCTGTGCCGCCCAGGACTCCGGGCGAGCCGCCATATTCGGTGCTGCTGCGCCAGTTATCCGGGTCGTTGTAGTATCCGGCCAGATCGAGGATTTCCAATGAACTGCCTTTGCCGTTCGCCCGAACCGGCCAGTCGCCCGAATTGCCGTAGGTGAAGCTCAGGATCACCGTGCCGGTGCCGTCGATCAGCGTAACCTGCTCGCCGTTGTCATCGAGCGAGTCGTCGTATTGTCCCACGACCAAGACTCCGGTGGTGTCGTAGCGTGTCGCAAACGCCGCCGCGTTGCCGGCGACCACAACGCGTTGAGCCGGCTGGAGCGTCAGATCGGGGAAGGCCAGCGACACACCCTCGATCAACCGCATCCCGCTCAGTTGAATCGGATGACCGGCCACGTTGAGCAATTCGATGAACTCGAAGTCGTCGCGCGTGAACTCGGGGTCGACGGCCAGCTCGGCCGGTGTGGGGTCGTGCGGGTGGTAGTTCAGCTCGGTGACAGCCAGGATCTCGACCTGCCGGGCGACCATGCCGGGCGAGGCCGGCGCGGCGATCCAACTCGTTGCCGCATTGCCCCACTGGTCGATGCCGCGGCGGTGCAACGAGTGGCCGAACCCGTCCGCCATGGTCGGCCAAGGGGCCTCGTCATCGAAGACCACCTCGTCTTCCAGCAGCATCGGCACGAAGTCGGGTTCGTCGGGCGGCGCCTGGCCGGCCCGCATCAGCCGAACGCTGTCGCCGCGATTGCTCAGGCTGCCGCCGTAACCACCGACGATGTCGACCCACGGCTTGACGCCGTAATGGGCCTCGAACGTCTCCAGCAGTTCGGCGTCGGCGGGGTCGAATCGCACTACGGCCAGCGCCTCGCGCGGGGCCAACACGGTGTTCGCTTCGAAGTCGAACTCGACGCCGCCGCGAAGCTGCCAGCCGGCCAGATCGACCGTCTCGGCCATGGGATTGTAGATCTCGATGTACTCCAGATCGCTGGGGTTGACGAGATCACCCGGATCGCGCGGATGGTACATCACCTCGTTGATGATCAGCGGCCCGATTCGCGGGCCGCTGTTTTCGCCGGCCCCGGGCGTCAATGTCGGCGCGGCCATGGGATAGAAACCGCCTTCGCCGTTGGGCCACCGCCCGGACGATTCGCCGTCGGCCACGGCACCGTAGTCGGCCTGGTTGGCGAAATGCGTCACGTTGCCGGTCGTATCGGTCATCAGGAGAAACACCTGCCCGCCCTCGAGTGCATTGAGCAGGAAGCCCGGGCGGTCCAGCGCGGGATTGAAGTCCGCGCCGGTAAACACGACGTATCCATGCGCCTCGATGACCGTGCCGTCCGGAATCTGGAATCTCCTCGGGTCGCTGCCGGTGTCGCTAAGATACCAACCGCCCACGTCGATGGGTCCCCGGGCCGAGTTGTAGAGCTCGATCTGGTCGTTCAACGGGTCGTCGGCATGGGCCAGCACTTCGTTGATCACCACTTCGGCAACTCCTCCGGTATCCGCCTCGCCCGGCGACCCGCCGTACCGCGTGCTGGGGCGCCAGCTCGCGGCCTCGGCGTAGTTGCTGTAGATGTCGATCAACTCCAGCGAGCTCCCGTCGCCGTCGGCCCGCTCGGGCCAGGGCTGATCATCGCCGTAGCTGAACGAGAGAACCCGCTGCCCTGACGCACCGGTTAGCGTGATCCGCTCGCCGCTGTTGAGCAGGCTGCCGACGTACTCACCGCCAACGGAAACCGTGGTTCCGTAGCGGATCTCGAAGGCCGCGCGGTCATTGACAATCACCATCCGCTGGCCGGCGGCCAGGGTAACGGCCGGAAAGTCGAAGAGCACGCCCTCGGTCAGCCGCATCCCGCTCAGGTCGACGTCATCGCCGGCGATGTTCAGCAGCTCGATGAACTCGAACGAGTCGTCGGCCAATGCGGGGTCCGCGGCCAACTCGGCCGCGGTCGGTGGATGCGGGTGATAGTTGATCTCGGTCACGGCCAACTTACCGACTTGCAGGTCGACCGTTCCCGGCGAGGGCGCGGCAGCGGTCCAGCTTGCAGGGTCGTTGCCCCACAGGCCGACCGCGCGCCGATGCAGCGAGTGACCATCGCCCGCGGCCGTGGCCGGCCAGGGCTCCTCGTCGTCGTAGCGGACTTCGTCCTCCAAGGGGTGCGGAATCACATCAGGTTCCCACCAGGCGGGGGCGTCGGCCCGGAGCAACCGCACCACGTCGCCCTCGTCGGTCAGGTTTCCGCTGAAAGGGCCGAACATGGCCACCGGATCGGCCAGCCCGTAGTAGTCGTTGAACGCATCCAGCCTGGTGGCGTCGGCCTTCGGGTCGAAAGAAACGACCAGGAGCGTTTCACCCGGCGGGAACCAGACCGGATTGGGAGACTTGGAGTTGGGAAAGTTGTAGTCGATCACTCCGCGGATCCGCCAGTTGCGCAAATCGATCGTCTCGGTCGTGGGGTTGTAGATTTCGACAAACTCGAACAGGTCGGGATCGACGTCATCGCCCGGCGCCGGCGGATCGTACATGACCTCGCTGATGAGGAACGGGCCCACGCGCGGACCGGAGTTGTCGCTGCCGAACGTGCGGCTGCGCATCGGATAGAGATCTCCTTCCGCGTTCGGCCAGCGGCCAAAGGACTCGCCGTTTAGCGCCGCGCCGAACTCCACGTGGTCGGCAAAGTGCGTCAGGTTGCCCTCGGCATCGGCCTGCATCAGCCACACGTCGTCGCCGAACGCGCTGTCGAAGGCGAATCCGCCCGCCCCGGGGTCCCAGCGGCCCGGGTTGAAGTCGCGCTCGTCAAACAGCACGTACTGACCCGCCGGGATGACCGTGCCATCGGGAATGCGGAACTTCTTCAGATCGTGCGCCGACTCGCTGAGATACCATCCACTGATATCGACGTCCTGGTCGGTCGTGTTGTAGAGCTCAATCGTATCGGTCAGCGGCAGGTTGCTGTGCGAAAGCACCTCGTTGATCACGACGCTGCCGACCGCGCTGCCCGCCCGCCCCGGCGAACCCCCGTACTCGACACTGGCTCGCCAGTTCCAGCCGCCCGCATAGCTGTCGCCCGGGTCCACGATCTCCAGACTGCTGCCGAAGCCGTCGGCCCATTGCGGCCAATCGCCGTCGTCGTCGTAGAAGAAGTCGAGGACGACCAGGTCGAAGGGGTCGCGGACGATCAGTTGCCCCCCGCTGTTGTGCAAGTCTCCCTTGTATTGGCCGACGACGTTCACTGCGGTTCCATACCGGGCGGCAAAGGCCGCCGGATCGCGGACCACCACGGCGTATCCACCCGGCTGAAGGATGGTCTCGGTCAGGAGCTGAAACTGCACGGTCCCGTCCAGTTGCACGCCGGCCAGATCGAGCGGCTGGTCGCTCAGATTCGTCAGCTCGATAAACTCAAAACCCTCGCGGTCGTCGAAGCCGGCCGCGCGTTCCTCCGCGGTGGGCGGAAAGGGATTGTAGTTGAGCTCCGTCAGCCGCAGATAGTCTTTCAGTGCGTCAAACGTGTTGATGCTGACGGTGATGTGCACCGTGGCCAGGCTGGAATCGAGCGTCCCGTCGCTGGCCCGATAGGTAAAGCTGTCGGGCCCCGCGTAATCCGGATCCGGCTGATAGACGAACGAACCGTCCGCTTCAAGCGTCAGAGACCCGAACGACGGCAGACTGGCCAGGGCAGCCGTCAGGTCGTCGCCATCGGCGTCGAAGTCGTCGGCCAGCACGCCCGGCGCCGCAATCCGGCGTTCGGTGTTCAGCGCCACCCAAACGCTGTCGTCGCAAGCCACCGGAGCGTCGTTGACCGGTGTGATCGTGATCGTCACCGTGGCGAGGTTCGAGTCGCCGAGTCCGTCGTTGGCCCGGTATGTGAAGCTGTCGGAACCATAGAAGTCGGGATCGGGTGTATAGCCAAAAGACCCGTCGGGCAGCAACCGGAGCGTGCCGTGGGGCGGCGCGTTGACTACCGCGGCGGAGATCGGGTCGCCGTCCGCGTCGTGGTCGTTGGCCAACACGCCCTCGGGCGCCGAGATTTCCAGCAGTTGGTCTTCCTCGGTCTGGTACACGTCGTCGCCCGCCGTCGGCAACTCGTCTTGTGCATTGCCGAAATCAAGATTGGAGAAGACTTCATCGCTCTCGATCTCGATCGTGTAGGTCCCCGGCGCGGCGGGGTACGTCTGCACGTACCCCTCGCGAGACGCCTGCCGAATGCGATAGGTGCCGGTTGGCAGGTCGGAGAAGCTGTAATGGCCCTCCGCGTCGGTTTGCACGACGGGCGAATCGCCCATGGCCTCGAACAAATAGGCCGCGTTGCCAGTCTGGGTTCCCACAAGGACCCGATCGCCCAGCGCGGCCACGGAGATGCCGAACGCATCCCATGCCCCGGGCGAGGGATTGGCGAAGGTTTGCAGCAGTTGCCCGGTCGAGCCGTCGAACAGATAGGCGGCCCCGCCGCTGCCCTGTCCGAGATCGTCCCAGCGGTTGTCCCACATGGCGCCGACCAGGGCGTCGTCGCCCAATGCCGCCACGCAGAATCCGAATTGCTCGCCGCGAAACGGTGTGGGGCTGGTCAGTACGTGCAGCAACTCGCCGGAAGCCCCGTCGAACAGGAAGGCGGCTCCCGCGCCGTCCACGCCCGAATCGTCCCAGCGGGCGCCCACCAGCACGTTGCTGCCCACGGCCACCACGCTGCGGCCGAAACCGCTGGGCTCGTCGGTGGCGGCCTGCGTGGGATTCACGAAGCTCTGCAGCAAGTTGCCGGTGGCGCCCTCGAAAAGGTAAACCGCACCGATTCCCTCGGCGCCCGTCTCGTCCCATCGGGCACCGACCAGCACGTTCTCGCCCATGGACGCCACGCAGTAGCCGAACTGGGCGTTTTCCGACGGCGTGGGGCTGACGTACGTTTGCAGCAACTCGCCCGTCTGACCGTCGAAAAGATACGCGGCGCCGGCGTCTTCAAACTCGACGGTCACCCCATCGGCGGCCAGAATGTCGGCGAAGCGGGCCCCGACCAGCACGTGGTTGCCCACCGCCGCCACAGCCCGACCGAACTGGTCGTTCTCCCGGGGCGCCGGACTGTAGAACGTCTGCAGCAGTTCGCCCGTCTCGCTGTCGAGCAGGAACACGGCGCCGGCGTCTTCCGCCATCGTGTTGTCCAACGGCGTCCCGATCAACACGTTGTTGCCCAACGCCGCCACCGCGCGGCCGAACTTGTCTTCCTCGGCCGATGCCGGGCTCGTGAACGTGCGCAACAACTCGCCGGTCGTTCCGTGGAACAAATAGGCGGCGCCGGCGTCCGGCTCGCCGCCCACCTCGTCGTAGTGACTCGCTACCAGGACGTTGTCGCCGACCGCCGTCACGAAACGCCCGAACTGGCTCCATTCGTCGGGAGTCGGGTTCTCGAAGGTCACCAGCGGAACGTCGGTGGCACCGATCGGCTGCAATTGCAGGCTCCAATCCGCCAGCCCCGGTTCGTCGGCATCGCGGACATGGTCCCGATCGAGATCGTCGAACACCATTCCGCTCAGACTGCCTTCATAAACCGGTTCGACCGTGATCGTAACCGTGGCCACCGGGGAGGCGGCCGTGCCGTCGCGGGCGCCATAGGTGAACCTGTCGGTGCCGAAGAAATCCGCCTCGGGCGTGTACGTGAACGAGCCGTCCGGTTCGAGCTGTACGCTTCCGTGCTGCGGCGGGTCGACCAGTTCGGCCGTCAACTCATCGCCGTCGGCATCCTGGTCGTTGGCCAGCACTCCGTCGGCCACGGCCACCACCAGCGTCGTATCCTCGTTGACGCAATAACTGTCGGCGGCCGCCACCGGCGCCCAGTTGCCCGCGTTGCCGAAATCGAAGCCCGAAAGATGCTCGTTGCCACCCAGCTCGATGGTGTAGGGTTGGCTGCCGGTCGGCAGTGTTTGCGTGAAGCCTTCCGGCACGACCTGGCGGACGCGATAGGTGCCCGGCTCGAGGTTTGCGAAGCCGTATTGGCCGTTGGAGTCGGTCACCGTGGCACCGCGCAGCAGAGCACCTTCGAAGAGGTACACCGACCCGGTGCCGCTGTTTTGGCGATAGGCTCCCACGGCCACGCTGTCGCCCACCGCGGCCAGGCAATAGCCGAACTCGTCACTTTCGGCCGGTGCGGGATTCTCGAAGGTCTGCAGCAGGTCACCCGTTGCCGAATCGAACAGATAGGCGTTGCCGGCATTGGCACCTCCGGCGAGATCCAGACAGGCCCCCACCAGCACGTCGTCGCCCATCGACGCCACGGAGCACCCGAACTGGCCGAGCAGGGAGGGGGTGGGGTCGATGAAGGTTTGCAGCAGTTGTCCCGAGGTGGCGTCGAACAGATAGGCGGCCCCGGCGTCTTCGGCCCCTCCGGGATCGAAAGGCGCTCCGATCAGTACGTTCCCACCCACCGCCGCAACGCTCTGGCCGAACTGGAAGGTCGGCGTCGGGCTGACAAACGTTTGGAGCAATTCGCCGCTGTCGCCGTCGAACAGATAGGCGGCGCCCGTGTCGCGGCCGGCCGTGTCGTCCAGATGAGCACCGATAAGCACGTTCCCACCCACTGCGGCCAATGCCGCGCCAAACTGGTCGTCTTCCTCCGGCGTGGGATTGGCGAAGGTCCGCAGCAACTCTCCGGTGACGGCGTCGAACAGGTAGACGGCGCCGGCGTTGGCGGCACCGGCGTCGTCGCGCGGCGCACCGACCAGCACCTTGTCGCCCATGGCCGCCACGCAATAGCCGAACCCCTCGTCGAGTCCCGGCGAGGGCTTTCGATACGTCTGCAGCACGTCGCCGGTGGTCACGTCAAAACGATAGGCCGTTTCGGCCCGAGCGGCCCCGACCAGGGCGTCGCTGCCCAGGGCGTCGCTGCCCAGGGCCGCCACGGCGCAAGCGAATCCCCCGGAACCGCCCGTGGGCATGCGAAACTCCTGCAACACGTCGCCGGTGGCCCCGTCGATCAGGTAAGCTTCGCCCGCCGTTGCATCACCCAGGGCCCCGACCAGGAGGTCGTCGCCCAGCGCCGCTACGCTGAACCCGAAGAAGTCGTTGCTCTGGCCGGAAGGACTCGACAGAACGCGCTGCAGTCTGGCCTGGCCGCCGACGCCGCGGACTTCGACCGACCAGCCCTCCAGAGGCGGCTCGCCGGCGTCACGGGCACCGTTGGCGTCGAGGTCGTCGAACACGGCCCCGCCGATCGAGCCGAAGGCCAGTGTGTGCAGCGTGGCTTCGCCGAGAATCACGTTCTCCCACGATACCTCGCCAAGCCCGGAGCGCTGGAAAGGCGTATCGCCCGGCGAAAGTCCGAACGTCACGTCGCCAGGGCCGGTGCAGACCAGCTCGACGTAGGCCAGCCGCGCCCAATCGGGAAACATACCCGCGTTCGCCGTCGTCGTCTCTCCGCCCAACTCGTCGACGGATCCGCCGGGGTCGTCGATGCCGCCCGAGGCGGCCGCGTCAAAATCGAGACTCACCACCTCCGTCACGTCGGCCAAGGCGGTCGTATAGTGCAAGTCTAGCGTGCCGCTGCGGATGCCGCCGGTGGGCATCCCGATATCTTGGACCCAGACCTCCAGGTAGCAGGTGTCGCCCACCGCAACGCTTTCAATCGACGCCGGCAAGGAGGAGCCTGGCAACGACGACGGCGACGGTGCCAGTCGTGGAATCAGGGCCACGTTGATCTCGGGCCGCGGTGTGAATGGATCGATCAGAGTGCCCAGGTGAGTTCCCGCTTCGCCCTGGATCGTGTAGCTCAGCGTCAAATCCCCGAACAGATCGACTCCGGCGTGCTCGTCTCCGATCACGTCTCCCAAGGAGTGCGTGCCGTTGAGTTGGTAGCCGAATTGGCCGGCGACCCGGAGATCGGTGTCTTCCTGAAACACTCCCAGATTCTGGGCCGGGTCGCCGGTGAAGATGCCCTGCTCGGAATAGAGGATGTATCCGTTGATGGTCACCCCGTCGGTATCGACCACCAGACCACCCGGCTCGACGACCAGATCCACGATTCCATCGCCCGGCTGACCGGGGAGTATCCCCATGTCGCTCTTGTCCGGCGCGGCGCCGTAGGGATGGACCGACAGGAGCTGCCGCTCTTCGAGCAGTTCGACCTGCAGCCGGCGGCGACACCGGGAAACGCTATGTCTTTGTCTGCCGGAAGAGGCCTTCGGCCTCCAGGACTTCCGGCCACCGGTTCCGCGGGAGAAATGTCGAGGCTTCATGGGTCCATGTCCTGCCAATAGGGAAGCGATCCGCGTGTGGGGTTGCGGCAGAGCAATCCATCATGTCCACCGCGCCAAGGAACATCAAGGGCCCGGCCTGCTCGTGCCTGCGCCTGGATTTCCCTCTACTATGGAAACCGACGTTTCGCCGCAAGACCCGCCAGCGAACCCCGGTGAACGTTCGAGGGGGGGCCCGGAAGGCGAAACGATCCACCCCGAATGCGGGTCGGACCGCAATTGCGATGGCCATTCTGCCGGACTACACTGGTGGGCAATCGGCGGCATTCGGACCGCCTTCGACCGAGAAAGCCCCCGTGCCACGCGAGGAATCACCATGCTCAGCTTCTGCCCGGCTCTGACCCTGTTCGCCACGCTACTGGCTGCGCAAGCGGAAAGCGGCCTCTCCGCCCGGTCCTTCTACGTCGCGGAGAATCCCGACTACACGATCACCGAGTCCGCGATCGATTCGATCCGTTTCACGCTGGGCAAGACGTTGCGGCGCGATGAACGGGGCCATCTGGTTTCGATATCCAGCTTCGTCGATCCAGAGGGCGAGATCATGGGCTGGCACGATTTTGGCAACCTCGAGGGCCCCGGATGGGCCGCCAACGCCGTGGGCGGGGCCTGCGAGATCTACACGCTGGGCCGCCTCCTCGGCAAGCCCGACTGGCAAACCAAGGCACTGGCCATCCTCGATCACGTTCTCGAAGGCGGCTTTCTCGACGAGCAGACCGGCTTCATCCACGGCTACCGCGAGACCACGACCGGCAAACTCTGCCTCAACTACAAGCACAACTCCGACTGGTTCTGTCCGGGTTCCATGGCCAAAGTGGCCTTTCAGTTGCTGGTTTTTGCCGACCAGTTGGGCGACGACCCGCGGGCGAAACGCATGCGGAGTGCGGCGGTCCGTTGCGCGGCCTGGATTCGCGATCACGTCGATCCAGTTCCCAACGGCTGGTTCCCCCGCCGCACAACCCCCGCCGGCAGACTCTACCGCAAGTCGCCCGACGGCGGCAACGATCCCTTCTGGCAGACCTCGGCCGACGGCTTGTTCATCCTGCAACTCCAGGCGGCGCTGACCCAGCGCGGGCTGGCCGACTATCGCGAGTCGCTGAGGCAGAAGACCGCGACCTTTATTCGCGCCGGCGGCATCTTCGGCAGCATCAATCACGACACCTACGATCCGCACGAAAACGTCGCCTATTCCGTGGCCTTCCGGACCTTGCTGGTTGTTTCCAGGGTGCTCGACGACGGGGAGATTCGAGGATTCGCGTACCAAAAGTGTCTGGCGGGGCTCGACCAGTTCAAAATGCACGAGGACCGCAACGGCGTGGCCACCAAGGGGTTGTTGTACATGGAAAAAACGTGGGACACGTCCTATCTCTGGGAAAACGCCGAAGCGGCGCTGGCCTGTTTCGAGGCGGCGGTCGATTCCCGCCGCGAAGATCCCGACCGGAGTCGCCGGTGCGAAATCGACGGCCTCGTGATCCTTCGGGCGGCAGCCAAGCATCATCACGGGCCGCACGGCTTTCTCACCGAAGGCGTCGACTGGAACAACCACGTGGGCCAGCAGCACCATATCGGCCAGGCACGGTACGCCGCCATCCGCTACACCGAGCCGTTCCTGAACAACCAGCACATCGCCGAGCCCACGCTCTACTATCTGATGCATCTTGCCCGTAAGTCGACCGCCGCGGACAAGACCCAGTGGCGCGACCTGGAAGGCAACTTGGTTCTGACGCTGCCGGCTCAACAGTAGGGCCGTTCAGCGCGCCTGTGCTTCGTGGTTGCCCGGCGATACGGCGCGACCGACAGTTTGCACACGGCCTCCGCCTGGGCTATGGTAGCAACGTTGGGCTCGGGCTTGCCCTTGCCGGCTCGTCGGCCCGGGAATTGCACAAGTGAATCTCAAGCAAAGAGGAGTCTTTCCGTGAAACAACTCAGTACTCCGCCGCGACGGCGGCATCTTCGGGGCTGGACAGCGACGGCGATTGTCCTGGGCGTGATTTCGATGGCGGGGACACCCACCGCCGAATCGGCTGAATGGAAGAGCGGCATCCCCTGGCAAGAGCCGAAGACCATCGACCCCGGGCCGCCGGGCGGTCCGCCCGCCGACGCCATCGTGTTGTTCGACGGCAAAGACCTCTCACAATTCGAAGGCGGCCAGCAGTGGCTCATCCGAGACGGTTGCGCGGTCTGCCAGGGCGGCGGCATCACCACCAAGCAGGCCTTCGGCGATTGCCAATTGCACGTCGAATGGGCCTCGCCCTCGGAGGTCAAGGGCAGCGGGCAAGGACGCGGCAACAGTGGCGTCTATCTGATGGGCCGGTACGAAGTGCAGATTCTCGATTCGTACGACAACCCAACCTATTTCGACGGACAGTGTGGTTCGATCTACAAACAGAGTCCGCCGCTGGTCAACGTCTGTCGCAAACCGGGGGAGTGGCAGACGTTCGACGTCATCTTCGAGGCCCCCCGCTTCGACGACCAGGGGCAGCTCACCCAGCCGGCTACGATGACGGTGCTGCACAACGGTTTGCTGATTCAGAACCATTTCGAACTGCTGGGCAGCACGGCGTGGCACGAACCGCCGAAGTATCATGCCCATCCGCCGAAGCTGCCGCTGCACCTCCAGAACCACGGCAACCCTGTGCGATTCCGCAACATCTGGATTCGTGAGCTCAAGCAGCGCGTCACGCCAAAGACGGAAGAAATCGCCGAAGAGGGCGAGGACGAATAAGGGCCTGTCAGAGAAACACGAGTGGGGGCATTCTTGGAGGCATTCTTGCTGATCGAAAGGCTGACCCCAACAAAAAGCCGGACCTGCGGACAGGTCCGGCTGGGTTCTCTCAGACTGCAACGTTAGGGCCAACAGGGCAGGCCCCGAAGTGCCAGGGTGGGATCCGATCCGTCGCGTGTGCCGCCAGCCGGCGCAACGCTTCGCCGGCACGATCCCACCCCAGTCCGGGATGGTTAGGTGGTGGGCTCTGGCGCGGCCGCCGGCGCTTCCGCGGGGGCTGCTTCCTCTGCGGCCGGGGCGCAAGTCTCCGGCTCACAAGTCTTCGGGCAGCACGTCTTCGGACGGCACGTCCGCAGGCAACCCAGCAGCTTGGGGCGGCAGGTCTTCGGCGCGCACGTGTCTACCGGTTCGCAAGCCTTCGGGCAGCACGTCTTCGGACGGCAGGTCCGCAGGCAACCCAGCAGCTTGGGGCGGCAGGTCTTCGGCGCGCACGTGTCGACCGGCTCGCAAGCTGCCGGTTCGCAAGCCGCCGGCTCGCAGGTCTTCGGCTCGCAGGTCTTCGGGCAGCACGTCTTCGGACGGCATGTCCGCAGACAATCCAACAACCTGGGGCGGCAGGTCTTCGGCGCGCAGGTGTCTACCGGCTCGCAGGCCGCTGGCTCGCAGGTCGTCGGGCAGCACGTCTTCGGACGGCACGTCCGCAGGCAATCCAACAGCCTGGGGCGGCAGGTCTTCGGCGCGCAAGTGTCGACCGGCTCACAGGTCGCGGGCTCGCAGGCCGTTGGGCAGCACGTCTTCGGACGGCAGGTCAAGGCGGCATCTGCCGTCATGACGATCCCCAACACCACCAACATGGCGGCGACGCCAATCACAACAAAACGATTCATTCGAAACCCTCCTACTTAAAGGTACCGTAGCGTTAAGGGACTCGCTCTAATCGCCGTCACTCATTTCCTTCTCCCCAACCCTGACGGCTTTCGATCGGGGAGAACTTCAAACTACGTGGCTACCGCACTGCCGGTCGTGTTGCTGCCCTGCTAAAGCTCGACGACCGGGGTCATGTGGTAACGAGTGCATAGCATTGGACGCTAGGCTAGCATAGTCGCACCGCTTGTCAACCAGGGGTAGAGAATTTATATGCCCTGGGACGCCACGGCGTTTTGGGAGCTATGCGTCAAATATCGAAAAAATACTAGGCTCAGACAGATTGCACCAGGGGGTGACGCCGAGCCAAGGCCGGATTCCAGAAAAACCGACCCCGCGAGTAGCGCCACAAATCATTGACACAAAGAGACTTGTGGCGTCTCACCCCATCCGCTGACTCGTTGCTGACGCACGACACCGACAACGGCCGGATGGCCCCTGGAAACGTGAAAAGCCTGCAAATGACCGGAAAATGCCGTTTCAGCGGCGGACGGAATTCTGGGAATTTTCCGGCGTGCGAGCCTGAGAAGCCCCCTGAGATGCCCGACGAAGCCGCTCCTGCTGGGCCCACTGCAGCTTTTCCTGCATCTGCTGAAGGTTCTCGAAGTCCAGTTGCAGCGGTGGCTCGCCATCGAGAAACGGAACGGCCACACCGGCGATACGCCATCCCTCCGGCTCCCGGCGGAGCATCCACAGGTATTCGACCGTGCGCATCTGCATCTGTCCATCGATCTCGGCCAGATCCGTCCATTCGCAGTCGACCGCAGCTCGGTCGCCGGGCAAATACGCGACCCGCCCCAGTTTGAACTTGGCCGTATCCGTGCCGGGAGGAGCCACCTGCAGACTCATCGCTGCCGCTTGTTCGCGCGCTGTTTGCGTCAGCATCTGTTCGGTCGTCTGGTCGTCGCCGGCGCGAAAGGCGTTGAGGAATCTGTCGACCGACGCGGCCGGTCCATCGGGATCGCTCGCGACGGCTTGCGTGACACGCGTGCCGCCGTCCGATCTCTCGGCCGGGGGCTGGGGCGAATCGTCGGATGGACCGCAGCCGATCACGGAAGAGCAGAGAATGGCCGACATGGCCGTCCAGAGTTTGCGCGACATCCGTGACGTCTCCTGGTAAACAATCGAGAAGGTACGTAGTCCCTTGTTGGGGGTGGCGGAGTGTCGCAGGAACCGGCATCCGCGTCAAGACGAGAAACTGCGTGTCCCCACGGGGACGCCCCAGACCTTTTCCCAACACGTTTTCAACACGAGCCCCCCTCTGCATAACTAAATCCAGCCACCCTTGCGGCGAGAGCCCCCCTCATCGAGCATGCGCCCGGAATCCGCAACGGTCAGGACGGCCAAACCCTTGCCGGGCAACATTCCGACAGCGACCCTCTCGCTCGGGTAAGAGTTGTTGTATAGTGGGGTGGTAGTTATACAGGTTCACGATGAGACCACGATGAGACGCGGTCATGAAGTGTCCTTTTTGCCAGAGCGACAACGATCGGGTGATCGACTCACGAGCTAGCGAAGACGGCTCCGCAATCCGTCGACGGCGCCAGTGCCTGGCGTGCAAGCGCCGGTATACGACCTACGAACGCATCGAGGGGACCAGCGTCAAGATCATTAAGAAGGACGGTACACGGGAGCCGTTCGATCACGGGAAGATCAAGCGTGGATTGGAGAAGGCTTGCTGGAAACGGCCTATCACCGACGCGCAAATCGAAGCGGTTATCGTCTCGGCAGAGAACGATCTGGAGACCAATTTCGAGTCGGAAGCAGCAAGTCACCACGTGGGCGAGTTGGTGATGCAGCATCTCCGCGAGTTGGATCAGGTTGCCTACGTACGCTTCGCCAGCGTGTATCGAGAGTTCAAAGACGTCCACGATTTCGTCAATGAACTGGAACCCATGCTGGACAGAGCCCGCCACGACCAGTAGCACCAGACGATCTGCCTCTGGTGACCCATTGTGCACGACGGGGGTATCGACTCACTGTGGGCCGCGTCGGCTGGCGGGGTGGCAGGGTGGCGGTTCAAAAGGGACTCTCGTGGCCGACCAAGAACGCACGGCCACCCGAAAGCTGGGTTTGCCTGTGTCACTCGCAAGCGTTATGATCAACGGGGGCAGTACGTTTGCCCATGGCGACCAGTCTTGTGGAAGGAGAAGGGGCGCGGGAACGATTGTGCTGAGATTGAGGCGAGCGAGATGCCCTATCCGACGGTGAGCGCGGCGGCAATGCGGGTGATGAAGCTGTTGGTGGGCAATCCGCCACAGACCGTTTCGGATCTGGTCGACGCCA
>JAFGRD010000072.1 GCA_016935315.1 Pirellulales bacterium
CAACCTGCGCCTGAGCCGCAAGGCATACGCTGAATTCATGCGCTGTTCGGGTGGTCAACCTAGCTTTGAGAGCAAGCCGTTGCCGGGAGGCACAGCTTCACTGTCCCGGTGCACTTTGCGTCAGGGTTCTTCCTCGAGAATCTGAGCGATTCGCGGCCCTTCTTACTGAAGGAATGGACCTATCCTGCGCGGTGAAGGCGGGAACTCGTTTGACGCGCATGTCTATGTCCGGACCTTATCAGCCGTGCGCTCGCGTTTCGCCCTGCGGCCGCAGCCCGCTCGGCGGCGGCCCGATCCACGGGCTGGTCTGCTCGGCCGAGCCGCGGCACCCGGTGCCAGGCGCGCCGTCTCGGAACGAGACTCCAACGAGATCCATAACGAGACTAAACTGACACCGGCCGATTGGCCGGAGGGAGATAGGTATGGCTGGACACAAGAGATAGAGAAACAGGACAAACCTGGTTGACAGGCTTTGTTTCATGGGAGCAGTCAGTCTAGTGGGACGGACCTTCTTCTGTGCTGGCAGTGGTTTCGAGCCCATTCCACGGGCCTTTCCGGCGGGTATCACCAGACGACTGTGTGCAACCGATAGCGCAACCAAGAATCGGGGCTACGAAACTGCCGATTCTCGTGGGCGGCCATCCGGGTGCTCGGAACGTGCTGGCGAGCCGGTGAAAGAGCAGAATGACACGCAAGAGTGCCCGTGTCTTCTCACCGCCGCCGCTTCCGCATCGTCGACAGTTTCATTGGTGCAGTCTTCGGCGCTGCTCTTGTGTCCGTCCCCGGCAACACCGCGCCGAGGATTGACGCCGCGACGGCACAGCCGACGAGGCAGTCGAGCCAGTGGTTGTCGGGTCCGCCCGCACGGATCTTCCACTCGTCCACCACGCGGCCCCGAGCCTCGGTCTTCACGCGGTACTCGGCGGTGAGATGCTCGGCCAGGAGCTGGTGTTCACCGGGCTTGCGGCCAAAGAGCGAGAGGCTGCCGGGATCGCCCATCGCGACGGCGAGCCGGGCGTGGACGAAGCTCTTCCAGTAGTTCGTGTCGATCAGGACGTGGCGCACCTGGCGTCGGCCCAGGACGGTGGGAACGCGCCAGTGGAGCCCCACACGCTCGCCCTTCTTGCGCTTGTACTCGCTGAAGGGAACGCTCGACGCGCCGACGTAGCGGCCGTGGCTCGGCGTGATCAGACCGGCGTGGGCGCTCTGGCGGCAGAACTGGTAGACCACGTCCGTGGACTGGCCCCAGTTGGCGTCGATCAGGCATCGCTCGATCCGCATCTCGGCCCCATCATCGCGTCGCCAGCGTTTCGCCATGTACGCGTCGGTCAACTTCTCCAGCCCGGCGTAGATCGAGCCTTCCAGACCGGTGCCCGGCGCGGCGCGGGCGAGCGTCTTCTGCACGTCGCGCAGCGTGAAAGCCTGGCGTTGCTGGTCGGGATAGGTGCCGTAATCGACGACGTAGCCGGTGAAGTCGTCTTCCCAGGCGACCACGGCGTGGAAGAGCAGCTTGCCCTGCACGTCGATGAACATGGTCAGATGACTGGCCCCGATGGGCACCACGCCACGGGGCAGGCCGTTGGTCTTGGCGGCGATGGCGTCGGCGTTGAGCTGGTCGCTCTCGCCTTCCTCCTGCGGCAGCGGCTGGTTCTGGTACTCGGCCCAGAACGCCCGCTCGTCCTGGAGTCGCAGGTTCATGGCGTGCTGGATGGCCGACAGTTCGTCGTCGTTGTGGCGCTCGGGCCAGGCAATCACCGCGCCCGCATCCATCTCGGCGCGGTGCTTCCGGTAGAACTCCGTGGCCTCATGGCCGTCGCCGTCGTTGCGAAAGCTGTCGGCGCGGATCTGGGCGTACTTGTCCCAGAGCTTCTCCTTTGTCGGGAAGGCGTAGACCAGACAGGTGCGTTCGCCCTGCCAGGCCGGATGCTTGTCGCGGTCGAGAATCTGGTCGGCCATGTCGCCGGGCCGGATCACCGTGCAGGGCATGATCCCCGAGATCTTCTGACCCGGCCCGGCCAGGTTCAGAATCGCGCCGTTCAAGGTCTCCATCCGGACCCGCACCTGCTGGTCGCTACGGGCCGACTCGTCGGTCTGCGGATCGTCCAGCACTACCAATGACGGGCGCACCGCACGGCCATCGGCCCGCTTGAACTTCATGCCGCGAATCCGGCTCTCGATCCCCGCGACGCGGATGATCGCGCCGGACGCCTTGCTGCCCGGAATGGTCGGCAGCACGATCTCGTCCGCCGTCCAGACGATGCGCGTTGGCTTGCCGCCGCAGAGCTGGCCCTTGGCCCGGTTGTGAATCCGCTCGAGCGCGTGGATCGGAAACACCGCCTCGGGATAGTCCTCGAGCAGCCGCTCGTTGGTCTCGAACTCGACCTTGATGCTCTCCAGCATGTTGCGGGCGTGCCCGGCGTCCGACCCGATCAGGCAGACGAACTCCTGGGCCCCGATCAGCATCGCCCAGATACAGGCTGTCTCCGCCAGCGTGGTCTTGCCGCTGCCGCGCGGCATGGCCATCGCAAAGAGTCCGCCACGCAGCACGGCGGTCTCGATCTTGGCGATCACCTTCAGGTGGTCGTCCGACCACGGTAGGCTGAAGGTCTCGGGGAAGTACGCCTCGCAGAAGAACCGAAAGTCGGTCGCCGCCCGGGCCTTGCGCTGCGGATCGACCACCTCGGGGATCTCGCCGATGTCCCGACCGATGGCCGACA
>JAFGRD010000073.1 GCA_016935315.1 Pirellulales bacterium
AAAGTGCAAGGACGCGCAGCGGCCTTGCTCTTTCATTACATGCGGACTGAGGATACCTGTGAGTTTCCTGGTTCTTTCCCGATCAGAAGCCACCGGGATCGACGTTTCACGCAGGGCGAGCGTTATGGGTGGAAAGGCGTCTGCGCCGCCTTTCTACCCATAAGGAATTCCCAACTTATTCTTCTACGAGTCCTAGGCATTCCGGACCTGTTGCTGTTGCGAGTCCTTGTCTCTCGACTGAGAGGGTCTCTTCACTGACAGGTCCCTCACGGCAACCGTTTCTTCTGCTCCTCCGGCGGCAGCAGCCGGAAGACGACCCGGTAGGCTTGATGTCCGTCGCTTGGCTGGTCGGGATAGAGCCGGGCGAGCTCCGCGCGGAGTTGGTCGGCCGTCTCGAAGCCGTCGGGTCGGGCGTCGTCGTCGGTCAGCGCGTCGAGCCGTACCTGCTCGACGGCCTCGATGCGGATGTAGCCTGCGCCGGGAATGTAGCTTCGTTGTCCGGGCCGCATCCGCCGATGCTTCCAGAGCCGGATCGTCTGCGTCTTCTGCCCCCGGCGAATCGCATCAAGAAACCTCTTCTTAAACAGCAACATGCCGACAGCCTATCGGCTGCGCCAAGGCCCGGTCAAGTCGGTCGGCGTGTCCCAATTGTGTCGGTTGAGCCGCTGTTGCGCCTGGGACCGCCGGGGACGGCTGTGCCGGCGCTGCCGAGTGGGAAAGGCGGCTGGGATGACCTGTGACGGCTGTTCGGACCCCTGGCCGGCCGGGGCCTGCTGCCCGCACGGTTTTGCTCAGCGCCGCCGGAAAGCCGGGTCGATCCGAGAAGGGGGCGGGTGCGGGGGTCGCTCTGCGACGCCGCACACGGTCGGAAACTGGATTCCTGACCTTCGGGAAATGGATTGAATCACGGAAGAACGATGGACCGCCGAGTATCTACCATGCCGCGCCGACCGATGCCGCTTCTGGCAGCCGCCGTGCTTGCCGGCATCGGCCTGTTGTCCTGCTGCCCAGCGGCGTCGTCCGGCGGAGCCGAGCCGCCCGAGACGAGGCTCGTGATCACGGTCGCCCCGCCGGAGGCCGAAACCGCGGTGCTCCCGTTGCGGCTGAGCATGCGCGTGGGGTCGGGGCGACTGGAATGGCCCCAGACAACCGGTCCGGCCCTGGCCGACGCAAGGCCCTCCCAGCGGCAGCCTTCGCCGCCGCTTTCGAGCGGGCCCGCGTTGTTGCCGCCGGAACCGTTGCAGCGGCCTGTTGCTGTCCTGGTCGAACCTTCGCGGGCCATCGGTCGGCAATTTCCTGGCGAACGGGCCGCTCGCCCGGCCAACACGGTGCCGGAACCGCACGAGCGGGGCGCCGTGCGGGACACCCTCCAGGGCGCCCTGAGGGCCCAGAGGCAGCCTACGCTGAATGCTCGAGGGAGCCACCATGCCGAGGCGAACGCGGCGCCGCAACCCCTTCGGACCGCCGGCGGCCAACCGCCGCGCACGGTGGCCGCCCCGCCCGCCCTGCTGCCGATGCAGGCGGAGGTGCAGCCGGCCCGCTCCGAGCAATTGGAGCAGATCGCGCGCCAGGCCGATGCCCTGGTCCGTCACGGGTTCGATCTGGCCGATCTGCGGGCGTATTTTGCCGCCCGGGCCGAATTCGTTCGGGCCTTGCGGCTGATCGCGCAGGGCTTGGACGCCGAGCACCGGACCGACGCGCACAGCCGGCATCTGGCCGAGGGGCTGACGGCGATTAAGGAGGCCGAGGATTTCATGCCGGACGGTTCGCAGTTGGAGGCCGACTTGGACATTTCCGCGATCGTTGCCTCGCATCACACGCCCGTTCTGAAAGGCATGGCCACGGGCGCGATGGCGCCGCTGGTGGCGTTGAAGTGCTATTTTACCTACGCCCAGGAGCAGCTTGCCGCGGCGGCCGACCGCGAGGTGGCCGGGTCGATGGCCTTGCACGCTTTGGGCAAGCTCCACGCGGCCCTGGGTCGCAGCGGTCGCGGCCGGGTGGCGGCGGCCGAAGCCAAGGCGATGGTCTTCTATCAGGCGGCCCTGTTGGTCTATCGGGGGAACCACATGGCGGCCAACGATCTGGGCGTTCTGCTGGCCCGCTGCGGACACGACACGGCCGCGGAGGAGTTCCTCAAGCACAGCCTCTCGATCTGCCAGCAGTCGACCGGCTGGCGCAATCTGGCCGCCGTCTATCGGAATCTCGGCCGAGCCGGTCTGGCGCAGCGGGCCGAGCAGTTGGCAACCACCGCCCAGCGGGCCGAGATCGCCCGTCGCCAGGGACAACGGATGCCGGCGCGTCGTGACGTCCGTTGGGTCGATCCGAACACGTTTTCCCGAGCCGGCGCGGCGGCCAATCCTTCTCCTTCCTCGAGCGCCGCCAGTCCGCCGCCGGCCAACGCGACCAGGCAACCGGCGTCCACGGCAAGCACCTCGGCCAGCGGCCGGCAGACGAGAACCGGGGACAGCGGTACAAGGAAGTGAGTCATGAATCCCGCACCTGAACGCGCCGATCGATTGGGAACACAAAGCGCCGGGCGCCAAACAGCCCGTGCTCGATGTCGGGCCGCCGCCGGCCTGCTGGCACTCGCCTTTCTGACGGTCTGTTGCGCGACGTTTTCGGGGTCCTCGAGCCGATCGGCGGCAAGGGCCGAAGGGACGGCGACCGGAGAGTCTCCGGCGGGTGTGCCCCGGCCGCAACCTCTTGGGCCCGGTGCCGCGGAAGCGGATGCCATCGAGCTCTGCCAGGCCCTGGGGCCGGCCGCCCCGTGTCCGGTCTGTGCCGTCGACTGCTCCCGTTGCGGTTGCCGCGGCTGGGAGTCGGCCCGGGTGATCGCCTGGCAGGCGTTTGCCCAAGGTGAATACGTGGGGCACGATCGGCTGGCCCACGTGCCGGAGTACCGGCTCCGGGTCGACGACGAGTTGGACCTGGTCTACCGGTTGACGCGGGAGGAAACCGCCAAGCCCTACCGGTTGAACGTGGGCGACGAGATTCGGGTCGAGTCGTTCTCCGACAGCAAGCTGGACCGGGAACTGATCATCCAGCCGGACGGCACGATCACCTTGCGGCTGCTGGGCCAGATCCACGCCACCGGTCGCACCGTGCCTCAACTCCGCGACGCCCTGGAGAAGGCTTACAAGAAGTACTACAAGCTGCCGGCCATCACGGTCACGCCGCTGAAGATGAACACCAAGCTGGAAGACCTTCGGGCGTCGGTCGATCGCCGGGCAGGGCTGGGCGGCCAGAACCGCCTGGCACGCGTCACGCCCGAGGGAAGCATCGCCTTGCCGGCCATCGGGTCGGTACAGGCCCAAGGATTGACACTCCGCGAACTGCAGGCCGAGATCAACGAGCGATATCGCGAGGACGTGGGGATCGAAGGCATCGAGGTGATCCCCGTGCTCGACCGCCGGGCCCCGCGATTCGTCTACGTGTTGGGCGAGGTCGCCACGCCCGGCCGCTTCGAGCTCACCGGCCCGACCACCGTGCTCCAGGCGATCAGCATGGCGGGCAGTTGGAACAACGGCGCCCATCTGAAGCAGATCGTCATCTTTCGCCGGGGCGACGACTGGCGGCTGTTGGCCACGATGGTCGACCTGCACGCCGCGCTGCACGGCAAGCAGCCCTGCCCGGCCGGGGAACTTTGGCTCTCCGATTCCGACGTGATCATCGTTCCCAAGAGCCCGATTCTGGTGGCCGACGACTTCATCGAGCTAGTCTTCACCCGCGGCATCTACGGCGTGTTCCCGCTCGACGTGACCATGAGCTTCTCGAAACTCAGCTCGCTGTAAGGGCCGTTTTTTCAGAGAGGGCAGGCGAGCCCCTACGGGTTCTTATTTCCGTCGCCAGAGCACGCGATCCTCGATTTGCAGCTCGGCCTGCCGCTGGGCGATGGCCGCTCGGAAACGCTTGGCGTCTTGCGGGTAGCCCGCCGTAGGCCGCAAGCCCTCGACCCGCCGACACCAGAAATCATTCAGCGCCCGCATGGCCAGCTCTCGCAGGTACTTCGAGGCCATCGAAGCCAGCGCCACCGGCAGCCACGATTCGGCCTGCATCTGGAAGCGGAACTCCATGCGCCGCTGCGGCGGGCCGAACCGGTAGACGCTTTGCTGCCGGCTCTCCCCGTAGACCTCGATCAGCCGGTCGGGGAAGTGTTCGGCCAGCAAGGAGGCGTAGCGGTTGCGGCCGCCGTGCTTGTCGCAGACGACGAAGATCGGCACGTCGGCAAGCGGCTCCGCTGCGCGGGAGATCAGCGCGAGCGTCGAGTGCGAGAGCATGGCCCCTTTCGACCCGTGTTGCTCCAGCAGTTCGTTGAACCGTTCGGGAAAGAGGACGCGGCTGGCCAGTTGCACGAGCCGGACACCGGCCGCGTCTGCCGTCTGGCGAAGGGCCACCCCAAGCCGGGGCAGCTCGTCTGCATCGACGTCCAGCGGCACGGTCTCGTCGTAGTTTGCATACCAGGGAATCGTGGGGCGGTCGGCCGCCGCCTCGGGAGCCAAGGCCTGCCACACCTGCGACCAGGTTTCCGGCCGAAGCCCCAGCCATGCCCAGGCGGCCCACAGTCCCCGTTCCAGGTGGTGCAGCCGGTGGCCCGGTTTGTAGAGCGATTTCGAGTCGGCCATGGCCACGCGGAGGCCGGGCCCCTCGGGTCCCCGGCGCTGCCTTTGTGGGGTTCGCGAAATCGCCTGATCGAGTCGTTGATACAGGTCTTCTGCGGCCGAGCCGTCGGCCACCTGCCAAACGGTGACCGAGATAACCAGCGGCCCCAGATTCGGCCCGAAACCGGCTTCGTCAGTTCCAATGAGGTAATACATGGCAACCCGTTGAAAGCCCGGGGCGAGTGCTTACGCCCATGTGCAATGGCAGTGCGCACGTCCATCAGATCGTCGCGGACCTGCTTCGTCCGGCGAGTACAAGACCCCGTATCGCCGAAACGCGTTCGCCGGTCAAGGGGCGGCCGGTGATTCGCCCGCGAATCCTCCGAGGAAACTGGTGTTTGTGATTTGGCAGCGACGGGTTACATTCTGAAAAAGTTACAATGACCACGACAGTCAGATTGGCTTCGGCTCGGCGGTCGTGCAAACGCCACGATGCGTCGAGCAAGAGGTTTGGGCCCTGCGGACGGGAGCGGGGAGCAATTATCCGAGCGTTTGGCTTGCGAATTGCATGGCCCCCCCGGCGTCCCACACGGCCTCACGGATGAGACCGATTTTCCTCCCACCACGAATCAAGGAATGCGTGAGAGCATGGAAGCTCGATTGGCTCGGGCCGCTCTGCTGGCGGCCGTACTGTCTGTCTCGATGGGCGCCCGCTTTCGGGCGCCCAATTTCATCGTCGAAACGGCCGACCCGAAGCTGGCCGAGCAGATCGCCACGGCGGCCGAGCAGTACCGTCGCGATCTGGCCGTTGAGTGGCTGGGCAAGGCGATGCCCAACTGGTCGCGGCCGTGCATGATGACCGTTCGCGTGGGGCCGAATCTGGGCGCCGGCGGGGCGACGACCTTCGTTTTCGACCGCGGCGAGGTCTACGATTGGCGGATGACGATCCAGGGCTCGCGGCAACGGATCCTCGATTCGGTCCTGCCCCACGAGATTACGCACATGATCTTCGCCAGCCACTTCCGCTGTCCGCTGCCCCGGTGGGCCGACGAAGGCGGAGCCACCTGCGTGGAACATGCCAGCGAGCGGCAGAAGCATCAGCGGATGCTGGTCCAGTTTCTGCGGACCGGTCGGGGGATCGCGTTCAGCCGCATGCTCGCCATGACGCAGTATCCGCCAGACGTCATGCCGCTGTACGCCCAAGGGTTTTCCGTGGTCGAGTTCCTGATTCAACTCGGCGGAAAACGCAAGTACATCGATTTCCTCGCCGACGGCATGAAGACCGACCAGTGGTCGGCGGCCATTCGTCGCCACTACGGGATTGCCGACGCGGGCACGCTCCAGAACACGTGGCTGGCCTGGATTCGCCGGGGATCGCCGCCGCTGAAGCCGCGCAACGCGTCGCCGGCCGCGAGGCCTTCGCCGGAGATGTTGGCCGCCGTACCAGGCGGCGAAGTGCAGGCCGCGGTCGCCGTGTCGGACGGCACGCCGACGGCCTCGCCGATCTCGACGGTGGCCCTGGCCGACAGCGCCTCCGACTCGAAGCGGGGCTCGATCTACCAGAGGCCCGGCGCCCTGGCCAGGCGGTTCGAGCCCTACGCCCCCGGCAGCGTGATTCCGGCGACGTCTTCGCGCGACGTCGACGGGCCGACCGGCCCCGATCGGCAAACGGAACCGCAACGGCTTCCCACCTCCGGCTGGTACGCCGCCGGCACGGAGCCGCCGCGATCGCTGCCCAAGGAGGTCGCAAGCCAGCCACCGTCGCCTCCGCCGGCGCGATCGGTGCCCACGGTCTTGCCGCCGGTTCGCAGCCATCTGACCCGTCCGCAGCCGTACGAGCCCTCGCGGCAGATCATCTTGGAGTGGTGTGCTCCGGGCGGGGGCTGAGGGTAGCCCCCTCGTGGCGGTCGCCACGCAAGAGAGCCGCGCCCCTCGATCGCGATTCCCAGATTGCCTCTGCCGGAAAATCTCGTTGCCCCCGCCGGAAAATCTCGGCCCGCGGCCGTGCTCTGCCGGCCCTCGTGCCGCCATGCAAGTGGCGGTCGCGGCCTTTTGCCGGGGATGTCGATGGCGTGCGATTCCGCGGTCGATTAGAATTGAGCGTGGTAACGCTGCGGTCAGAGAGGGCCAGAGAGGGTAGCTGGAGTCGCAAGCCTTGAGCCTCCGGGCCTTTCACTGCCACAACCGCGCTTTCCGAGAAGACGGCACCCTAGGCCCCTGTGAAAGGGGGCTGAGTTCTTGCGAATTCAGCTACGAGTCGCTTTGATGTCCCTGATTGAGCTTAAGAACGTCAGCAAGGTCTACCATCTCGACGAGATGAAGGTCGAGGCGTTGCGCGGCGTGTCGCTGACGATCGAGCGGGGAGAATACGTGGCGTTGATGGGGCCGTCGGGTTCCGGCAAGTCGACGTTGATGAACACGCTGGGGTGTCTCGATCGTCCCACCGGCGGCAGCTACCAACTCGACGGCGAAGAGGTCGTCAAGATGTCGCGCGACGCCCGGGCCAGACTGCGCAATCGAAAGATCGGATTCGTTTTCCAGAACTTCAACCTGCTGAACCGGACCAGCGCGCTGGAGAACGTCGAGCTGCCGTTGTTGTACTCTCGCCGCATTTCCGCCCGCAAGCGGCGGCAGCTTGCCCTGGAGATGCTCGATCAGGTCGGTCTGGCCGACCGCGTGGAGCATCATTCCGGCCAGCTTTCCGGCGGGCAGCAACAGCGGGTGGCCATCGCCCGGGCGCTGGTCAACGAGCCGGCCATTCTCCTGGCCGACGAGCCGACCGGGAACCTCGATTCGCGAACGAGCAAGGAGGTGATCGAGATCCTCCGCGACTTGAACCTGCGGCAAGGGATCACCGTCATCCTGGTGACCCACGACCAGTACATCGCCCGCAACGCCAAACGCGTGCTGGTGCTCCGCGACGGCCGCATCGTGGAGGACACGTCCGACATCGATCGGGCGATCGAGGCGCTGCACTCCGAGGAAGACGCAGAAGTCGATGCCCCGGACGCAGACGCGATTGCCCGGCAGAAGGAGGAGCCCGAGCCGACGACGTAGGGCCCTCATAGAGACTCGTGCTCTGTCACGACTGAGAAATGGGGTTGAGTACCGAGGACAGTAACCCGAAGCGTGAGCGAGAGATGCAGCGGCCTTGCTCTTTCATCATCCGGTGGCTGAAGGTGCCTTCGCTATCTCGCCTGGTTTCATCATCCGCAAATGGTCTCGACATCGAGAGTCCAGCGGTTTCTTGGGTCGGCGCAGAGCCGCCCTGTCTCGTCTCGGATAACGCGGCCGGCAGTACACGTGACCGAGCGAAGCGAGCAGTCCGGCCTATTTCGGCTCGCGTTGATCCGTTGGTTAGGCCGCAGCGCGCGATCTGAACATGTAGATCGCCCAACCCAGCGTGTCGCGTCCCCAACGCAGGTATGCCGCCCTCGCCTTGCTCACGCGCTCAACCACCTCCGCCAAGTCCGGATCATCTGGATGGGTGCGAGCGTACTCGGCTGTCGCGAACCATTGGAGGCCCTCATACCTGTCCCAGT
>JAFGRD010000074.1 GCA_016935315.1 Pirellulales bacterium
CGCGGAATCCACCGCATCTCTCGCTCACGCTTCGGGTTACTATCCTCGGTACTCAACCCCATTTCTTAGTCGTGACAGAGCACTAGGGCACCGGAACCGTGTTGAGGATCGTCTGAATCACGTCTTCCGTGTTGGTCTGTTCTGCTTCCGCCTCGTAGGTGAGGATGACGCGGTGCCGAAGCACGTCGAAGGCGATGTCCTTGACGTCCTGAGGGGTGACATATCCGCGACCGTGCAAGAAGGCGACGGCTCGGGCCCCCAATCCGAGGTAGATCGACGCCCGCGGCGACGCGCCGTAGTCGATCAGCGGCGCCAGTCCCTTCATTTGATACGCCTTGGGCTGGCGCGTTGCTCGAACCACGTCGAGAATATAGTTCTTGATCTGGTCGTCAATGTAGACCAGCTTGACGACTTCCTGCATGGCAGCGATCTCCTCGGGTCGCAGCACCGGCTGGATCGTTCGCGAGGTGCCGTCCAGGGCCAAGTCGAGGACCTTGCGTTCCTCGTCGGGTTCGGGGTAGGTGATTTTCACCTTCAACATGAAGCGGTCGACCTGCGCCTCTGGGAGGGGGTAGGTGCCCTCTTGTTCAATGGGGTTCTGTGTGGCCATCACCAGAAAGAGCCCCTCGAGAAGGTGGGTTTGGTCGCCGATCGTGACCTGCCGTTCCTGCATCGCCTCCAGCAAAGCCGACTGGACCTTCGACGGGGCCCGGTTGATCTCGTCGGCGAGGATGAAGTTGGCGAAAATCGGGCCCTTTCGGGTCCTGAATTCCCCTTCGGCCGGAATGTAGATCATCGTTCCGATCAGGTCGGCCGGGAGCAGATCAGGGGTGAATTGAATCCGCTGGAATCTGGTCGACAGCGCCTGGGCCAGCGACTTGATGGCGGTCGTCTTGGCCAGCCCCGGTACGCCCTCCAGAAGGATATGGCCATCGGTCAGCAACCCCACCAGAAGGCGGGAGATCATCTCCTCCTGGCCGACGATCGTTTTGCCCAATTCGGCCTGCAGCCGGTGGACCAGTTCCGCCTTCTCGGCAACGCGATCCTTGATTTGGTGCACGTCCACTTGCATGGCACTTCTCTCCGTCAGCTATCCGACTGTTTTGTGCGAAGTCCAGTTCCAGCCCGGAAACCGTCTAGTTTACCCAACAGCCGCGGACAACGACAGGCGAGTAGCCGGATGCCTCGGCGGGCCTATGGATGGTCGGATTGTGAATGATCCGGGGCGACCATCCACGGGGAGGCCGGACAGGTCGGGCGCCCGTTGGTCGCCCTCGCGCACTGAGTGTGCAAGCGTTAATAAGTGCGAGAAACCACAAATCCTCGTTCCAGTTGATGTGACAGCCAAACTCCATTACACTGAAACACCAGGGGCACCATATCTGGCAGCCCGTTGGTAGGCCCCGATGGGCTTCTTCGACCGACTGCCAGATGATCGCCATTCTCGCCGCCGGGCCCGGTCAGCAAGGCAGCCAAGGACCATTGGAATGACGACCAGATGGTACTATATGGCCGCAGATGCCCAGGTCGGGCCCGTCTCGATGGGTGGCCTGAAGCAGAGAATCTACGGCGGAACCATCGGCCCCAATACGCTGGTGCGGCAGGCAAGTCAGCGGGGGTGGGTCCTAGCTCGCCACGTGGAAGGGCTCTTCGCGCTCGATGCCCCTGCCCTGTCTCGGTGGGACGATTCTTCGCGGGCCTCTACAAGCGACGTTCCCTCCACCGTGCAGGCTCGGTCGGCGACGGACGACGTTGCGATCCATGCGGACGAAGTCGCTTTGGCGTCTGAAGTCGAAACGGCCGTGCCGGACGAGGCTCCGGCTGCACCCGCCGATTCGATTGCGGCCCCGACCATCGCCATGGCCGATACGTCCGCCGAGCCGCCCTCCGAGTCCTCCCCGCCGGTGCTGCCGACCGTCTCCAGCCCGGTCGGCCCGCCACCGGCCACCCTCTTCGATCCTTACAGCACATGGCTAGGCATTCACGTCGAAGAACAACCGCCGAACCACTACCGGCTGTTGGGAATCCGGTTGCTGGAGGACGATCCGGGCGTCATCGAGAACGCGTCGGACGGGCGGATGCTTCATCTTCGCAACCATCAGACCGGCCAGCACTGGCAACTCGCTCAGAAACTGCTCAACGAGATTGCCGCCGCGAGGATCTGCCTGCTCAACCCCGAGAGGAAAGCGGCCTACGACCAGCCACTGCGTCGGGAGCTGAAGTTGGATGGGGCGGGCTGGAAGGGAGTCTTCCGGGACGTGGTGGCCCGTTACGGCCGCATGGCCAGCGCGGCAGCCACTTTGGCCATCCTCTTGGCGGCCTTCGGACTTGTGCTCAGCGGCCATTTCGACAACTCGGAGGATGCGGTGCTGCCGCCGAGACATGCCGCGCTGGCCTCGTCGAGCACTCGCCAGGATTCAACCGAGCCGACCACGGCGCCGTCGGAAGAGCCCGTTGCGCCATCCTCGACGGCACCGGTATCCTCGACGGCGCCGGCATCCCTCGAATCCAACGCCGGCGTGCCGCCGATTTTGGCCGCGCCCGTATCCCATCCGGCTGATTCGTCGCCCGATCCGGTCGAGCCCGCTGTCGAGCAGGCTGTCGAGCAGGCGCGGGTATCTTTCCCATCGTCGGCATCGGCCCCGAACGCCTCGGCGCCATCCGGCACGCGGCCGCCTTCCAACTCCGTCGTGCCGCCGGGCAAGGTCCAACCGGGATCCTCGCCCAATGCCGCTTCGACGGCAGCATCCGATGCCGCTTTGCCTTCTGCATCGTTTTCCACATCGGCGGCGGAGTCCGAACCCATGGCGTCCCCGCCGGATGGTCCGCCCTCTGCCGCGGCGCCCGAACATTGGCGAGAAAAGGAACGCCTTGCCCGGCTGCGCGACGTCGTCAAGAAGCAGGCCGATCTGCACAAGCTCTGCAAAAGCAAGCAGGACGAGTTGCTGCCCGTGGAAGAGGCTCAGCAGAAGCTGCATGCGCGGCTTGCCGGATTCGACCGGATGGCCAAGTTGGTCAATGCACAGGCTCGGAACGTTCAGCAGGCGTTGCCGCCGGGCACGAATCTTCGGGGCATTCCACAATGGGTGGCCTGTCAGACGACGCTGGCCCAGATTGCCGTGTCGGTCCGCGACGTGAACATGCAAGTCGCGCAGAATCTGGCCGTGATGCAGGAACTCCAGTCGGAGATGGACCGTTTGGCGCGGCAGAGCGACCAATTGGGGCAACAGTGGTTCGTGTTGTGCGATCCGAAGGCGAGGTGGGGCGAGCCGGTGCACCGGCGTTCGCTGGGCACGCTGGACGAGTGGATCGCGGCGGGGTACCAGTCGCCGCTGCTCTACCTGGCCCGCGGCTTTGCCCACTTGCACACCGGTAAGTTCGACCTGGCGCTGGCCGACTTCGATCGAATCACCGCCGACGTTCCCTGCACCAGGTCAATCGCCACGGCCGCTCGGGCGTGCACTCTCGGCCGCCAGGGCCAATCCGATCAGGCGCAGGCCGCATTCAACGACGCGGTCAAGGTGATCGAGCAGTGGAAGCAGGCGAAGAACCTCTCCCGCGAAGAAACCCGCGAAGTGAACCGGGCTCTGGCAAGGGTTCACGTTCTGCAGGCATACGACGACCTTGCTCGGGACAATTACCCTGGAGCGGAAAAATCGCTGAAGGCTGCTTTCCGCCTGGCGCCGAAGTGTCCTGTAGTGCTCGAATCGCTCGCCGCGCTGTACGCGACTTGTCCGGCCAAGGGAATCCGCAGCGGTAAGCAAGCACTCACGCATGCAACCGACGCGTGGGCCCTGGTCGATGGGGACGCGACCTATCACTCGGACCGATGGGTCTACCTCGACACGCTGGCCGCCGCTTACGCCGAAAGCGGCGATTTCGCCAAGGCCGCCGAGTCGGCTCGGGAGGCCATCCGGGCGGCCCCCCGCGAACAAGAGGACGCCGTGCGCCGCCGGCTGCAATCGTACGAATCGGGGCGGCCCTATCGGCAGAATGCGCTGCGGAGCGGGTCCGCCGAGGACGGGGAGTCCTGAGCGGACGTCGCCTGCAAGCGGACTTCGGCAGGAATCCAAGGGGAGGTGAGAATCCCGTGAACGACAAACGTCCCACTTCCTCGAAGAGCGGCCACGGGCTCGGGCTGCTGAGCATCCTGATCGGCATTATGCTGGGCGTTGGCCTGGGCGCGGGTTACGGACACACCATGTGGATGGCCTCCGGCGGGCCGCAGCGGAAGCTCGACCAGTTCCACAAGACGGTTCGGCAGAAGATCGCCTTTGCCGCCGACGCCGAGATGCAGCGCGACCGGTTGCAGCAGAAGGCCCGCCAGGCCGCCGCCGCGGGGCGACGGCAGGAAGCCCAACGGCTGGGCGAAGAAGCCGGGCGTCTGCAAACCAAGGCCGACACGCTGCGGCGAGTCCACGTTCCGGCCATCCGCGCCGAAATCGACCGCACCAAGGCCGTCGTTGGCCAGGCAGCGCAGACCGATCTCACCACCGCGCGAACCGTGCTCGTCCTGGTCCGCTTCTGCGGCGACGTCTTCCTGCGGATGCTGTTCGTGATCGTGATTCCCCTGGTCGTGACCAGCATGATTTGCGGCATCACGTCCTTGGGCGATATCCGCCACATGGGCAAGGTCGGTGGATGGACGCTGGCCTACTACTTCGCCACGGGCGCGGCCGCCGTGACCCTGGGAATCACTCTCGTGAGTATCATCGAGCCGGGCAGCGGCGCCGACGATACGTTCGCCTACGTCAGCGAAAACGTGATGGCCAAGCAGCAGACCACCGTTGCCGACACGCTCTTGGAGGTCATCCGCGGCCGCGAAGGCGATCCGGGAAGCGGCATGATTCCCGCCAACATCTTCCTGGCTGCCAGCCAGACCAACGTCCTGGCCCTGATTCTCTTCGCGTTGGTCTTCGGCGGCGCGCTGAGCACCTTGGGCGAGAAGGGGAAACCGGCGATCAGTTTCTTCCGGGCCGTCAACGACGCCGTCATGAAGATCGTCCGCCTGATCATCTATTTCACACCGATCGGCGTCTTCGGGCTGGTGGCCACCCAGATCGCCGACAGCGGCGGCGGCGGCGCGTTCTACGTCGAGCTGCAGCGACTGGGCTGGTTCTTCCTGACCGTCAGCCTCGGGCTGGCGATCCACCTGGTCGTGCTCTGCATTGTGCTGGCGGTCTTCGCGCGGCGCAACCCGTTGGAGTATCTTTACGCCATGGCCCGGGCACTGCTGACCGCGTTGAGCACCGACAGCTCGTCGGCCACGCTGCCGGTGACCATGGAGTGCGTCGAGGAGGCGGGCGTGTCGGAGCGAGCCGCCGGGTTCGTGCTGCCGCTGGGGGCGACCATCAACATGGACGGCACCGCGTTGTACGAGGCAACCGCCGCCATCTTCATCGCCCAATCGGCCGGCATTCCTTTAAGCGGCGCGGCCCTGGTCATCGTCTTCCTCACCGCCACGCTGGCCGCCATCGGGGCCCCGGGCATCCCCAGCGCCGGCCTGGTCACGCTGATCATCGTCCTGACGGCCGTCAATCTCCCGGCCGCGGGCATCGGCACGATCCTGGCCATCGACTGGCTGTTGGACCGCGAACGCACCTCGATCAACGTCT
Organism: Pirellulales bacterium; assembly: GCA_016935315.1. Classification (GTDB taxonomy): domain Bacteria; phylum Planctomycetota; class Planctomycetia; order Pirellulales; family Thermoguttaceae; genus JAFGRD01. The sequence goes on from JAFGRD010000074.1 coordinate 5,616, forward strand.
TCGGCGATGCGGTGGGCGCGGCGATCATCGATCGGTATCTTAGCAGAAACAACACGTAATCGCCCAGGAAAGGACAGCAGCATGTTGCCACCGGATAGACCTTCGATTCGCCCGACACGCCGCGACTGGCTGAAGGCCGTGGCCGCCGACGCCGCGACGCTTCCCCTCGGCTGCTTCTTGTTGCACGCCGGAGAAGCCCGCGGCCGGGACGCTGTCGGCGACGCTAAGCTCGACTACCGCGAAATCGAACGGGTGCTGTGGCGGGGCGTGCTCGACGCCTGGTATCCTCGATGCCTGGACAAGGAGGGCGGCGGCTTCTTCGAAAACTTCTCGGAAGATTGGACCCGTCAGCCGGCCGACACGAAATTCATCGTCTTCCAGGCCCGCATGACCTGGACGGCCGCCGCCGTGGCCGCCAAGTATCCGCGGCATCGCGAGCGGTTCCTGTCCTACGCCCGCCACGGCCTGGCATTTCTCGCAGGGCCCATGTGGGACCGTCGGCACGGCGGCTTCCTCGAGCGGGCGGCTCCCGACGGCCGTCCCGACCCGAACCAGCTCCCTTGGAAACAGATGTATGGCCAGGCCTTCGGCATTTACGGTGCGGCTGAGGCCTATCGGGTCACCGGCGACCGCAAGGCGCTCGACCTGGCGATCCAGGGCTTCCGCTGGATCGATCGCCATGCCCACGACCCAGAGGCCGGCGGCTACTTCGAGCTGCTCACCGGCGAGGGCCAGCCCGTGGCGTTGATCTCGGAGCCGGAAAGGCCCCCAGGGCGGTTCGGAATCATCGGCCGCGTGGGCCAGAAATCGATGAACGCCCATATCCATATCCTCGAAGCGCTCACCGCGCTCCGACAGGTCTGGAACGACCCGGTGCTTGCCGAGCGGCTCGACGAAGTGTTTCGCATCGTCCGCGACAAGATCGTCTGCCGGGGCGGGCACCTGGCGATGTTCTCCACCCGCGACTTCCGGCCGCTCGACGAACGAAGCTCTTTTGGACACGAGCTGGAGACGGCCTTCTTGTTGCTCGAAGCGGAAGAGGTGCTGGGCCGGCACGAAGCGGCGACCGTCGAGGTGGCCCGGCGGCTGGTCGATCATTCACTCCGTTTCGGCTGGGACGCGAAGCACGGGGGCTTCTTCGACGAGGGTCCGCCCGACGCCCCACCGGTCCATCGCAACAAGGTCTGGTGGGCGCAGCCCGAAGCGTTCAACGGGCTGTTGAGCATCGCTCGGCTCCCCGGGCAACAGGACCCGCGATACTTCGACACTTTCGTCCGCACCTGGCAGTTTTTCCGCGACCACTTCATGGACGCGCATCACGGCGGCTGCTTTGGTGCGGTGGACGAGGCCGGGCAACCGCTGCCGGACGGTCGGGCAAAGGCGTCGCCTTGGAAAGCCGCCTACCACGTCGTCCGGGGGCTGCTGTTCGCCATCGACGAGCTGCGCAAGCCATGAAGCAGCCAATGAGGGTCTTCACGACCGGACTTCGGAATTTTGCCGGTTTTGCCCTTGCCATTTTCGTGTCGAAGGTAGAAAATAACATGAAGAGCGTAGTCTGTGTGCGCTGGATGACGATAGGATAAACATGAGATCCATCCAAACCACCTATTATTGGTTTTACTTTCCCCCCCATGGCCGCGGGGTCGGAGGTGGCTTGTAGACGTACAAGACAACCCACAGAAGACAACAGCCCCGAGGCCCAATCGGTCCTCGGGGCTTTTTTTGTTCTGGCAACGCGTCAGCCAAATGGTAGCTGAGTGTTGCCTGGTTTTCAGTCGCCAAGGAGCAAACCCCCAATGATTGTCGTCATGAAGAAGGGCGCCACCCAACAGCAGATCGATCACATGGTGCAGCGCGTGGAACAGCTCGGTTTGAAGTCGCACGTGATCTACGGCACCGAACGGACCGTGATTGCCGCCATCGGCGAGAAACGCGACGAACACCGCCAGTCGCTCGAAAGCGGGGCCGGTGTGGCCGAGGTCGTGCCGATTCTGGCGCCCTACAAGGTCGCCAGCCGTGAAGTCAAGCCGGAGCCGACCGTCGTTCGCGCCGGCAGTCTGGTGGTGGGCAATTGCCACCTCGGCATGATCGCCGGACCCTGCTCGGTCGAGAGCGCCGAACAGACGCTCAGCATCGCCCGGGCGGTCAAGATGGCCGGCGCCACGGCGTTGCGTGGCGGGGCCTTCAAGCCCCGAACCAGCCCGTACAGCTTCCAGGGCTTGAAGGAAGACGGCCTGAAGATCCTCGCCGACGCCCGGGCCGAGACCGGCCTGGCCGTGGTGACCGAGGTGCTGGCGGCCACCGAGGTCTCGCTGGTGGGGCGCTACGCCGACGTGCTGCAAATCGGCGCCCGGAACATGCAGAACTACCGCCTGCTGGAAGCGGTCGGCAAGGAGGGCAAGCCCGTGTTGCTGAAACGGGGCCCCAGCGCCACGATGGATGAGCTGCTGCTGGCCGCCGAGTACGTGCTCAACGCCGGTAACCCCAACGTGATGCTTTGCGAGCGGGGCATCCGCACCTTCGAGACGCATACCCGATTCTCGCTGACATTGGCTTCCGTGCCCTACCTGCACGATCGCACGCATCTGCCGGTGGTGGTCGACCCGAGCCACGGCACGGGCCACGCCAACCTGGTTCCGCGGATGTCCGCCGCCGCGGTAGCCGCCGGGGCCGACGGCTTGATCGTCGAGGTTCACCCCGATCCCGAGACGGCGTTAAGCGACGGCTACCAGTCTCTCACCTTCGAGCAATTCGAGGCGCTGATGGAACTCTGTCGCAGAGTAGCCGAGGCCGTGGGGAAGCAGATCGCGCCGAACGAGGCCCGTCTGGCCGGCACCGCATGACGACGTGCACGCCAACCGGCAGCCCACCCCGGAAACCCAAATCGGGCCAGGCAACGGGCTGCCGGGTGTCCGGCACCTTCGGGCCCAGGGCTACAGTTCCCTCGTTCGCTGCACGAGAGCAAAATGTCCCCTAACCCCGCGATGCATCCGTTTTCCCCGCCCCACAGGACACTTTGGCCACGCTTCCCGATCGCTTCCCCGCCCGGCCCAAAGGCGTCTGTGCCGCCTTTTCAACCATAGGAATGCCCAACTTGTTTTTGACGAGTCCTGAGAGGACAGGAGGCTACTCGAATGGTCATCAAACTGCAGTGCGTTTGTGGCGAACGTCTCGTGGCGAAGCAGGAATCGGCCGGCAAGGCGGCCCAATGCCCGTCGTGCGGCGTGCGATTCCGTATCCCCCAGAGCACCATGGCGGCTCTGCTCGACGAAGAAGGCGTGACCACGCCCAAGAAGTGCCCCGACTGCATGCCCCCGGGCGCCGTCGTTTGCATCGACTGTGGATACAACAAGCGGTTGGGCCGCAAGATGAAGACGAAGCGATACTGACGCGCAGGCGTTCCTTGCCCGGGCTCCCGTTGGTCGCCCTGGATCATTCGCAATGCAAACATCAATAATCGCCGGGTAGCTTCAGCAGGTGGGCCTTCTCCTTCAGACCCTCCCAGCTTACCGGCCGAGCGTAGTTCAAGAAGCCGACCGACACCGTGTCGCCCTGCAGCGTCATCGTCGAATAGACGAAGTAGTTGTTGTACTTCAGCGGCACGATGTCGAGCCCCTTCAGCACATCGCCGGCCACGTCGCCCAACACGCCGTCCATCCCGGCCTCGCCCGCCATATGCTGGTAGAGGGCCTTCTTGTGCACCGTCTCGCCCGGATTCAGGATCACCAGGGCGACGCCGATGGCTACCAGCAGCAGCACGATGATCTTCAACCTCATGACAGCTTCCTTTCTGGATGAATCCGCGGAGCGGCAGTCTGCCCGGAATGGCAAATGCTGTCAAGAGTGGTTTCCGACGTTCGGCCGATTCTCCCTGCGGCGGGCGGCTGGGCCTTGACACGCATCGCACGAGCTACTGCCATCCCTTGGCGTACGACGGGTTGTTTTCCAGGTGGATGCGATAGAGCTCGAAGAAGGTGGGACCGTCAAGCAACTCCACCCGCGGATCGATTGCTTCCATCTGATCCACAACGCTGCGATGCCAGGTGGGCGATTTGAGGATGCTGCGGAACCAGTGGAAGGGCGGCTGCCCGCTGTTGCGGCGGGCGGCGATCCGATCGATGACGTGCCGCGCAGCCGCCCTGGGGTCGCCTTCGTTGACATCGTGATCGTGTCGCAGGACGGGCATGTTTCCGTGCAGCAAGGTCGCCGGCCCGCGCGAGGGCACGATGCCGTTAGGGCTGAACGAGGCGTAGCAATCCAGGCCCTTCTGGTTCAGCTCCGGCCCATGGGCATAGATGATGAACCCGGTGATGCTGAGGCCCCAGCGATCGAAGCTCGTCTTGTTGTGCCGAGTCCATGCGTCCAGTCCGCACGGCAGACCGGAAATGCCGCGTGGTTCCTGCAGCATGCCCGGCTCGAGGTAGCCCGCGCCGTTGTCGGCCGCCGCGAAGTAGTCGTTCGGTCCGGCCGTCCTTCGCAGATAATCCATGGCCATCGGGGCGCGGCGGTCGAGGATCGGACTGATGCACCACATCATGGGCACCTTGCCGCGATTGGGGTCGTCCCAAATGTCGTGCGTTCGCTGATACAGCCACGCCGCGCAGTCGTAGTCACCAACGTAGAACACGACGAACTGCCGCCCCTTGAAGTCCACCGAACCGTCCTGCCGCAGATAGCCCCGTTGCCGGAGTTGTTCGCGCGTGACCCACGGTTGGGGATACTCCTTCCGCAGCGGGTAGTGGGCGAAGAACGATGCGTTGGCCATGGCCCCGAAGCCGATCGCGTCCGCGTCCATGTAGCCGTTGTAGGCGCTGATCAGCTTGCCGTATTCCCACTCGGAAGGCACTGGGGCGTGCGTTCCTCCGGCCGCGCCGTGGTTAGTGTACTTGTAAGCCCAGGGCACAAACCCGCCGATGTGAATCATCCGCTCCTTGCCGCCATGGTGATAGGCGCTTCGCAGCAGCTCCTTGAGCGTTTCGCGGTCCGCGCCGACCTTTTGCCCCGAATCGTCGATGGGGACCTCGTCCTCCCAGATCCCTAGATCGAAGAAGAAGGCCCTCTTGCTGATGAAGAAGTCGTGATTGGTCAGACAGTGGTGGTTCAAGACGGTGCTGCGCGGCTTCTGTCGCCAGTACTGATCCAGGTAGTAGGCCCCGTAGCTCCCGTCGCACAATCCCGTGTCCAGATACTTCGCCTTCATCCACAGATAGGCGTCGCATTTGGGTGAGCCCGTGGAGTCGCGCTCGGTGCCGGGTATGCGGCCTTGGCCGGTGAACAACGACCGGCCGTCTTCGCCCACCAGACGGCGTTTGACCGGCAGACGCGGCCCGTCGGCCACCAGGCGACTGTAGAGGCTGCCGGACGAAGGGTCGTAGCGAATCGGCAGCAGACTCTCGACGCCGGCAATCGTCGACGCCACGTTGCTGGTCGCGGCCACGGCGGAATCGTAGAGGACCACGCCTTCGATCTCCGAGCGAAACCGAGCGACCAGCGACGCCAGCGAGGCCATCTTCTCGACTCGTCGACCGTGCAGCCATGCCTCGGGCTGCGTGAGCTTGTCGAGCCAGTAGTCGTCGACGTTGACCCTCGTCTGCGGACAGACGACATAGCGCACATAGAGACGCGGCCCACTGCGATTCACCAGTCCCTGAATCGCAGCCACCGCATGGCAATGGTCCCAGGCCATCCGCACCTGGCCCGGATCGTCGCAGTCAATCTCAAGCGTATAGGTCAGGTCATACAGGGCGATGCAGTTGCCGTATTCCGACTCGGTGGAAACCTCCGCGGAAAGCACAGGCAATTCCAGGCCGACGCCTGACGCTACTCCCACCACGCCCAGCAGCAAGCCGACCCACCGGAGGAACAGGGCGCCAAAACTCAAACGCTTGGTGTCACGCATTGCGGTTCCTTCTTCATCCTTCCAGGCGATACGGCTTATCGGAACTTCCTCAGAGTATTCCTCCAAGTCCTCGGAACTCCCACGGGAACTGATTTCTGCAAAGGCTCTCGTTCGGGTTTCTCTCCCGGGTACGACAATTCGGCCGGTTCCCATGATGCCCGCATTTTTTGCCGCTGGTTGCCTCTTGTCAACGGCGACGCGGCCGTCCACCAGACCGGATGCCATCACGCTGCTGTGGAGCAGGCGTCGTTCGACCGAACTTGTTTGGCAACAAGGACTTCGCAACATGGCAATGCCAAGGCTCGCAGCCCCCCCCCTGCGGGGATGAACTGAATAGATTGATTTTTTTCCGATTCGAGCTGCTCAGCTTGTTGCAGGGCGCGCAGCCGGTGGTTATGATCGATTCAGGTTGTGCATTCTCCGCAAAGTGCGGCATCCACACCTGGAACGGAAAAGGCCCAGCCGTTGCTGGACTCGAACTAGTTCTGTCTGGGTTGGCTTCCCGGCATGGGCCGGGGGCGTGAAGAGGTACGCAGACGCTTGGCAACGAAGTAGCATCTTCCTGGAGGTCGCAAGTCATGACAGAATCAAAGAAACACATCCCGCGACGAGGTCTGCTTTTCGGCACGGTGGCCTTGGCAGTTTGTCTGTTGCTGTTGGCGGCGGTTGCCGTGCCGGCGCCGGCGGCAACGATCGCCTACTGGCAGTTCGAGGAAGGACCGGTCGACACGCAGACCGCGGTCTACCAGGGCGACTGGTTCCTCGATTCGTCCGGAAACGGGAACCACATGTGGACGTGGGCCGACACCACGGCCCCGACGTACCGATCGGACGTCCCGTTTGCTACGGTTCCGCAGACCGGCGCGGCCAACGACCTTTCGTTGCAGTTTACTCCCAACCAGGACAACTACACTTTCGCCAAACCGATCAACACGTACTCCTTCGGCCAACTGACGGTCGAGGCCTCGGTCAAGGTGAATAGCCTGGATGGCTACCAGGTCTTCGTGGGCAAGGATGGAAAACCGGTGGCGAGCGAGGCCTTTCCGCCGATGTTCGTGAAGTTCCTCGACCACAACGATCTGTTCGAGGTGATGATGATTGACGCCAGCGGGGTTCCCAGGCTGACGTGGAGTGATTTCGCTCCGACGGTTGGCGAGTGGTACAATCTTGCCCTGGTGAACGACGGCAGCACCATGAGGTTCTTCATCAAGGGCCCGGGCGACACACAATACGTCGAGCAGGGCTCGCCCGTCGCGGTCAGCGGCGGTGCGTTGATCGACTCCGACGGGTCGTGGACCGTGGGCCGGGGGATGTGGGACAACGGCATCGCGGATTGGATCAACGGTTCGGTCGACGAGGTCCGCGTCAGCGACGTGGCTCTCGCTCCGTCCGAGTTTCTGGGAGTCCCCGAGCCGTCGACGCTGGCCAGTGCCTGCCTCGGTTTGCTGCTGCTGACTGCGGTGGCCGCGTGGAGACGGCGAAGTTGAGGTGTGCTTGCCGCTGTTGATGGGGTAGGTTGGGCATTCTTACAAGTGTTCGCGGCCCTTTGAGGGGAGGGCCAAGGGATCGTCCCGTCCGTAGCGGTCGGGTCGGGTACCGCTTCTTCTTGTCTTGTCCTGGAGGTCAACGATCATGAGAAACGTCGTAAATGGAGTTTTACCGGAAACACGGGTCGCGTGGGCGGTCGCCAAGGCGGCCTGCATGTTGGTCGCGCTGTGGACGGCTCTGCCCGCGGAGGCGGGAGTCGTCGCCTACTGGCGGCACGAAGAAGGACCGGTTGGGGCACAGCCACAGCACTGCAACGCAGACCCCGCGTCCGGTCCTTGGCCGATCTTGGATTCCTCCGGCAACGACTACCACATGGCAACGTGGAGCGCCGACTCGGCACCTACGTGGGTGTCCGACATACCGGTGGGCATTGTTCCCGCAACCGGCGAGGTCAACACGCTCGCCTTCGACTTCACGCCCAACGACGACAATTTCACGTATGGCTACACCGGCGGCGGCATCGAGGACATGGCCTTCAGCGCCTGGACGGTGGAGGCGTCTTTCAACGTGGACCACGTGGACAAGTACCACGGACTGGTCGGCAAGGACGGCCAGCCCACGGCCAGCCTGCTGGCCCCGCTGCAGTTGAAGGTTCGCGATGACACCGACCGGGCGCAGATCGAGATTCTCGACGGTAGCGGGGCGGAGCGCCAGGTCAGCAGCATCGCGCCGATCGTGCCCGGGTCGTGGTATCACGTGGCGGCGGTCAACGACGGCACCACGCTGGAACTGTTCCTCGATAGTCTTGACGGCAACGGCTATGTTTCTCAAGGCACCGTGGAACTGACCGGCGGCGCCATGGTCGAGAGCGTTGGTGGATGGACCGTCGGCCGTGGCTTCTGGAACAACGGCGTCACTGATTGGTCCGATGGCCGGATCGACGAGGTCCGGATCAGCGACACGGCCCTGACGCCAAGCGAGTTTCTCTTCACCGCGCAGCGCACGCTTACCTGGAGCGGGCCCGAGGGCGGCCTCTGGAACAGCGTCAACTGGACCGGCGGCGATCCGGGCGACGTCCCCGGCCCCGCCGACCACGCGATTGTCCAAACGACCACCGTGTCCGTGGCGGAGGACGCCGCGGCGTACGTGCTGGGTGTCGAGAGCGGCGGGGTCGCCGTGGCCACGGGGCGGACACTCTCGGTCGGCAGCGGCGTGAGTTTCGCCGCAGGCACCACGCTCAGCTTGGGCGCCGGCGCGACGCTTTCCGTCAGCGGTAGCGGCACGATCCAAGAGGTCACCACCGACGGCAACGCCGCGATTGGCGTCGGCGGCACCGTCACCATCGGCCGGCTCGACGACGGCTCGGTCCCCGGCGTCCTGACCAAGAGCGGCCCCGGCACGTTGAAGCTGGATAACGGCTCCGGCGACGGGGTGATCGCCGGCAATACGGCTTTCGAGATTCGCGCTGGTACCCTTCAGGCCGCCGGCGAGGCCCCGCTGGGCGAGGCGACCTCGGTCACCCTGGCCGGCGGCGAGCTGCGCGTGACCGGGCCGGGCACCGGGGCGGAGACCGTGGCCTATTGGCGCTTCGAGGAAGGGCCGGTCGACACGGCGCCGACCGTCTATCAAGCGGACTGGTTCGTCGACAGCTCCGGCAACGGCAACCACATGTGGACCTGGGCCGACTATACGTCGCCAACCTATCGGACGGACGTCCCCTTCGGCCCGGTCCCGCAGACCGGCGCCACGAACAACCTGGCTCTGGAGTTCAACGCCGCGCAGGACAACTACACGCAGGGCAAGCCCATCACGAGCACGCGGTTCAACGAGCTGACCGTCGAGGCGTCGGTCAAGCTGGACGCGCTGGATCGTTGGCAGGTGATCGTGGGCAAGGACGGCAAGCCGACCGACGCGGCCGAGCCGCCGCTGTTTTTGAAGTTCGCCGACGACACCGACACGCTGCAGGCGATGATGATCGACGGCAGCGGGACTCCCCGCTATATCGCCAGCGACACCCCCGCCGAGGTCGGCCAGTGGTATCAACTGGCCATGACCAACGACGGCACGACGATGCGGTTCTTCATCAAGGGCCCGGGCGACGCCAACTACGTCGAGCAGGGCACCGGCGTCGCCGTGGACGGCGGCGCGCTGATTGCCTCGGACGGCTTGTGGACCGTCGGCCGGGGGGTGTGGGACGGCGGCAACACGGATTGGTTCGACGGCATGATTGACGAGGTTCGCATCAGCGACCGGGCCTTGGCCCCCTCGGAGTTTCTCGGCGCCGGCGTCGGGGCCGGCGGCGATCTGCAGATGGCGCAGACCGACTTGACGGTGACCGCCGATTCCACGCTCAATGCCATCGGCGCCCTGCCCGTCCCCTTCCGCAGCCTGACGATGCAAAGCGGCATCCTGACGACCATGGGCGCGGGCGGGATCGTCTTCGACCAGGGCACGACCATCGCGCCCGGAGCCACCAGCGTGGGGTTCAATCCGCAGGTGAGCACCGATCTTGGGGTGATCACCGCCGACGGGGTCACGCCGGTGGTGATCTCGAAGGTCGGCAGCGGGGACGTTGTGCTGGATAACTTCAACACGGGGCTCGGCGCGGCGACCTTCTCCGCGCAGGAGGGCCGGCTGATCGGCCGGAAGCTGGAATGGGCCTTGCCGGGCTCCGATCCCTTTGAGGACGCCACGTTGCGCATCGACGGCGGCGAACTCGTGCTGGACGGCGGCCCGACCGACCTCGCCGTCACGTTCGACAATCCCGTCGAGGGCGAGGCCAACGGGATCTTGACGGCCGGCCCCGTGAACGCCGGCGATCCCCAAACGCTGACCGTCAACTTGGGCAGCGCGTCCCACGGCGTGACCGTCAACAACGGCACGCTGACGCTGCGGAGCAAGGGCAACTACACGCTGAACGTTGCCGGCCCGATCAGCGGCCCCGGGACGGTCCGCGTCAGCGAGGGCCGGGTCGTCCTCTCCTCCACCGACAGCGCCATCGAATCGCTGCACGTATCCGGCGGCCAACTGGGCACGGCCGGCGCCGACCTGACCATCGTCGGAAGCCTCACGCTGGGCGATAACGTCTACGCGGTCGAGGCGGGCGATACATTCCAGGTCCGGGGCGACGACCTTCTGGCCAGCACCGCGCTAACGCTCGACGGCGGACGAGTCGCGGTCGTCGGGCCGGGCGGTCCTTCCGGCACAGCCGCCTATTGGCGGTTCGAGGAGGGGCCGGTCGACACGCAGGCCACCGTGTACCAGAGCGACTGGTACCTCGACTCGTCGGGCAACGGGAACCACATGTGGACCTGGGCTGACACCACGGTCCCTACCTATCGTGCCGATGTGCCCTTCAACCCGGTTCCCCAGCTTCAGGTCCCCAATGACTTGTCTGTGCAGTTCGTTCCCAACCAGGATCTCTACACGAACGGCAAGCCCATCAACAGCCAGGTTTTCGAGCAACTGACCGTCGAGGCGTCGGTGAAGCTCGAGTCGCTCACCGCCTGGCAGGTCTTCGTGGGCAAGGACGGCAAACCGGTGGCGACCGAAGCCTCTCCGCCGCTTTTTTTGAAGTTCGCTGACTCTACCGATCTGTTCGAGGCCATGATGATCGACGGCGGCGGCACGCCTCGGGTCATCCAGAGTGACTTCAATCCCGTGGTGGGCGAGTGGTATCACCTCGCGATGGTCAACGACGGCGCCATGATGCGGTTCTTCATCAAGGGGCCGGGTGACGAGGATTACGTCGAGCAGGGAGAGGGCGTAGCCGTCAACGGCGGCGCCTTCATCCAATCCGACGCCTCGTGGACCGTGGGCCGCGGCACGTGGAATGGCGGCATTACCGATTGGTCAACCGCCACCATCGACGAGGTTCGCATCAGCGACAGGGCCTTGAGTCTTTCCGAGCTGCTGTCCAACGAGGTCAACACCGCAGGGCTGCAATTGGCGACGAGCGATTTCCTGGTCACCGCCGATTCGACGCTGCACCTGGACAGCCATCAAGCCACGCTCGGCAGCATCGTGCTGGACCCGGGCGTGACGCTGCAAGTCACCGGCGCCGGCAGCACCGACGTCGCCATGCTGGCCGGCGGAGAGGGCGCGACTCTGCAGGGCAACACCCTGGTCCGCGGCACCTTGTCGCCGGGCGGCGCCGGCAACGTGGCCACCACGATGGTCAACGGGATCATGGAAGTGGGCGACCTCGGCACGTACCTCTGCGAAATCAGCAGCACCGGTCACGACCGCGTCGATGTGATCAACGAGATGGACCTCTGGCTGGCCGGCACGCTGCAGGTAAAAGCGATCGAGAAGATCCCGCCGGCCGAGGCGCCTCCCGCGTCGCCCTGGGGTCCGTCGAGCCGATCGATGGTCATCATGAGCACCGAGGGTGAGGGGGCCGTCGGCTGGTACTTCGAGAATGAGCCTGCCGTTGGCGACCACCTCGGCCACGGCGTGTTCCTCGAAGGCGTCACCGTCTCGTACGATGACTTCTCCATCGAGCCGGGCAAGATGGCCGTGGTGGTCGACGCGGATCTCTTCCAGGCGGCCCCGGGCGACACCGACGGCAGCCGGTTCGTCAACGGTATCGACATCCAGAACATCCTGTCGGCCAATAGGTTC
>JAFGRD010000075.1 GCA_016935315.1 Pirellulales bacterium
AGAGCGCCGAGTCCTTTCCCCTTGTGCTTGCTATTGACCATCAAGCAATGGATGACAAGGTAACCCTCCGCCTCGACGGGTCTCCACGCATGACTGCCAGGGGCATACTCGATCATCCCGATATCACCGAATTCGCGTGAGCGGAGCACCTTGAACCTCAAGCCTTGCGCGTAGCGCTTCTTGAGCCAATCCAACTTGCGACGACGTCCTTCGTTCTTGCCGCTCTTGTAGCGGCAGATGCCACAACCGCCGATGTTGTCGGCATTGGTGTCGATGATCTCGTACTCTTTCATCCTGATCCTCCGTTCGGTCTTGCCAGACTGGGTTGCGGGATACCACGCAGGCGTGGCGTCGACGCAACATGAATCATGGTAACCCGTTGGTCGTTCGTTGTGTTTCCGCCAGAGTGATATCCAGTCTACGGAAGTCGCCTAGAGCCTCGGCAGGCCAAGGGCCATGAATGCAACCGTGTACGGCTATCGTAGTACTCCATTGGAACTCGTCGACAACTTGTGATCAAGCCTCCTTGCGTGCGTCCCGATAGCTACTGTACCGAGCTTGTCTGGTATGGCGGGGAAGCAGGCAAATCTCCCCGGCGATTTTGCAGCGGGCTGAGCGTGGGAACGCCCAGGTTGAGAGGTGCGAATGAAGCGCAGCGGAGATATTGTCAAGAGTTGTGTACGGGCGGTTGAAAGGGGCGGCGTACTTTGGGTGAATGAATGTTTTGCAGAACCTCATTCCCAAGGAGTACGCCACCATGGCCGAGAGTACCACACGGTCGTTGACTTTGCCAGAAGCAACGGCGAAAGACGTGATGACCGAGATCCTCCGCAAGGGGGCGCAACAGATGTTAGCCCAGGCAATTCAGGAAGAAGTGGTTGAGTGGATCGAGCAGCGGGCCGGCCTTTGCGACGCCCAGGGTCGCCACCAAGTGGTTCGTAACGGCTACCTGCCGAAGCGGACGATCACCACGGGCGTTGGCCCGGTCGAAGTCGAGCAACCGCGAGTCCGCGATCGGCGGCCGGCCGGCGAGGCCGAGAAGTTCACATCGAGGATCTTGCCACCGTATCTGCGAAAGACGAAGAGCATCGAGGAGCTGATTCCCTGGCTCTATCTGAAGGGCGTCAGCACGGGGGACTTCAGCGAGGCGCTGGCGGCGTTGTTGGGCGAACACGCGAAGGGGCTTTCGGCCTCGACGATCACCCGGCTGAAAAAGGTCTGGGAGGACGAATAGGGCCTTATCGACGTTGGCACAGTCTATGCGCGAGGGCGACCAACGGGAGCCCGGTCTTTCCGGCGTCCCGTTGGTCGGCCTTGATCATTCGCAATGCAGACATCAATGGGACACCGCGGCCGGCGGCACCGTGGCCCCCTTAGAGGTGCACTGCCGCGCCAAAGCGCCGAGCGTGTTGACCGGCTTGCCGCCGATGTCCAGGTGAATGAATCCCTTGGTCGCCGCCTCGATGCCCGCGTGATGTCCCAACGCACGGTACGCCTCGAATTGGTCGTCGTCGAAGCACTGATCGGCCGTCGTCTCATGGGGGAACTCCGGATGTTGTCGCGCGTAGCAGCCCACCGCCACCGGGTCGTCGGCGCCGGTGCACGACGCCTTGATGTAGATTAGCCAGCCGGTATCCGCCGACCGATCGCAATCGGAGGCGGAAGCCTTGGATTCGGCGGGAGGGCAAGCGGGGTAGTGGATCTTGCCGACCGCAAAATGCTTCCGCGAGGTGCCGGCTCCCGGCTGCGGGCGGATGTTGTCCAGATTGATGTCCACGACAACGTTTTCGTCGGCGAAGATCTGCTGCACGGCCGCCGCAAACGACGAAAACGCGTAATCACCGTCGCACTCCGCATCGCAAACGACGATCAGCTTGCAGCGTCGCTGCAGCAGCGGATATAGCCCCAGATTGTCGCCCGTATGGCCGCCGTCGGAAAGATGGACCAGCCGCGATTGGGCGTTGGTGGCGGCGAACATTTCGCGAAACAAACAGGCCGGCCAGAAGGTCCACAGCTCGTCATACAGGTTCCGGCGCGAGAGAATCCGGTATTCGGATTGCGGTGGCTCGTGGTACTCGGGATAGACCGGCCCGAACAGCCGCGGATTCAACAGCCAATAACCCAGGCGCACGTTCAGCAAGGTCAACGCGAACGCCGTGAAAAACGACGTTTTGCAGCCCATGCCCGACGAGGCAGCCGCTCCCGATATGGTCATCGCCGTGCAGAGTTTCGTCTGGCCGCCACGATACGTCTCCGTGGGAACGTAGCCGGTCGTCGTCGAGCCGCAGTAGTGTTTGGAAAAGATGAAGTGGTCGGATTTACGGTCCTTGCGGGCCAGGTCGCGGCTGCCGACCAGATTCAACGCACAGAGGATCAGATGGTAAGGGCTGGTGTTGGCGGCGCTGCTCTTGTCCCGTTTTCCCACGAACCGATCGTGCAGGTCGGCCACGCGCAACGGCTCGTCGTCGCGGACGATCTCCAGCCCGTTGGAACCGCCGGCCTCCGTGCGCAGGTACGTCTCCACCAGGCGGTCGCGATAGAAGTAGTGCAGCGAGATCCGGTTGATGTTGATCCCGAAACCCAAGAGGACGAACGCGCCCGGCGCCGCGACCAGGATCCAGAGGGCCGCATCGCCGAGTTGCAGCAACACCTGGGTGCAGACTACCGACGCGGCGCCGAGGAAGACCAGGACCGCCAGTGCCAACAAGATCCGCTTACCCAGCGCCCCCACCACGCTCCAGGTGCCTTGGGGTTTCGACCGACCGACCTTGGCGAGCAGTTGGATCAGTCCCAGGTCGATGGCGAATCCGACCAGGACCTTGATCGCCCCCGACACGGTGATCGGATCGACCCACCAGACCAGCAGCGTGAAGCCCAATAACCCGAGTGTTCCCATCACGTAGTAGACGCAGACACCCTGCATGGCGCCGAAGAGCGAGCGTTTCGGGCGGTTCCAACGCTGCGAGAAGAGGGCACACACGACCAGGTACAGCCCGCCCACGGCGCCCAAGGTCCCCAGCGAAAACGCCACCGGCGACCAGAGCTCGGAAAGCATCGGGCCGCAACCCAGACCGCCACACCTCCACGCGAGGCCGATCACCGCAATCGTCGCGGCCATGCCCAGGCCGAAGTAGGTCAATTGTCTGCGCTCGGCCAGATCCTCGGCCGTCTCTCCGGAACGGGCGTCGGAATGTGCCAGATCGTGAACGAACGCGTTGCGGAACGCCGCCGCGCCGTAGAGCGCACCGGCGCCCGCCGTCACCGCGCACAACACCCAGTCGGGCTGCAGGAGGACGACCAGTCGCGGCAGCTCGGACCAACGCCGGCTGGCCAGGTGGCCCCAAACAGCCTCGCCTCCGAACAGCCACAGGTAGCCATAATAGCCGCAGATCAGGGTCAGCAACGCGCTGAGCAGCAACGTCAGCAAGGCCAGCCAGCCGACGACAAACGTGCCTACCGCCCGCACGATCTCACGGCGGTAGAGCCCGCGCCCGAGTACCAGCATGTCGCCGTGTTTGCGCAAATGGTGTATCTGCTCGCAGGTGAGCAGGGGCATGCTCTGTGCATCGGGGGAGGCGGCGCTGAAGGACGATTTGCGCCCGCGGGCCGTCTCCCAGCCATGCAACGACCGCCGATCGTCGGGCCACTTCCTTTTCCGGCGCTCGAGAAGTCGCTTCTCGTCCAGCACGGTGGTCAACGAGCTAAGGCACGAGCCGACGTATCCGCCGCCGGAGACCGTGCAAAGGTAGTCGGCCAGCCGCAGGATGCCCCGCTCGGCCAGCGCCTGGAGCGCTCCCAGGCAGAACGTGGCCGAGCGGATTCCACCACCGGACAAGGCAACGCCCACCAGCGGCGCCTCCGACTGCACGCCGGCCTCCTGGCGACGCCCGTCGAGGTACTTCCGCTCTTCGTCGCGCACTTCCCGAGGGAGCGTCAGCCGCCCTTGCCTTGGATCGGTATCACTTGCCATGTCGACGATCCTCCCACGATGCCGCAAACCGGAACGCCGGTTGGCCGCCGTCACCAATGCTGTGCCGGGTGGTGGAGTCATTCCCCTCTGCAAGCTTATAGCTTCTCTCGGGATACCCTTTTCGATAAATCGGCTTGCCAGTCCGCACTCCGGTGAATCGCGACGATACGATTCTCGGGCCTATACCGATTCTTCGCAAGCCGTATCGGCCGACCAACGGGAGCCCGGAGGACTCGGGCTCCCGTTGGTCGCTCTCGCGCATTGACGGGGCAAACGTCAATAGGAGGGCATACCAAGTCCGTGTTCAGGTACGCGTGTTCAGTTTGGTCGTGGCCGAAATCCCGCCGAATGCCGAACCGCGCCATACCCCTGTGGAAACCCCAGGCTGCCTTGCGACCCCTGTCGATGTTTGCGTGGAAGATGATCCGCGCCGACCCATGGGAGGCCGGAAGATTCGGGCTCCCGTTGGTCGCCCTCGCGCATTGACTGTGCCAGCGTCAATAAGAATGCCCAACTTGTTTCTTGACAGGCCCCTGGTGGGCCGCCCGCGGTGGCCATCCCGGCGGCATGAACACCGCGATGGGCCAAGGATTGGGCCATTTTTCGGCCGAGAAGAACGCGCCTTAGGGGGCACGGGCCCCGGCAACTCGCATCAACGCGCAAAACGAACCGATTCGACGTTCCCAGCCGCAGTAACCCGGTTCGGGGCTTGCCCTGGCAGAAAAACTGTGCGAGAATTTAGTTATCGACGTTTGCTCCGCGGCGCTCGTTTCTCCGACCCGCACAGAACTGCCATCCATGGCCAACGCTCAGAAAAAGGCCGAACGAGAAAGAAGAGCACAGGCGTACAGAGACTTTCTCAAAAGCCTCGGGGGCGTCTCTGCGGTGGTCTACCGACCATCCGCCGCGAGCATTCTGGAGACCCTCAGCAACGCCCATCTGAGCGAACGCAACGCCGCCAGCAGCCAGCTCTCCCGAGAAGTGCTCTTGAGGGAGGATCCCCAGGCGAGCCTGCCCGAGGAGTTCTCCGACAAGGCCGTGGTGGACTACTTGATCAACGCGGGCAGTCTTTACGCGGACGCGGCCGTCGACTATATTCTGATCTCGGATCCTGCCAGAGCCTACAAGTATTTTCGCAAGGCGATGCTGAACTGCCGCAAGGCGGTGCAGTTGTCGGGGAACAATAGCGTCGAGTTGGGCGAAAAAGTGCGCGAGTACGCGGATCGAGCCGCGCTGATGCGCCAGAAGGTGGCGCAGAAGAACATTCGCAGAAGGAGACTGAGCCTGGGCCTTCTGTCCAGGCCACGCTAGTATGCACGAGTTCCCAGGAGTGGTCCCCATGACTCAATACGAGAGGGTGAAAATCGAGGAGGTCGAAATCACGGATGTGGGTACGATCGCCGTGGTCCGTTTCTGCGGCCGGCGCATCCGAGACTTTCTGGAGATCGACGAGCTGGGCCGTGAGCTGTACGGGTTGATCAAGCAGGACGGCCGCCGGAAGCTGGTGCTGGACTTCTCGGGAGTCGAGTTTTTCTCCAGTGCGGCCATCGGCAAACTGATCTCACTGAACGGGAAGCTCAAACTCCAAAGCGGCGTGCTGAAGCTCTGTAGCGTCCGGCCGGAGCTGCTGGAGGTCTTCCGCGTCTGCCGGCTGGATCAGGTGTTCGATATCCGGCAGGATCGCGCGGACGCGTTGGCCTCGTTCTCCGACTGATTCACCCGCCCGGGAAGCTCCACGCCGCCTTTCGATTCACGAGAGTGCCACCCGCTTTGTGACAGCCCCCGGGGAAGGCGGTTCGCCATGTCCGAGTCCGTCAGTCCTCGTCGTTTCCTCCAGAAAGCCGCGTTCGGCGGCGCGGTGGCCTGAGCCTGGGCGGCTGATGGCTCGCCCGGCGAAATACCGGTCGTGGACGTGATGGGAACGGGCGGGCGCGGCACCAGCCCGGCGAAGCAGTGTCAGCAGCAGTCGAATACGGAAGTAACACCGGCATTCACGACTCGTTGGGGGCAACACCGTCATCGACGTGTTCAGCAGACAAACGGGAATGACGGTCAGGATTCGTGCCGACGGTACGTTTGATGCTCTGATCGAAGAAGCTATCTTGCAAGCACGATTCTAGGCAAACGGGGAAAAGCCGATGGTATCGCATCGAGTCGAGAAACCGTCCATGGGAGGCGCCGACCTGGAGTGCTTGGGATACGAGACACTGAGGCTGAAGGACCTGGAAGCGATCTGCGACGCCGACTTCTGTTCTCAACTGCAACCGCAGGCGAAAGGTGCTTTTGCTGCGGCAGAAGATGACCACTACGCCTTCCTCGATCTGCCGCGCCTGTCGTCAGTATCGGAATTCTCTACGTGGCTCCAGGAGCGATGTGTGTCGCAGGTCTTTCTGAACTTCGTGGGCCTTCTGCTTGACTTAGAAGTGCCGATAAGCGTCTCTGCTGACCTTATTCACAAGGTCGTTTGTATCTCCACACCGGAGAGCATGTTGTGGGGCTTCTCCGAAGATAGAAGGCTTGCCAGATTCGAGAGGCTTGGTGCTCTCTTCACCCTCTGTGAACAGGTTTGCTCCGCACGGACGCCCGTAAGCGCGATCATTGGCTCGGAGCCGTGCCACAAGGACGAAGTACTTCTGACCAACCCAGAGAGCGCCGAGGGATTGTCGTTCATCGCCAATGAGTTCTTTTCGGAAGGCGACAAGAGGAATCTGTTTGATTGGTATGTAAACGTCTACGCGCGCCGGTGGGAGAAGGCATACGGTATTGAGTAGTGGCTGTAAGCGTCCAACGAAAACCGAGACCGCGTCCCTCAAATCAGCGACCCCTTGGAGAAAGCCATGTACCATCCCGCTCCCGCAACGATTGTTGTTTTCGCCTTCGCCGCGGTCGTGCTCTTCCAGGCCGGCTTCAGCGCGGGCGAACCGGAAACCAAGATGTTCTCGGTCCGTCGCATCGGCGAAGTCCAAGAGAAAAACGGACGACACTTGATCGTCGTCGACAAGCAATACCAGAAGGCTTTGCGTGGGCTGGAGGAGTGGTCGCACGTGCAAGTGATCTGGTGGTTCGACAAGAACGACACGCCCCAGAAGAGAGCCATTCTGCAAGTTCACCCCCGAGGCAACAAAAACAACCGGCTCACGGGAGTCTTCGCCTGCCGTGCCCCGGTTCGCCCCAACCTGATCGCCTTGAGCCTTTGCAAGATTGTATCCATCCAGGATAACGTGATCGAAATCGCGAACATCGACGCCTTCCCGGGCACGCCGGTACTCGATCTGAAACCGTATGCACCCGGTCTTGATTCGGCCTCGGACGTGAAGGTGCCACGCTGGGCAGGGCCAAAGTGAACGGAGGGGGCACTACTTGGCACGCGGCTCGCCGAATTGCTCGCTGGCCTCGACCAGCGCGGCGAGATTGGCCGGCGGGACGCGGGGCGAGACCGAGCAGGCGCTGCTGAGGATGTAGCCGCCGCCGCGGCTGCCGACCTCCAGCCGCCAAAGCGCGTCGCGGCGAACCTCCGCGGGCGATTTGGCCAAAAGCGTGTGGACCGGATCGACGTTACCCTTGAAGAAGAGCCGATCGCCCAGGCGGCGTTTGGCGTCCTCCAGATCAACGCTGCCCAGCGGCGGCGGATCGAGCGTGTCGATGCCGTCGGTGCCGGTCTCGGCCATCAACTCCAGCCGATCGCCGATGTCGCCGCAGGTGTGCGTGTAGACGGGCACCTCTTCCCGGTGAAGACGGGCAACGACTTCCGCTTCGTAGGGCAGCACGAACTCCTCGTACTGGCGGGGCGAGATGAAGCCGCCGCCGGCAAACGCCGACGAGATCAGCACCGCATCGACCCCGCGGCGGGCTTGCCACACGCCCAGGTCGGCCGTTCCGCGCGTATACGCGGCCAAGATCGCCCGGCATCGGTCCGGCTCGTCGAGCAGGTACATCAACGCCCGCTGGTAGCCGAATAACTCGAGCAGTTGCGTAAACGGCGAGAAGATCTCGCTATGCACGGAAACCGACTGGCCCACCTCGCCGACGACCAGGTCGATGGTGCGCAGCAGGTAGTCGGGCCAGTAGTCGTCGTGGTCGGGCTGGTACGGCTGAAGGCCGAAGTGGAACGGGTACTTCAGCCCGCCCAGGCAATGCGGATCGTCGTAGTAGATCCGCTCGGGATCAACCTGGTCGACGGACGGGCGGCAGTCGCCGCCGGGTCGGAAGTGCTGCACGTTGTCGTCGGCCGGGCATTGGGCCGTGTCGCCGGTGGTGAAGCGGACCGTTTGGCTGCCGTCGGCTGCCGTCTCGATACGATCGACGTACCGCATCCAATCCGGATCGCGGCCCGGCAGGTTGATCAGGATGCCGTCGAACCGATAGCGCCGTTGCAGCGTGATCAGCGCTCGGGCGAATCCTTCGCTGGTGAACCAGATCTCCGCGGGGGCCACGTCGGTATTGAGCAGATAATGGCCGATGGCCAGTTGGCACATTACCGGCAGGCGATCGACCGGCCCATGCCGCATGGCTGCTTCGATGCGCTGTTTGCCGGTCATGGCGGCGCTCCGGTGCCTCGGCCCCAACCTCCTAGCCGCCTTTCCGCTTTCGCGCCTCGACCAGCATCTTGATCCACGGGCCGATGTATTGGCCATGGTCGTGGTAGGTCCGGCCGCTGACCAGGTTGCCGTCGATCACGCAGGCCTCGTCGACGAACGTTCCGCCACAGACTTCCAGGTCGAACTTGCACTTGGCCACGGTGGCCATCTGCCGCCCTCGCACGCAGTCGGCATAGGCGGGAATCTCGACGCCGTGGCAGACGCAGCCGACCGGCTTGTTTGTCTCGAAGAAGTGCCGCGTGATCCGCACCAGGTCTTCGTCGTAGCGGATGTACTCCGGCGCCCGGCCTCCGGAGAAGAAGATGCCCAGATATTCCTCCGGGTTGACGTCGGCGAAGGCCACGTCGGCCTCGATCGTGTAGCCTTCCCACTCCTTGGTGATCGTCCAGCCGGGCTTGACTTCATGCAGGACCATCTGGTAGCGGCGGCGCTGGGGCGCGGCGACCACCGGCTGGAAGCCTTCCTCCTTGAGCCGATAGTAGGGATACAGCGTGTCGACGGTCTCGGTGGCGTCGCCGACGATGACGAGCACTTTCTCCATGGGCAGCTCCTTTGCAGGTCAGGTTTTCGTCCGAGTGTGCAGTCGCGCGATGTCGTTCAGGTAGCGACGTGCCCGGTTGATCTCGGCGGTCACGGCCGCCGGCGGTTCGAGAATGGGGATGCCGCGGGGCACCGGGTGCATGAAGATCTCGGTCAGGCCGCGGTAATCGCTCCGCCTCAGCGCCGCGAGAATCGTCCCGAAATCCAGGGGCCCCCGCCCCGGCATCTGCAACAACTCGTCCTCCTTGGGCAGCTTCTGCGTGGAACCCTTGCCGTGCTGTTGGGCATAGAAGAACTTCACCTTCGGGCCCAGGTCGGCGGCGATACCCGCAATCAGCCCGGCGTCCTGCCGCAGGTGGTGCGGGGCCAGGGCCACGCCCAGCCAGTCGGACCGCGCCATCTCGCCGAACCAGCGGATCGAGTCGGGCGACTCAATCAGGCTGTTGGCATGGTTCTCGACGGCGATCAGGCAACCCGTCTCCTCGGCGACCGCTGCGTGCGGCTTCATCGCCTCGGCAAACGCACCCACCGCCTGTTTCAACTCCGCGCCGGCGAGGCCCTTCGGCCCCCGGGCTCCGCAGACCAGCACCACGCCGGGCCCCGCGATGCGGCGGGCAAAGTGCATCTCGTCCCGCAGGCCGAACGGCCCCAGGGTGTAGCACGCGATGCCTCCCAACTTCACGCCGTGGATTGCCAGCAACTCGGCGAAGTGATCGTGGCCCATGGCCTCGATCTGCTCGCGCTGGTTGCCGTGGACCTTCGGCCAGATGTCGATGTGCTTGGCGCCGGTCTTCTTCACCTCCGGCAAGATCTGCTCCAACGGGGCGTAGCCGTACAGGGCCGATGCCAGCACGTAGTCCAAACGCCACGAGGGCGGCTCGGCGGCAATGGCCGCGTGGCGGACAACGCCGCCGCTGGCGATCGACCCGGCCGCCTTGGCCAGAAAACGTCGCCGGCTGAGGCCCGTGTTTTCCATGATTCTGTCCGATGCATCTGCCGGCCAGGCGGCCTCCGCAGAGCGGCATTTCGCGCGCCGGCCAAGCAGCCGGGCCTGCCGGGCCTAGGCGATTTCAAATCCCTTGCGTTGCGGGCGGGTGAGCCAGGTGTTCGCCTCGTCGTCGCCGATGAACAGCTCCTGCTGCGGGTCCCACTGCAACGGCCGGCCCAGCCGCATGGAAATGTTGGCCAGATGGCAGGTGGTGGCGCTGCGGTGCTGGCTCGGGGCGTCGGAGATCGGCGTGCCGCGCGAGCGGACGCAGTCGAAAAAGTTGCCCATGTGGTTGACGATGGCATCGAGCTTCCCCACCCGCTCGGGACGCGAAAGATCGTCGTGGTCGTACAGTGTGAACTGCTCCCGGGGCAGCGGCTCGTCCTTGAGATGGTCCACGGGCGCGCCGGCGATGGTGCCGCGGTTGACGAAGATGCGCCCCGCCTCGCCCTCGAACATCACGCCTATGCGGCCGCTGTCGAGAATCTCCAGCTCGACGCCGTCGGGATAGCGCAGCTTGGCGCTCATTCGCGTGGCGACGTTGTAGCCGTCGGGCACGCCGGGCAGCTCGGCCCGGCCGTCGATTTCCACGGGATCGGCGTCGATGGCCCACTGGGCGATGTCGACGTGGTGAGCACCCCAGTCGGTCATCTTGCCGCCGGAGTACTCGTACCACCAGCGGAACGTGTAATGGCATCGCTGCTCGACGTAGGGCACCGCGGGCGTCTGTCCTTGCCAGAGGTCCCAGTTGAGGTGCTCCGGCACCGGCCTGGCCGGAAAGGGCCCACCGGCCGGGTTGGGATCCGTGGTGCAGGTCACCTTCCGCAGCTTGCCGATCCGACCCTGGCGGACCATTTCCACTGCCAGGCGGAAGCGGTGGTCGCTTCGCTGCCACGACCCGACCTGGACCACGCGGCCGGTTTGGCGGACGACCCGGCAAAGGACCTTTCCTTCGTCGATCGTCAGCGTCAGGGGCTTTTCGATATAGACGTCCTTGCCCGCCCGGCAGGCGTCGATCACCATCTTCGTATGCCAGTGGTCGGGTGTGGCGATCAGCACCACGTCGACGTCTTTGCGATCCAGCAGCCGCCGGTAGTCCTCGGAAATGGCCGGCGTGCTGCCGAAGCTCGCGCGGGCCTGCTCGCGGACGTGCCGGTCGACGTCGCTGATGGCCACGACGTCGCCGTAGTCTCGGGCCTTCTCCGTAATTACCGAACCCTGATAGCGCATGCCGACGGCACCGATTCCCGGGCGATCGTTTTTCGCCGCTGCCGGCGACTGCCCTCGGGCGTCGGTGGTGAAGACGTAAGGCGTGACGGCGCCGACCGCGGCCGTTTTCAGGAAAGTCCGACGGGTGGGTTCCATGTCTGCGAGGCCCTTCGACTCATGGGAATGCCCAACTTGCTTTTCCACGGGCCCCAACGGACTGGAATGCGGCCGCTGGCTGCACGCAGTGGGGCCACGTGGCAGAGCCATCGTAGCAGCTTCCCCGGCGCGATGCAAGGGGCCGCACCGGCTGGGCACAAACGGCGACGCGCTGGACTCCTGCCCCGGCGGGCGGCTATTCCTCGCTCGCTTGGACGTCGAGTTGCAGCCACAAATCCCAGCCGCGCAGGGCGGCAGCGGCGATGGCTCTTTTCCGGGCGAGCTCTGCGCGGTTGCGGACGGCCTCGGGAGCGACCAGCCCCGGCGGATACCTCACCTGAATCGCGATCGTGTCCGGCTTCGACGGATCGTACGCATAGTAGACGCCCACGGGCGACTTGTGGATTGTGGCCTGCGCTTCTTCGACGTTCAGACTCAAGCAGAGCCACTCACCGCAGGTCGTCACGTATGGGGAAGCCCCGCCGTCGGACTTGTCCGCCCCGAACAGGACTGCCGTCGTGGCCAGCAGGGCCACGGCGATCGAAGCCGGGACCACGCAGCGGCGAAGGGAATCAAGACGACGGACTCGGGCCGGCAACTGGTTCGATTTCATCAAAACACCTCCCATCAAGACAAAGCGATTAGTCCTACCTATGGTGGCTGAAGTCGCCAGACTTCAGATTCGGGACACTCCGTCTGCACGGCAATCCGGATTCCTGCCGAGTTCTTGCGGATTCAGCTACAAGTCGGCCCGGGCCGCCGCTTGGCCGTGGACTCTGACAAGACAACTATAGGTCCTGTAACGCGGCACACCGCGGGTTAGCGGATTATGCGCCGTGCATGGCATAAGCCGGCACGGTGCCTGCAACTCGCTCCTTTTCGCCGGGCCCTTGACATCCAGCGGCGGCCGAGCACACAATCTGCCATGTGCTTTCGCCGTTTTGCCCTTCGTGCACTTCTTTCATATAGGCCCAGGTGCCGTCTTTTCAGGAAGTGCAGACCCTTTGTGCCGGCGGCGCCGGCCGACGACTGTGTGACGACCATGTACACTCGATCTGGCAGGAAGACGCATATCCGAAGGATAGGACTAGAAACCCTCTTGCTGCTCTTGCCGGCCTGGCTTGCTGCGGCGGCACAACCCGGCGGCGATCCGCCGAGCATCGATGCCCGGCAACCGATGCTCCGCCCGCCCGCCGAATCGCGGCACTGGGACGCGTGGCGAGGGGCGTTGGGTCGCTGGCGCCGCGATGCCCGGGCTTCGCTGAGTTACGACGACACCCTCTATCGCCGTGCCGATCTCCGCTGGGTCGGCCGCGACTTCAACTGCGCGTTCGTGATGCTTTGGGACGAGACGTGCTGGGATCACCGGAAAGGCCGCTTCACGCCCGAAGCGTTTCTCGAAGAAGGGCGGAGACGCTTTGGCGGTTTCGACAGCGTGGTGTTCTGGCACGCGTATCCACGGATCGGATTCGACCGGCGAAACCAGTTCGATTTCTATCGCGACATGCCCGGCGGACTGGAAGGCCTGCGACAATTGTCGAACTCGCTGCACGCCCATGGCGTGAAGGTCTTTCTGGACTACAACCCTTGGGACCGCGGCACGCGACGGGAACCGCGCGACGATCTGCCCGTGCTGGCCGATTTGGTGGCGGCCATCGAGGCCGATGGAGTCTTTCTCGACACGCTGCACGCCGGCTCCGGCGAGTTTCGCCGGCTGCTCGACGCGGCCCGGCCGGGCGTGGCGCTGGAAAGCGAGCTGGCCCTGGGCGTCGAGCGGATCCACGACCATCACCTCTCCTGGGCCCAGTGGTTCGTCAAGTCGGAGGATCGCGGGCCGGTCGGCGTGTTGCGCAACAAGTGGTTCGAACGCGGACACATGCAGCACTTCATCAACCGTTGGGATCACGACCACACGGCCGAGTTGCACGCCGCCTGGCTCAACGGGGCCGGGATGCTGATTTGGGAAAACGTGTTCGGGCAGCTCCGCCTCTGGTCGGCTCGCGACCGTTCGATTCTGCGGACCATGGTGCCCATCCAGCGGCGCTTCGCCGACGTGTTCGGCGCCGAAGACTGGACGCCGTTGGTTCCCACGCTCAGCCCCGGTGTTTGCGCCGGCTTGTGGAGCCGCCGGGGCGTGCGACTCTGGACGCTGGCCAACGTGACCGACGAACCGGCCGAGGGAAGCCTGCTGCGGATCGAGCGACGGCCCGGCGAAGAGTGCTTCGACCTGGTGGCGGGAACTCGCCTTGCGGCGGACGACGCGTCCCAGCAGATCACGGTCCGGGGACCGATCCCGCCCCGGGGCATCGGGGCCGTGTTGGCCGCCGAGCCGAAGATGCTGGGCGACGACTTCGATCGGTTTCTGGTATCTCAAGCGAAGCGGGCCGCCGCGGCCGACTGGGACTCTTCCACGGCGACGCCTTCGGAGGTGCTTCGGCCGGTGGACAGGACGAAACCTCACGCGGCCGATCGGCTGCCCCCGGAGATGGTGGCCGTGCCGGCCACGACGTTCACCATGGAGGTGACGTTCAGCTCGCGCGAAGTGGGGCGGTACGAAAGTCCGCTGAAGCGGAACGTCCGCCTGCGGCCGTTTGCGGTGGACCTTGCGCCGGTGACCAACGCTCAATTCGGCCGGTTCCTGGGCGATAGCAACTATCGCCCTCAAAAAGGCGAGAACTTTCTCAGGCACTGGCAAGATGGCCGTCCGCCGATTGGCAAGGAGGATCATCCGGTGGTGTACGTCGATCTGGACGACGCCAGGGCGTACGCGGCCTGGGCCGGCAAGCGGCTACCGACCGAGGAGGAGTGGCAGCTTGCCGCCGGCGGCCGGGAGTGCCTGCTGTACCCTTGGGGAAACGTGTTCGACGCGGCCCGCTGCAACGGGGATTCCTCCGGCTCCACGACGCCGGTACGGGCGTTTCCGGCCGGGCGCTCGCCGCTGGGGCTGTACGACATGTGCGGCAACACGTGGGAGTGGACCGAGAGCGAGCGACACGACGGCCGCTCGCGGTTCTGCGTCCTTAAAGGCGGCTCGTTCTACAAGGCCGAGGGCTCCCACTGGTATGCCGACGGCGGCCCGCAGCCGGTTCGGCAGGCGGCCAAGTTTCTGTTGATGTGGCCGGGCTTGGACCGCTGCGGCACAATCGGTTTTCGCTGCGTGGTCGATCTGGCGCCGTAGTCGCAGCGGCGGGACGGCGGCAGCCCCTGTTCTTCTGCGAGTCCTCAGCGGAGGCGACGTCTCTTTCTGGCCAGCAGCTTGCGGACGGGCCGACGGCGGACGATCCATACGGCCAGCCATAGCAGGCTCTCGGTCATGCCCAGGACGAACGGGACCGACGTCAGCACGACTACCAGACACAACACGGCCGTAGACAGAAAGCGTCCGCCATCGCCGGTGCGGGCTGCCGAGCCGCGCTCGACGGCGACCACCAGCCAGCGGACCAGCCCGAAATAGAGTGCGGCGAAGACGGTCAGGAAGAACAGCGAACCGAGACCGAATTGGCCGAGGCGCCCGTCGTTGCGCACCGCCCAGAGCGTCAGCCAGGCCAGGGCCAGCCCGCTACAGAAAAGCGCCCCGCCGATCACCGCCGGCAGGACGACGAGAAAGGAGTGTCCGGTGGTGCTGCGGAGCATCGCGGCGACCAAGGCCAGGTAGGCCAGGCCGATCAGGAGTTGCCCCAACAGGCGTCGACGGCTGGTCGGCTGGACGTTGGACATGGGCACGGTTCCCCGGTTGCGGGAGGATCTCCCGTTTGCTGGCAAGACTCCTGGAAGACTCCCATGTGGCCGTCTTGTGTCGTGTTGCCCAACCTCGCTCCTCAACGGCCGGCTACGTCAATTCGACCATCTGCTGGTACTCGGGCACGGTGACGTCCCAGCCCAGCTTCTGGCGGATGTGCCGGGCGAGCGTGAGCGACTCCTCCTCTTCGCCGTGGGTGAGAAACAGTCGCTTCGGCGGCGTCTGGAAGTGCTTTAGCCAGCGCATCAGGGCCCCCCGGTCGGCGTGGCCGGAGAAGCCGAAGACCTGCTCCACCCGGGCCTTCACCCAAAGCTGGCGACCGTGGATGCGGACCTCTTGGCTACCGTCGAGGATCTGCCGGCCCAGCGTGCCGTGGGCCTGGTATCCGACGAAGAGGATCGTGCATTCCGGGCGAATGATGTTCTGGCGAAGGTGAAACTTGATCCGCCCGGCCGTGCACATGCCCGAGGTCGCCAGGATCACGGCCGGCCCCTTGTGGCGGTTGATCGCCTTCGACTCGTCGATCGTGCGGACCATCGTCAGCCCCGGAAACCGCAGCGGCGCGTCGCCGTTGGCGATCATTTGCCAGGTCTCCAGGTCGAAGCACTCGCGGTGGCGGCGAAAGACGGCCGTGACGTCGGCCGCCATGGGGCTGTCGAGGAACACGGGTACCGGCGGAATCCGGCCGCCGAGCCTGAGCCGGCTGAGGTGATAGATCAGCTCTTGGGAGCGTTCGATTGCGAAGACGGGCACCACCACGTTGCCGCCGGCCTCGACCGTCTGGTTGATCACCGCTTCGAGCTGCGACTCGATGTCGCCGCGGTCTTCGTGGTCGCGGTCGCCGTAGGTCGATTCCATCACGAGGAAATCGGCTTGGGTGGGCATGGCCGGGTCGCGAACCAGCGGCTTGCCCTGCTGGCCGACATCGCCGGAGAAGAGCAGCCGCCGCGGCTCGCCGTTGTCGCGGACCCGAAGCTCGATCATGGCCGAGCCCAGGATATGGCCGGCGTCGTGGAACACGACCGAGGTGTCGTCGCTGAGCGGGACGTTCTGCTCGTAGGAGACGGGCTTCAACAGCGGCAGCGTCCGCTGGACGTCCTCGACCGTATACAGCGGCTTCTCAGGGTATTTGCCTTTGCGGCGCTCTTTGCGGTGGCGACGCCGCTTGTAGGCCGCGTCTTCCATCTGAATCTCGGCCGAGTCGCGCAGCACCAACTCGACCAGATCGGCCGAGGCCGCCGTCGTGATGATCGGCCCCCGAAAACCCTCTCGGACCAGCTTCGGCGTCAGGCCGCAATGGTCGACGTGGGCGTGGGTCAGCAACAGCGCATCCACGTCCCGTGCGCGCACCGGACTCGGCTCCCAGTTGCGTCCCAGGTAGGCCCGCTCCTGAAAAAGGCCGCAATCGACCAACACCTTGGCGCCGTCGGCCTCGACGTAGTACTGCGAGCCGGTCACCTGCCGGGCAGCCCCCAGGAATTGCAGCTTCACGGTGCGTGTCTCTCTCACGGGGTCGGAGGCGTGCCGGGGGCTCGCGTCCGGGTTTTACGTCGCAGCCCTAAGAATGCCCAACTCATTCTCTCGCGACTTCTATCGTTTCCTCCAATCGACGTCGGCCAACGAGGCCAAGGCCAGCATCAAGGCGTGGGTGCCGTCGCGACCGTGACCCTGGGCCTGCAGCGCGAGATACAACTGGTGGGCCAAGGCCAGCCCCGGCATCGAGAGACCCATCCGCTTCGATTCATCCAACGCTATGCCCATGTCCTTGATGAAGTGCTCGACGAAGAAACCGGGATCGAAATTGTTGGCGATGACGCGGGTGCCGAGATTCGACAGCGACCAGCTTCCGGCGGCGCCGGAGGCCACCGACTGCATCACGGTCTCCAAGTCCAGCCCGGCCTTGTGGCCGTATAGCAGCCCCTCGCAAACGCCGATCATGTTGGTGGCGATCAGCACCTGGTTGACCATCTTCGTGTGTTGTCCGGCGCCGGGCCCGCCCTGGTGGACGATCGTCTTGCCCATTGCTTCCCAGCAGGGCCGCAAGGCCTCGACCGCTTCTTCTTCGCCGCCGATCATGATCGAGAGCCGGGCCTCGCGGGCGCCGACGTCGCCGCCGGAGACGGGCGCGTCGACGCTGTGAACGTCGATCTGGGCGGCGGCCTTGGCGATCTCCACCGCCAGCGAGGGCTCGCTGGTGGTCATGTCGACGACAAGGCTTCCCGGCCGGCACCCGGCCAGCACGCCGCCGTCGCCGAGAAACACGCTCCGCACGTCGGCCGGGTAGCCGACGATGGCGAAGACCACGTGGGAGGCCTCGGCCACGGCCTTGGGGCTCTCTGCCCACCGGGCGCCGGAGTCGAGCAGCTTCCGGGCTTTCTCCTTGGTCCGATTGAAGACGGTGGCCGAAAAACCGGCTTCGATCAGGTGGCCGCACATGCTGGAGCCCATCACGCCGGTCCCGATCCATCCGATCCGGGTTTCACCCGGGGTCACCTTCATCACGCCCATGCGTTGCTTTCCTTCTTGCGTGTTCTATCCAAACAAAATGCTGAGCCATGAATCGCAGAATCGAGATACCCTCGACCCCGCATCATCCACGATTCAGCACGGGGCACTCCTCGTTTTCGCTTACGTCCACCGGTGCTCGGGTCGCTGGAGGATCTCGCTGATGACGATCGCCTGGCGGAGATTGGTGGGGCTGCTCAACAGGGCGGGCAGGCCGGCGGCGGCAGGGACGGGCAGATGCTCGATGCGGTCTTCGGGCTCCGAGGGGGCTTCCGCCCGGGGCGAAGCGGCCGCCTCGCCGGGAACGGCCGTCAGTTGGCTCACTTCGTGATCGAACGTCTTGTGCAGACGGTCCTCGATCCTCTCGTCGGAATGAGCCACTTCCGTGCCGAGCTGAGAGCTCCGCTGCTTGAACTTCCCCGCATCGAGAAACTGGCCCACATGCTCTTGCACTTCGTTGCCGAGGGCCCGAGGGCGGGCAACCTCGGCCTCGACGGGCTGGGCGACGACGACTTGGGCCGTGGCGGGTCGTCGGGCCGGCTGTGGTGGAGGTGGCGGCGGTTGCTGACCGCCCCGGCGTTGGGCCGCCCGACGCAGGAATTCGCCGATCTCGTCCTCGACGTCCCCGGCGACCGGCTGACCCTGGCCGCGGGGAGCGGGCGGCCTGCGCGGAGCCGGCTTCTGCTGCCCTTTGACCCCCTTGCCGAGCAATTGCAGGATGGCCGGGACGACGATGAACAAGATCACGACGGCGATCCCGATCAGGTCGTCCCAACCTTGGGCCCAGAGCGGGGCGAAGTGGATCATGCCGCACTTCCCTCCTTGCCGCCGACCGGTACGCCGGCCTTGGCGATGGCGGTCCGCATCTCGGTGTCCGCGCGAATGTTGCCCAGCTTGTAGTAATCCACGATGCCCAGCGTGCCGTCGCGGAAGGCCTGCGAGATGGCCTTGGGCACTTCGGCCTCGGCCTCGACCACTTTGGCCCGGCTCTCCTCGATCTGGGCGATGTTTTCCTGCTCTTCGGCCACGGCCATGGCGCGGCGTCCTTCCGCATTGGCCCGGGCGACCCGCATGTCGGCCTCCGCCTGATCGGCCTGGAGGCGGGCACCGATGTTCTCACCCACGTCGACGTCGGCGATGTCGATCGAGACGATTTCGAAGGCGGTTTGCGAATCGAGGCGGCGCCCGAGCACGATCTTGGAGATCCGGTCGGGGTTCTCGAGGACCTCGGTGTGCAAACCGGCCGAACCGATCGCGCTGACGATGCCCTCGCCCACGCGGGCGACAATCGTCTCTTCGGTGGCCCCGCCGATCAATTGCTGCAGGTTGGCCCGGACCGTGACGCGGGCCTTGACTTTTAGCTGGATGCCGTTTTGAGCAACGCCGTCGAGCGAATCTCGGCCGGAGCCGCGCACCGGGCAGTCGATCACCTTGGGATAGACGCTGGTCTGAACGGCCTCGAGCACGTTGCGCCCGGCCAGGTCGATTGCCGCCGCCAGCTTGAAATCGAGATCGAGCAGCTTGGCCTTCTTGGCCGCGATCAGCGCCCGAATGACCAGCGGCACGTTGCCGCCGGCCAGATAATGGGCCTCCAGGGCCTTGGAGGTCACGCCGCTGTCGTCGTCGATGCCGGCTTGCACGGCCATGATCTTGCTGCGGACGATCACCGCCGGGTTGACCTTGCGGAAGGTCATCCCCAGCAGGTCGAAGATTCCGATGCTGGCGCCGGTGGTTTTGGCCTGGATCCAGAGGCCGAAATATCGGGCAAAGATCGCCAGAGCGATCAGGCCGAGGATGATGCCGACCACGATGGCGATGATGATCCCCATCTGGACGGGATCGACTTGGGCAAGGAATGCCATGGCGCGCTCCTTCAGCACATGAATGTTTGCCTTCGGCGGCCCTCCCGGCGGAAGCCCGGCCGGCTTTTTTCAAGGGGTCGGGTCGCCCCTTTCTGCCGCCTGTTTATCCGTATCGGCCTGTGTTGTCAACCCGGCGAGTCGTCGAAGGGGCTCTCAAACGGTCTCATTAGGGGGTCTTCGGCGTCCTCCGACGGCTCTTCGGCGCTTAGCGGTCGGACCACCGCCCGGCGGCCCCGGACCTCGATCACACGGACCGGCTGGCCGGCTTCGATGGGCATTCCTTCACTGACGGCATCGACGGTCAGCCCATCGATCGTGATCGCGCCTCCGGGAAGCATCTTGCATTTGGCCCGGGCGACCTGGCCGATGAAGCCTTTCAGACGCTCTCTGCGTGGGTCTTCCGGCAGCACGTCGTCGCTGCTTGGCGCCATCAGAAGGACGCGCCGGCCCATGGCGGTTTTGGGCCAGACCTTCAGCGCGCCGACGACCAGCGCCGGCAGTCCCACCAGCGCCACGCCGAGGATGACGAACCCCACCCACGTATGGCCTTCCTGTTGGAAGCCCATGAAAATGGCCGCCAGGATCGCGCTGAACGAAAGGAAGCCGAGGATGCCGGCCGAGGGGAAAAAGACCTCCAAGATGGCCAGCCCCAGTCCCAGCACCAACAGCAGAATTGCCCAGACCCAGGGATCCATGTGTTTGCCTTGACGATTCCCATGCCTTCTGATCGGGAAACACCACGAAAATCAACGCCATCTTAAGTCAGCATGCAAGGCAAGAGCAAGGCCGCTAACTCCCCTCCACCGCCCGCACGACGATGCGGTTGCCGTGGACTTCGACGACTTCGATCTCGGTGCCGCGGGCAACGACGTCGCCGTCGGTGATCACGTCGACGAGCATCGTTCCGAATCGGGCCTTTCCGCTGGGGGTCAACTGGGTGGTGGTGGTTCCCCGGCTGCCGACGAAGTCGCCCAGCTCGACCAGCGACTCGCGGCGGCTGATGCTTTCGGCCTCCTCGCCCTCGGGCGGCTGCAACATCATGCGATTGAACAGCGGCGCGCGCGGCAGCCACCGCCGCAGCAAGAAGGCCGTGGCGACGATTCCCACCCCGGCGCCGGCGACCGTCAACAGCGACCACTGTAGCTGGTCGTACTGTTGTTGGTTGTGGGGAAGCACGAAGGTCTGGCTGGCGAGAATCAACGAGATCAACACAAGGCATCCTCCGCCGAGACCGAAAATGCCGAACCCCGGCAGCACGAAGATCTCCAGCAACAGGCAGGCCACGCCGGCGACAAACAACGTGATTTCCAGCCAGCCGGCCGTTCCTCCCAGATAGTGGCTCCAGAAAAACAACAGGAAGCACACCGTGGCCACAAATCCGCCCACGCCGATCCCGGGGGCGTGCAGTTCGGCATACAGGGCCACGAAGGCGATCATCAGCACCAGGGCCGAAACGCCCGGCGAGGCCAAGGCGTCGATCAGGAAATCGGCCCAACTGGACTCCAGCACGACCAACTCGTCCAGGCCGTAGTACCGCTGGAATTCTTCGAGGTCTTCGGCCGTGCGATTGGCCAGCCCGTACTCTACCGCCCGCGTGCCGTCGACCAGCAGCGTCTCGTTGGGACGCGTGATCGGCATCCCCTTCTCCCATGCCGGACCGTTGGGGTCGGCTTGCCGCAGCTCCTTGAGCTCTTCGTCGCAGAAGTATCCCACCTCGCCCGGCCGCGCGCAGCGATAGACCTCCAACTGCGGATTGATCATGGCCACCGGCAGCGACCAGGACCTTCCCCGCCAAGGCCCGTCCGGGTTGCGGATGCTCTGTTGGGCGTACTCGATCTCTTCCGCGGAAAGTCTCGACGCCTCCGACCCGCCCAGCTTCGCCCGCGGGTGCATCACGACCTGGTCGCAAGCCAGGGCGACCAGCGCCGCGTCGGAACGGGCCTGCAGGGGAATGTAGGCCACGGTGCGGACCCGGCTGGGATCCAACCCCACCAGGAACTCGGCCAGCCCGTGGATGCTGTCTTCCGGCGACCCGCCCAGACTGTCGATCCACACGCAAACGAAGTTCACCTCGCCCGCCTGAACCTTGTCCTTGATCGCATTCTCGAGCTGCCGGACCATGCTGGCGTTGATGGGGCCCCGCAAATCGACGCGGACCGGCTGCCAGTGGCGGACCAGCGACGGGTCTTCTTCCATGGCGTCCGGGGGCAACTCCAGGACCTTGGCGACCTCGGCGCGGGAGTCGGGCAGGTAGCCCACGAAGTCGAGCCGCCGGGCCTCGTCGCCGGTGAAGCGACCCGCGCCCGCAGCGGACAACTCCCGCAAGGGTTGTTCCGATTTGATCGTGCGGACCTCGCGCAGCGCGTCAAGCTCCTGCGGCAATACGTACTCCGTGCTGATCTCGGTCTCCACTTTCAACACGTCCAGCGACGGGTCGAGCAGCCACAAGGCCACGTTGACGGGAATCGTCCGGCGGCGCTCGGCGATTTCGGTGTAGGCGCTTCGCTCGGTCGGGCCGATGGGCTCCGGGCCGGCGCTGACCGGGCCGAGCTCGGCCTCGCCGGGCATCATGATCTGGTCGCAGGCCAGCGCCACCAGCACGGCGTGTCCGCGGATCGACTCCGGCACGTAGGCCACCGTCTGGGCCGCGTTGAGCTCGCTTCCGGCAAGGAAGCGAGCCAGTCCCAACGCCACGGAGAACTCGGTCCCGGAGAAATCGTCCCGGTCTTCCGGCACGCCGAACTCGAAGATCAGCACGGGCCGGGCGTTTTCCTTGCGGGCCTTCTCGATCACGCGGCGGACGAACTGCTTTACCCGGCCGGCTTCCTCGGCCGTGATCGGCTGGAGAATGCGGATTGTGCGGCCCAAACGGGCCGGAGTGTCCGCTGCCGGCACGTCGGCGGCCTTGGCTTCCGGCTGGTCCTGCGCGGCGGTGACGGCGGACACATGGCAACAGACCAGCCCCAGGGCAGCAATCGCCCCAGCGACAATTCGCCAGGCTGACGGGCAAGCGTGGTCTATAACGGGCGGCAACGTCATCGGAGGACCGTCCCGGCGGTGACACAAAACCCGCCTATTGACTCTTGCACGCTCAATGCACGAGGGCGACCAACGGGTACCCGACTTGTCCGGCCCCCCGTTGATCGGCCTGGATCATTCACAGTGCAAACATCAATAAGTGTTTACCATGACAGGGTTTTCGACAGTAGATTATAGGCCGTCGGCCCGGCGCGTCAATCGGGGGTGCCCCGCTGCCGACGGCCTTTGCCCTTTTGCGAGAACGCGCCCCCGGCCGCAACAGGCGGCGCGAGGCTTCCCGACGAGCGGAGCCGTCTACTTGGAGCTTCGCCGCCGTTGGCCGAATATTGCCCCGAATCGCGGGCCAGGCCCCACGCTTACCGCGTGTTGGTGCGACCCGGCTGCTGACCGATCTGTGGGGCGGAAGCCGGTCTGACGACCGTCTGCCAGTCCGACGGGGCCACGGCACGAAACGGATCGCCCTTGAAAACCCGCAGCGGATCGTTCACCACGATGCCAAAGAACTGGTAGGCCGTGTGGCTCTTGCCGTTGGGTAGATAGATGTCCATGGCGAACGGCATCATGTTTCGCGTGGTCAGGATCAACTCGGCGCGGGAGAAATTGGCGGCGTCCGGGGCGAAGCGGGGGTAGGCCTCGAGCCAGATTTCGCCGGTGCGCCCCTCCGGCGGCTGGATCACGCGAAGGAAATAACGCTGCTTCATCTTGGCGGCCTCGGCCCCGAACAGAAACGGCAAGGGACCGTCGGCAATCGCCTTGCCGCGCAGGTCCGGCGGCAATTGGTGCTGCGTGAGCTTCTTCTCGACGTAGTTGAATTCGTGGATCCACTGGCCGTCGCAAATCCATTTCTCCGCCCGCTGGCCCTCGATCTCAAAGCTCCCCTTGTCCGGCGCGGCGTACTTGACCTTGCCCTGGTCGACGTACTTGGGCTTGTTCGGATCGCCGAACACTGGATCGTATTCCCAGCGGGTGAAATTCGACTCGAACGTGGTCACGCGGGCGCTGTGTTGTTCCCACGCCTTGAGCACCTGGTCCAAGTAGGCCTCCTGCTGCGGCGTCAGTTGAAACGGCGCCCGCGGCTGGGGCGTCGGCGTCGGCGCCCGTTGCTGGAGCGTCGGGTACTGCGGCACGACCGGTTGGTCCGGTCGAAGGGGCGGGCGACGCCCGGAGGCCGCCGAATTGGCCGCCGGGCCAACGGTCTGCGCCTCGGTCGCAACGGGCAGCAGCCAAACGGCGATTGCCAGAAGCCCCACGAGCACGGTTCCGAAACCGGTTCGCAACAGCATGGGTTCCCTCCCATTGATCCAGTGAGCAGCGGGCCGGCCGCCGCAAGCAGTGCTAGCAGCCCGTCCTTGGTTGGTAGACCGACAAAGGTCACACGATTCTAGCAGGATCGAGCCGGGGCCTCCATGGCAGTTTGGGCAACGTTTGCACTTCCTGCAGAACAGCCGCGCCGATATCATGTTCCGCGGTTGCCTGCCGCCGGCGGCCTCGTGCCGCGCCGCACGGAAGCACCACGGCAGCCGCTCTCACGCCGCAAGGACGCGATTTAGTGAAGATCGCTCTGATCCACGACTGGCTCACCGGCATGCGGGGCGGCGAGAAGTGTCTCGAGGTGCTCTGCCGCCGCTTTCCGGAAGCTCGGCTGTTCACGCTGTTGCGCAAGCCGGGCAGCACCTCGCCGGCAATCGAGCGGATGCGGATCACTACCAGCTTCCTGCAGCGGTTGCCCGGCGCGACCCGGCATTACCGATTCCTGCTGCCGCTGATGCCCTCGGCGGTCGAGCGGCTGGAAATCCCCGGTGACGTGGACCTGGTGCTGAGCCTCAGCCATGCGGTGGCCAAGAGCGTGAAGCCGCCACCCGGCGTGCCGCACGTCTGCTATTGCTTCACGCCGATGCGTTACGCCTGGCATCGCCGGGCCGACTATTTCTGCGTTTCCGGCCGATTCCGGCGAACGCCGATCGGCGTGGTCCGCAACGCCGTGCTCGACCGGATCCGCCAATGGGACCGAGACCGCAGCGATCGCGTGACCCATTTCGTGGCCATCAGCCGAACGGTGGCCGACCGGATCGCCGAGTGCTACGGCCGCCCCAGCAGCGTCATCTATCCGCCGGTCGATACCCGCTTCTACACGCCGGCGCCTCCGTCGGGCGGCGTCGGCCGCGAGGATTTCTATTTGTGCGTCTCGGCGTTGGTGCCCTACAAGCGGGTCGACCTGGCCATCGAGGCCTGCAACCGGCACCAGCGGCGGCTGGTCGTCATCGGGGACGGACCCCGACAGCGGCAGCTTGCCCGGCAGGCCGGACCGACCGTGACCCTGACCGGCTGGCTCGGCAACGAGCAGATTCGCGACCACCTGCGACGTGCCCGGGCGTTGCTGTTTCCCGGAAACGAGGATTTCGGCATCGTACCGTTGGAGGCCCAGGCCTGCGGCGCGCCGGTCATCGCACTGGGCCAAGGCGGCGCGACGGAAACGGTGTTGCCGGCCAACGAGCGGACCACGGGCACCGGCTGGTTCTTCGACGAGCAGACGCCCGAGTCGCTCTACCGTGCCATCGAGCGTTTCGAGACCCAATCCGAGCGTTTCGACGCCCATCTGTCCAGACGCCAGGCCGAGCGATTTGCCATGGAACGTTTCGAGCGGGAACTGGTGACGTTCCTGGAGCAGGTCGCCGAAGCGGCGTGACCGTGGAGACCAACATCGATGGACATCGCCGTATTCAGCACCAAACCCTACGATCGGCAATTCCTTGAAGAGGCCAACCAGCAAGCGGGCCACAGGCTGGTCTTCTTCGAGCCACGGCTGACACAACAGACTTGCCCCTTGGCCGACGGTTTCCCGGCCGTCTGCGCGTTCGTCAACGACGAACTGGACGCGGGCGTGCTGCTGACTTTGTGGAAACACGGGACGCGGCTGATCGCCATGCGCTGTGCCGGCTTCAACAACGTCGACCTGCGATCGGCCGGCCAATTGGGGCTGACGATCACCCGTGTCCCCGCCTACTCGCCCCGCGCCGTTGCCGAACACACGGTGGGCTTGATCCTCGCGCTGGCCCGCAAGTTGCACAAGGCCTACAACCGGGTGCGCGAGGGCAACTTCGCTCTGGACGGCCTGCTGGGCTTTGAACTGAACGGGCATACGGCCGGCGTGATCGGCACGGGGAAGATCGGTGCCATCGCCGCGCAAATCCTGGCCGGGTTCGATTGCCGGCTGTTGGCCCACGACGTCGCCGAGAATCCTGCGCTGCAATCGATCGGGGGCCGCTACGTCACACTCGACGAACTGTTCGCCCAGTCCGATCTGATCACCCTGCATTGCCCGCTGGTTCCCCAAACCTTCCATCTGATCAACGACGAGGCCCTCGCCAAGATGAAGCAGGGCGTGATGTTGATCAACACCAGTCGCGGCAAGCTGATCGATACGGAGGCGGTGGTGCGGGCGTTGAAGTCGGGCAAGATCGGCTCGCTGGGGCTGGACGTCTACGAGGAAGAGGCCGACTTGTTCTTCGAGGACCTCTCCAATCGCGTGATCCAGGACGACGTCTTCGCCAGGATGCTCACCTTCCCCAACGTCATCATCACCGGTCACCAGGCGTTCTTCACGCACCGCGCCTTGCAGGCCATCGCCGAAGAAACGCTGGCCAACGTCACCGCATTCGAGCAAGGCCAAGCACCGCTGGGCACGATTACCGCGGCGATGGTGAAAAGACCCTGACGCCGAGAGGAAGCTGACGCCGAGACGGTGTTGAACATGCAACGCCGCGTGCCCAAGGTGGCGTGGCCAGCGGCAGCGGCCGTTGGATTAGGGGAACCGCAGCTCCAACACGTAGGCTTCCCACTGCTTCTGAAAGGCCGCCATGTCCTCGCGGTCGAGGACCGCACGCAGCGTCTCGTAGCCGGTCGGATCCTTCTGGTGATCAGCGTGGAAGCGGCGATAGAACGTCTCCAGCAGGCCGTGTTCCTGGAGATAGTAACAGAGGTAACGGGCCTGGGCGTAGTTGGTGCCTTTGTCCATCCGGTAGAACCCGGTGTCGGTGGTCGAGCAGAGCGTCTTGAACGAAGGCACCTGCTTCCGGCGAATCGCCTCCTGCAACCCGGCCAGCCGCCAGTTGGTCAGCCCCACGATCCGGCCCTCCCGCGAGGCGCTCTGTTCGTAGAGCGAGCCGAGGCCTTCGTTCATCCACGCCGGGCACTCGGGGAAATTGGCGGCCACGAAAGGATGAACGATTTCGTGGACCAGCGTGCCGCCCCCGGTGGCAATGTTCATGATCAGCGACCGCTCGGCGTGCGAATAGTAGCCGAACGGCGTCGAGGGGTCGTGGTTGAAAATGCTCTTGCAGTGCTTGCGGTAGCTGGTGTCGTCCTTGAACAGCCAGATGTCGAGAATCGCGGTCGGGTCCTTGGTGAAATAGGCCTGCTTGAGCCGATCGACGGCCCACTTCACCGTTCCCTCGGCACGGCGCTTGACCACCGCCGGCGATTCGTCGCCGACGACGACGAACGGGTGCTGGATCACGACGGTAAACCCTCGGGGCACCCTCTTACCCAGTTGCATCAGGTGCTGTGCGTAGTCGGCCGCGGTGAAGGTCTCGGCCGCCTCGCCCGGCCTCAGTTGCCCCGGCTCGAGCCGCAGCCGGATCAACGTCCACTGTTTGGCGTCGTATTTCAACGGCCAGAGCTTCAAGAGGGTCGCCCGCTCCATGCGGCGATAGGTCCCGTCCGCCTCGGCCGGCTCGTGGTAGATCACCTGGTCCGATGCGGCGTCGTAGCCGAGCACGAGCCGGAAGTGCTCGGACGCGCCGGGCCGCTCGTCGTAGTGCGTACAGACGATCGAGGGAACGCCGGCCGCCAGGTCGGCGTGCAGGGCCTTCCAGTGCGCCTGCAGAGCGTCGTCGAAGGCGGCCGCCGGGATCTGGTACCAGACCGGACCGGCGCGAAACCCGATGGTTTTCAGTGCGGCGGCCAATTCCCTGGTATGACATCCCCTGGCCAGCATCGGGTCGAGGCCCGCACAATCGAACACGTAATCCTGATCCACCCGCTGGCCGAGTTTCCGCAGAAACATGGCCGCACAGGCTTCACCGCAGAAATCGGGCTTCTGGCGGATGTGGGGCACATCGCGGATCAGCACGTCGGCGAGCCTTTCCGAGGGCGCGGGATCGGCGGCCTTGGGGGAGGAATCCTGGTCCGCCTTCTTCGGCTGGCCGGGAAACGCGGCACCGAAGATCGCCACGATCAACGCGGCCAGGACAACGGGAGTCGCGACGATCAATCGGCGGGCGTGCACGGCTGGTGTTTCCTGTCGTCTATCCTGAGTTCGGATGGGCGGCCGCCCCATGCGACGGCCGCTCGGTGCGATCGTACCGTACGATTAGGACGCAAGTCCACGGAGATTGGTTCCCATCGGCCGGCTGCGACGTTATATGTCCGCAGTAGCGGAGCCTAGTTGACCGGCGGCCCCACACTCGGCGGCCGCCGGTGCGCTTAGCACGTGTTCGATGAATCGGGGTACACACTTAGACGCAAGTCATTTTAAGAAAAGGAGTTATGGTTATGGTGCGGCACCGGGCTGTGTTGGCGTCCCTGTTGGCAACGGTTCTTGGGACCATATGTGTACCCCTGGTGCGAGGGGAATCTGCCGAAGAGTCGCCCCCAGCCGGCGCAGAGAACGCCGAGAAATCGATCACGGTGTTTCCCGTCGTGATCAAACCCCAGACGAAGCTGGTCTCCGACCTGCCGAAGCGGGTCGCGGCCGTGGTCGGGTTGATGTTGGAGAGGGCGGGGGTCGAGGACGTCGAGCTCTCGGACACGCTGTTCACTTCGCCGGAGACCGACGACGTCGGCCAGATTGCGGCCGATTTTGCCAAGCTGATCCGTGAGAAGCCGCCCGAGACTCAATACGCCCTCTACGCCGAGATCCTGGGCACGCCGCAGACCGGCCCGCGGCAAATCCGTACGATCCTGGTCGACCGCGACGGCAAGGTCATCCTGGCGGCGCGCGACGACGAGAAAACCTATGCCGACACCGGCAAGGTCCGGCCCAAGGACCCGATGACCTGCAGCCTGTTTGTGGCCAACAAGTTGCGGAAGCAGTGGAACCTGGCCGACCCGTTGCGAAAGGACGCCCCGCAGGGCAAGATGGCCCGGCACTGGGACGAGGAAGCCGGCTTGCCGCCGAAAGCGGAAATCGCCGCCATCAAGGGCCGGATGGAAACGCTCTTGAAGAACCGCGCCACCAGCCGGTTCGTCGTGTATCCCGTGCGCATCGGCACGGCCGCCGACAAGCA
The DNA here is from genome assembly GCA_016935315.1 of Pirellulales bacterium. Taxonomy (GTDB): domain Bacteria; phylum Planctomycetota; class Planctomycetia; order Pirellulales; family Thermoguttaceae; genus JAFGRD01. Next base: position 28,894 of record JAFGRD010000075.1, read on the forward strand.
GTGTGCGGTGAAGCTGGCCGCGATGCTCAGCGAGCAAGATATCTGCCGAGCGGTTGCCGCCGACCTTGATCCAAAGCTACAGATTCCAGGCAACCCCAACGAGCAGAAGGTCCTCTGGGACACGGCCCGGGCCTTTCGCCGCTTCGTGCGAGAGAACCCGCCCCGGGAAGACTACGCCGTGTATGCCGACTACGGCATTGGACGGTCCGCCGCCGGCAAGATGAAGGTGGGGCACGTCCACGTGATTGTCTGTGATCGGGCGGGTGAGTGGGTGCTTCTGGATTACGAGAACTCGCACCATGCCGACTTCCAGGCGATCGGGCCGGAGTCGCCGGACGACTGCAACCGGCTGGTCGTCAGGCGGGCGCAAGGGGCGATTGCCCAACAGTAAACACTCCAGCCCCAAACACGAAAGGGACCCATCTCATGACCGGTCGATGGCTGCTGATTTCGGCGTTTTCCGTAACGGTGCTCGCCGGGGCTTCCCGGCTCCCGGCCGCGGAAGAGACAACACCGGCCAAAACGGCCCAAGCGTGGACGTTCGACGAGGCCATGACGCAAATGCGGCTCAATCCCGACGACGCCTACTTGCAGTATGTGGCGCTGCAGCTCGGCCGCAATCAGGGAAAGACCGATCAGGTCTACGGTGAGATTCAGGACGCCAATCGGCGCCGGCGTCGCGGATGGCGCTCGGACCGCCCGGTCGATCTGTTTGCCATGTTCACCGGCGCCCTGGCCGTTCAGGAGGCGCTGCAACTGGACACGATGCGAATCGACGATACGCAACTCCGCAAGGAGCCGGCCGGCCTCCGTGAGGAGAAGACTCCACTGGCCGACCTGGCAGGCCCGACGATCAAGAGCCACCCCTGGGGCAAGATGCTGGCCGCCCAACGCGTGGCCGGAAACACGCCCCAGGTCTCGCCGCTGGCCATGTGCGTGCCGGAGGATCAGTACTTCCTGCTCTTCCGCTCGCTGACCAAGCTGCTTGAGGGCGTCGACGTGGCCGACCTCTGGGGCGCCCACCTCTTCAGCCAGGGGGCGAAGTCGGCCAAAACACAACAGACCAGCCTACGGCTGAAACAACAACTGGCGATGGAAACCGACCTGCTGACGCGGCCTTTCTACGATATGGTAGTCGACGAGGTGGCCATCACGGGCAACGATCTCTATTTCCGCGAGGGAAGCGACGTCACCGTGCTGTTTTCGGTGAAACAGCCCGACGTGTTCCGGGCGCGGATGGACGGCTTCCTGCAATCGGCCGAACAGTCGCGGCGCGACACCGTACGCTCGACCGGGACAATCAGCGGCGTGGAATACGTCCAGGTGGCCACGCCCGATCGCGCGATCCACGTCTTCTCGGCCTATCCCAAACCGACGCTGCATGTGCGCAGCAACTCCAAGGCGGCGCTGCAACGGGTGCTGGAGGCGATTGCCGGGCAGGGAGACGTCGGGCGATTAGGCGAGGCGACCGAGTTCAAGTACATCCGCACGCTGATGGCCCGCGGCGACCAGAAAGAAGACGGGTTCGTCTATCTCTCCGATCCGTTCATTCGCCGACTCGTCGGGCCGCAAGTGAAGCTGACCGAGCGGCGCCGCATGGTCTGCTATAACCACCTGCGGATGATCGGCCACGCGGCCATGCTCTATCGCACCCAGTTCGGCAAGGCGCCCCAGTCGCTGGAAGCACTGGCCGAAAGCGACTGCGCCCCGTGCGTTTTCGGCTCCGAAGGGTTGCGGTGTCCCTGTGGCGGACAGTACGAGCTTTCCAAGGACGGCACCACGGGCGTCTGCTCCCATCACGGCCACACCGCGCAACTGGTGCCGTGTCTGGAGATCCCGCTGAAGCGGGTCACCGACGCGGAAGCCAAACAGTACAGACAGTTCGTCGAGAGCTACAGCCGCTATTGGCGCCGGTTCTTCGACCCCATCGCGATCCGCGTTCAACTGACGCCCGGAAGCTACCGGGCCGAAACGATCGTCCTGCCGATGATCGACAACACGGTCTACAGCGGTCTGGCGGCGACGCTCGGCGGCGAGCCGGAACCGCTGGACGCCCTGCCCGTGCCCAAGCGAAACGTCTTCAGCATGGCGCTGCGGCTCAACAAGCAGCCGTTGCTCCAATCGCGGCAGCCGGTGCTGGAGATCCTGTCCGGTTTCCATCGGGCGAAGATTGAAGTGCCGCCGGGAGGCGTGACGATCGAAGAGTTCCTCGCCAAGGGCATCGGCAACCAGATCGGCATGCACGTCTACGACGCCTCGCCCTTCTTCGATTTCAATCTGACCGGCTTCTTGGGCGAAGTGGTGGGCTCGTTCAGTGGCGGCGGCGGTTTCAACGACGAGATGATCCCCATCAGCTTCCTGATCGCTTCGCTGAACGCGCCGGTCTACGTGGCCGTGCCGGTCGAGGACGCCCCAATCGTGGACCAGTTCCTCGACCAACTCGATGGCATGCTGGCCGCCCTGGCAAGGCAGCCGGCCCGGGGCGGGTGGTTCAACCTCGACTACGATTTCTACCGTGTCCCGCTCAAGGGACAGGACGATCGAATACGCTGCTACGCCGTGCAGTTCGGCCCGATCAAGTGGCGAGTGTTTTTCGCCCGACTCGGCGACGGGCTCTACCTGGCCAGCAAACGGTTCATTCTGGAGGATCTGGCTGCCATCGAGGCAAAACAGGCCGACACGGGCCCGGTCGCCCACGCCATGATTCGCATCCGCCCGGAGCACTGGAAGGACGTTCTGCCGGCGTTTCGGCTCGGCTGGGCGGAGAGCAGCCGCACGGCCTGCCTGAACAACCTGGGGCCGCTCTCGTCGGTGGCTCGGGCGATGCGGGCCTCGGACGGCGACGGCGTGAAGCCGGCGGAGATTCACGGCCGGGCCGACGCCCTGCACGCAGTCCACTTCTTCTGCCCCGACGGCGGCAAATACGCGGTTTCGCCCGACGGCAAACAAGTAACCTGCAGCGTGCACGGCTCGGCAATCGCCCCACGGCAACTCGCTGCCCCCGCCCCGAGGAGCCCGATGGGCCGGTTGATGAAAGACTTTGGCGGCGCCACCGCTGAACTGACGTTCCTGGAGGACGGCCTGCACGCGGTCGTCACGATCGACCGCAAGTAACCGAGGAGCACGGTCAACCGGGCTTCTCTATCGCGGGCTGAGCCCGCAACCCAAAGGGACCTGCAAACACGCGCGCACGGTGCGCAGACGTTGCAGCACACGAATCTAGACCCGAGGCAGTTGCGCAAGGAGCCGAACCATGAGAATCATGTCAGGCCTTGCTGGCGTTCTCGCGACGCTGGCCGTTTTCACAGCCACGGCCGTCGGGGCCGCGGCGGCCGAGCCGGCTGATCCGATCGAGCCGGCCGGTTCAATCACCGGCAAAGTGCTCGACGCGGACGGCAAGCCCGTCGCCGATGTCATGGTCATGTTGTGCCAGCAGTCCACGGGAGTTCCTTTCGTCCAAGGAGCACAACACACGCTGGTTGAGGCCTTTCTGGACCGCTCGCCGCAGAGGGAGTTGGCCTTCTCGCTCAGCGACGACCGGGGTCGATTCGCCTTCGACAAGCTCCCGCTGGGCCGCTACCGGCTGGTTGCCCAGTCGTGGAGAGACGCCAAGCCCGCGAAAGGTCTGATGGAAGTCCACGGCGAGCTGCTCGAGCTCCGGGGGATTGCCGAAAACGTGGAGGTCGCCGCCGGCGCCTCGCCTGAGGTCGCAATCCGTCCGCTGGGCACCGGCATCTTGCGGCTCGACGAAGACATGCCCAATGATTGGACCGTGCTGGTGCTCAGCACATCGCCACCCCGGGCCGACCCGATTCTCGGTTGGGTCGGCTGGGGCGGGCCGCTGGTTGCCAACCTGCTCGGCGCCCACCGCATGCCGAAGGGAAAGACGACGGTCTACGGGCTGCCGGAGGGCAAGGTCCACTTCGTCCTGTTCGCCAACGACGACAGTCCCGGCTTCGGGGCCGGCGAGGCCAACGTGAAGTCGGGGAAGATCACCGACGCCTACGCGCCGATCGTGGCCGGCTGGTCCGACGGCCGGCACGACCCGCCGCCACGGCTGGTGCCGCTGTTTAATCAGGTTAAGTCATTGGCGCAGGAAAAGGACTTCTCGTTGCCCGAGCTTCTACGAAAACACGGGATCGAACTCAACTGGAAGGGAATCATGAACTCCCAGGCGGAGATCAGCCGGCATCTGTCCACGCAGATCGAGCTGCCCGACGGCACCAAGACCACGTTCGGCGACCTCATGGCAATCGTCGGCTACCTGGAGCTGCAACGAGCCGTCGAGCGCCGCCAGGCCCAGGCGCGGGCCCGCGCCGGACAGCCGTCCGGCGAAGGCTCCGAGCCGACCGGCAAGGAGCGAGCCGGTTACGAAGAGACGCTGATCGATCTGCACCGGCACCTGGGACAAAGCTATCCGTGTCTTGAGCTGAAGAAGATCGACTGGCAGGCGGTCGGCGAAACGCTGCTGCCGCAGGCGAAAGAGGTCACCACCGACGAGCAGTTCGGGCTGTTGTGCCTGGAGCTGGTCGCCCGGCTGGAAGACAGTCACGCCGTTGTGGGCGAAGGGACCGCCAACCCGCCGACTCCCCCGTTTCCCCAGTGGGATCCCGGCTTCGCGTGCCTGATCGACGATCGACAGCAGCCGGTGGTGTACTACGTCGATGGCAACTCGCCGGCCGAGGCGGCGGGCGTGTGCGTCGGCATGACCGTCCTGTCGGTCAACGGCCTTGCGGCGGGCGAAGCCATCCAGCAGTGCATGCAGCACACCCGCAAGTATTGGGGTTATTCCAGCGACCGCTATCTGCGCTATCAGGCGGCCCGCTGGTTTCCGCGGCAAATGGAGCGGGGGGCCAAGGTAACGGTCGAAGTGCAATCGCCCGACGGCAAGAAGCAGACGCTTGAAATGCCCGCCACCTTGGGCGTTCGCTACCTGCCGCGGCTGCCGGTGCCGATCGCCGGCGTGTCTGATTCGGGCAACGTCTCGTGGACCATGTTGGACGATCAGATCGGATACATCTACGTGCGGCGAATCCGGGCCGACTTGACTGAGCAACTGGATCGGGCCGTCGCGCAGTTGAAGGACGCCCGGGGGATGATCGTCGATGTGCGGGGCAACAGCGGCGGCGGATTCGACGCCAGCCGGGCCCACCGCAATTTCGCGCCCGACGACGACCAGGAGCCCGAGCGGCCCCGGTTCCACGGCCCGATGGCCTTGGTTATCGACAGCCGCTGCATCAGTGCCGGCGAGGGCTGGGCCTCGTGGTTCATCGCCCATCGTCGAGCCAGGGTCTTCGGAGAGGCCACGGCGGGGGCTTCCGCCCGCAAACAGACCTACACGCTGAAGAACGGCCTCTACACGGTGACTTTTCCCGTCAAGGCCTATCGGGGGTTCCTCAGCCGACCGATCGAACGCCGGGGCCTGGAGCCGGACGTGCCGCTGCGCCAGAGCGCCGGCGACCTGACCGAAGGCCGCGATACGGTGCTGGAAGCGGCCCGAACGCACCTCCTCGGCGAGTCAAGCGGCTCGGGGGCCGGTCGGTAGCACGGCAACGCCAGCGGCCCTGGACGGCCCGTCGTGCAACGCGGGGGCGTCCGTTTCCCCGTCGACTACCGGGCCCGAAAGCGGTAACATGGTGCAGGGTGGTGCCGCTTGGCCCCAATGTTGCGCGCCGGTGCGTTGCCTGCACGTTGAGCAGCCGGCGGTGTTTGCCGGGTTGCTGCAGCAGGGGGATTCGCCGAAAATCAGCCCTTGTTGGCCGCCTGCCACCCCCATGGAATTCAAGTTGCTGCGATACTATTGATGTCTGCATTGCGAGTGATTAAGGCCAGCCCACGAGAGGCCGGAGAAATCGGGCTTCCGTTGGTCATCCTCGCGCATTGACTGTGCAAACGTCAATAAACGGTCCCGGATCTGAAGTCTCGCGACTTCAGCTACCATGGGCTGAGATGTCACCCGAGTACACGTAACACTTTTCCCCAGTCTGCCATGGCTCGCGAGAACATACTGGTGGTCGAGGACGAAGAGGAAATCCAGGAGCTGGTCCGCTACAACCTGGAGAAGGAAGGCTACGGGGTCGTCTGCGTCGAATCGGGCGAGGAGGCTCTGCGACTGGCGGTGCAGGAGTCCCCGAATCTGATCCTGCTGGATCTGATGCTGCCGGGAATCGACGGCTTGGAAGTGTGCCGCCGGCTGAAGCGTGATGCGGCCACCGGGGCGATCCGTATCGTGATGCTCACCGCCAAGGGCGAAGAAGCCGACATCGTGACCGGGCTGGAGATGGGGGCCGACGATTACATCACCAAGCCTTTCAGCCCGCGGGTCCTGATCGCCCGGATCCGGGCCGTGCTGCGGAGGATGCCCGGTTCGACGGAAGAGGACGAGGCGACGGCGATTCGGATTCACAACCTGGTGATTCATCCCGGGCGTCACGAAGTATTGGTCGATGGTCAGCCGGTGGAGCTGACGGCCACGGAGTTTCGCGTGTTGCACGTATTGGTCCGGCGGCCCGGCTGGGTGTTCACCCGATATCAGATCGCCGGCGCCGTGCACGGCGGCGACAACGTGGTCACCGACCGTTCGGTCGACGTGCAGATCGTCGGTTTGCGGAAACGGCTGGGATCGGCCGGTCGCTACATCGAGACCGTCCGCAGCGTGGGCTACCGATTCAAGGAATAATCATGCGCAAGACCCGCCTGTTCTGGCAGCTCTATCCCTCCTATTTGATCATCGCACTGTTGCCGCTGATCGCCGTGATCTGGTACGCCTCCGGCGCCCTGCAGCAGTTCTACCACGACCAGACCCTGTCCGAGTTGCAGGCCCGGGCCCTGTTGCTGGAAGAGGAAATCCGCATGCTGCTGGTCGCCGAGCAATTCGACCGCGTCGACGCCATCTGCAAGGAGCTGGGCGGGAAGACGTCGACCCGGGTGACCGTGGTGCTTCCCGACGGCAAGGTTGTCGGCGACACCCGCCAATCACCTGCCGGCATGGAGAACCACGCCGACCGCCCCGAGATCATCGGGGCCCTGGCCGGGCAGATCCGCGCCGCGGTGCGCTACAGCGAAACACTCAAAAAGAACCTAATGTACGTGGCCGTTCCCGTTCGGCAGGACGACCGGACGATCGGCGCGGTGCGGACCTCGCTGTCGGCGGCCTTCTCGCTGAGGCAATTCTACCTCGACCGGACGGTCAGCGATCTTCAGACCCGGGCGCGGCTGGTCGAGGACGAGATGCTTCAGGTGTGGCAAGATGAAGGTCCCCAAGGCGTCGACCGCTTGTGCAAAAAGCTCGGAAGTAACGCCGCGACGCGAGTTACGGTGATTCTGCCCGACGGCAAGGTCATCGGCGACTCGGAGGAGTCGCCCGAGAAAATGGACAACCACTCCGACCGCCGCGAGATGATCGATGCGCGGGCCGGGGGCACGGGCAGGGCGCTGCGACATAGCCATACACTGAGCCAGGACATGATGTACGTGGCGATTCCGGTCAAGGTCGAGCAGCAGGTCGCGTTCATCCTGAGGATGTCGATTCCCGCCACGACGATTGATCGGGCCGTGAGCTCGATCCGCCGCAACATCCTGGCGGGGGCCGTCGTGGTCCTTCTGCTGGTCGCCGGCGTGAGCTTGATCGTCTCCCGCCGGATCAGCCGCCCCCTGGAACAACTCAAGCTCGGCGCGGGGCGATTTGCCGCCGGCGACCTCGACCACAAGCTGCCGGTGGCCCGCTCACAGGAAATCGGCGCGCTGGCCGAGACGCTGAACCAGATGGCCACCGAGCTGGACGACCGGATCCGTGCCGTGGTGCGGCAGCGCAATGAGCGCGAAGCCATCCTCTCCAGCATGGTCGAAGGCGTGTTGGCCGTGGACTTGCGGCAGCGGTTGATCAGTCTCAACGAGGCGGGCGCCAAGCTGCTCGGGGTCGACGCCCGGACCGCCCACGGGCGAACGCTCCAGGAAGTCGTCCGCAACGAACCGCTCCAGAAGCTGGTGGCCGCCGTGCTTGCCAGCCGGGAGCCGATGGAGGAGGAGATTGTCTTTTTCGACAACGAGAACCGTTTCCTTCAGGCCTACGGCACGGTGCTAGGTGATGCCTCGGGGCAATTGTTCGGTGTGTTGCTGGTATTGCACGACGTGACGCGGATCCGGCGGCTGGAAAGCGTTCGCCACGATTTCGTTGCCAACGTGTCCCACGAGTTGAAAACGCCGGTGACCTCGATCAAGGGCTTCGTGGAAACGCTGCTCGACGGCGCCATGCACAGTCCCGAGGATACCGAACGGTTCCTGCAGATCGTCGCCGGACAGACCGATCGCCTCAGCGCGATCATCGACGACCTGCTCGACCTGTCGCGGATCGAAAAGGAGGCCGGACGGGCCGAAATCGCCTTGGCGCAGGGGCCCATCAAAAACGTGCTGGAAGCGGCTTGCGAATTGTGCCGCAACAAGGCCTCCCAGAAGGAAATCGAGTTCGAGCTGACCTGCGACGACGCCCTGCAGGCCGCCATCAACCCACCGCTCTTAGAGCAGGCCGTCGTCAATCTGATCGACAACGCCATTAAGTACAGCCCCGCCGGAAAACCGATTCACCTTGTCGCCGCCCGCAACGAAGCCGAGATCGTCATCTGCGTGCGCGATCACGGTTGCGGCATTCCGGCCGAGCACCTGCCGCGGCTGTTTGAGCGATTCTACCGGGTCGACAAGGCGCGCAGCCGAAAGCTCGGCGGCACCGGGCTGGGGCTGGCAATCGTCAAGCACATCGCCCAGGCCCACGGAGGACGCGCCAGCGTCGACAGCACCCCAAATCAGGGGAGCACGTTCGCGATCCATCTGCCGTGTGCTCGAACACCCGTGGACGCCTAGCGCCCCGCAATTCACGGGCCTTCGTACTTCTTTCCGCCCGACGCAATCGCCGAACGCATCTCGCACTCGACCTCCAGCCGCGTTTGGTACTTGGCCTCCTGGGTGATCTCGGCCTGGTCGACCAGCCGGAAGTCGGGCATGTCGGCCCGGGGACGCCCGACGAGCATCTGCCGGCCGGCCTCGATGATGGCCAACGCTTCCCGGTAAGCCGGGTCGCTCTTGTCGGCAAACCGCGCCAGGCAAAGGCTCACTTCCGGCCGCGTGAAGCTCACGTGGCAAGAGAGTTCCTGGTCGCCGAGATTCACGCCGGTCAATTCGCTCAGCCGCTTCAGTTGCTCGTCACCGAGCGGCGAGCGGCCGTAGCGGTTCTCACGATAGGCGCTGGCGTAGTCGGGATAGTAGGGGGCGTTGATGTCGATCCAGGTAACGATGCGGTGGAAATCCTCCTTGTCCAGCCGGATCTCCTTGTCGTGCTCCGGATTGCGGTGGCCCTCCAGAAGCACCTCGGCCAACGAGCTGGCGTGAGAACCCCAGCTTTTCGGCGGCAGCGTTTGGAACGGCCCGGCACCGGGCACGTTGACCAGCCGCTTCGTCCGCAGCTCGAGGTACGACGTATTGAAGATCAACCCCAGATCGCCGGCCAGGTTCAGCGTCTGGCCCGCTGACCGGCCGTAGTCGTGGCACGACACGCAGTGCTTGTCGAACACCGGTTGGACCTCGACCAGATAGCCGAAGTTTCGCGCGGGGCCGTACCACGGCCGAGGCTGGCTTGGCGGGCGCCGCATGGCCAGCGGCTGGCCGTGGTAGGGGATGCTGATCCGCCGGTTTTCGTGGCAGCCGATGCACCCGGCCGACTCGCCCGGCCGCACGATCGTGCCGCTCCGCATCGACTGGATCATCATCCCCTGCTCGTCGAGTAGCTGGAAGTAGACGAACGTGTCGGCCGGCACGGCGAAGTAAGCGCTGCCGTCCTTCTCCACCGGCACGGTGCCCACGATCCGTTTGTTGTTGAAATCGTCGAAGGCCATGCCGGGGGCCTGCGTGCCGCTGCCTTGCCAGTTCTGCTGTGTCCAGAACCGTTTCTCCGGCGACTCGACCACGCGCAGTTGCTTCACCGTGCCGCGCTCGACGGCCTCCATGCCCGTGCCTTCGTAGACGTCCGAGAGGTAGTAATACCCTTCCTTCCTGGCCAGGTCGATTCGCGGCGGAATGGCGATCGGCCGGCCGCGCGGCGCCAGCGGCATGGGATCGAAGCAGCCGGGCTCTTCGGCATGCAGCAGGATCTCGTTGCCGAACAGATCCAGCAGGTACAGACCCATCTGCTCGCCTTGGCCGATCATCCGCGAGCAAAGAAAGTACTTGTCCGAGAGCGGATAGGGGTCTTCGTACTTGGGGCTGACCCGCGTGAACGTGTCGTAGTTTCCCTGGCCGACCAGGTCGATGGCCTCCACCGGCCAGGTGCGAATCACGGGCGTCTTGCCGTCGATTCCCAGGCGGCGGTCGACGATGGCCAGCGCGCCCCAGGGACGATCGTGGCAAGACGAGAAGTTGCAGATCAGCCGCTCCGTGCCGGGAATCACCCGATTGTCGAGCACGCCGCCGGGCGAATTCGTGTTGTTGCCCCAATAGACCACGTGGTTCGTGCCGTCGGGATTGCAGGTCCACACACCCTGGGCATCACCGAAGTTGCGGTCGACGTATTCCCAGCGGTCGTAGATGATCCGCCCGTCGGGCATCACCGCCGGGTGGCCTTCGTGCAGCGTGCTGTGCCCGATCTGTTGCACGTTTGCCCCGTCGGCGTCCATCGTGAACAGGTTGCACATGATGTGCCGGTTGCACATGCAAAACTTCGGCTCCCGGGTCGAGGCGAAGAGGATTCGCCCGTCGGGCAGATAGATCGGATCGATGTCGGAGATGCCCGAACCGAAGGTGAGCTGTTTCAGGCCGTTGCCGTCGGCTTCCATCTCGTAGAGGTGATAGTCGTCCGAAGGGTCGCGGCGCATCGAAAACAGCACGCGCCGGCCGTCGTAGCCGACGTCGGGATCGCGGGCGACCCCTTCGGGAAGCGCGAGCAGGGTTTTCACCGCGCCGTCGCGTCGGAAGTCGATCAGCTTGACTGCCCCGCCGCCGGTGAAGCTGCCGGTGTTGATTTCGCCCGTCTGAAACATCGTGGCCGTGTTGTGGTGGTCCGAGCGGTATTGCCGGCGAACCACGAACAGGATCGGCTGCCCGCTCACCAGCGGATTGGCCAACAAGGCCTCCCGGGCCAGTGCGCAGAGCTCTTGCCGCAGTGTGTCGGCCTGCCGGCCGCTGGCCCGGGCGATCTGCTCCTGCAGCCGGTCGAGCCGGGCAAGGTACTCCCGCCCCTTGGGATAGCGGTTCCCGAAACTCGCGACCAGGTCCTCGACGGCCGCCCGGAGCGATGCCTCGGCGGACTGCGAAGCCGCCAGCAGCCCTTGGCGCATCCGCTGCCGGCGCAACTGCTCGAGCGAAGCGAAGCGGGCCTTGGTGGCCTCCTCGTCGATCCGCCCGGAGGCAGAGAAATCGTCGAACGAGACGTGGCCCCAGCCGCCCGTGTTCTGGTCCACCACGCGCAGGAAGACCCGTCGGCCCAGCAGATCCTCGGCGTCCCAGGTTGCGCGAAACAGGGTTTCCGTGTTTTGCCCGCGGGCCTGGAAGACCTCCTTCCCGTCTTTCGTACATAACGCCACGTAGGTGTCGCGATGGTTGCCGCCGCCGACCAGGAAGGAGACGGCCGGCCCGTCGAGCACGAACACGGGTGACTCCATGACGCCGGTCATCTCGTCGGTGCGCGGGCCGGTGCGTTCAAGCGTGGTCAGATAATACTCACCCTGCTTGTTGTACCGGACGCTGGGGCGGTTGTAGAAGAATTCCTGGCTGCCGACGAGCTTGCCGAACTCGCCTTCGACGACGCGCCAACCTTGCACGTCGCCGGTCTCGAAATCGAAGACCACCCGGCTCGGCCTCTCGGCTTCGGCGCTGACGGTTTCGGCGGCCGGCGCGTCCGAAGCGAGCAGGCAACCACACCCGATCGTCAGCCACATGCACAGCCACAAACGGTCCATTCTCATCATGGCACGCTCCCTCGTAATGCCCAGACGTCATCGCCATCGTTGCCCGCACGGGCCGATGCCACGCGGCAGGCGGATTCGCAGCGGCTTCCATTATACTAGGGCAACTCGGCGGTAATCAAGAACACCGGCAGGTGGACCACGCGACCGGCTTCGGCGCAGGTGCCATCGGCCGCTTCGATCTGCCTCAGCGACCGTTTCTCCGCACCGGTCAGCGGCAGCCCCCGCAACAAGTCGAACCGCGCCGCCGACGGCGATTGGAGACGCTCCAACAGGTCCACGCGCGTTCGAAACCCGGCGTCGGCCAGCAGACCCGGCAGCTTGCGCCCGATATGCGGATCGGCCCCGGCGCGGCGCAGCGCCGACAGCCACAGATCGCATGTGGCGATCTCCGGCGGATGTTCGATCATTCCGCCGTAGTCGGGCTCGACGGCCACCAGCACGCCGCCCGGGCAAAGCACGCGCCGAATCTCCCCGACCGCCGCCGTCGCGTCCAGCCACATCAGCGCCAATTGGCAGAAAACCAGCTCGAAGACGTCGTCGGCAAACGGCAATCGTGTCGCGTCGCCACAGATTCGCCATGCGCCAGCCAGCGCCCCGGTGTCTTCGCACAGCGCTTGACGCGCGCGATCCAGCGCGACCACGGTCCCGCTGCCACGCTGCACCAGCTCGCCGGTGACCGCTCCGCGGCCGCAAGCCAGATCGAGCACGCGCCGGCGCCGAGCGATCCCAACACGGCGCAACAACCGCGCCCGGGCGGGCGCAAGCCAGCCGGCCTGCTGTTTCAACAACGCCTGCGCCGGCAGGGCCGCTTCGTTCATCGTTGTGCCTGGAAAACACTGCCAAGGACTCGCAAGACGGCAAGCCCTCCCATGTGTGCCCAACTTGCTCTTCTGCGAGTCCTTACCGGCCGCCGCCGGCACATGCGCACGCGCACGCACACCCTGCGCACGCACAGGCGCATCCGCCGCCCCCGCCGCCACCTCCGCCTCCGCTGGCGGCCGCTTCGCCGAGGGCCTGGAAGAACTCTCCGGTCACCTTGTCGGCCCCGCTGAGGTTGAGGAAACCGCCGGCGGGCCTGGCCACGTTCAGCGAGCCGGGCGAAATGGACGTGGCCATGCTGCCCATGGTGTTTTCAGCCCAGCCGGAAAACGACGCCGCCACGTCGCCGAAGCTCGTCTGGCCGGGGATGCTCGGCGCGCCGCCGCCCGCCGGCACACCTCCGGAGGACGGGGCACCGAGTCCGCGAATCCAGATCGGCCGGTAGGGCCGCCCATAGTCAAACACCCGGCCGTGGTCTTCCCCCATCAGGATCCACTCGAAGTTGCGGTCGATCGCCTTTTCGCGTTGGGCCAGGTCACCGACGGCGCTGGCCTGGTCGCACGCGCGGCGGACGATGCTGCGGTAATAATCCTGGGTGTCGGACAGATCAAACCCTTTCATGCGCGCGGCGGCACGCTCGATCAACTTTCGCAGCGGCACGCTGAAGTTGATCTGTTGGAGCGGCTTGCCCGGGTTGTGCTGGATCAGATAGAGGAAGCCGTGCTCGTACTTGTGGACCACCGTGCCCTTCTTCTGCCCCACGTTGCGGTAGAAGCGGTAGCGATCTGCCACCGTGGCCGAAGGCGTCTCCGTCGGGATCAGGAAATCCTGGTCCACTTCGACGATCAGCGGATCAGCCTGTTGCTGGCGGAGCATGCCCTTCTTGAGCATGCCGAAGACGACCAGCCCCAGGACCTTCGCGACAGGCAGCTCGAGCAGCGCGGCGGCCTCCGGAGCGGTCAGACCTCGCTTGATCCCGCCGCCTTCCACCTGGGCGACCGGCGGCATGTAGTGGACCTTGCGCCGGGCCAGGGACCATTCGTTAAAGCCGATCAGCACGAACACCGTCGGCATCGAGAGCAGGTGCAGCCCCGGGCTGAGGTAGAACACGAAGCACGCGACTGCCGAGAGGACGACCCACACGGATATTCCGGTTCCCCCGGTAAAACGGAAGAAAAGCAGACCGAACGCTACCAGGAAAACAATCGCGACGGTGACCCGCGCCCCTTTCGATTCGCGGAACCACTTCAGCAGCAGATCGAGCTTGCTGAGCACGACCACGCGATCGAGGCCGCGTTTGGGGAAGGAGACGGCCACCAGGTGCGGCCCGTCGAGCCGATCCGCCGGCCAGTCCCAGCCCACCAGCGCGCCGTCGTCCGTGGCGGCCTTGCTGGTGAACTTCAGACCCTGGTGCAGGGCCTCTTCCGGTTTCACGCTGCGGGGCAACTGAACGGCCACCTGGATGTGCGTGTTGCCCTGGAGGCTGCTGCCGTCGAACCACGTCGGCGTAATCCGCAGCGAGGCCAGCTCGGCGTTGGTGGTGTCCTGGAAGACCATCTCCGGCATATCGAACTCGACGTGCAGCGTGCCTTCCCGGCCGGGCTGGATGGTGCCGGCGCCCATGGGAATCTCGAAGCCGCAGTCGATGTAGGTCGAGTGGGCCGCGCCGCCGAGCGGCCGCCCACCGGACGAAGCCTGGATGTTGCCCAGATCGTAGCCCTTGTGCGGCGTGCCGATGTCGACCACGTCGATCGCATGGGCGCCGGGGTGGTTGCGGAACGTGATGTCGTAGGCGATATGGACCGAGGCGTCCGGCCGGACGCTGACCAGCATCTGGAGCTTTGGCACACCGAAACGGTAGTCCTGGGCCGCGGCCGCCCTGCCCGACAGCACGACGCTCCCACCGCAGAGCACGGCCAGCGCGGCCGCGACAAAAACCGATTGCAGTTGCTTCATGGTTCTTCCCGTTTTGTAGCACTTCAGCCAAAGTCGCCTCTTGTCGGGGCGCATCGATCACTCATCCTCGACTCTCCTCCCGTCGGCCCAGCCGGCCGGATTGCGGGGACAATCGGCCGCGCAGATGGCCAGCCCCGGACAGTCATCGCAGTGGGTGTCGGACTCGACCCGGCGGCGATACCGGCAAAACACCTCGCTGTTGCGGATCGTCTCCCAGGCATCCTTCAGCAGGTTGCCCGCGGAGACGTGCGGTCCGCGGGCGGGAATTACCGAGCCGTCGGGCTCGACGCGGACGGCGTGGTCGCCGCCTGCGCGAGGCCCGCGGCGGACATGAGCCGCCAGCGAGCTGCCCAGGTGGAACCGCACCGGCGGATACCAGAGGTAACGCACGCTGGACTCTTCGGCCGACTCTTCGACGAGCCGGGCGGCCTCGATCAACTCGTCGGCCCGCAAGGCGCCGCCGGTCGACTTGCCCTCGGTCATGGCTACCGCGTAGAACGCGGCGTTGCCGACGCCTCGCGACGCCAGCGACTGGAGCGTCTCTTCGATGCCCTCCAGGGTGCTTTCCACCAGGGCCACCTCGGCCACGGGACAGACCTCGTTTTCGCCCAGTTCGACCATGGCCCGCGTCGCCTGCTCGTGATCGCCGCTTCCGGCCAGGGCGTCGTGGACTTCCGGCTGCGCGGAAAGGTATGTCAGGTCGACGTGATCGACGCCGGCCCGGGCCAGATCGCGAAGGAGCGTTCCCGCCGCCAGGACACTGCCCTGGCCGCGAACGCCGGCGATCAACCCCAGGTCTTCCGCCCGCTCGACCGCCCGCACCAACGCGGCGGCGTCCGGGTCTTCGCCGGCGACCAGCGTCACGTGCGGGATACCCAGCTCCCAGAGCCGGTCGAGGATCGGCACCAGCAGCTCCGGCTCGGCCAGCGGCAGGTCGGCCGACAGCGGCCGGTCCAGCGGGGCCAACTCCGGTGAGAAGGCGGGGTCGGCTAGGTTGAGGATCGGGTAGTTGTCGCCCGGGCTGGTCAACTCGGTGAGGATCCGGTCGAGGCGGTCCACGTCGGCGGCGGCCTGGGCGGGCGTCACGCCGCGGAAACTCCGCACCAGGCGGTCGGCGATTACCGCAGGCCGCTCGCCTTCCAGCAGCCCCTTGGCGATGATCACGCCCGAGGCCCGCAGGTGCGTCGCGGCCGAAGCATTGGCCAACAGCACGCCGCCGGTCGAATCGACCCGAAGGTGGAACCGCGTAAAGGTCCCATTTGCCTCGCGCAGATAGTGGTACAAGCCGGGTTTGACGCCGGCCTTCTCCAGCGGCAAAAGCGTCCGCGGCCGCAAGGCGTTGATAAGTTGCCGAAAACTCATCGGCTCCCGCGACACTCGGGGGCCTAATATCGCCGCCTTCATCAGTTGCCTGAGGTCCATCGGAGGTCACCACCCTTCTTGTGCTGTGAGCAAGGGGTCGTCGGCCGTCGCTTCCGGGCGTTCGGCCATCAGCTTGGGGCTGTCGGCCGGAGAAAACGGCGCCGCCTCGTTCTCGCGACCATGAATCCCGCAGTTTGCGTGCTCCCTCTCGATCCGGCATCCGCCGGCGCAAAGCGGCAAATCGGGGCATTGCCAACACGCCTCGGGCAGCCCGCAGCCGCGCGGATCGGCTACCCGGTGGCGAAAACTCCGGAACAGATCGCTGCGCCAGATCGTCGCCCACCGATCGCGAAGGATATTGCCCGCGGCCGAGTAATACGATTGACACGGCAACACGTCGCCGTTGGGTTCGATGCACACGGAGTATTCGGCCGCGTTGCAGCGCCGGGGGCCGAGTTCCAGCTCGACCGGCGAGAGCCGACAGTAGGCGGTGGGCGTGTACCAGAGAAATCGCATTCCCAGCTCGGCCGCTCGATCGCGGACGGCGACCAGCACGGCGGCCATGTCGGCCTCGGCCAGCGCCTCGCGGCTGGTGCGCCCGCCGCCCGAGTAGATCATGCCGTTGAAGGCGAAGGTGCGCAGCCCCTGGGCGTGTAGGAACTCGACGATCTGCTCTGCGTGGCCGGCGTTTTGCCGCGTCAGCGTGGTGTTGGTGATCGTGTGCAGCCCGGCGGCCAGCGAGTTCTCGATGCCGCCGGTCGTCTCCAAGAACGAATCGGCCGCGGTCATGGCATTGTGCACCTCGGGCCGGTGCGATCCGAGCGTGATCTGCACGTGGTTCAGCCCGGCCCGGGCGAGCGACTCGACAAACGGCCTGTCCGCGAGCCGCCGGCCGTTGGTGTTCAGGCCGGCGACCAGGCCGAGCCGCCGGGCGCGGTCGATCAGCCGCGTCAGGTCGTCGAACAACGTCGGCTCGCCCCCGGTGAAGATCACGTGAGGCACACCCACCCGGGCGAGCTTCCCCAAAACGCGATTCCAATCCCGCGGCGAGAGCGACCGCATGGCTGCCCGCTGGGGCTGGTTGTAGCAATGTGGGCAGGCGTTGTTGCAGCCGTAGGTCAGTGCCAGGTCGGCCTTGTAGGGTGCACGAACGGGCGTGCTGAACAGGGGCGTTCTGGCCAGTTCGTCCCGCCCACAGGTCGAACACGCGGCGGTCGTAGTCGCCAGATGTTCGACCAGCGCGTAGATCCGTGCGGACTGACGGCGAAGCAGCGCGGGCTCGACGCCGCGGAAGTGGGCCCGCAATACGACCGCGGCCCGATCCGCCGGCACCTTCTCCAGGGCCAGGCGGGCCATCAACGCGGCGGTCGGGTTTAGGTGGATCGCATCCGTCACGTCGACCAGCAGCACGCCTGAACCATCGGATTCGATCCGCAGATGGATTCGTCGTCGGCCGCCGGGAGGGTACACGTCGTAGGCGAACAGGCCGGGCCGCACCGGCAACAGCCTGCCGGCGGCGGCCCGCCATCCAAGCCAGTCACGCCGCAAGGCGTCGAGCAGACGTCGGGCGATGCGGCCGGTCCGGCCAGTCGTCACCATTTCGGCTCCTCCTCGATCTGGTAGGCGGCGCCGCAGAACTCGCACTGCACGAACACGGCGCCGGCTTTGACGACGATCGATTGCTTGCTGAGGCTTCCGCCGCAAGCCCGGCAGGTCATATCCTGAAGATTCACGTCGCCGGAGAGATCGATCTTCTGCACCACGGTAGTGATCGACTCCTTGGGCTTCTGCATGGCCAACCAGACCAGGGCCCCGGCCGCGGCCATCAGCACCACGCCGACCACCACCCGCACGATCTGGCCCTGGGCCCCCACGACGAACAGCAGCCCCAGCAGCCCCAGCAGTGCAGCCAGCGGATAAGCAATCAATTTCATGGGATTCGCGTCAGTCTTCGTGTTCTCGTGGATCGCGCTGCCCGATCCAGGCTCCGTCTCTCCCGCACCACCGGGTCTGCCGGCACGGCGAGATCCCGATCAGTACTGCCGCAGGAGATCGAGCATCTTGCGGTCGAGCCGGTGGCCGTGGAGGTCTTCGTACGGGACGTCGTTGCGGCCGCTGTCGACCACGCCGAAGGAACCGCGCAGGTTCCAGAGGGCCCAGCCCCAGCCGGCCTCTTGCCACAGCTCGAGGAAGTCGCGCATCCACCGCAACGCCACGGCGTGGGGCGTCCGGTTGAAGCACCCCCATTCGCCCACGTGGACACCGACGCCGCGCTGGGCCAGCTTCTTCCACGGCAGGATCTTGTTCTGGTAGAGCCAGTCGCGGTCGATCACCCGCTCGCCCTGCTTCAGCGGCCAGGTCGGCTCGGGCCAACGCTGGCCATTGACCCAGGACGCCTGGTAGTGGCTCAGCTCCATGGGGTCGTAACCCCGGGTGCTCTGGGCAATGCCCAGATCGGCCAGTTCCAACAGCGGCTCGCGCCCCCATTGCAGCCCGTCGGATACGACCAGCCGCTGGGGATCGACCTCGCGGATGGCCGCAACCACGCGGCGGGCAACCTTGGCGTAGTCATCCGGATCAATCCGCGCCGGCTCGTTGACCAGATCGAAGCTGACCTGCGTGGACGGGATGCCCTGGTATCGCTTGGCGAATTGAGACCACTGGAAGTCGAACTGCTTCTGGGCCTCCTCGTCGGTCCAGAGATTGAGCTTCTCCGGCGGCGAGGCCACCGTATAGCCCGGTGCCCGATGCAGGTTCAGATCGACGTGGATCCCGTGCTTGCGACCGAACGCGACCGCCTGGTCGATCTCTTTGAGCACCTTCTCGTCGAGCCTGTAGGGGTCGTCCGAGTCGGTCCAGCAACGGTAGTCCATCGGCAGCCGCACGAAGTCGAATCCCCACTCGGCCATCCAGGCAAAGTCGGATTCGACGAACGGCTGGTTGCGTCCGGCGTTGAACTTTTCCAGCAGGTTGAATCCACGCCATCGCGGCAGCTTGCGAGCAAGCTGGGCCGCATCCGGTTGCGGGGCGGCGTGGGCCGACGGTCCGACAAGCGCCGCGGCCGTGCCGGTGGCTGCCGCTTTGAGGAAATCGCGTCGTCTCATGGGTCTCTCGATGGGGCAAGGAGTTAAAGGGATATTCGCCCCGGCTTCAGGCGCATTGGCCGCTTGCCGGCGGGGCGCCACCCATCATGCGCCATCCGGACGCCGGTGGCAATGATCCCGGTCAGTGGCCCGGGCCCGCCGAAGCCATGGGATTCCGAAGCCGCTTGGATCGGCGCAACTTGTTTCTGAGAAATGCCTTGCGAAGCTGCTGGTTGGCCGGGGCCGATGCGTAACAGACGAAACTTCACGATGTTTTCCGCGATTCATGCACGCTCGGACGGACAAATTGCCACTATTGTCTTTGGAAGGGCTCCGTTTCCGACTCTCCCAAACCGAAAGACCGGTGTTGCCATGCGACTTACGCTTCGAACCCTGTTGGCCTATATCGACGGTATTCTCGAACCGGACGATGCCGAGGAAATCGGCAAGAAAATCGAGGAAAGCGAGTTTGCCAAGGGCCTGCTGCACCGCGCACGGGACGTCACGCGGCGGCTCCGCCTGGCGGCACCCAGCCTGACCGACCGCGGGCCGGGGCTCGACGCCAATACGGTGGCCGAGTACCTCGACAACACCCTGCACGACAACCGCGTTCCCGACTTTGAGAAGGTTTGCCTCGAATCCGACGTCCATCTGGCCGAGGTCGCTTCGTGCCACCAGATCCTGACGCTGGTCCTGGGCGAGGCGGCCGAGATCGAACCGGAGGCCAGGCGACGGATGTATCTCTTGCCCGCGTTGCGGGCCGCCGACGCCGAGTTGCAAGATCCGGCGTCCGTCGAGCAATCCGATCGAGAGACTGCTTTATCCGAGGAAACGTGGGGCTCATCGAAACGGCGCCGGCGAAGGCTGATGGTTCCCGAGTACCTCCGCGAATCTCGCCGAAAGCGGCGTTGGCTGCCGGCGGTGGCCGCCCTGCTGGTCATGGCCGGCGGCCTTGGGCTCGTGTTGGCCGCCACCGGCCAGTTCTCGCGAGACAGCCGGCTGATGCTCTTGCTGTTTGGCCCGGAGCACGCCGAGGTGGCCCTGGAGCCGAATGCCGATCCCTCGGTGCCGTCGAAAGAGCCTGCGGACGATACGGGGCAAAGCAGCCAACCGCAGCCGCTCGTGGAACCGGGGGCTGAATTGCCGGAGCCCGGAGTTCCGGGGGATCTGCCGTCGTCGGAGCCGTCGTCGGAGCCGTCGCTGGAACAGGCCCCGCTGCCGGGAGCACCCGCGGAAGTGCCTCCGGTCATCGATCCGCTGCCCGTGGCGCCCTTGCCGCCGGATTCGCGAAACCCGCCGATCGTGCCGCCGGTGCCGACCGTGGATCCCGGCGAACCCGCGTCCGGCGTCACGGAGCCTGGCATGGGACCCGATCCGAGCGCCGTTGCCGACCCGAGCTTGGTGATCGACCCGAACACGGGCACAGGCCTCGATCCCGGTGCGGTTGTCGATCCCGGTGCGGTTGTCGATCCCGGTGCAGGCACCCCGCCTGCGGAAACGGCGCCCGAGCCAGACGAGCCCGCGACGGCGATGGGCGCGTTGATGTCGGAGCAGCAGGTTCTCTTGCGCTACGACGCAGAGTCGAGCCTTTGGCAGCGTGTGCCGCCGCAGGGGATTCTGGCCGCGAAGCGACGGTTGATTTCGCTGCCGACCTACCGTCCCAAGATCACGCTCAGTGCGGGCGTGACGCTGCAACTGGTCAACGGCACCCAAATTGAGCTGTTGCCGGAAGATGCGCAGGGACCGGTGGGGCTGCAGGTCGAGTACGGCCGCGTGTTGATCAGTCCCTTGGCCGAAGCGGGAAAACAAGTGCGTGTGGTGTTTGGCGGGCGGGCCGGCGTAATCACTTTCGCCGACGCCGAATCGACGGCTGCCTTGGAGATCACGCCGACGCACAGACCGGGAACCGACCCGGAAAACGGCCAGAGATTCACCTCCGCACGGCTGTACGCGAAGTCGGGGCATTTGCTTTGGCAAGAAGGAGCCGGGCAGGCCGCCATCCCAGTCGAGGCGAACTCCTGCCTGGTGCTCGACGACCAGCCGACTCAACTCCCGGTCGTCGTGCAGAAGTATCCCAAGTGGATATCTGGTGATCCGGCTGCGGCACCGGACCGTCGCCGGGCTTCGGGCCTACTGGAGTTGTCTCTGTCTTCGGATCGTCCCGCCAGTCTGGTGTTGATGGAGCTGACCGAGCACAGCCAGAAGGAACTGCGCTGGTTGGCCACCCAATGCCTGGCTTGTGTCGGCCAGTTTGAGCCCATGGCCGTGGTGCTGAACGATCCCGATCATCGGATTGCTTGGCCGGACTACGTCGCGGAGTTCCGTTTGGCCGTTGCGAGGTCTCCCGAGTTGGCTGCCAAGGTCCGAGAGGCTTTGCAGAAGCACTATGGGCAGGACGCCTCCGTCTTGTTTCGCATGCTCTGGGGCTACACGAACGAGGATTTGGCCGCTGGCGAAGATCGGGAACTGGTCGAGTCGCTCGACCACGAGACCCTGGCGGTTCGCGTGCTGAGTTTTGAGAACCTGGTCGAGATTACCAACGGCGCACGGCTCTACTACAAGCCGGAAGCCACGGCCGCCAATCGGAGACGCCCGATCCGCGACTGGCAGCAGTGGCTTCAGGAGGGCAAGATCCGCTATGCCGCACCGGTCGAAAGCCCCAAGAAGACCGCGGCCGCCCAGACTCCGCCACCGGAAGACGCAGGTCCGTGATTGCGTCGACGATCGTGCCGGCCAGGCCGTCCACCACGCATGCCGGTGGTCCGGGGTCAGCCTCTGGTATCGGTTCCGACCAGTCGTGCCGCATCAGCGAGCAAGAATCCACCCGGCGGGTGGGGTTAACTCCCGATAAGCGGCACGACCCCCAATCCATACAGGCAGTCTCCCCCCTCAGACTGGAACGTGCTGGTTTGTCACGCGAGATCCCTTGCGCAAATGCCCGGAGAAGCTAAACTGGGTTGAATAGGGGGATCTGCGGTGCACGGACCCCTGCTTTGCGTTTGTCTAGCTCGGGAGGCGTCGCTAGAATAGTAAGTTTGATTGTCAGTGGACGACAGGCGGCCAGGACCTCCCGCGGGAGTTCTTTCAAGGAGTTGACTCGGTGCAGATCAAGATTTCGACCCGACACGGGCACGTCAGCGAAGAAACCCAGGCCAAGATCACCAGTAAGATGGAGAAACTGACCCGCTTTTTCGATCGCCTCACCACGATCGAGGTGACCGTCGATCTGGAGCACCGGGATAATCCCAGTGTCGATCTGCGCGTATCAGCGGAACACAAGCACGATTTCGTGGCGACCGTTCGATCGGGCGAGCTGATGGCCTCGGTCGACAACGTGATTGACAAAATGGAACAGCAGTTGCGCAAATACAAGGAGCGAGTCCAAGACCGTCATCGCAGTTCCGCGCCCCGCCAGACGAAAGCAGCCAGCCCGGTCGAGCCGGACAGTCTGTGAGGCAACCGGTCGAGCACCGACCGCTGGCAGGACCCTTGGGCCGGATGGGCCGGAATCGGAAACGGGAAGAGAACAAGGCAGAAGGAGAATACGTGAATGAAGTTTGCGGACTTTGTCAGCCGTGAGGCAATTCGCGCCCATTTGGACGCCCATGATAAAGAAGGGACCATTCGGGAAATGGTCCAGGCACTTCTCGACGCGGGGCAGATTCAGGCCGACGAATTTGAGAGCATTATCAAGGCGATTCTCAAGCGGGAGGAACTCGGCAGCACCGGAATCGGCCGCGGTGTTGCCGTTCCCCATACCAAGCATCTGAGCGTCGACCGTTTGGTCGGCACGGTGGCGATCAGCAGTGAGGGGGTCGATTTCGCCAGCCTCGACGGCGAAACCGTCCAACTGTTTTTCCTGTTGATTTCTCCCCCCGATCGTCCGGGAGATCACCTCAGGGCTCTGGAAAACATCTCGCGACAACTTCGAGATGATACATTCTGCAGGTTCCTCAAGCAGGCCAAAAGCGCCGAAGAGATTCAGCAACTATTGGACGAAGCCGACAATAACCAGTTCGGGTGATCCTCGGAGCCGGATCCTGCCGGGGGATCTGGTTCGCCTCGCGGCCCGTCGGCGACGACCATCGTGGGTGGGTCCGCTGCGAGCTTCGACCGAGCAACCTTCGGTAGCGCGTTCAGGCCTCGTGCAGGTAGGTAGTCAGTTTCTCTTGATTCCTCTGTTGAGAGCTTTCCACAATCGTCGCCCCCACGGGCCGGTCTTTCCCTTCGACTCGTCGGTCCCTAACCATGTGCCAACCCAAATCATCCAGGACGGTGGTGGTCACCAACAGCGAAGGCCTCCACGCCCGAGCAGCAACCCTGGTTGCCGAGTTGGTCCGTCGGTTCCACTCCCAGGTGGAGTTGGCCAAGGACTGCGAGCGGGTGCAAGGAACCGAGGTGCTTCAGATTCTTTCGCTGGGGGCCGCTCAAGGCGAGCAACTGATCCTGGAAGCCCGCGGCGAGGACGCGGAAGACGTGCTCGACGCCTTGGTTGAGCTGTTCGGCAGTAATTTTGCCGAAGGCGGGAAGAAATCGGAAGAAACGGAGCACTCATCGTAGGTGGGTGACGCCGCGAAGGACGCGCATGCAGAAATTACAGGGTATTGCCGTTTCGCCGGGCGTGGCCATCGGGGAAGCGCTGGTGATGGACAACGAGGGATTCCGCATCCCTCGCCGGTTCGTCACGCGTGATACCGTCGAAGACGAGTTGGAGCGACTCGAAGGGGCCATCGCCGCCGCCAGCCGGGAGATCGAACGCAATTGCGAGGCGGTCTCTCAGGAATTGGGCGAGCAGTACGGCGCCATCTTCAAAGCCCATCTGCAAATGCTTCAGGACTCGCGGCTCCGAAGCGAGCTGGAGGAGATGATCCGCCAGCGCCACTACTCGCCCGAATATGCCGTCAGCCGCACGCTGCGCCGCTATGCCCAGGTCTTCGGAAGGCTGGAGAGTTCCTATCTGGCCGAGCGGGCCAACGACATCTTCGACATCGAAAAACGGTTGCTCCGCCACCTGCTGGGACGCCGCCGCGAAGGAATCTCCCATCTCAGCTCGGCGGTGCTCGTGCTGGCACACAACCTCACCCCCAGCGAAACGGCAAACCTCGACCGCCGCTTCGTCCGCGGGTTCGTCACCGAGATCGGCGGCCCGGGCGGACACACGGCCATTGTGGCCGAGGCCCTCGAGATTCCCGCCGTGGTGGGAACCGGGCCGTTTCTGACCGAGGTCTCCGGCGGCGACCAGGTGATCATCGACGGCGACAAGGGCCTGGTGATCCTCCAGCCTGACGAAGAGACGGTGGCCAGGTACCGGCACGAAGCCGAAGAAATCCGCTCCATGGCCGTGCGGCTGGAATCGCTCCGCGACCTGCCGGCCGAGACCGCCGACGGCGTCCGCCTGCAACTGCTCGGTAACATCGAATTCCCGTACGAGGTGGATCACTGTATCGACCGCGGGGCCGACGGCGTGGGCCTGTACCGAACCGAGTTCCTCTACCTCGGCAGCGAAACCGAGCCGACCGAGGAAGTCCACTACCAGGCGTATTCCCAAGTCGTTCGGGCGATGGGCGACAAACCGGTCACCATCCGCACGTTCGACCTGGGGGCCGACAAGGTGCCCCATCTGCCCGAGCCCGAGGACGAACGCAATCCCTTCCTCGGGCTGCGAAGCATCCGGCTGGCGCTGCGGAATCTGCCGCTGTTTCGCACGCAGTTGCGCGCCGCGCTGCGGGCGAGTGCTCTGGGCAACGTGCGGATCATGTTTCCGCTGGTCTCCACGCTCCTGGAGCTGCGCCAGGCCAAAATGGTCTTGGCCGACGTGATGGAGGACCTTGAAGAACACGGCATCGCGTTCCGGCGCGACCTGCACATCGGTATGATGGTCGAGGTCCCGGCGGCCGTGATGATGATCGAACACTTCGTCGAGGAAGTCGATTTCGTCAGCATCGGAACCAACGATCTAATTCAGTACACGCTGGCCGTCGACCGCAGCAACCGAGACGTGGTCGGTTTGTACAATCCGGCCGATCCGTCGATCCTGAAGCTGATCACGATGACGATCGAGGCGGCCAACCGTAAGCCGATTCCGGTCAATCTGTGTGGGCAGATGAGCGGCAGTCCCATGTACACGATGTTGCTGTTGGGTATGGGGTTGCGGCGCTTCAGCGTCACCCCCAGCGCGATTCCCGAAATCAAGAACGTCTGCCGCCACGTCACCATCGAGCAGTGCCAGGCCGTGGCTGCCCGGGTGAGGTCGCTGGAGAACGCGCGCGATATCAACAGCTATCTGAAGGAGGAATTGAAAAGACGCGTGCCGGTATTGGGGCAGTAGAAGTTTGATGAAGACAGTTCGTCGGGACATGGGGTCGCCGTCGGCCCCGTGTTTCCGAAAACACCCCGAAGCGGCGGTTGACACATTCCGATCGTCGCCGGTTGGGTGAAAGCGATTCAATCGGGTTTCCGCCGGCGGCGGCGGAAACGGTAAATCACGTGGATTCACCGCCAAAGAACGCCCGCGGCGGTCGAATCCGAAGGACTCTCCACCACGATAGACCGTGGCGGGGAAACTCGAACCAATGGTTCGACAACGAGTACGCATTCGATTCTGCAAGCAGGGAGACCTGCGCCTGATCGGACACCGGGACCTGATGCGGTGCTTCGAGCGGATGGCTCGTCGTGCCGGCTTGCCGCTGGCAATGAGCCAGGGATTTCATCCCAAGCCGCGGATGACCTTTCCCCTGGCCCTGGCGGTTGGGATCGAGGGAACCAACGAAGTGATGGAACTCGAGCTGACCGAATCTCTCTCTGCCGAGGAGGTGACCGGGCGACTGAGGTCGCAGACGCCGCCGGGGCTGACGATCCGTTCGGTGGAAGTGCTGCCGCAAGGCGGCAAGAAGGCCGAGGTCCGCAGCGTTTGCTACCAGATGCCGATTCCATCGCCCTGCCGCGATGGCCTGCCCGAGAAAATCGACCAACTCCTGGCCCGTGCCTCCCACCCAGTGCAACGCCCGAACCGGACGACCCCCTTCGACTTGCGCCCGCTCCTTCAAGAGCTGGCCCTGCGGGAGGGAGTTCTCTCGATGCGGCTGCGAACCGGCCGGCAACAGAGCGCCCGGCCGAGTGAGGTGCTGGAGGCCCTGGGGTTGGCCGCGGTCGAGCTTCAGGGGGCCCATCTGAGGCGCACTGCCGTGGAGATCGACGCATGACGCTTCCGCGCCCACAATCCGATCGAACACGGTCGGGCCGTCTCCCGCCTTCTGCCGGACGAATGCGTGCTGGCTTGTCGTATCGAACAAGAAAGCACAACCATGAAACAAGAAATGCTTATCAACGTTTCGCAGCCGGAGGAATGCCGGATCGCGATCGTTGAAGATGGAGCCCTGGAAGAGCTCTACGTCGAACGGGCCGGTCAAGACAGTTACGTCGGAAACATCTACAAGGGAGTCGTCGTCAATCTGGAGCCCAGCATCCAGGCCGCCTTCGTCGATTTCGGCGTCGGGCGCAACGGGTTCCTGCACATCAGCGACGTCGAGCCCCAATACTTCCGCCAAGGTGGCTACGACCCGGCCGGATCCAATGGGTCGCGACGCAGCGGCAGCCGTTCCGCCAACGCCCCGACGGACCCGGACGACGACATCGACGATGAGCCCGACGGCCACCCGCCTCGCCAGCGAGGCTTCCGCCCCGGCGGACGCCCCCGCTTCAAACCGCCGATCCAGGACATCCTCCGACGCGGCGATGAAGTGTTGGTCCAGGTGATCAAGGAAGGCATCGGCACCAAAGGCCCCACTCTCTCAACCTATATCAGCATTCCGGGGCGATACCTGGTGCTGATGCCCGCCTTGGGACGGATCGGCGTCTCGCGAAAGATCGAGGACGACGACACCCGCCGCCGCCTGCGATCGATCATGCTCGAGTTGAATCCTCCCAAAGGCGTCGGTTTCATCGTCCGCACCGCCGGGTCCGACCGGACCAAGCGCGAGCTCTCCCGCGACCTGGCCTACTTGCTGCGGCTCTGGAAAGTCATCGTGCGGCGGATCAAGAAGCTCCCGGCTCCGGTCGACATCTACGAAGAGAGCGATATGATCATCCGCACCATTCGCGATATCTTCACCGGCGACGTCGACACGATCTACATCGATGAGCCGTCGGCCTATGAACGGGCACGCGAGTTCCTGCAACTGGTCATGCCCCGATACGTCAGCCGCCTGCAACTCTACGAAGGCAAGGAACCGCTGTTCCACAAATACCGCCTCGACGAAGAGATCGCGAAGATGTACCAGCGCACCGTGCCGCTGAAGGCGGGCGGGTCGATTGTGATCGACCAGACCGAAGCCTTGGTGGCCATCGACGTCAACAGCGGCAGCTTCCGCGCCGACGACTCGGCCGAGGAAACCGCCTACCAGATGAACCTCCTGGCCGCCAAGGAAATCGCCCGGCAAATCCGGCTCCGCGATCTCGGCGGCGTGGTCGTCAACGATTTCATCGACATGCGCAAGGAGAAGCATCGCCGGGGGGTGGAGCGGGCGCTGCGCGACGCCGTGCGGCGCGATCGGGCACGAACAAAGATCCTGCGCACCAGCCCTTTCGGGCTGGTCGAAATGACCCGACAGAGGATCCGTCCCAGTCTCAAACGAAGCGTCTTCACCGATTGTCCGTGCTGCCGCGGGGCTGCCGTCGTCAAGACGCCCGAAAGCATGGCCATCGAGGTGATTCGTCTGCTGATCCTCGCCAGCCAGAGCCCGCACATCGCCCGTGTTACCGTGACCGTGGCCGGCGATGTCGCCGATTATCTGAACAACCGGAAACGCCGCCAGTTGGCCCGACTGGAGGAAGAGGGAGGCATGACGATGCAAATCATTGACGCCAAAGGGGTTCCGCCGGAACACCTGGTGATCGAATGCCGCGACGCGGAAGATCGGGAAGTGAAGTTTCCTCAGCCTTAGCCCTTGAATGCCCCGGCTGCGGTCAGCTACACTATAGGGCTGTCGAATTCGAAACGATAGAAAGCCGAGGGTTGCACCATGTACGCAATCATTCAGGATGGCGGTCGCCAGTTCAAGGTGGAAGAGGGCCAAGAGCTGGATGTGGATTATCGCGAAGTGTCCACCGGCGATGAGCTGGCGTTTGACCGTGTGTTGGCCTATCGCGACGACGACGGCCTGAAACTGGGGCAACCGACCCTCGGGGCGGCAACCGTCACCGCCGAAGTCCTTTCGGTCAGCCAAGGCCCCAAGCTGGTCGTGCAGAAGTATCGCCGGCGGAAGAACTCTCGGACCAAAACGGGCCATCGCCAACTCCATACGCGGGTGAAAATTCGCAAGATTAAAGTCAGCTAGCAACCCGTTTGGCAGCAGGGACTTATCTCGGCGTTGCACAAGCCCACGACGCTGGGTGCCCCGCGGTTCGGCCGCTTCCTGCATGCGGTCGGCTAACTGAGTTGACTTGACTTCTTCTCCGCGCGCCGCCGCCCCCCCCGGGGCGTTCTTGCGGCTGCGTCGCTGCGCAACACTGCAAGACGCGCCGCGCAGAGGCCCGTGCGCGGTTGCCCTGCCAAGGTGGGGCCTTCTCTGTGTCCGCCAGGCCCCATTCTCTCGGTGTGGCGATTAGGCCCTTGACCGAACTTCTTAAATAGTAATACTTCTTGTTAGTAATAGGAACGCGAGCATGAGCCACCGCAAGCTCCCCAGAAACACGCGACAGCGGGAAGTCATTTTGGAGGAGCTTCGCAAGCTCACCTCGCACCCGACCGCAACGGGGCTCTACGCGATGGTCCGCAGGCGCCTTCCCAAAGTGAGCCTCGGCACCGTGTACAGGAACCTCGAGCTGTTGGTCCAGCAGGGCGTCATTCGGAAGTTGGAGTTCAGCGGAAGCGAGGCCCGATTCGATGGCAACACCGAACAGCACGATCACATCCGCTGTGTTCGTTGTGGGCGGATGGACGATCTTGGAGGGGGGCCTCTTGAGTTGACCGATGGAAAGCACCATGATTGCGATGGGTACAAGGTGCTCGGCTACCGTTTGGTTCTTCTGGGCGTCTGCCCCCGGTGCAACGCCGAACGGGCGGGCGAAGACGCCGAAGCGTCGCCGGGCGAAGAAGAGTAATCACCGACGGAAACACGGGACGCGACCAGGTGGTCCGTTCGCAAAAATGTCACCTAGCTGTGGAAAGGAAAGCAGATTATGCTAAGCCCGAGAATGCAGGCAGCGCTGAACAAACAGGTTAATGCGGAGTTGTTCTCCTCCTACCTGTATCTGTCGATGTCCGCCTACTTCGAGTCGACGAGCATGGCCGGCATGGCCCAATGGGTGAGGATACAGGCCCAGGAGGAGTTGGGGCACGCGATGAAATTCTACGACTACATCAACGAGCGCAACGGCCGCGTGGCCTTGGCCCAGATCGAAAGCCCCAAGACGGAGTGGAAATCTCCGTTGGACGTCTTCGAGGACATTTACGCGCACGAGCAGAAGGTGACGGCCTTGATCCACGGACTGGTCGACCTGGCCATTGCCGAAAAAGACCACGCCACGGAGACCTTTCTCCAGTGGTTCGTCACCGAACAAGTAGAGGAAGAGTCTGCCGCGGCGACCCTCGTGGACCGGCTGAAGCTGGTCGGCGACAACGGCGTGGCGCACTTCATGCTCGATGGGCAACTCGGCCAGCGCGCGCCCACGCCCGCGGCGGGTGAATGATGCCGTTTTTCGATCTGGTGTGAAACGTTATTGAGAAAACAACCGTTTTGAAGCGAAAGGACCCTTACCGTGTCTGCTTTGGTTACTCAGCCAGCCCCCGACTTCACCGCCCAGGCGGTGATGCCCGACAATTCGTTCGCCGAACTGACCCTCTCGTCGTACCGCGGCAAGTACGTCGTGTTGTTTTTCTATCCGTTGGACTTCACCTTCGTTTGCCCGTCGGAGATCATTGCCTTCGACAAGGCGCTGGCGAAGTTCGAGGCGAAGAACGCCCAGGTGATCGGCGTCTCGGTCGACTCTCATTTCACCCACCTGGCGTGGAAGAACACGCCGGTCAATCAAGGAGGGATCGGACCGGTCAAGTATCCGCTGGTGGCCGATCTGAGCAAGAGCATTGCGCGTGATTACAGCGTGTTGTTCAACGACGAAGTGGCCTTGCGCGGGCTGTTCCTGATCGACAGGGAAGGCGTGATTCGCCACGCGTTGGTGAACGACTTGCCGCTGGGACGCAACGTGGACGAGGCCTTGCGGATCCTCGAAGCGCTCCAGTTTACCGAAGAACACGGCGACGTTTGCCCGGCCAATTGGCATCAGGGTGAAGACGCCATGAAACCCACGGCCGAAGGCGTTGCCGAGTACTTGGCGGCGCACGCGTAGCCCGACGATCCGTCCGAGTCGATTCGACATTCCACCCTTCACGAAAGGAAAGCAAACGGTGGCGACTGCAAGATCTCAGGTCTATCGGTGCAGCGTATGCGGCAATACGGTCGAGGTCGTTCATTCCGGAGGCGGCACGCTCGTCTGTTGCGGCGTTCCGATGGAATTGTTGAGCGAGAACACGACCGACGCTGCCCAGGAGAAACACGTTCCCGTCCTGGAAAAGGTCGCCGGCGGGATCCAAGTCCAGGTCGGCTCCGTGGCCCACCCCATGGAAGACAACCACTATATCGAATGGATCGAAGTGCTGGCCGACGGCAAGACTTATCGCCAGTATCTCCAGCCGGGCGCGGAACCGGTGGCCGTTTTCCCCATCGAAGCAGAAGACGTTACCGCCCGCGAGCTCTGCAACCTTCACGGGCTGTGGAAAGGTGAGTAGGGGCTCGCAGAAGGACAAGTTGGACATAGGAGGGAGGCGCGGACTTCTCTGTCCTGGTCCGCCCGGCGGGAGCTAGGCGGCAGCCCTTTTGACGAGGGAAAACAACTGCCGTGATGAACACTGTCGTAGGCATTGCACTGCAAAGCTGGCTGGTGCTGGGGCAAATGGCTCCTTACCTGTTGTTCGGCTTTCTCATGGCCGGCCTGCTCTCGGTCTGCATCTCGCCGCAGTGGGTGGAACGACACTTGGGCTCGGAAGGAGCCGGGCCCGTCCTGAAGGCCGCACTGTTCGGCGTACCGTTGCCGCTGTGCTCGTGTTCGGTGATCCCGGTCTCGGCCTCCATGTATCGCCACGGGGCCAGCCGCGCCGCAACTTCCGCCTTCCTGCTGTCCACTCCCCAAACCGGCGCGGACAGCATCGCGATCACGTACGCTTTGCTGGGGCCGGTCTTCGCCGTGTTCCGGCCGGTTGTCGCCCTGTTGACCGGATTGCTGGGCGGATACGTGGTCCAACTGTTCGACACCCCCGGCGGTGGCAACGGTTCAGACGGGCCTCGCACGCCGGCGTGCACCGAGGCCTGTTGCCAAGGCAACGGCTCGGGAAACCCTCTGACGCGAATCCTCCGCTACGGATTGATCACCTTGCCGCGGGACATCGGAGTGGCCTTGCTGATCGGCGTGCTCATCGCGGGGACCATCGCGGTGCTGGTTCCCCAGGGCCGCCTGGAGGCTTATGTCGGTGTTGGGATCGGCTCGATCCTGCTGATGATGGCGGCCGGAGTGCCGGTCTACGTGTGCGCCAGTGCCTCGGTGCCCATCGCGGCCGGGTTCATCCACTTGGGGGTGTCGCCCGGTGCCGCGTTGGCGTTCCTCGTCGCCGGCCCCGCCACCAACGCCGCCACCTGCACCACGATCTGGCGGCTGTTGGGGCGGCGAACCGCCGTGCTGTATCTGCTGAGCGTCGCCGTCAGTGCCATCGCCGGTGGGATGCTGCTGAATTGGCTGATTCCCACCATGCGGGCACCCATTCCTGAGCTCGGTTCCCACGTCCACGAAACTCATGGCATCGGTTGGCTCGCTCATGCAGGAGCGATCACCCTGCTCGGGGTGATGGGGTTCTCCTATCTGGTGACGGCTTGGGACAGGAAGTCTCGTACAGAAAACGGCGACCAGCCGGAGGGGACCGGGACTCTGCTGGGCCGGGAACGGCTCGAAATGTCGGTCCGCGGCATGAGTTGCAGCCACTGCGCCGACGCGGTTCGCCACGCGTTGGCCGAGTGTGCGGGCGTGAGTTCGGCGGAAGTGGACGCCGCAGGCGGCCGGGCCGTGGTCACCGGCGAATACCTCAACCGAGAACAACTGGTGGCGGCCGTCGCCCAACTGGGATATACTGCCGGGTTTTCCGAGAAAGGAGACTGATGAACACCACGCTGCGAGAGAGGATCGATTGGGTGGGGTGCGTGGACTGGACGGTCCGCGACTTCCACAGCTACGACACTGAAGAGGGCACCACCTACAACGCGTATCTCATTCGCGACGAGAAGACGGCGCTGATCGATACGGTCAAAGCGCCCTTCGCCGACGAATTGCTCCGCAACGTCGCGGCGCTGAAGCCGCTTTCCGAGATCGACCTGGTCGTCTGCAACCACGCCGAGCCCGACCACAGCGGCGCGCTGCCTCGCGTGATGACTGCCCTGCCGCAAGCCACGCTGGTGTGCGACAAGCGATGCCGGGCTGCCTTGGCGCAACACTTCGATACCTCGTCCTGGAGATTCCAGATCGTCGCCGAAGGAGATTCTCTTTCCCTGGGCCGGCGCACGCTTGCCTTCGTCGAAACGCCCATGGTCCATTGGCCCGAATCGATGTTCACCTATGTCCCGGAAGAGAAGCTGTTGTTTTCGATGGATGCCTTCGGGCAGCACTACGCCTCGTCGGAGCGGTTTGACGACGAACTACCCTTGGGCACGATCCTGGATGAGGCGAAGGCCTACTACGCCAACATCGTGATGCCCTACGGCAAGCAGGTGGTCGAGTGCCTGGCCAAGGCTGCCGAGTTGGAGATCGAAATGATCGCGACCAGCCATGGCCTGATCTGGCGCAGCCACGTGGCCGACATCGTCGCCGCCTATCGTGATTGGTCGGCCGGCCGGCCCAAGGCCAAGGTCCTGGTGATCTACGACACGATGTGGCAGAGCACGGACGAGATGGCCCGGGCGATCCTGCAGGGCGCCTCGCAACCCGGCGTGCAAGCGAAGTTGATCAACATCCGGCGGTCGAGCCTCACGCGCATCGCGACCGAAGTCCTCGATGCGGCCGCGATCGCCTTTGGCTCGGCCACGCTCAACCGCATGATGATGCCCATGGCGGGCGCCGTGCTGACCTACCTGAAGGGTTTGCGCCCGGTGGACAAAGCCGGTTTCGCGTTCGGCTCGTACGGCTGGGGCAGGGGCGGGCCCGAGGCGATTGAGGAGTGGCTGCAAGCGATGCCGTGGGAGATCCTGCGCAAACCGCTGAAGGCCCAGTACCGTCCCACGCCCGAAATCATCGAGGAGTGCCTCGCGGCAGGCCGGCTGCTGGCCGATCAGGCCGTCCGCAAGGCTGCCGGGTGATCTCGTCCAGTGGGCAAGCAGAACGCGCCAGGGGCAGAGTCTCTATTGCCCTGCCAGCTTGCCCTGTCTTGCACGTCTTTCGGTTCTCTCTGGCTTAACTGTCGGGGCGAAAAAATCTTCCAGAATCGCCCGGAGCACCTCGGCGGGG
The DNA here is from genome assembly GCA_016935315.1 of Pirellulales bacterium. Lineage (GTDB taxonomy): Bacteria > Planctomycetota > Planctomycetia > Pirellulales > Thermoguttaceae > JAFGRD01. The sequence goes on from JAFGRD010000075.1 coordinate 62,606, forward strand.
CTTCGGAGAATCTCAAACGCCATAACTTATTGGAGTCAAAGGGCTTCGTGCAGCACGGTCAACGGCGACGGGACTGGTCCGCGAGGAGGAGGTTTGCCGCAAACTCAGGCGGGAACGTGTGTTAGGAAGACTTTTCCACCCGTCATTGACCCCGCACGAGATCTGGGTAAACTTTGACCGATACACCTGTATGTTGTGGTTGTTAGGGCATCGGGTACAATATATTGGTGTTACGCATCGAATTCAGCTTCTCCCCGTTCGAGGGGATCGGGGTGATCGATTTCGTCCTAATGGAGGGTTTTCTTTCGGTCCACAACGCCGGATTGCTGATATCGAGTGTGTACTTATGTATACTGAATTGCACGGATGCCCCAGTTCTTCACTGAAGAAGGAAGTCAGTCATGGAGAATCCGGATAGCCAAGCCAGCAAGGCATCGGTCATGACGGCCGAGGAATCTATCCAAGAGACGGCCGAAACATCCCACAGCGGGTTGGCCATCGAGGAAGTCTTTTGCCCGGCCGACATGGCCGATCCCTTCGACACGGTCGAATGGGATCTCCGCACGGCCGCCATCAAGGGAGAGGGCGGCGAAGTCCTCTTCGAGCAGACCGATTGCGAGGTGCCGGCTGCCTGGAGCCAGTTGGCTGCCAACGTGGTCGCCAACAAGTATTTCTACGGTGAAGTCAACACCTCGGAGCGGGAAACGAGCGTGCGGCAGTTGATTCATCGCGTCTGCCGCACGATCGCCGATTGGGGCATTCACGACGGTTACTTCGCCTCGGCCGAAGACGGCCAGTGCTTCTACCGCGAGTTGACCTGGCTCTGTCTGCACCAGCATGCCTCGTTCAACTCGCCCGTCTGGTTCAACGTGGGTCTGTATCACCAGTACGGCGTGAAGGGCGCCATGTGCAATTGGCACTGGGACGCCGAGCAGGAGGAGATTGCCCAGCCGGAAAACCCGTACGAGTATCCCCAGGGCTCGGCCTGCTTCATCCAGAGTGTCCGCGACAACATGGAGGACATCATGGAGCTGGCCCGCAGCGAAGCCATGCTCTTCAAGTTCGGCTCGGGCACGGGCACGGACCTCTCGACGCTGCGGTCGCACCGGGAGAAGCTTTCCGGCGGGGGGCGACCTTCGGGCCCGCTGTCGTTCATGCGCGTCTACGACCAGATCGCGGCGGTGGTCAAGAGCGGTGGCAAGACCCGCCGGGCCGCCAAGATGCAGTCGATCAAGGACTGGCACCCCGACGTGATGGAGTTCATTGAGTGCAAGAACCGGGAAGAGAAGAAGGTCCGGCTGATGATCGAAGAGGGCTACGATCCCCTCGAGGCCTACGAGACCGTTCCGTTCCAGAACGCCAACCTCTCGGTCCGTCTCAGCGATGCCTTCATGAAGGCCGTCGAGGAAGACAAGCCCTGGACGACCCACTGGGTCACCGACGAGTCGCACGAGGGGCCAGGCTATCCGGCCCGCGAAATGTTCGACCGCATGGCCAAGGCCGCCTGGTGCTGTGGCGACCCGGGCGTGCAGTACGACACCACGATCAACCGTTGGCACACTTGTCCTAACGCGGGCCGCATCAACGCCTCGAACCCTTGCTCCGAGTATATGTTCCTCGACGACTCGGCCTGCAACCTGGCCAGCATCAACCTGATGAAGTTCCGGCGGGAAGACGGCACGTTCAACGTCGACCGGTTCGTGGCGGCCTGCCGGCTGGTGTTCATCGCCCAGGAGATTCTCGTCGATCACGCCAGCTATCCCACCGAACGCATCGCCCGCAACAGCCATCGCTTCCGGCCGATCGGGCTGGGCTACTCGAACCTGGGCTCGTTGCTGATGGCCAGCGGGTTTCCCTACGATTCGGAGGAAGCCCGGGGGCTCTGCGGCGCACTGACGGCCCTGTTGCACGGCGCCGCGTGCCTGACCAGCACGGACTTGGCCGCCGCGGTGGGCACGTTCGACGAATTCGCTCCCAACCGCGAGCCGATGCTTCGGGTCATGGAGATGCACTTCGAGAAGGTCGAGCAGATCCGCTCCACGCCGGAGCATTTGCGGGATGCCGCCCGCAAGCTCTGGGACGCCGTGCTCGCGCAGGGCCGGCGCCACGGTTTCCGCAACGCCCAGGCCACGGTCTTGGCTCCCACCGGCACGATCAGCTTCATGATGGACTGCGACACGACGGGCATCGAGCCGGACATTGCGCTGGTCAAGTACAAGCAGTTGGCCGGCGGCGGCATGTTGAAGATCGTCAACCAGACCGTGCCGTTGGCGCTGAGGACGCTTGGCTACAGCGAGGCGGAGATCGAGTCGATCATCACCCACATCGACGCCCACGACACGATCGAGGGCGCGGCCGACCTGAAGACGGAGCACCTGGCCGTGTTCGACTGTGCCTTCCCGCCGGCCAACGGCACCCGCTCGATTCCTTGGAAGGCCCATATCCGCATGATGGCCGCGGCCCAGCCGTTTCTCTCCGGGGCCATTTCCAAAACGGTCAACATGCCCAAGGAGTGTGCGGCGGAGGACGTGGCCGACGCCTATCAGGCCGGCTGGCGGCTGGGGCTGAAGGCCTTGGCCATCTATCGCGACGGCTCGAAAGAGGTGCAGCCGCTCTCGACCAGGAAAAAGGAGGAGAAAGTAGTCGAGAAGCCGCTCTCGGCACCGCGCCGCGAACGACTGCCCGACACGCGGAGGTCGATCACCCACAAGTTCAGCATCTCCGGACACGAGGGTTATATCACCGTGGGGCTGTATCCCGACGGGCGGCCGGGCGAGCTGTTCATCACCATGGCCAAGGAAGGCAGCACGATCGGCGGGCTGATGGACTGTTTCGGCACGGCAGTTTCGATGAGCCTGCAGTATGGCGTGCCGCTGGAGGTGTACGTCAACAAGTTCTCCCACACCCGGTTCGAGCCGATGGGCTTCACCAAGAACCCCGACATCCGCATTGCCAAGAGTATCGTCGATTACATTTTCCGCTGGCTGGGCGTTACGTTCCTGCCCGCGTCGCAGGAGGCCGACTACGGCGGCGCGCCGCCTTCCAACGGCGATCAGAGCGGCGATGCCGAAGCCGAGTCTCGGCCCGCCGCCAAGACGGCCGGCGGGCCCAACGCGGGGCAGGGAGCAGCCAAGGCCAACGGCACCAACCCGTCGGGCGAAGCGAGCAACGGCAACGGGACCTCCCGCCGCGGCACGCCGCCGGCTTCGGCTGGCACGGCCGCGCAGCAGCGCGTCACTATCGCCTTGCCCAGCGGGGAGCTTTCCGGCGTGAAGACCAGCCGCAGCGAGCAATTCGCCAGCTTCCAGGCCGACGCACCCAGTTGCGACAACTGCGGCGCGATTACCGTCCGCAACGGCAATTGCTACCTGTGTTATAACTGCGGCAACAGCATGGGATGCTCCTAGTGCTCTGTCACGACTAAGAAATGGGGTTGAGTACCGAGGATAGTAACCCGAAGCGTGAGCGAGAGATGCGGTGGATTCCGCG